>DBFBGR010000025.1:0-83032 GCA_048201935.1 Oscillospiraceae bacterium | reverse complement strand
AGCCTGCCCTCTACCGCGCTGGTGGGCAGCGCCGCCAGGACGATGTGACCCGAGTCCATGACCAGCACCGCTCGGGTCTTACGGCCCAGGGTGGCGTCGATGAGCCGCCCCGCCTCCCGGGCGTCCTGGACCATGCGCTTGACCGGCGCGGAGTCCGGGCTAACCACGGCGAGAAGACGGCGGGCGGAGACCATGTTGCCGTAGCCGATGTTCACAAGCTCCACAGCGTCCGCCTCCTCACTCGATGTTCTGGACCTGCTCACGGATCTTTTCGATCTCCGCCTTCATGTCCACCACCAGTTTGGTGACGTTCAGGTCGGTGCACTTGGAGCCGATGGTGTTGGCCTCCCGGTTAAACTCCTGGATGAGGAAGTCCAGCTTCCGGCCAATGGCCCCGCCCTGGTCCAAGAGCTCCCGGAGCTGGGCGATGTGGGACCGAAGACGAACGGTCTCCTCGTCCACGGCGACCTTGTCGGCAAAGATGGCACACTCGGTGAGGAGGCGGCCCTCGTCCAGCTGCCGGTTCTCCAGCACCTCCCGGAGCTTGGTCTCCAGCTTTTGGCGGTAGGCCGCCACCGTCTCCGGCGACTGACGCTCCACCTGGCCCACCAGGGTCTCGATGGTCTCGGCCCGGCCCAGGATATCGGCGCGGAGTTTTTCGCCTTCCACCGCCCGCATGGCGTTGAAATCCGCCAAAGCCAGCTCCAAGGTCTCCAAGAGCTGGGCCTTTACCGCCTCGGGGTCCTCCTCCTTTTTCTCCACGGTGAGCACGTCGGGGAACCGGGCCACCGACGCGGGGTAACAGTCGTCCTTGAGGTAACCCTGTCCCAGGGTCCACAGGGTCTTCAACGCCTCGATATACTCCCGGGCCAGGGCCTCATTCACCGTCACCTTCTGGTCATCCCCGGCGGTCTGGGTCATGGTGACGAACATATCCACCTTGCCCCGGCCCACCTGGTCCTGGACCCGCTTTTTCAGCGCGTCCTCAGCGAAGATATAGGCTCTGGGCAGCTTGACGGTGCAGTCCAGATAGCGGTTATTGACCGCCCGCAGCTCCACCGTGAGCTGAAGGCCCTCGCGCTGGGTCTCGCCCCGGCCATAGCCGGTCATGCTTTTAATCACCTTGAGGTCACCTCTTTTGTGTCAAATGCCGTGCTTGTGCAGATCCTTGCCCATGCGCTGAACGTAAAAGGCGATGAGCTTGGTCAGGCCGAAGTCGTAGACCACGAAAACGCCGCTGCCCAGCAGGAAAACGAGCCAGCTACGATCGCTCAGCCACTCCGGCAGCGTGGGGAGCAGAAGCTTGGCGAAAGCAAAGAACACCACCGCCAGCACGGCGTTGAAGAAGACCAGCTTGCCTACCAGCGCCGCCCAGCGGGGCAGCTTGCGCTCCAAAAGGCTCTTGACCACGCCGTAGGGCCCGAAGAACAGAGCAAAAAGAAGTGCGTTTAGTTTATCTGGTAGCAGCAGCAATCCCAAAAGCCCGGCCACTGCCCAGACTGCCGCGCCTCCTCCCCAGTTCAGGGAGATGACGGCGGCCACCGGAAACAGTCCCGCCACCGCCACCAGGGCCCAGCGGCCCGTGGGCGTCAGGCAGGAAAGGTACAGCACCGCCAGGGCCAGGGCGGAGAGAATGGCGCAAAGGGCCAGGGGGAAGGTCTTGCTCCGCCGCATATCAACAGCCTCGCCCGCCGCCGCACAGGCAGTTCAGGCACATCAGCGTGGTGCAGCAATCGCACGCCTCGCTACCTGCCATGTTCTGGTTCCCGTAGGGCTGGTAGGCGTAGCCGCCCCGGCTCATCATGGCGTAGGCCTGCTGGTATTCCATGTTATTGGGGGCCATCTGGACGGCCATCTGGTAGTTCTGCCGGGCCTCGTCCAGCCAGCCCTTGCGGTAGCACACAGCGCCCATCAAAAAGTACCACTCGGCGTTTTTCACCGCCGCCTCCTGGGTCAGGATGCGCTCCGCGCCGTCCAGGTCGCCCACCTGGATGCGCTGGCGCACCCGCTGGGAGAAGGGGTCGACGGAGCTTTGGGACTGATACCCCGCGCTCTGGCGCTGGTAGCCCGGCTGGGTCTGGTAAGTCTGGCCGCCGTGGCCGCGCTGTTGGGTGATCTGGTCGTAGGCCTCGTTGATCTCCTTCATCTTCTCCTCGGCCAGGTCGGCCAGAGGATTGTCCTGGTAGTTGTCGGGGTGGTATTTCCGGGCCAGCTCACGGTAGGCGCGCTTGATCTCCTCGTCGCTGGCGTTGGGGCTCACCCCCAGGATGCTGTACGGATCGCTCATGTAGTCATTTCCTTTCCTTCCGGCCCCATTTGCCCGCTTGGACCAGGGCTTGGACATTGGGGAGGCCGAGGTAGAGAATGTTTTCTAAAATGCCGCTGTGGGCCGTGGGTGGTAAAAGCTGAAAGGCCGACTGGGCCAGGCTCAGGGAGTGGCGCAAGGTAGTGTCCAGGTATTCAAGGTCCGGCTCTTGTCCAAACCGCGCGGCAATGGGGTTATAGCGGCCTCGCTCTTTGTCCTCAGCCAGATCGTCCCAGGCGTCGATGAGGTAGATCCAGCGGCCCAGGTGGTAGAGGAGCTGCCGCCGGGCCCGGTCCAGGCTCTCGTCTTCGGTGGCGGGAGCCGCCGCGGAGAGGAGTCGGGCAAAGGTGTCGGCCACGGCGTCCAGCTTTGGGGAGTTTTGCCGCTCCAGCTCATCCAGCTCCCACAGGCGCATGGCCACCTGGTAGTCGAAGTCCTGACAGTGGGCGTTGGCCTTTTTGTAGGCCCGCCTTAGAAGCAGACGGGCTATTCGGCTTTTGGACCCAGTATAAAAATTCTCGTCGGCAACGCTGTCGCCCAGTTTGTAGTAGGCCAGGATCACGCTCTCCCAGGCGCACAGGTCCATGGTCTCGCTCTGGGCCAAACAGGGCCTGCCCCTCCAGGGGTGGACGGGGCACCTTTTTTCGCCGCAGTCGCTCCCCTCGTCCAGCAATAGAAACAGGAAGACGAAATCGTAGTTGAGAACGAACCGGGCGGCCAGGCCGCAGCGCTTTTGCAGGCCGTGGCACAGCCCGCAGTAGGCGGCCTGGTAGATCCTCTGCTCCTCCTCAGAGAGCTTGCTCTGGAGGGGCCGCACATAGCCAAACATCCTACCGTCCCTCCAAGGCCACCACCCGGAAGGTGACGGCCCGGCGGCGAAGATAACGCTCCAAGGGAAGAGATACGCCAAGCAGTACCAAGAAAAAGGCGGCCACGGCGCTGAGCGCCGCCACGCCCTCGGAGGCGTTCGCCATCAGCAGATAGGCTCCGAACAGGCCCACGAAGGGGAGCAGATAGAGGGCCGCCGCCAGCTTGAGCACCCGGGACGAGGCGGTCTCCACCGTCACGCGCTGGCCCACCTGGGCTCCCAGGTCGTCCTGGGCCACAGCGGTGAGGTCGCCCACAGTCACCATGGAACCGCAGCCGGCGCAGTTGTCGCAGTCGTGGCTACAGGCGGAGGTCCGCTTCACCAGCACCTCCACCCTGCCGCTCCCCAGGCGGCGCTTCACAACGGCCCGCTGGGTCATTGTCCCTCCTCCAGCAGTTGCCGCGCGGCAGCGCCGATGGCGACGGAGACCTTATATTCGCCCACTACGCCCGCGCCGGTGACGCCCCGAAGGGTGACTTTGGCGGGGACCAGGCTCTGGCCGTCGGGCACGGAGGACAGGTCGGTGAGGTCCACCTGGACCTTGATGGCCTGGGGCAGGAGCTGATCCAAAACGGCTTTGGTGCCCCGGACCTGAACGGGCAGGGACTGGGTGACCACCACCGCGTCCACATCCTCCGGGGCAATGAGCTCGATGTTCTCGGTGACAAAGCCCCGGACCTCCAGATCGCGGACGGACACGTTCACCGTGGCCTCCTGAACGCCGCTGAGGTTTTCCACCTCCGGGCCAATGAGGATGGGCAGGGTGAAGGTCTCCGAGCGGATGACCTTAGAGAGGTCGATCACACCCAGGTCGATGGAATCGTAGGCCGCCAAGTCCGCCTCGCTGCCCGAGAGGACCACGGACTTGGGGTTGATGGAGTAGCTCAGATGGGAGTCGTCCCCGCCGGACACGCCGCCGCCGGGTAGGAACTCCACCGTCAGCGGCACCTCCTTGGTCATGGCCACAGGCAGGGTGACGTTCACAAGCTCAGGCGATGCCTTGATGGCGTCGCTCTCAATGGCCTCGCCGTCCTGGCCCACCAGCACGTAGGGCATATCCTCTCGGATGGTCTCACGCTGGCCGTCCAGGTTCAAAGTCACCTGGGCATAGGCCACCTGGGCCGCGTCAGAGACCGAGCCGCTGATCTCGATGACGGCTGGGTTGAAGACCATCTCCCCGGCCTGGAAGCCGTCGGCCACCGCGCCGTGGACCACGCCCTTGACCTCCACCTGGCGGGTGGAGCGCTTGACCACGGTGACGGGCACATAGAAGGGGTCCCGGTCCACCAGGTCGAAGCTGCTGGTGGAGACGTTGCTGGGCCAGAGGATATCATAGGCCCGCTGGTGCTCCCCCTCGCCGGAGACGCCGGAGAGGTCCACCTGGACGGTGACGGTGTCCCGGCGCAGCTGGGACACCACGCTCTGGCGGCCCTTGACGGTGAGGTCCACCGTCTCCTGGGTCCCCAAGGCCACCATCAGGCCGTTGGAATGCAAAATATCCTCGCCCACAAAGGTGACGGGGATGTTGGGGATGGTGCGGGTGTAGTCGGAGTCGTCCACACTGCGCACATAGAGCCATAGGGTGGCGGCGATGAGGATGGAGAAGACGATGTAGAGAGGCTTATTGGGCTTGCGGGTCTTCTTTTCCATCGCCCTCACCTCCCTTCTTCGATTTGAACAGCCCACTGAGGAAGAAGGCCTTGCGCTCTTCCTCCTTCTGCTGGGGCATGAGCTCACTGCGCAGGAACTGCTCCAGCTTTTCCGGGGCCAGGTGCTGCATGAGGTTGCCGCCCACGGCCAGGGAGATGGAGCCGGTCTCCTCAGAGACCACGGCCACCACCGCGTCGCACCGCTCGCTGATGCCCACCGCGGCGCGGTGGCGCATGCCCAGGTCCTTGCTCAGGGTGGTGGAGGCGGTCATAGGCAGCATACAGCCCGCGCCCACGATGCGGCCCGAGCGGACGATGACCGCGCCATCGTGGAGAGGGGCCTTGTTCCAAAAGAGGTTCTTCAAAAGAGCGGCCTCCACCGCGCAGTCCAGCGGTGTGCCCGTCTTGATCACGTCATCCAGCAGGTTGTCCCGCTCAAAGACCATCAGCGCGCCCACCCGGTCCTTGCTCAAAGCGGTGTAAGCCGTGGCGGTCTGGGTGATGGCGGCGTCCAACTCGGAGGTCTCGGCCTCCTTGGCGAAGAAGTTTTTCAGCCGGTTGTTGCCAAGCTGCTCCAGCACCTTGCGAAGCTCGGGCTGGAAGATGACGATGAGGGCCAAAAAGCCCAGCTCCAGCGTGCGGCCCAAAATAAAGTTGATGACCCGCAGGTGGAGGAGCTCCGACACCCACAGCACCACCGCCAGCAGCACGATGGCCCGGGCCACATTGGCGGTGCTGGTCCGGGAGACCAGGAGCATCAGGCGGTAGATGAGGTAGGCCACCACCGCGATGTCCAGAATACTGCTGAAGATGTCCGCGGGGCCTAACGCCTGGATGGTATTGCCCAGGTTTTGAAACATTTGCGCCGCCCATTCCACTGCCTTGTCCCTCCCATCCGCAGCCGGTTCCCCGGCTAAAATTATACGAAATATATTATACTGTATCTTCCAGCGTTTCGCAAGGGACTTACGAACTTTTTTTGAAAAAAGACGCCGGGGCGGCCCCGGCGTCCTTGGTCATGTTTTTTCCTTGTGGTGGAGGGAGAATTTCCGCTCCTCGCCCTTCAAAATGCGCTGGATATTGCCCCGGTGCTTCCACACGATGAGCCCGCCTACCACCGCCGCCATCAAAGTCAGCCGCCAGTCCTGGTAGACGAACCATGTACTAAAGGGGAAGGAGAGCCCCGCCCAGGTAGACCCCAGGGACACCCAGCGGGTCAGCACGGCCAGCAGCAAAAAGCCGCCCCAGCCCACCAAAATGATGCGCCAGTCGCCCACCAGCAACAGCAGCGTGCCGCCGGAGAGGATGCCCTTGCCCCCCTTGAAGCCGAACATACAAGGATACATATGGCCGATAACACAAAACATCCCGGCCCAATATTTCAAGTAAACTGCCCATATCCCCGGTATCGGCGAGGTCCAGACGAGCCACGGCCAGTAGAAACCTCCCGCATACAGGCTCAGAATGACGCCCGGCAACGCCAGGCTGAGCCATACCGCCAGCACCGTCTTGACTACGTCCAGCAACAGCACCACAGCCGTCCACTTACCACCGAAGGTGCGGTGGAAGTTGGTGAGGCCGGCGTTGCCACTGCCGTGGGTACGAATGTCGTCTTTGAGAATATACTTGGAGACGATGACCGCGCCGTTGACACAGCCCAAAAAGTACGAGATCACGGCGCTCAAAAACAAGACCGTACCTATCATGGCCCAGACCAGCATAACACCCGCGGCATCCGGAACATCCATGTTTTACCCCTCCTTCTCGCTTCGTTCCCGGACGGTGAGCTTCACCGGCGTCCCCTCCAGGCCGAAGGTCTGACGAATTTGGTTTTCGATATAGCGCTGATAGGAAAAGTGGAAGAGCTCGGCGTTGTTGCAAAAGCAGACGAAGTGGGGCGGCTTGACCCCCACCTGGGTCATATAGTAGATCTTCAGCCGCTTGCCCTTGTCGGTGGGGGGCTGGACCCGGGCGGTGGCGTCGGCCAGGACGGTGTTGAGCATCCCGGTGGTGACCCGAAGGCTGGCCTGGTCATTGACGTAGTTGATGAGGTCGAAGAGCCGGTCCACTCGCTGACCGGTGAGGGCGGAGATGAACAGGATGGGCGCGTAGGTCATATAGGAGAGGTCCCGGCGAATGTCGGCGCGCATCTTGTCCATGGTCTTGTCGTCTTTTTCGATGGCGTCCCACTTGTTGACCACGATGATGCAGGCCTTTCCCGCCTCGTGGGCCAGCCCCGCCACCTTGGTGTCCTGCTCGGTGACGCCCTCGTTGGCGTCGATGAGGATGAGGCACACGTCGCACCGCTCGATGGCCATCGTGCCCCGGAGCACGGAGAACTTCTCCACCCGGTCCTCCACCTTGGACTTTTTGCGCATCCCGGCGGTGTCAATGATGAGGTACTTGCCCTTCTCGTTCTCAAAATAGCTGTCCACCGCGTCCCGGGTGGTGCCCGCCACGTTGGAGACGATGACCCGCTCCTGACCCAAAATGCGGTTGACCAAGGACGACTTGCCCACGTTGGGCTTACCGATGATGGCCACCTTGATCACGTCGGGGTCCTCCTCGGCTTCGTCCTCCTCGGGGAAGTACTTCAAGCACTCCTCCAGCAGATCGCCGGTGCCGTGGCCGTGGACGGCGGAAACGGGAACGGGGTCGCCCAGGCCCAGGTTGTAAAATTCGTAAATATCGGGGTTGGTGTGGCCGGTCTGGTCCATCTTGTTCACCGCCAGAACCACCGGCTTGCCCGACTTCAAAAGCATATTGGCCACCTCCTGGTCGGAGGCGGTGAGGCCGGTCTGGATATCGCAAACGAAGACGATGACGGTGGCGTTTTCAATGGCGATCTCGGCCTGGGTGCGCATGAACTGTAAAATCTCGTTGTCGGTGCCGGGCTCAATGCCGCCGGTGTCCACCAGGTCGAACTTCCTCCCCGCCCACTCGCAGGGGGCGTAGAGCCGGTCCCGGGTCACGCCGGGAGTGTCCTCCACGATGGAGAGCCGCTGACCGGTGAGCTTATTGAAGAGCATGGACTTGCCCACGTTGGGCCGGCCCACGATGGCCACGAGAGGCCTGGACATGGAGAACACTTCCTTTCCTGGGGAGCGGGCCGCTGAGGACAGCGGCCCCTACATTTCAAAGATGGTATCACAGAGATCAAAGCCGTCCTGGTTGACAGGGACCACCCGCACCCCCAGACGCTGGGCCACCTGGGCGAGGGTCACGTCGTCCAAAAATACGTCCTGGCCGTGGCGGAGCATATTCACCGGGATGAGCAGCCGCTCTCCCAGATCCTGCCCCGCCAGCTGGTCCATCAGATCACCGCCGGTGATGAGGCCGGAGACGGTGATGGTCTCGCCGAAGAAATGGTTCACAATGGGCAGGACCTTTCCCTCAGTATGGCATTTTTTCAGCGCCTTGTCAACGATTTCCTGGAGATATGGGGCGGCAGCCACACCGCAGGCGATGGTGAAGGGCGAGGCGGTCTTCTCCTCCTGAAGGGCCAGGGCGGCGTTGAACTCCGTGTCCAGCAACCGCAGCATCCCCACGCCGTTTTCCAGCTGGGTGTAGTCCTCGAAGTATTCGTCCGAGGGGATATCCCGTCCGGCCTGGATATAGAACTCGTCGGAGCACCAAAACAGGCGCGTGCCGTGGTCCTGAAGACATTGTTCCGCGAAAGCCTCCACCATATCCACCACCGCCGCCGCGGTCTCGGGGGTATAGGGCTCCAGGGGATAGAGCCCCTGGCGGTGCTTGGTGAGGCCTACGGGCACCACCGAGACGCTGTTGACCCCGGGATAGAGCGCCGCCAGGTCGGTCATGGTGCGCACCAGGTGCGCGCCATCGTTGACTCCGGGGCAGGAGACGATCTGGCAGTTCATGGTGATGCCCGCTTTAGCGAAGCGTTCCATCAGCGCCAGGCCCTCGCCGCCGCGCTTGTTGCCCAGCAGCTTGGCCCGGAGCTCGGGCTCAGTGGCGTGGACGGAGACGTTGATGGGCGAGATGTGAAGGTCGATGATGCGCTGGCACTCCCGGTCGGAGAGGTTGGTGAGGGTGATGTAGTTGCCCATGAGGAAGCTCAGCCGGGCGTCGTCGTCCTTGAAGTACAGACTTTCCCGCATCCCTTGGGGCAGCTGGTCCACAAAGCAGAAGATACAGTGGTTGGCGCAGGAACGGGGCCGGTCCATCATATAGGTCTCGAAGTTGAGACCCAGCTCCCGGCCCTCGGCCTTTTTCACCCTCACCGTCCGGCGCTGGTCCTCATGCTCCAGCTCCAGCTCCAGCACCGGGTCGTAGGTGTAGAATTTGTAGTCCAGCACGTCCACGATGGGGTGGCCGTTGACGGCGACGAGCCGCTGGCCGGGCTTGACACCGGCCTTGTGGGCGGGGCTGTGGGGGTCTACGCTGACGATGACCGTCTTGCTCATGGTCTCACCTTCTCTCTTGTGGGAGTGGGAAAAAAAGAAGGGCGGAAGCCTTGCGCTCCTGCCCTGCTTTCTTGCCGGTATGAACTTACTTCGCGGCGACTTCCGCCTTGCTGTAATCCCGACCGTTGTAGGTCATGCAGGACTTGCACAGACGGTGGGGCAGCTTGTACTCGCCGCACTTGGGGCAGAGGACCAGATTGGGCGCGTCCATCTTCCACACGCTGCTGCGGCGCTTGTTCCGGCGCTGCTTGGATACTTTACTCTTGGGGACTGCCATATTGACACCTCCTTTGGATCATGGCCTTTGTGGTTCGATTTATCACTCAAAGAACTTGGCAAGGCCCGCCAAACGCGGGTCCACCTCTCTGACGCAGCGGCAGGGCTCCAGGTTCAGGTTGACCCCGCAGCCGGGGCAAAGACCCTTGCAGTCCTCTGAGCAGAGGTTCTTGGTGTCCATCTCTAGGATAAATGTGTCCGTCAGCAGTGCGCCCGCGTCCAGCGTGTCGCCGTCCAGCACCACGATGTCGCCCTCGTCCTCCCCTTGCTCCAGGGAGTCGGCCAGCAGCGTTTCGTAGTCCACGACCTTTTCCCTTTGGTAGGCAACGCCGCAGCGGTCGCAATTCAGCGACAGCACGGTACGGGCCTGGGCGGTGAGCACCAGCGCGCCCGCCATGTTCCGGACCACACCCTCTACCTCCACCGGAGCCTGGACAGGCTTCTGGCCGCCAAACTCCAACTCTGACAGGTCCAGGGAGAAGGCGAAGGGCAACTGGGCGCCGGGTACCAGGATGATGTCTTTCAGATCCAGTTTCATGGCACACCTCGCACAACGGTACGGCAGATATTATACCCGCTCAAATGTCAAATGTCAAATCTTTTCTGGGGATTTTTGAAAATTTATGGAATTCCTCTCAAAAAAGCCCGGCCAGGGCCTGGCTGATGGGCAAATACGCCGCCGGCAGGAAGATGGCGGGCAGCATATTGCCCACCCGGACCTTCTCTTTGCCCAGCTCCAGCATATTGACGGCGATGCCAATGATGAGCAGACCGCCCACGGCGCTCATCTCGCACACCAGCTCTGGGGAGAGATAGGGCCCGATGGCCCCGGCCAGCAGGGTCAGCCCGCCCTGGTAGAGGATCAACGGCACGATGGAAAAGGCCACGCCTACGCCCATAGCGGCGGCGAAGGAGATGCTGGTGACGCCGTCGATGACGCCCTTGGATACAATGATGGACCAGTCCCCACGAAGCCCCGCGGCCAGGGAGCCGTTGATGGCCATAGCGCCCACGCAGTAGAGGACGCTGGCGCTGACAAAGCCCTCGCTGAAGCGGGCGTTGCCCTGGCCCTGGAAGGCCAGCTTGCGCTTGAGGAACTCCCCAAAGCGGTCCATGTGCCGCTCGATGTCGATGAGCTCGCCCAGCACCGTGCCCACCACCATGCAGACGATGACGCACAGGGTGTCGGCGGTGTCCAACGCGGCGTCCACGCCGATGATCAGCACGCAAAGGCCCAGGGCGGTGGTGATGATCCGGGTGAAGCGCTCGGGTATCTTTCCTCGAAACAGCAGGCCGATGACGCTGCCGATGAGCACCAGCGCGGCATTGATAAATGTGGCGGGCATAGCTTTTCCATCTCCTCCGGGGCATATCGCCTAAAGCGGTATTATACTCCCTTTTTTCTCCCTTTGCAACAACAAAAGAGCCGCCCTGGGGCGGCTCTTTTCTCATAGTCTGCGGTAAATTTCCATCTCCCGGCGGAGCTTATCCGCCAGCTTGTCGGTACACGCGCCCTTTTTCATCCGCCAGCGCCAGTTTTCCCCCACGGTGGAGGGGGTGTTGATCCGGGCGCTGTCGTCCAGGCCCAGCACGTCCTGCAGCTGGACCACCGCCAGGTCGGCTACGCTGGCCCAAGCCCCCCGCATCATGGCCCAGTTCAGTCCCTCCTTAGGGCTGGGGCGGAGATACTCCGTGGCAAAGGCTACGTCGTCGGGGCTGGCGCACTGGGCCCAGCCCAGGACGGTGGAGTTGTCGTGGGTGCCGGTATAGCAGACGCATTGGCGGGTGTAGTTGTGGGGCAGATAGTCGCTGTTTTCCCGGCTGTCAAAGGCGAACTCCAGCACCTTCATGCCAGGAAAGCCAGTGTCTCGCAGGAGCTGGCGGACCCCGTCGGTCAAAAAGCCCAGGTCCTCAGCGATGATGGGCGGCTTGCCCACGTGCCGCGCCACGGCCTGGAAAAAGTCCAGGCCCGGACCCTCCCGCCAGCGGCCATTGCGGGCGGTGTCGTCGCCGTAGGGGATGGCGTAGTACGCCTCGAAGCCCCGGAAGTGGTCGATGCGGACCACGTCGTAGGTCTCGCAGTGGCGGCGAACGCGCTCCATCCACCAGGCGTAGCCGTCCTTCTTCATCCGCGCCCAGTCGTAGAGGGGATTGCCCCAGAGCTGGCCGTCGGCGGTGAAGCCGTCGGGCGGGCAGCCCGCCACCTCGGTGGGCCGCAGCTGGTCGTCCAGCTGGAACTGCTTGGGGCTGGCCCACACGTCCACGCTGTCCAGGGCCACATAGATGGGCAGGTCGCCGATGATCTGCACGCCCCGGTCGTTGGCGTAGCGCTTGAGCTCGAACCACTGGCGGTAGAAGAGGTACTGCACGCACTTCCAAAACTCTAGGTCCCGGGCGTGGTCGGCGCGGACCTTCTCCAGGGCCTTGGCCTGGCGGCGGCGTAGCTCCTCTGGCCAGTCCAACCAGGACGCGCCGGAAAAGTCGTCCTTGATGACCATGAAGAGGGCGTAATCCTCCAGCCAGGGGTTTTGGGCGCAAAAGTGGGTAAAATCCTCCGGCGGGCACTGCTCAAAGCGCGTGAAAGCTTTGCGCAGCAAGGGAAAACGCTTGGCGAAGAGGTCGGCGTAGTCTACCCCCTCGCCCTGGGCAAAGCCCGCGGCCTTGACCTCCGAGGGCTTCAGCAGTCCGTCCAGCACCAACTGGTCCAGGTCGATGAAATAGGGATTGCCGGCGAAGGTGGAGAAGGAAGAGTAGGGCGAGTCGCCATAACTGGTGGGACAGATAGGCAATATCTGCCAGTACCGCTGGCCGGCGGCGGCCAGGAAATCCACGAACCGCCGGGCCTCTGCGCCCAGAGTGCCGATGCCGTGGGGACTGGGCAGGGAGAAGATGGGGAGCAGGATACCACCGCTTCTCATGGGAAAACACATCCTTTGCGACAGGTTTCGTCTCTATTTTACCCCTTTACGGCCCCCGCCGCAACCCCCTTTATGATGTGCTTTTGTCCAATAACGTACACCAGGATGATGGGGACTATATTCAAAATGATGCCCGCCATGGTGGGGCCCATCTCCACCCGGCCAAAGCCCTGCTGGAAGGACTGGATGAGCATGGGGATGGTCTGGTAGCCCGCCGTGCGGTCCAACACCAGGTAGGGTAACAGATAGTCGTTCCAAAGCCACATGGTCTCCAAGATGCCCACCGACACCAGCGTGGGCTTGAGGATGGGCAGGACCACCTTGAAGAAGGTCTGGATGGGCCCGCAGCCGTCGATCATGGCGGCCTCCTCCACCTCCAAGGGGATGGACTTCATAAAGCCGCAGAACATGAACACCGCCAGCCCCGCCCCAAAGCCCAGATAGATGACACAGATGGTCCAGGGTTTATCCAACCCCAGGCGGTTGGCGGTGGCGGAGAGGGTGAACATCACCATCTGGAAGGGCACCACCATGGAGAAGACAAAGAGAAAATAGAGCCCTCTGGACCACCAGGCCCGGACCCGGGTGATAAACCACGCGCACATGGAGCAGCAGATGAGGATGAGGACCAGGGAGGTGGCGGTGATGAGCAGGCTGTAGCCAAAGGCCCCGGCAAAGCCCCGCTCAAAGAGCACCTCCCGGTAATTGCCCAGGCCGCCGAAGGTCTCGGCGGTAGGGAGTTGGAAGGCTCCTTGGGTGGTGATGGCCCGCTCATCCTTGAAGGAGTTGAGCAGGATCATCACCACCGGGTAGACCCAAGCCAGACTCAAAAGGGCCAAGAACGCGGTGAGCGCGGCCCGCTTGGCCCGGTCGGCTCTATGCTTCACTGCTGCACCTCCTTGGAGCGGGTGGCCCGGAGCTGGACCAGGGAGATGACGATGACCAGCGCGCAGAAGAGCACCGCCTTGGCCTGACCATAGCCCTTCCACTGTCCGCCGGAGCGGCCGTAGAAGGTGTTGTAGATATTCAGCGCCAGCATCTCCGTGGCGTGGGCCGGGTCGCCCTGGGTCAGGGCCAGGTTCTGGTCAAAGAGCTTGAAGCCGTTGGTCAGCGACAGGAAAAGGCAGATGGTCACCGAGGGCATGATGTTTGGCAGCTTCACCCGCCAGAAGACGCTCCAGCTACCCGCGCCGTCGATCTGGACGGCCTCCAGGTAGTCCCCGGGGATGGCCTGGAGCCCGGCGATATAGATGATCATCATATAGCCGATCTGCTGCCAGCACATGAGAATCACCAAGCCCCAAAAGCCGTAGGTCGCGTTTAGCGCCAGCAGGGGCCTGCCCGCCAGGGTGAGGACGGCGTTCAAAAGTATCTTCCAGATATAGCCCAGCACGATGCCGCCGATGAGATTGGGCATGAAGAACACCGAGCGGAAAAGGTTGGTGCCCCGGAGCTTGCGGGTCAGGCACAGGGCAATGGCCAGGGCGCAGGCGTTGATGGCCAGGGTGGACACCACGGTAAAGAGGGCGGTGAACCAAAAGGAGTGGAGAAACTCCGCCTCGGTAAAAGCGTACAGATAGTTGGCAAGGCCGTTGAAGCTGGCCTTGCCAATGGTGGTGAAGCGGCAAAAGGAGAGCCAGAGCCCCTGAAAAAAGGGCCAGGCGAAGCCGATGACAAAGGCCGCCAGCGTGGGCAGCACAAAGACGGGCCAGTATTTGCGCAGGGTCTTTTCCATACTCGGCCTCTCCCCTTTTTATCCCGCCGCGCCCAGGGCGGCGTACTCCCTGGCCCAGCCCTCCACAAAGGCGCGCTCCACCGTCGACCAGTCCTCTGTGCCCGCGGCATAGGCGGTCAGGGCGCTGCCCAGGTCGTTTTTCCAGTTCTCCGAGGGCATGGTGGGGAAGTTCCAGCTAATGGGCGTCCTCCCCTCGGCAGTGTAGGCCGCGTCTTGCTGGACGAACAGATTGGGGGACTCCACCGCCTTTTTGAAGGGAATGACAAAGCCCATGTCCCGGCCCATGGCGGCAGTGCCCTCAGGGGAGGTGACGCACCAGTACATGAAGTCCAGGGTGGCCTGGACGCTCGCGTCATCGGCGTCCTTGTTGACGCACCAATAGTTTTCCGTACCAGTACAAAGGCCCTGGCTGGCCTCGTCGCCCACACCGAAATAGATGGGTAGCATCACCAGGTCATTATCGGAGAACTTGCCCTCGCCCACCAGGTTGCCGTACTCCCAGGAGCCGTTTTGATAAAAGACGGCCTGACCGGACAAAAACTCGTTGCGGGCGTCGTCGCCGGTCTTGCCCGCGATCTCGCTGGGCGCACAGGTGGAATTGTTCAGATAGAGGTCCCAAACGGCCTTGTAGTTGGGCAGATAGGTCCCCTGGATGGCGTCGGTGGTGCCAACGCCCCGGTCCTGATACTCAAAATAGAGAGGCAGGTTGGCAAGGTGGGTCTTGAAACGCCAGTCGGAGGTGCCGTCCATACCCGGAGAAGTGAAGGCGGCAAAGCCCAGCTCATCTTTGCGGGCGGTGATATCCTGGGCGATCAGGGAAAGGCGCTCAAAGGAGTCCACATCCTCGGGGATATACCCCGCCTGGGACAGTAGATTTTTGTTGGCGATGAGGCCGTAGCTCTCCACCACATAGGCAATGCCCAGGGTCTGGCCGTCCTCCTTGAGGGCGTATGCGTCGCTGGTCAGCTCCCCCGCCACCGGCGTGCCGGTGAGGTCCAGGCAGTAGTCCTTCCAGTTGGCAAGGCCCACCGGGCCGTTGACCTGAAAGAGGGTCGGGGGCGAGGTCTTGGCGATCTCGCTCATCAGCGTCTGCTCATAGGTGCCCGAGGCGGCGGTGACCACGGTGACCTTCACCCCGGTCTGCTCGGTGTAGGTCCTGGCCAGGTCCTGCCACTGCTTGTCCTGCTCGGGCTTGAAATTTAAGTAGTACACAGAGCCCTCGCTGTTGTCGGCGGTGTTGGAGCAGGCGGCCAGGGAAATTCCCAGCAAAGCGGCCAGAGCCGCGGCGAAAATGCGTTTCTTCAAAGCGGTATTCCTCCCAAAAAGTCTGTTCTTCTCACGTCGGTCCTCCCTCGGGCTCCAGCGACATACACGAGCACTCATAGGCCACCCGCTCCTCAGAGCGGTCGGGGTATTGCTTGGTGTAGGTCCTGCTCTGGAGCCGTCCCGACAGCTCCAGGCGGCTGCCCACGCCCAGCCGGGCGCACCGCTGGGCCACCGAGCCCCAGGCGATGCAGGGCAGGTAGTCGGAGCGTCCGTACCGGCGGTTGACCGCCAGGGTAAAGTCGCAGATCTCCCGGCCCAGTGGGGTGCGGCGGACCTCGCCCCGGCGGCAGATGGTGCCCTTGAGGGTCAAAAGGTTGGCGTGGGGCTGGTCGGTGGGACACACCCGCTCGGCCAGCACGGTGATGACCAGCCGGGCGCCTACGCCGCTTCGATTGTTGAAGGTGCGCAGGCTGCCCGTCACCTCCACCTCTCTGCCCTGCTCCACCGGACTTTGGCGCAGCAGCCGACCGGGCAGTTGGATGTTGAGCACATCCTGGTTGCCCGACAGGCGGTCCACCGCCAGGGAAAAGAGGTAAAAGCTCTCCTGATGGCTCACATGGGAGAGCTTTGGGGCGGAGACCACCGTGCCGCGAAGGGTGATCTGGTTCAGATCCTGCCAAGAGTCCATGACGCAACGCTCCTTGTCTTCGGTTGCGTCAATCTATGCGTCTGCTACGCGCTTTAGACCACTCTGGCCCGGTCTCCCTTGCGCCAGCCGATGGCGTTGGCCTCGTCGTAGTCCAGATGGATATAGCAGGCGAACTTGTCCGACACCCGCACCACCGTGTCCTCCAAGATGGCGGGCCGGCTGGTCAGGCACTTAATGCCCACGCTCTGGTTGTCGGTCACCCCAAAGCGTTTGGCGTCCTCGGGGGTCATGTGGATGTGCCGCTGGGCGATGATGAGGCCCTGGTCCAGCTTCACGGTCTTCTCTCCCACCCGCAGCGTCACCGGGCAGCTACCCTGGGTGTCTCCGCTCTGGCGCACCGGCGGGGTCAGCCCCAGGGTCCGGGCGTCGGTGGCCGAGACCTCCACCTGGCACGCTTTTCTCTCCGGGCCCAGCACCGCCACACCGGTGAAGCTGCCCTTGGGACCGATCACGTCCACCCGCTCGACGCAGGCGTACTGGCCGGGCTGGGACAGGTCCTTGGCGGGGGTCAGCCGGTGGCCGGGGCCGAAGAGGGTCTCCACCGCCTCGTGGGTCAGGTGGACGTGGCGGCCGGACGCTTCGATCTCAATGGTCAGCGCCCGGACCACCGCCTCCACGATGTCGTTAGGGCCGGTCAAGTCACACGCCCTCGTCGCGATGGGGCAGGATACCGTCCACCTCGGCGTGGGGCCGGGGGATGACGTGGACGGAGATCAGCTCCCCCACCTTCTCCGCGGCGGCCGCTCCGGCGTCGGTGGCGGCCTGGACGGCGCCCACGTCGCCCCGGACCATGACGGTGACCAGGCCGCCGCCTACGGTCTCCTTGCCCACCAACTGCACGTTGGCCGACTTGACCATGGCGTCGGCGGCCTCGATGGCTCCGACGAGGCCCTTGGTCTCCACCATACCTAACGCGTTTGTGTTTGCCATACGCTCTCCTCCTTGTTTTGCCCCGGTCTTGGGGCTATTTGATACGAGCTTTTCCTCATGCAGGACCTTCTTGAGGGCCTGCTCAGGCTTTTCCTCACGCAGGACCTCTTTCAGGGCCTGCTCGATCTTTGCCTGCGTCGCCTTGGCGGCCGGTTTGGGCTTGGCCTTTGGCTTGGACTTGGCAGTCTCCTCGGGCTTTAGCGCAAGCGCGCCAGAGCCGCCTGGATGATCCGCTCCAGCTCCTTCTGGGAGATCTCCGCTTGGTAGTTGCCGCTGCTGTTCTGGCAAGGCTCCTCACCTCCTCTCAGGTCGGCAAGCTCCCGCTTGCCCCAGGCCACGCGCTTGATGTTCACAAGGTCCAGCGGCCCGATGTTGTTGGACGTGGACGACCCGCCCACCGCGCCGCAACCCAGAGTCAGGGCCGGGAACAGGTCGGTGGTGGCCCCGATGCCGCCCAGAGAGGCGGGAGTATTGACCAACACCCGGGACGCGGGAACGGCGGCGGCAAATTTTTCCACCACGCTTTCGTCCAGGGCGTGGATGGCAAAGGTGTGGCCCGCGCCCTCATGTCGGAGAAGCTCTACGCACCGCTCCAGGCACTTGTCCTCGTTATCCTCCACATAGTATGCCAAAATGAGGCCCAATTTTTCATTGGAGAAAGGATAACCCTTGCCTACGCCTTCCTCGGGCACCAGGAAGACCCGGGCGGAGTCCGGTACGCCGGTAAGACCGGAGAGCCTGCACAGCTCTTGCATGGACTTGCCCACGATGGCGGGGTTCATCGTCCCGTTGGCGCGAAGCACAAAGCCCGCCAGAACGTCCCGCTGGGTCTTGGATAGGAAATAGCCCCCCTGGCGCTCAAATTCCGCTTGGACCTGGGATGCAAAGTCCCGCTCCACCACCACCGACTGCTCGCTGGCGCAGATGGTACCGTTGTCGAAGGTCTTGGAGTCCATGACCCGGCGGACGGCCTTGACCAGCTCGCAGCTCTTGTGGAAGTAGGCCGGGCCGTTGCCCGCTCCTACGCCGATGGCGGGGGTGCCGGAGGAGTAGGCCGCCTTCACCATCCCCGGGCCGCCGGTGGCCAGGATGAGCTTGGTGTCCCGGTGGCTCATCAATTCCCTGGTGCCCTCCAGAGTGGGGGTCTTCAGCACCGTCACCGCGTCCACCGGAGCGCCCGCGCGCTCCACCGCATCCCGGACGTAGCCCACGGTCTTCTCGATGCATTTGATCGCGTTGGGATGGGGAGAAAAGACGATGGGGTTGCCCGCTTTGAGGGAAATGAGGGCCTTATAGAGCACGGTGGAGGTGGGATTGGTGGAGGGCACCAGCCCCGCCACCACGCCCATGGGTACGCCAAAGTCCCACGTCTTTTCCCGGTCGTTCTTGCCCAGCAGTCCCACGACCTTCTGATCCTTGACGCCCTCATAGACCCTTTGCGCGGCGAAAAGATTTTTGATGACCTTGTGCTCCACCACGCCAAAGCCCGTCTCCTCCACCGCCAGCTGGGCCAGCTCTCGGGCGTGCTCCCGACCGGTCTTGGCTACGGCGGTGACGATCCTGTCCAACTTGCTCTGGTCCATCTGGGCCAGGATCTCCCCGGCGGCCTTGGCCTTTTGAATACAGTCTCTCGCCTCCTGGATGGAGGCCAAGTCCTTATCCATCCCCACTTACACCTCCCTGGGCCGGGCGGCCACGTCTTTAACCGTCTGGGCAAAGGCGGCGCAGGCCGCCTGGCAGGCCGACTGGGTGCCGGTAAGCAGTCCGCCGCCGTAGTTGGTCTCGCTGGGGGGCTCATAGAGGACGGCCAGGCGCACGTCGGCGGCCTTCATGGCCTCGTCCAGGCCCTGGACCGCCTCCAGGGGCGGGGCGATCAGGTAGGCCAGGGCCTCGCCCTCCCGGACCCCCGCCCCTTGGGAGAGGTAGCTGCCGGTACGTGAGACGGTGTGGGCGAAGTAGACCACGCTGTCGTCGGCGTTGGCGCTGACAAAGCCCACGCCGCTCTCCAAAAAGTCCACCGCCGAGCGCAGACCCGAGCTGACCTCCGAGGGGTTGGGCCCGGCCAGAATACCGATGACCTCGCCGGCGTACTTGGTGGAGGCGTTGGCCGCTCCGGCGTAGAGGCTCTTGCCGTAGACCACCGAGACCTGGGACTTCTTGGTGGCCTCGTCCAGAGCGCAGTAGGTGGCGTCGTCACAGTCGGTGGTGATGATGCCGATGGAGCGGTGGCCCTGGGGCAGTTTGAGCTGCTGGGCGATGGCCTCGGAGACGTTGGCGATGACCCTCGTGGCCAGAATGTTGACTTTAATCACATCTCCTGTCATGCTCTCAACTCCTTACAAAATCCACGCCGGAGGCCTTTTTCTCCAGGATCTCCCGGATAAGCTCGGCGATGTGGGCCCCCGCCTCCACGGCGTTGGTGCCCCCCTTGTGGATGTTGCTGACCACCGTGCGCTTGGATTCGGGCACGCCCAGGCGGGGCATATAGGTGATATAGGCGGACATGCTCTCGGCGGTGACAAGGCCCGGCCGCTCGCCCACCAGCAGGCAGATGAGCTCGCACTGGGTCAGCTCGCCGATGTGGTCCCCCGCCCCCACCCGGCAAAACTTCACAAAGGGCACCTCGGGGACCTCCATGCCGTAGCTTTTCAGCCCGGCGCGGATGGCGTCGATACAGTCGGCGGCGTTGGTCTCGATGGCGGCGGAGCTGAGCCCGTCGCCCACGGCCAGGATCACCTTGGGGCTCTGGGGCAGCTTTTGCTTCAAAATGGCCTGGTTGGTCTCGTCGAAGCGGCGGCCCTTATCGGGCCGGGTCAGGTATTCGTCCTTGGTCTGGCAGAGGGTCTGGACGGGGAAATAGCCGTGCTTTTCCGGGTAGTCCTCCGCCACCAGAGAGAAGACCGAGTCCTGGGCGGCGGCGTGGTCGGCTCGGAAGCGGAGCATGGTGGCGGTCTTATACCGGGCCCCTGCCCTGCCCAGGCCAATACGGGCCGGAGTTCGGGCCTTCAGGTCCAAAAAGGCGGGGCCGTCGGCGGGCTTTTCGATGAGATACTGCTTGCGAAGGTCTATCTCGGTGATGTCACCGTGACAGCCGCCGCCAGGGCCGGGGCTAGAGGTCTGGGCCGGGTCGGGATGGTGGATCTCTCCCTTGGGCGCGGCGTGGAGCTCTCCCCGGCCCGCCATGTCCCGGACCATCTGCTCTACCATCTGTTTCAGATCTGCTTCATTCATATCCACACCTCCTTACGCCAGCAGGATGGAGCCGTCGCCGGCCCGCTGCGTGAGTTTTCCGTCCTTCACAAAGCCCATGTCCTCCAGCCACTTCTGGAAGGGCGGGATGGCCGTCAGGCCGAACAGCTCCCGCAGGGCGGCGGTCTCGTGGAAGCCGGTGGTCTGGTAGTTGAGCATTACGTCGTCGCCGTGGGGGATGCCCATGAAGTAGTTGCAGCCCGCGGCGGTGAGCAGGACGGCCAGGTCCTCGATGTCGTTCTGGTCGGCCTTCATGTGGTTGGTGTAGCACGCGTCGCAGCCCATGGGAATGCCGGTGAGCTTGCCCATGAAGTGGTCCTCCAGCCCGGCCCGGATGACCTGCTTAGCGTCGTAGAGGTACTCCGGGCCGATGAAGCCCACCACCGTGTTGACAAGGAAGGGCGAATAGCGCTTGGCGAAGCCGTAGCACCGGGCCTCCATCACCACCTGGTCGGCGCCGAAGTGGGCCTCGCTGGACAGCTCGCTGCCCTGGCCGGTCTCAAAGTACATCACGTTGGGCCCCTCGGCGCTGCCCTCCCGCAGGGCCAGGGCCTGGGCCTCGGCCAGGGTGGCGGCGGTGAAGCCGAAAGCCTCGTTGCCCTTTTGGCTGCCGGCGATGGACTGGAAGATAAGGTCGGCGTGGGCGCCCCGGCGAATAGCCTCCATCTGGGTGGTCACGTGGGCCAGCACGCAGGTCTGGGTGGGGATCTTCCACTTGGTGCGGATCTCGTAGAACCGCTCCAGGATGCGCTTGACGCTCTCCACGCTGTCGTCCACCGGGTTCAGCCCCAGCACCGCGTCTCCCGCGCCGTAGGTCAGGCCCTCCAAAAGCGAGGCCATGATGCCGTCGGGGTCGTCGGTGGGGTGGTTGGGCTGGAGGCGGCACGACAGGGTGCCGGGCAGGCCGATGGTGGTGTTGCAGTGGGCGGTGACGGGCATTTTCTTGGCCGCGTACACCAAGTCCATGTTGCTCATGAGCTTGGCCACGGCGGCGATCATCTCCGCCGTCAGGCCACGGGAGACCCGGCGGATGTCGGCAGGGGTGGTCTTTTCGCTCAAAAGCCACTCCCGGAGCTCGGACACCGTCCAGTTTCGGATCTCGGCGTAGATCTTCTCGTTCACGTCGTCCTGGATGATGCGGGTGACCTCGTCCTCCTCGTAGGGCACGGCGGGGTTTTCCCGGAGGTCCGAGAGCAACAGCTCGCTCACCACCACCTTGGCCGCCACACGCTCCTCGGCGTTTTCCGCCGCCACGCCGGCCAGCTTGTCTCCCGACTTCTCCTCGTTGGCCTTGGCCAGGGCGGTCTTCACGTCGGGAAATTCATAGACTTTTCCAAACAGCTTGGTCTTCAATATCATCTTGGGTCATCCCCCTTTTTCAAATGCGAGCGTTTTTACCACCACCGGCAGCACCGTTCCACCATAGGCCGGGGCCAGCAGGTCGATGTAGCTGCCCTGGGCGGCGTGGATGGCGTCCACACACAGCAGCTTTCCTTGCGGCAGCAGCGGATAAAGGCACTGCCCCAGCGCCTTGGCCATGTCCCGCTCCACCGCCACCACCGTGGTCTCCCCCGCCTCGATGAGCGGAGCCAATCCACGGCGAATGGCTCCGGCCAGCCGCTGGACGTCCTGATAGCTGGGGTCCTCCAGTCCCGGCAAGGCTAAGCAGACGGGATTCTGCCCGCCCTCGTCGGCGTACATGGGCAGGGTCCGGGCAAGCTCGGCCTCCAGCTCCTCCGCTCCGCACTCCAGCCGCAGCACCGGCAGGTTTTTGATGGGAAAGTCCACATCCCGGAAGAAGATGGTAGAACCGGACAGCTCGGTGGCGTGGCTCCCCGCCCCTACCACCGTGGCCCGGATGGTCTCCTCCGTGGGCAGCAGCGCCGCCCCCGCCCGCTCAAACCTCTGCCGGATGATCCGCCCCAGCAGCGGGCCGATGTCGCCGTAGGCGAAGTCGTCGTCACTGGGCTGCCAGATACAATCGGCCACGCCGCCGGAGAAGGTAAAGTATTTTGGCTTTACAGACAGGCCCACGGTCTTGTGGGTGATGAAGTGGGCCAGCCAGCGGCCCGGCTCCTTTAGCCCCGCTGATTCCAGCAGCGCGTCGGCCATCGCCTCGCAGGCCGGGGTCAGCAGCTCCCGGGTGGCGGTCTTCCCCACCACAAGGCCGGGAAACTGGTCCTGGAGCTTCTTCATCACGTAGGTGATCTGATGCGTCAAGGGCTCTACCTTTACAAGCCGCCCCCCTACGTCCAGACACCCTGTGTCCACCAGCTCGCCCCGGTCGTAGAGGGCCAGGTTGGAGGTGCCGCCGCCGATGTCGAAGTGGAGCACCGCGGCGTGACGCTCCTTGGAGAGCTTGTCCACCCCCGCCCCCCGTGCCGCCAAAACGGATTCCAGGTCCGGCCCCGCCGTGGCCACCACAAAGTCCCCCGCCAGGCCCGTCAGCGCCTCCAGCACCTCCCGGGCGTTCTCCTTCCGGGCGGTCTCGCCGGTGATGATCACCGCCCCGGTCTGGAGGCTCTCCCGGGTCACTCCCGCCCGGCGGTACTCCTCCTCCACCAGGGCCCGAACGGCGCTGGCGTCGATGCGGGTGTCGGACAGCAGGGGCGTGAAGTGGACCGGGGAACGGTAGACCACCTCTTTTTCTGTGATGTCCACCCTGGGCACCGCCCACGCGCTGGCCTGGTTCTCCAGCTTCAGCCGGGAGAGCACCATCTGGGTGGTGGAGGTGCCCAGGTCCAGCCCCACCGACAGCAGCTCTCCCGTCAACTTACCACCCCCCTGAGGATGGTCTCAAGCTCGCGAGCTGTAAAGGGCTTTGCATTTACAGCTATACAGGGGTCCCGCAGGGCATCCGCCGCCACCTGGCCCAGGTCCACCGGCCCGGACAGTCCCTCGGGGATGCCCAGTCTCCGCCCCAGCCGCCGCAGGGCCCCGGACAGGGCGCGGTAGTTGGGGCTGAGGCCGCAGAGCTTGGCCAGCTGGGCGTACTTTTTTGCCGTGGGCGGGTGCTGGGCGTTGGCCTCGATCACCCAGGGCAGCAGGATGGCGTTCACCCGGCCATGGGGGGCGTGGACCTTGGCTCCCAGGGAGTGGGCCAGGGCGTGGCAGGCCCCCAGGCCCGCGGCGTTGAAGGCGATGCCCGCCAGGGCCGAGGCGAAGAGCATCTCGCTCTTGGCTGCCATGTCCCCCGCGAAGGCGGCGCTCAGCTTGGCATAGGCGGTGGCAAAGGCCCGCTCGGCCAAAGCGTCTGTAAAGGGGTTTGCCTTGACAGACACATATGCCTCGGCGGCGTGGGTGAGCACGTCCATGCCGGTGTCGGCGGTGACGCTCTGGGGCACCCCCGCCAGGAATTTTCCGTCCAGGATGGCCACATCGGGCACCAGCGCGTCGTCCACCAAAGGGTGCTTCAGGCCCCGGGCGGCGTCGGTGAGGACGCTGAAGGCGGTGACCTCGCTGCCTGTGCCTGCGGTGGTTGGGATACACCACAGGGGGATGCGTTTTTCCCCGTACCACACCAGGCCCTTGGCGCAGTCCATAGCCGAGCCGCCGCCGAAGGCCACCACCGCCTGGGCGTCTAGAGTCTGCAGAGCGGTGACCCCCTGGGCCACCATCTCCAAGGTAGGCTCACCCTTCACCCCATCAAACACGGCGGTCTCCGCGCCGCTCAGGGCCGCTGTCACCGCGTCCAGCAGACCGTTTTGGGCCAAAAAGCCGTCGGCCACCACCAGCACCCGCAGCCCCTTCAGCTCACCCAGCACCGATAAGGCGTCCGGCCCCCACACCAGCCGGGTCCGCAGCCGCAATTCCTCCATGCGCTTTCCCTCCAGTCGAGCTTAGTATGGCCCGCGGGCTGGGAATTATCACTTCTTTTTCCCGGTACTGGACGGCGTGGCAAAAATCTGCTATACTGCTTGGGAAACCTTGAGATGGGAGATGGGACCGTGACTGTGGTGAGCATGGCGCTGACCCTCTGGGTGGCCCTGGGAGTCTACCTTTTGAATCAGAAAGGCCTGGACCGGCCCCTGGTCTGGCTGTGCACCGGGGCGCTGGTGGTGGGCGCGGCGGCGCGGATATTGTGCATGGACCACGTCACCTCCGACTACACCGACTTCCTCTCCAAATGGGTGCAGTTTTTCCGGGACAACGGCGGCTTTGGCGGCATCCGCCTTCCGGTGGGCGATTATAACGTGCCCTACCTCTACCTGATGGCCGCCGTCTCCTATCTCCCCATGTCCGACCTCTACCTCATCAAGCTCATCTCCATCTTCTTCGACTTGCTGCTGGCCTTTGCCGCCATGCGGCTGACCCGGCTGGCCTTTCCTGAAAAGGAAAAGGCCGCGGCGGCGGTCTTTTGCGTGGTGATACTGCTGCCCACCGTGGTGCTCAACGGCGCCTGCTGGGGCCAGTGCGACAGCATTTACGGCGCGTTGACCCTGCTGGCTCTGGCCGACGCCCTGGACCACCGCCCCGCCCGGAGCGTGGTGTGGCTGGGAGTGGCCTTTTCCTTCAAGCTCCAGACCATCTTCCTCATCCCTCTGTGGTGCGTGCTGTGGTATTCCGGCCGGGTGAAGTTCAAGCACCTGTGCCTCTTTCCCGTGTCCTACTTCGCCACCATCCTCCCCGCCCTGCTGCTAGGCAAGCCCTTGGGGGATATTTTGGGGGTCTATTTCAACCAGATGGGGCTCTACAACGACCGCCTCACCCTCAACGCGCCGTCTCTTTATGCCCTGATCCCCTACGGCGCGGAGGTGGACGGCTCCTTCTGGTCCAGGGTGGGTATCTGCGCCGCCTTCGCTCTGGTTCTGGCTTTGCTGGCCGGGCTGTTTTTTGTCCGCAGGCGGCTGACAAACGCCCACATCCTCACCGCCGCCCTGGTCCTGGCCATCGGCGTACCGCTGCTGCTGCCTCATATGCACGAGCGGTACTTTTTCCTGGCCGAGGTCCTGTCGGTGGTATGGGCCGCAGGGGCATACCACCGCATACCGGTCCCGGTATGCGTCCAGGTGGCCGCCCTGGGTGGCTACCACGCCTACCTCACTCTGCGCTTTGCCTTCCCTATGGCCTGGGGCGCGTGGATGATGCTCTTCAGCCTGGTGGTCGTGCTGGCGGCCCTGGCGGAGTCCCTCCTACCGCCCAGACAGCAAAAAACGCCGGAGCTATGAAAGCTCCGGCGTTCTTTTTTGCCTTACGCCCCCAGCAGCACCGGCTGGAGCTGCTCTCCGGCCAGGGACTTTTCCAGCGTCTGTGCTACCAGCGTGAAATCGGCCACCAGGCTGGTGGGCTTCCCCGCCGGGTCGTCCTGGCGGAAGGGGACGAAGAAGACGTTCTTGCGGTTCAGCAGCGCGCCGATGTTCACCGCAGCGGCAGCCAGACCGTCATTGGTAGAGGGGGCCAGCACCAGAGGCCGGCCGTTGCGCAGATGGGCCTTGGCGGCCAGGGTCACCGCGCTGTCGGCCATGCCGTGGGCCAGCTTGGCCAAGGTGTTGCCCGTGCAAGGGCAGACCACCAGGGCGTCCAGCAGCTTCTTGGGGCCGATGGGCTCGGCGTCTTTGACGCTCTGGATGACCCGGCAGTCGCAGATGCGCTCCATCTCCCGCATGAAGTCGTGGGCGTTTCCAAAGCGGGTATCGGTATCCGCCACTCGCTCGGAGACGATGGGTACCACCCGCTCATAGCGAGCCTTCACCGCCTCCAGGGCGGTCATGGCCTTGGACAATGTACAAAAGGAGCCGCAAAAGGCGAAGCCTACCGTGATTTGCTCCATGGTGACACTCCTTCAAATCTCTTCTCGCAGCATATTGTAGACCGTATCCCGGATGATCGCCCCGGCGCTGACCGGGGCCACCTTGCCGGGCAGAGACAGCGCCCACACGCACCGCGCGCCCAGCTCCGCCGCCGCCTGCATATCCACGCCGCCGGGCTTGGAGGCCAGATCAATGACCAGGCACCCGGTCTTGAGCTGGTCCAGCAGGTCCCGTGTCAGCACCCGGCTGGGCACGGTGTTGACCACCAGGTCGAAGCCGCACAGATAGCCCGACAGCTCGCCCAGGCGCAGGGTATCGTGGCCGTAGGCCTCGGCCCAGGCCAGGGCGTCATACCGCCGGGCGGCCACGGTGACCCTGGCCCCCAGGGCCGCCAGACGGTGGGCCGTCAGCTGGCCCACCCGGCCATAGCCCAGCACCAGCGCCCGGCAGCGGTGCAGCGTCACGCCCATCTCCTCCAGGGCGATCTGCACCGCCCCCTCGGCGGTGGGTACGGCGTTGGCCACGGCCAGCTCCTCGCGAGTAAAGTAGTCGTGGATGGTAAGGCCGTAGCGGGCGGCCAGGGAGAAGGCGCGGCTGTCCACACGGCCACCGCAGAGGTACTGCTGGGGCCGCAGGCAGGAGAAGATATCCTCCAGCAGCTGGGTCTGGGGGCACAAGGGCGCGCTGAGGGCGTCCCCTTCTCCCCGGACGGGCAGGGGCAACACCACGCAGTCGGCCCGGTCGACGCCTTCCAGGCTCTCGGCACGCTCCACGCTGGGAGGCAGCTCCGCCTTGTCCAGACACCAGGCCACCACCCGGTGGCCGTCCTCGGCCAGGGCCGCCGCCAGCGCGGCCTGCCGCTGGTCGCCGCCTATCACCCAAAAATACTGCTGCCGCATCCGTCATCCCTCCTGTGAGTCACTGCTCTACATCCTATTCCCCTGCGTCCCCTTTGGTGCGGCGCGGGAGGAGCGGCCAGGGACAGCAAAGCACAAAGCGTCGAACCCCTAGTGGGGTTCGACGCTTTGTGCTTTGGTGGAGGCGAGGGGAGTTGAACCCCTGTCCGAAAACGTTTGAACGGGAACTTCTCCGGGCGCAGACGGTTATTTACATTCCCTCACCCAGGCGCGAGCCGTCACGCTCAAAGGATCGGTAGAGTCATTGTGCATGGTGCGCTCAACTCTTTGCGCACGCACGGACGCCACTAAGATGACACCCTTGCCGGCCCGTGGCCCCTCCGGCGCGGATGGCTGCGGCCCTTAGGCGGCAGCGAGAACTACGTTATCGTTGTTCTTTAATTTATAAGGTGCCCATTTTAAGGATGTTAGGCGCATCCGCCCGCTATTCCCGCCTCCACGTCCCCGTCGAAACCGGTACGCCCCCGTAAAGCGGCCACAGCGTGGCCGCTGAACGAAGCTGCGGAAACTAGCAAACGTAGCTCTTCGTGCTGGGAAAACTGTCTTAGACCTTATCCGGCGCGGGGTAATCCACGCCATGGGTATCCACGCTGACGCTCTGGATCTTCTGGGGCGTCAGCGGTTTATCCCGGAAGTTGGTGCGGGTGCTGACGATGGCATCGGCGGTATCCATGCCCTCCAACACCTTACCAAAGGCGGCGTACTGTCCGTCCAGATGAGGAGCGGCGTCTACCATGATGAAGAACTGGCTGCCCGCGGAGTTGGGGTCCATGGCCCGGGCCATAGAGAGCACGCCCCGTTCGTGGACGATGTCGTTCTGAGCAAAGCCGTTGCCGGAGAACTCGCCGGGGATATTATAGCCCGGACCGCCGGTGCCGGTGCCCTGGGGGCAGCCGCCCTGGATCATAAAGCCGGGGATGACCCGGTGGAAGATAAGGCCGTCATAAAAGCCGGCCTGGGCCAGGGCGATGAAGTTGCGTACCGAGTTGGGGGCCTTGTCGGGGTAGAGCTCGCCGGACATGGTCTTGCCGTCGGACATCGTGATAGTAAAGGTGGGATTTGCCATATGTCAACACTCCTTTTTTATCGAGTTCGTTCCTTCATCCTGCGGTCCATCTCCCGCTTTGCGTCCTTCCTGGCGGCGTCCTCACGCTTGTCGTAGAGCTTTTTTCCTTTGGCCAGGCCGATCTCCACCTTCACCCGGGGGCCGGAAAAGTACACCGACAGCGGGATGATGGAATAGCCCTCTTGCTGGACCTTGGCCCCCAGCTTGCCGATCTCCCGCTTGTGCATGAGCAACTGCCGGGGCCTGCGGGGCTCTTTGTTGAAGATGTTGCCCTTTTCGTAGGGCGAGATGTGGACCCCCAGGAGGGTGAGCTGGCCGTCCTTGACCAGGCAGAAGGAATCCTTCAGATTCACGTTGCCCTGGCGGATGGATTTGACCTCGGTGCCCGCCAGAGCCACGCCGGCCTCATAGGTATCCTCAATGAAATAGTCGTGGTAGGCTTTTGGATTCTTCGCCACCACGCGCTTGGCGCTTTGCTGGGCCACGGCGGTCACCTCCTTTGGTCGGGAAAATGCAGTATACCTGATTATAGCACACTTGTCAAGAAAATAAAACCGGGAAGGCGCGCCTTCCCGGTTTTTTGTTACTCGGCCACCACCAGCCGGACCTTTCCGCCCTCGCTGGGAGAGCGGTCGCAGTAAACGGTGAGGGTGGAGGAATAGGACAGCGCCGCGTCCAACGATTCGAACCAGGTCTCGGACTTGGCGTTATAGCAGCCGTTGTCAATGTCGGTGGCCAGGGGCCAGTCCACGCCGTCCACTCGGACGGTATCCTCGCCAAAGGCGGTGCGGTGCACACCGCTGTGGGCGGTGAGGGTGACCCAGCCGGCCAAGGTGGGATCGCCGTTGCGGGAGAGCAGGGCCGGGGCCACGCCCGCGTACTCCATGCCCTTGGCGCCAAAGTTCACGCCGGTGACCAGGCGGGTATCGCCCGCGCCGTTGGTGAGAGTGAGGGTACTGGGGGTGGAGGTCCCCATGCCGAACTCACTGGCGGTATAGGAGCCCTGGACGTAGTCCGTCACACCGTAGGTATAGCCGTCGCCGGTCACGTCCCGAAGGGCCAGAGCGTCCACCGCGCCGTTGGAGTCCAGATGGACTAGGGTGATGGAGGCGGCGGACACGGTGGAGAGGGTGACCGCGTCCATGCCCACCTTGACCATATGGCCGCCCTCAATCTTGTCATAGACCGCCGCCCAGGGGGAGACCTGGGCGCCGCCCAGGGTCATGGCCTTCACATTCCAGTCGCCGGTGACGCCGGCGGAGGAGGCGGTGGTGAGCTCCAGCCAGCCCAGCCGGTCAGAGGTGACCTCCCACAGCTTGCCCGGCGCGGCGGCCACGCCTTGGTCGCTGGAGCGGACCCGGCCCTTAAGGGTAAGGCCGTCGGCGGTGGTGACGGTGGCGGTATAGATATCGCCGTAGGAATCCCGTCCGCCTTTGGCGATGGTGGCGGTGCCCAGGGCTTTTTTGGAGACCTTGTCGGCGCTGACCACCCCGGCCACCCGGTTGGACCGGTCCAGCAGCAGCGTGACCCGGTCGCCCAGCTTGAACCGGCTGAGGTCGCCCAGGGCACAGTCCAGCACCACCAGGCCGTCGCAGCCCATGACGGTGATAGTATCCGGGCTCACCGGGCTGGGCACGGCGTTTTCATAGACGCCGGTGAGCTTTTTGTCCGACAGCTCCAACACGCCGGTGCGGGAGTCGTAGGTCCCCACGTCGTAGGGCTTCACGTCGGACAGGGAGGCTTTTAGGCCATTTTTGTAAACCGCGATGGGGTTACCCTCCCAGGCCCCGTCAAAAGGGTGGCTGGAATCCTTGGCCACGGCGGTGACGGCGGTGGCGCTGTCGCCGGTGAGGTAGATGGAGATCAGATCGTCGGTCTTATCGTAGCAGAACAAAGCGGTGGTGCCGGGGACGATCTCCTTATAGGCCTTGGCATAGGTCTGCTGAGGATCGTCGGCGCTCCACAGAGGGGTCTCGGCGTTCACCAGGAGCTGGTCGCCGTCCTCGGTGATCACATACCGGGCCTCCGCCGAGCGGATGCGAACGGCTTTGGTGACATAGTCCTCGTCGCTCTGGAGGGCCAGCACGTTGCCCTCCTCGTCCAGCACCAGCTTGCACCGCTTGCCTTGGAGATCGGTGGAGAGCTGACCGTGGAAGGTGACGTAGCTGCTCTTGTCCGTCTTCAGCGCCCAGCCCCCGGCGGACAGGGGTGCGCCCTTCACCTCCAAGATCAGCTCGGAGTCCTTGATGGAGCCTCCCAGCTTATTTTTGAGGAAAAGGTCCTGACTATCCTTGGTGGGGGTGTAGATGAGGTTTTCAAAGAGGCGGGCGGCCTGAGCCCGGGTAAGGGTATCCTCGCCGGTAAGATCCTCCAGGCCCTCCAGCAACTCGATGGACCGGGCCTTGGCCAGATGCCCGGCGTACCAGGCACCACCCACGCTGCTCACGTTGGCGTCGGTATAGCCCAGGCAGCGCACCAGGATGGTCACCGCCTCGGCAAAGGTGATGGGGGCGTCAGGGTGGAAGTAGCCGCTGGCGTCGCCCCGGATGATACCGGGGGTGGTGGCCTCCCCGACGGTCACCGACTGGGCAGCTACATTGATATAGCCCCGGGCCCAGTGGGTAGAGGGCACGTCCCGGAAAACGGTGCGGTTCATCTGCGCCGCCGCCTGGTCGCCCTGGTCCAGCAGCTCCACCGCCATTTTACAGAATTCCGCCCGGGAGAGGGTACCCTGGGGGTTGAAATAGGTGCCGCCGGTGCCGTTGACGATGCCCAGCAGCCGCAGCAGGCTGGCGCTCTCGGCCACGTCAGGGTCGGAGATGTCGGTAAAGGCGGGGGCGATGTTGACGTTGGACCTGGCGGCGGAAGCCAAGGTGGGCACGCCCAGGAGCAGAGTCGCCGCCAACACTAGGGCGGTCCATTGATGTTTCTTCATTTGCGTTTCCTCCTAGATTTAATCCGCTCGAAGGGCTTCCACGGGCTGGAGAGCGCTGGCCTTCAGGGCGGGGTACAAGCCGAAAAGGATGCCCAGCACCACCGAGATGCCAAAGGCCAGGATGGTAATGCCCATCTCGGGCATGATGACCAGGCCGAAGAATATCTTGGTCAGAACAGCGGCGGCTACATAACCCAACGCGATGCCCAGCAGACCGCCGATGCCGCAGATCATGGCGGCCTCAATGAGGAACTGGACAATGATGCTCTTGCGCTCGGCGCCGATGGCCTTGCGGATGCCGATCTCCCGGGTCCGCTCGGTGACGGTGACCAGCATGATGTTCATGATGCCGATGCCCGCCACCAGCAACGAGATGGCGGCGATAATGCCCAAAAACAGCGCCTGCATGGCGTCGGCGTCGTCCAGCTCGTTGGACCACTCGTTGGGGTTGCTGACGTTGAAAAAGCCCATGTTGGTGTTGATGATGCCCGAGAGGTAGCCGTTGAGCTTAGTCACCACCCCATCCACAGCGCCCTGGCTCTTGACCTTCACCATGTACTGGTTGATGGGCTCGTTATTGTTAAAGTAGCGGGTCATGGTGCTGGGCAGCAGCACCAGCTTGTCCCGGTATTTGAGGGATTCGGTGACCCACTGGTTCTCCTCGTCGTTGCCGATATTGACGCCGGCAGACTTGCTCTGGTAGACTCCCACCACCCGGAAGGGCATGCCGTTGATGTTGACATTCTTGCCGATGGGGTCGGCCAGGGAGAAGAGGTACTCGGCGGTGTCCGCACCCAGCACGCACACTTGGGCCATATTCTGGACCTCCAGGTAGCTCAGCTCCCGTCCCTTGGCGATCTGGTAGTTGTTGCAAAGGCCGTATTTGTCGTTGCCCAGGGCGAAGGAGGGGTAGTGATCCTCCTGCTGGCCGCCACCACCGCCGTCTACATAGACGCCGGGGCCAACGGCCATCATGCCGCCGTAGCGGTCCCGGGACAGGGTCTTGGCGCCGTAGGAGACGGTAAGGTCGCTCCATATCTCACCGTTGGGGGTCACGCCCACCACGTCGTCCAGGCCCAGGCAGTAGTCATAGAGCAGTTGGCCCACATCGTCCGCACCGTCGCCGCCGGAGTAGCTGTAGGCATAGACCTCCAGCACGTTGGAGCCCTGGCTCTCATAGTAGGCCTTCATGGCCAGGTTCTGGCCCTGGGCGTAGGTCACCAGGGCGATGACCGCGCCGATGCCGATGATGATGCCCAGCATGGTCAGAAAGCTGCGGCCCTTTTTGGTCCTCAGGGACTTCAGGGCCATCTTCAATGCCTGTCCGATCTTCACGCCATGACCTCCTCTCTGGTGCCGTCGGCCACCACCTTGCCGTCAGAGAGCCGGACGATGCGCTCGGCGGTGGCGGCGATGGAGTTGTCGTGGGTGATGAGGATGATGGTGGAGCCCTCCTGGTGGAGGGAGTGGAGGATCTCCAGCACGTGGAGACCGGTCTTGGAGTCCAACGCGCCGGTGGGCTCGTCGGCCATGATGATGGCCGGGTGGGTGGCAATGGCCCGGGCGATGGCCACGCGCTGCTGCTGGCCGCCGGACATCTCGCTGGGGCGGTGGTGGCGGCGGTCATACATGGCCACCCGCTCCAGTGCCTCCTCGGCCCGCTCATGGCGCTTTTCCAAGCTTACGCCCTGGTAGATGAGGGGCAGCTCTACGTTCTCCTGGGCGTCCAGCTCAGGGATGAGGTTGTAGCCTTGGAAGATAAAGCCGATCTCCCTGTTGCGAATGTGGGCCAACTGGCGGTCAGAGAGCTCGGTGATGTCAGTGCCGTCCAGGGTATAGTCGCCGTAGGTAGGGATGTCCAGACAGCCCAGGATATTCATCAGCGTGGACTTGCCCGAGCCGGACTGGCCGATGATGGAGACGAACTCGCCCCGCTCAATTTGCAGACTCACCCCGTCCAAGGCCCGGACCTCGCTCTCCTTGCCCTCGTTGTAAATTTTATAGAGGTCTCGAATGTCGATGAGCATGGCGGCCACCTTTTAGCCCCAAGCCTGAGAGACGATGTAGGAGACAAAGACCTCCTCGCCGCCCTCGAGGCCACTCTTGATCTCCACATTATAGCTGTCCGACAGCCCGGTCTCCACCGCCACGGGGTAGTAGCCGTCGCTCTGGCTGGGATAGGTGGGGACCTCGCCGGGCATCAGCTCGGGGATGTCCACATCCACAGTGTTGTCAGGCTTGCTGTCGGCCTGGATAAAGACCACCGAGGCGGTCTCACCATCCTCCAGACTCATGTACTTCACGCTCTGCATGGGCACGATGATGCAGTTATCGGACTGGCTGGTGACGAAGGAGTAGTTGAGCCACATGCCCTCCAACAGCGAGCCGTCCATGTTGTCCACCTCCAGGGTGACGGGGTAGCGGGTCATGCCGCTGCCCATGGCGTCGCCGGAGAGGGACATATCGATCTTAGTAACAGTACCCATATATGTATTGCCGTTGCCCCAGTCGCTCTGGAGGTCTACCGTCATACCGGGCTTGACGTAGGCAATGTTGCGGTCGTCCACCTGGATGGTGACCACCATCGTGGTGTTGTTGGAGATGGTGATGACGGTGTCGCCGCTCTTGACCTCCTGACCCTCCACCAAGGTGCAGGAGGTCACGGTGCCGTCAATGGGGGCCACGGCGTTGAAGTCCTGGAGGGCCTCCCGGGCCTTCTCCAAGGCGTCCTGCGCGTCGGTGACGGCCTTCCGGCTCGTCTCCAGGCGGTCCCGGTAGCTCCGCAGCTCCTCGTCCAGAGTGTCCGAGCTCATGACCAGCAGCGCGTCGCCGGGGTCCACGTCGGCATAGCGCAGCAGGTTGTTGGTCACCATGGGTCCACCGGCCTCGGTGACTACCTTTCGGACCTCGTAATACTCCGTCTTGCCGTTTTGATAAGGGTAAATGGGAGTGCCGTCAGCGGCGGTGAGGGTGGCGGTGGCGGTCATGCCCTCGGTAAGCGTACCGGGGTTGTCGAAGGCCATGATGACCTCAAAATTGTCCGAGCCCTCGGGAGAGATGTAGTGGATCTTGTTGATGGTCTCCACCCGTCCGGTGAAGCTCCGCATCACCGCGGGGATGGACACGTCCACGCTCTGTCCAATGCTAATGGCGTCCTCATAGGCGTAGCTGAAGAAGAGAGAGAGCTTGAGCTGCTTGTCATTCACCAGGGTACAGACAGGAGCGCCCTTGGGAATATCCAGCCCTTCGGTGAACTCGCTGACCTCGATGACCTTCCCGGCGAAGGGGGCCCGGACGGTCAGGTTGTTTTGCTGCTTATAGAGGTCGTTCATCTCCCGCTGAAGATCCGCCAGGGAGTCCTGGGCCTTTTCCAGGTCGCTCTGGCGCTGGGAGACCTCGTCCTCGGCGGCCTGGGAGAAGATGGTGTAGAGAGGCTGACCCGCCGTCACCGTGTCGCCGGCGTTGACATAGAGCTGCTGGACGACGCCTGTCTGGCTCAGTGTGATGGCGGCGCTCTCTTTGCTCCGGGCGGAGCCCGAGCCCTGGACCGAGGACTGGATGGAGCCATAGTCGGCCACCTGGGTCATCATCTGGCTGTCCACTTCCTTACCCTTGCCCAAAAAGCTCACCAGGAAGTAGATGCCCACGCCCAGCGCCACCGCCACCACGGCGGCGATGATCCCGTTGCGGACCGGATGACCCTTCTTGCGCTTCTTCTTGACCGGGGGCGTGGGAGGCGCGCCAGGGGCGTCCGCCACAGCAGTGGACTGGGTGGGCTCCGCGACGGCGGTCCCGGTGTTGGTGTTTTTGACTTCCTCGCTCATGGTCCAACATCCTCCTTATTTCACATACCGATGTGCTCGGCAGACTTATCCATGAAACTTCCAGGGAACATTATACTACCCGGGCATGGGAAATGGTAGTTAAGATTTGGATAAAAAATGTAAAGATTCCGTAAAGTTTTGCCATCGGAACGCCGACAATATATAGACGTATTTTCTCCGATATCTGTTCCCTCCTTCGCCATAGATTACCCTTTAATAAGGGTATACTAAAACAAGGGAAATGTCAATAGGGGTATCCATTGTTAAAATATAGAAGAGAGAGGAGGCGGCGACTCATGGAGGGACCCAAGAGCATCATCCGCTACCAAACCGAGGAGTACGGGCGCATCCGGGTCAAGCTGGCCCAGCTTTTGGACGCGCGGGGGCTCACCCGCAACCGGCTCAGCGTGCTCACCGGCGTGAAGTACGACGTGGTGGACCGCTACTATAAGGGCGTCAGCGTGGAGATGGCGGACCTGGACTTTTTGGCCAAGGTCTGCTATGTGCTGGACTGCCAGGTGGAGGACCTCCTGGAGTACCAAAGCCCCCAGGCGGAGGAGGACGGGAAATGAAGCTGGTATCCTGGAACGTCAATGGCCTGCGTGCCTGTATGCAAAAGGGGTTTTTGGACAGCTTTGCTCTACTGGACGCCGACGTATTCTGCCTCCAGGAGACCAAGCTCCAGCCCGAGCAGATCGACCTGGAGCTGCCCGGCTACCAGCTCTTTTGGAACAGCGCGGAGAAAAAGGGCTACTCGGGCACGGCCATCTTCACCCGGTTGGAGCCCATGAGTATCCGCTACGACATCGACGACCCCCACCACGAGAGCGAGGGCCGGGCCATCACCCTGGAGCTGGAGGACTGCTTTGTGGTGACGGTCTACTCCCCCAACGCCCAGGATGGCCTCAAGCGCATCGAGTACCGCATGAGCTGGGAGGACGCTCTGCGGCGGTACCTGCTGAAGCTGGACAAGCAAAAGCCGGTGATCCTCTGCGGCGATCTGAACGTTGCCCATCAGGACATCGACCTAAAAAACCCTGGCCCCAACCGGGGCAACCCGGGCTTCTCCGACGAGGAGCGGGAGAAGTTCGGCGACCTTTTGGACTCGGGCTTTTTGGATACCTTCCGCCATTTCCATCCCGACCTCACCGGGGCCTATTCTTGGTGGAGCTACCGCTTCCACGCCCGGGAGAACAACGCCGGCTGGCGCATCGACTACTTCCTGGCCTCCCAGCGCTTCGCGTCCAGGCTCCGCACCGCCTCTATCCATTCGGACATCTACGGCAGCGACCACTGCCCGGTGTCCTTGGAGGTCGAGTGAATGTCCTGCCTTGTATGCATTGGTAAAGCTGTGGTATACTGTGATAAAGGAGGTCGATACGGATGAAAACGCGGATGCTTTGCTGGGCCCTATGTGCCCTGCTGCTGAGTGGCTGCACGCCCCGGCAGGCCCCAACGCCCTCACCATCGCCATCCCCCAGCCCGGCCACTCTCACCGTCAGCCCGTGGTACACCACCGGCAAGGGGGACTACGTCCAGGGCGGTTTCTCTGTGAAGCTGCCGACGCAGTGGCAGGAACAAACCGTATGGGAGACCGACGAGACCGACACCACCTATGCCCTGACCTTCTATGAGCCCGTCAGCCGGGAGGCGGGCACCGGCGGCTGGCTCTTCTCCCTGCTGGCCATCCCCACCGACCTGGACTACACCGAATACCCCGATTACCAGCTGGTGGGCACCCTCACCACCCAGGACGGCTTTGTGGAAAACCTGGTGGCCCTCTACCCCACCGACGTGGAATTCCCCGAGGAGCAGGCGGAGCTTTTCGCCTCCCTCACCGACCAGATCCCAGACATCCTGGACACCATCGCCGCCACCGAGGGCTACACCTTCCAGCGGCAGTAAAATAGAAAACGCCTTGGGGGTGCGGGCATGAAGGACATTTGGGAGGTGCGCTTCCACGCCGGGAGCAAGGAGGAGTTGCTGCCGGATTTTGACCCCGCCTTCCCCTATATCGCCTCTCGGGTGGAGCTGGACCGCTACCCCGGCCGGGCCGCGCCGTGGCACTGGCATGGGGCGGTGGAGCTGGCCTATACCCAGGCCGGCTGCGTGCGCTACCACACCCCCGGCGGCGTGACCTTTTGCCCCGCGGGCTCGGCGGCGTTGGTCAACGCCAACGTCCTCCACATGACCACGGCGGAACCGGGCACCGTCCAACTGCTGCACATCTTTGATCCCTCCCTGCTGGCTCCGCCGGAGAGCCGCGTCGCCCAGCGTTACCTGGCGCCTCTGACGACCAGCCAGATGGAGCTTCTGGCCCTTTCCCCCGACGACCCCTGCCAGGCGCGGGCGCTGGAAATGGTCCAGACGGCCTTCCAGCTCTCCCCCGACGAATTTGGCTATGAGCTCCGGCTGCGAAACGCCCTGGGCGAGCTGTGGCTGGCCCTGCTGGAGCTGGCACGCCCCGCCCTGGATCGGGCTGACGGCCGGGAAACGCCCAGCAACAAGGTCAAGGAAATGATGATCTACATTCACGAGCATTTTGGGGAAAAGCTGTCCATAGCCGACGTGGCCGGGGCGGCGTTTCTAAGTGAGCGGGCGTGCTTTCGGGCCTTTCGGGCGTGCCTGCACACCACCCCGACGGAGTACATCAAGAGCTACCGGCTCCAGCAGGCCTGCCGCCTCCTGCGCCAGAGCGACGCGCCCCTGACCCAGATCGGCCAGCTCTGCGGCCTGGGCAGCAGCAGCTATTTCGGCAAGACCTTTCGGGACACTATGGGCTGTACTCCCTCCCAATACCGCCACCGTTGGCGGAATATTGATAATTAAGGGCGGAAATCGGATATTTTTGGCCCATTGCTCCGCAGTAAAATGATAGCCAGAGGGTGACCCCCTCTCCATCATTTGATACGGAGGTAAACGCCATGAACATCAAGATCACCGATATGCAGGACTTTCTTACGTGCGTCGACGGCTGCGCAGGGGACGTGTACCTGGTCTATCCCCAGGGCGGCACGGAAAATCTGAAGGGCAACTACGCCCGCCAAGCTGAGCTGGTGGACGAATGGCGGGCCAAGGGACAATGTCTGACCCTGACGCTGGACGTGGAGGAAGGCCGGGACCAGCGCAAACTGAAGCGATTTGCCGCGGAGCCCTGACGAAACCATCTCCACGGCAAGGCAGGAGAGGAGGATATATGGTCGATAAGATCAAGATCATCTTCTTTGACATCGATGGCACGCTCATCGACATGGAGCGCAAGGAGATTTCGGTAAAAACACTGGAGGCGCTCAAGCGGCTGAAGGCGCGGGGCGTGCTTCTCTGCCTCGCCACAGGGCGGGGCCCGCTGACCCTGCCCCACTTCCCTGGCGTGGAATTCGATGCCTTTCTCACCTTCAACGGCTCATGCTGGGCTGTCGGCTGGAGGACCGCGCCGCGCTGCTCCAGGGGACCCGGCGGGCCAAGACCGCGGCCTGGTGGGACCGGGCGGTGGACGTTATCCCCGCCGACGGCGGCAAGGGCGAGGGCGTTCGGCAGATCTTGTCCTACTACCACCTGGACCGGTCTGCCGCCCTGGCCTTTGGCGACGGGGAAAACGACATGGAGATGCTCCAGGCCGTGGGTCACGGCGTAGCCATGGGCAACGCCTCGGAGGCTCTGAAGGCGGTGGCGGACGACATCTGCCCGCCGGTGAGCCAGGACGGCGTATATGCTTACTGCCTGGCCCACGGATTGCTGGGCTGAGCCGAAAAGCACTTTACATCAACAAAAAAGAGAAGGACAGACCATTGTGGTCTGTCCTTCTTTTTGTCCGCTTCACGCCTTACATGGGCTTCAGGTTGCGCTCCAGGCGGTCCACCATCCAGGCCAGCCGCTTGGCCCGCCCGGCGTCCGTCTTCGCGTCAAAATAGGCCCGGGCGTAGGTCCTGCGCACCGAGGGCGGCATGGCCTGAAAGTTGGCAAGAGCTGTTTCGTGTCCCGCCAGCAGTGCGGCGAGCTGGTCCAGCTGCTTGTCGGTGGTCGCCTGGGGCTTTGGCGCGTCCCACTGGCCGTTTTCCTGGGCCTCACGGATTTTTTCTCTGCCCAGGTCGGTCATCAGGCCCCGCTCCTCCAGCGTCTTGACCAGGGCCTTGTTTTTCTCCGACCACTTGCTCTTTTCCCGGCGCTGGGCAAAGTATTTTTGGTAGCTCTGGTCGTCGATGCGCTTCATCTGGCCGTCGATCCAGCCAAAGCAAAGGGCCTCCTCCAACGCTTCGTCCGCCTTCAAGGTCTTGGGCCCGCCGGGCTTGCCCAGCAAAAGCCACACGCCGTCTCGTGACCGGCCGTGCTCCTTCAGCCACCGGCGGAAGTCCTCCCGGGTAGCAAAGCGCAAAGGTTCGCTCATATCTTTCTCCTCCCTCACGCCTCGTCACGGAAGAGGCGGTTGAAATCTCTGGGCTTGCGGGACTTCAGGGTCACCGTCTGGCCGGTGACGGGGTGGATGAAAGTCAGGCGGTGGGCGTGGAGGCAAAGCCGCCCGATGGGACTTTTAGGCCCGCCGTAGCGCTTGTCCCCCACCACCGGGCAGCCCAGGTCCTGCATATGGACACGGATCTGATTCTTGCGCCCGGTCTGCAAAAAGAGCTCCAGCAGGGTATAGCTGTCACTCTGCTTGACCACCTGGTAGCCTGTAATAGCCTCCTTGGCGTCCTTGCAGGGGGCGTCCACGGAGTAGACCAGGTGGGTCCGGGTCTCCCGGAGCCAGGAGCGGACCACGTCCTCATGCTGGGGCGGGCGGCCCACCACCACCGCCAGGTAGCCCCGCTCCTTCACCGCCGTATCCCAGCTTGTTTGGAGCTTCTCCTTCACCTCCTGGCTCTTGGCAAAGAGCAGCAGCCCGGAGGTGTCCTGGTCCAGGCGGTGGACCACGAAGATCTTCGCCGTGGGGTCGGCGATCTTCACATGGCCCGACACCAAGCGGTAGGCCGTGCGGTCCTGGCCCTTACCGGAGGAGACGGTGAGCAATCCCGCGGGCTTTTCGATGGCCAGCAGGTATTCGTCATCGTAGCAGATGGGAAAGGGCAGGTCCAAAGGGGCGGGCGCGTCCGGGGGCAGCAGGGTGACCTCGTTTCCCGGCCCAACCACCGCGTCGTGCCGGGTGACCACCGCGCCGTCCACCAGCACTTGGCGGTGGGTCAAAAGGTTCTTGACCGCGTTTCTCGACTTGCCCTTCACCGACTCCAGCAAAAAGGGCAGCAGCGTAGTCTCCTCTGTGGGGCGCAGGGCCCGGCGGCTGTCTGTCTTCACGGCCTGCTCTCCTCCTTCACCACCACGTTTTCCTCGCCAAGCACCTCTCGAAGCTCCTCCAGCAGGGCCGGATGGAGCCCGCACTGCGCGCCCAGTTTCTTCCCCTCCTGGGCCAGGAACAGCACCGCCTTCTCCTCGCCGGGGAACAGGGAGAACAGGCACTTGACCCGGTGGAGATGGGGGTCCTGGGCCGACTGGAACCGGAGGAAGAGCCGCTGCCGGGCCGGGGCGGGGCCGCCCAGCTCTCCATCCTCCAGGGGCGTGACCGTGTCGCACAAAAGCTGGGGCGCTTTTTCGTCCCGGACCGAGAGCTTGCCCGTCACCAGCACGGGAAAGTTGGCCTTAAGGTAACTGCCCGACCGGTTCAGCGTCCGGGAGAAGACCAGCAGCTCCATGGTCCCGGTGTCGTCCTCCAAGGTCACATAGGCCATAAGGGTGTTATTCTTGGTGGTCTTGGTCTTCACCGAGGCGACGATGCCCGCCAACGTTACGCTCTGGCCGTCCCGGTAGTCCCCCTGAGCCTCCTCTTGGTCAAAGGCGGCCAGGATGGGGCCGATGGGCGTGGCTTTCTTCTCCCGGGCCACATGGCGGTATTCGTCCATGGGGTGGCCCGAGAGATAGAGCCCGGTGACCTCCTTTTCCATGAGCATCTTCTCGCGCTGGGTGTACTCAGGAAGGTCGGGCAGGGCAATCTCGGGCACGGTGACGGTGTCCTCTCCCCCGCCGCCAAAGAGGTCGAACTGGCCCTCCAGGGACTGCTTGTGGGCGTCGCCCACCGCGCCGGCCACCGCATCGCAGACGGTCATGAGCTGGCTGCGGCGGGCCCCGGTGGAATCAAAGGCCCCAGAGCGGATGAGGCTCTCCAGCACCCGCTTGTTGAGGTCGTAGTCGTACATCCTACAGCAAAAATCCGTGAAGGACTTGAAGGGGCCCTTGTGGGCGCGCTCTTGGAGGAGCTTTTCCGTAAAGCCCCGGCCCACGCCCTTCAACGCCGCCAAGCCAAAGCGGATGTCGTTCCCCGACACGGTGAACTCCGCCCCGGATTGGTTCACGTCCGGCGGCAGCAGGGCGATGCCCATGTCCTTACACTCGGCGATGTACTCGGCCACCTTGTCCTGGCTGTCCAGCACCGAGGTCAAAAGGGCGGCCATGTACTGCCGGGGGTAGTGGCACTTGAACCAGGCGGTCTGGTAGGCCACGATGGCGTAGCTCACGGCGTGGGCCTTGTTGAAGGCATACTCGGCGAAGGCGTCGATCTCCTGGTAGATGGCCTCCGCCGCCGCGGCGGGGATGCCGTTGGCCACGCAGCCGGGGATGTTGCGCTCTGGGTCGCCGTGAACGAAGGCGGCCTTTTCCTTTTCGATCTGCTCACGCTTTTTCTTGCTCATGGCCCGGCGGACCATATCTGCCTGGCTGACCGAATAGCCGCCCAGCTTGCGGAAGATCTCGATGACCTGCTCTTGGTAGACGATGCAGCCGTAGGTGACGGACAGGATAGGCTCCAGCGCCGGGTCCTTGTAGACGATCAGCTTGGGGTCCTGCTTGCAGGCCACGAACCGGGGGATGGAGTCCATAGGACCGGGGCGGTAAAGGGCGATGATAGCGGTGATGTCCTCAATGCTCTGGGGCTTGAGGCCCACGCACACGCCGGTCATGCCCGCCGACTCCATCTGGAACACGCCAGCGGTGCGGCCCTGGCCCAGCATGTCGTAAACGTCCTTGTCGTCCTCGGGGATGTCGGCCAGGGAGAAGCCGGGGTGCTCGGCCTTGACCATCTGCACCGCGTCGTCCAAGATGGTGATGTTGCGAAGGCCCAAAAAGTCCATTTTCAGAAGGCCCAGCTCCTCGATGGTAGTCATGGTGTACTGGGTCACCGGTACGCCGTCGTTGGTGGCCAGGGGCACGTAGCTATGCACCGGCTGGGCGGTGATGACCACGCCGGCGGCGTGGGTGGAGGTGTTGCGGGGCATGCCCTCCACCGCCATAGCCGTATCCACCAGGCGGCGGACGTTCTCGTCGGCCTCATAGCGCTCCCGCAGGGGCTTGGAGAGTTTTAGGGCGTTTTCCAGCGTCATGCCCAGAGCAAAGGGCACCTCCTTGGCGATGACATCCACATCGGCGTAGGGGAAGCTCAGCGCCCGGCCCACGTCCCGGATGGCGGCCCGGGCCTTCAGGGTGCCGAAGGTGACGATCTGGCTCACCCGGTCGGCTCCATATTTTCGGGCCACATAGTCGATCACGTCCTGGCGGCGGCGGATGCAAAAATCCGTGTCGATATCAGGCATAGTGACCCGGCCCGGATTCAAAAACCGCTCAAAGACCAGGTCGTATTTCATGGGGTCTACCTCGGTGATGCGAAGGCAGTAGGAGACGATGCTCCCCGCCGCCGAGCCACGGCCCGGGCCCACGGGGATGCCGTTTTCCTTGGCGTAGCGGATGAAGTCGGAGACGATGAGGAAGTAGTCCACAAAACCCATCTCCCGGATAACGCCCATCTCGTAGTCCAAACGCTCCTGGTAGGCCTCGGGGGCGCCCGGGTAGCGGGTGGCAAAGCCGTCGTGGCAGAGGTCCTGGAAGCAGCTCCAGCTGTCGGTATAGCCCTGGGGCAAGGGGAAGCTGGGCAGGTGGTGCTTGCCAAACTCGAACTCCAGTTGGCACATATTGGCGATCTTCTCGGTGTTGGCCACCGCCTCGGGCCAGTCGGGAAAGAGGGCCGCCATCTGCTCCTCGCTCTTGAGGTAGAACTCCCGGGTCTCGAACTTCATGCGGTTGGGATCGTCCACGGTCTTGCCCATCTGGACGCACATCAACACGTCCTGGGTGTCCGCGTCGGCAGCGCTGAGGTAGTGGGCGTCGTTGGTGACCACCAGCGGCAGACCCGTCTCCTCGTGGAGCCGGATGATCCCCGCCGCCACCTGCTTTTGCTCAGGGATGCCGTGGTCCTGGAGCTCCAGGTAGTAGTGCTCGGGCCCAAAGAGCGCCGCCATCTCCAAGGCGTGGGCCTTGGCTCCCTCGTAGTCCCCGGCGCGGAGCCTGCGGGGCAGCTCACCCGCCAGACAGGCGGACAGGGCGATGAGGCCCTCGGAGTGCTCACGCAGCAGGTCCATGTCGATGCGGGGCTTCATGTAAAAGCCCTCCACATAGGCCATGGAGACCATGTAGGAGAGGTTTTTGTAGCCCGTTTCGTTCTCGCACAGTAGCACCAGATGCCGGGCCTCCAGGTCCAGGCCGTGGTCCTTATCGAACCGGGTCCTGGGGGCCACGTAGACCTCGCAGCCGATGACCGGGTGGATACCCGCCTTCTTGCAGGCCTTGTAGAAGTCCACCACGCCGTACATATTGCCGTGGTCGGTGATGGCGATGGAGGTCTGCCCCAGCTCCGCCAGCCGGGCGGCCAGCTTGTCGATGCGGCACACGCCGTCCAGCAGAGAAAACTCGGTATGCACATGGAGATGGCAAAATCCCATAGCGGGGCCCTCTTTTCTTTCGTATTATCGGTTTTCCTGTTTTAAGTCGTCCTCGGGCCGTCTCGCCGTCTCAGCGAGAAAGGTCAGGATGGCCTGGCTGGCGGGATAGCTGTCCTGATGGCGCAAATGCCAGAAGAGTAAAACTGCCGCCAACGGCAGACCCAGCCAACTCAATGGGGTCACTACGGCAAATGCCGCGCACAAGAGCCCAAAGATGGTCAGAAAGATACTGGATGGGCCCAGCAGACGAAAGCGACCTCGCAGGACGCTACCGCCCCAGTCACCGGGTACGAACCTGCCCCGGAAGGTCTCGGAAAAGCCGGCCCTGGTCTCGAAAAAGGCCCCGGCCGTCAGCGAGGCCCCATGAGGTCCCAGCTCTGCTCGCTTGCCAAAGACACTGTGGGTCTCCCTCTCTGTCATGCGGAGGTCGAATCCCAGCTCTCCCCACCAGGTCAGCTTCAGCTTGGCCCAGGGCTCCCCAGCCTCCTTGCGGGCCAGCTGTATGGCTTGCTCCTCCCGCACCCGCTCCGTCAGCCGCTCCCTCCACGCCTCTGGGGCGCACAGGGCAGGAAAATCATACTCCCTCATGCCCCGCACTCCCTGGCCAGGGCCATAAGCTTGCGAAGGCGGTGGTTGAGGCAGGACTTGGTCACCGGCGGGTCGCACTGCTCGGCCAGCTCACTGAGGGTGCTCTCGGGCTGGTCCAGCCGCAGCCGGGCGGTCTGCTGGAGCTTGTCGGGCAGCGAGGACAGCACCCCCGAGCGCTCCAGCTTTTCGATGGCGGCGATCTGCTCCTGGGCGGCCTGGACCACCTTGTCCAGATTGGCCGCGTCGCAGTTGACCTGGCGGTTGGCGTCATTACGAAGGTCCTTTTCGATCTTGGCGGTCATGACCTCCATGGCGCACACCCCCGCCCCCAGGGCGGTGAGCATATCCTCCAGCTTGCCGCTGTGCTTGATGTAGGTGATGTAGTTCCCCTTGCGCTGGGTCTGCTTGGCGGTGAAGCCCAGCTCGTGGAGGATGACGGGAAAAGCCCGGCTGACCCCCAGGTGGCAGGTGGACCACTCCAGATGGTAGTCCTTCTCCGGGTCGGTCACCGCCCCGCCGGCCAGGAAGGCCCCCCGGCAGAAGCTGAGCTTGCAGTAGTCCTCCTCCACGATGGGGAAATTCACCGTCCGGGTCAGGGTCTGGCCCGGCTCGCCGCCGTAGGCCCGGTCCAGGATGGAGAGCTTGTCCGGGTCCCGGATGACAAAGACCCGCTTGCCGGTCTCCTCCGGGCCAGGACGGCGGTCAAAGTCCATGTGAAAGGCCTTGTGGAAGAGCTGGGGCAGGCGGCGGGCAAAGGCGTCTGACTCGGTGACGATGCGCACCTCATGGCTTGTCCAGTTGTTGCAAAACAGCAGCACCCCATAGCACTCGGCCAGGGCGCAGCATTTTTTTGCCAGACTCCGGCGGCAGATCTCCTCTTTGACCCGGGCGGAAAAGGTCATAGCGCTTCCCCTCTCTTTTGTCAAAAGACCTTGGTCTGGGCCCGCTGGCGGTAGAGCTCCACCACCGCCTCGCCAAGCCGCTCCGGGTCGTGGCGGGCGTAGGCGGAGTCCTGGTCGGTCAAGGGGTACTCCACCACCTCCACCCCCAGCTCCGCCAGCCGCGGGCGGTCCACCACGATGGGCTGGGAATCCTCCGCCCGGTAGCGCTCCAGCAGATGCTCGGGCACGGGGGCGTTGTTGCAAAGGCACACGTCCAGCCCCGCCAGGCCATGAGCCATCAGGGCCAAAACGTGGTCGGCGGCGGTCATGCCCTCGGTCTCGCCGTCCTGGGTCATGATGTTGCAAGCATAGAGCTTCATGGCTTTAGACCGGGCGATGGCCTGGGCCACGCCGTCCACCAGCAGGTTGGGGATCACGCTGGTGTAGAGGCTGCCTGGGCCCAGCAAGATAAGGTCCGCGCGGTCGATGGCCGCCACCGCCTCGGGCAGGGCCGCGGGGCTTTCGGGCAGAAGGCCTACCCGGTGGATGCGGCAGTCCTGGGACTTTTTGAAGTCGCAGATGCTGGACTCCCCCACCACCCGGGCGCCGTTTTCAAAGACGGCCTCCAGCTGCACGTCGGCGTTGGTCACCGGCAGCACCCGGCCCGAGATGGCCAGCACCTGGCTCATTTTCGCCACGGCCTGGTCAAAGGAGTCGGAGATGCCGTTGAGGGCGGCCAGCAGTAGATTGCCAAAGGCCTGGCCGCTGAGCGAGCCCTCGGTGAAGCGGTAGGCCAGAAGCTGGCTCATCACAGGCTCCACATTGGCCAGAGCCTGCATACAGTTGCGGATGTCTCCCGGCGGCGGCATGCCCAGATCCTGGCGCAGCACTCCCGACCCGCCGCCGTCGTCGGCCACGGTGACGATGGCCGTCAGGTCCTGGACCCGGGTCTTCAGGCCCCGGAGCATGGTGGAAAGGCCGTTGCCGCCGCCGATGGCCACCACCCGAGGGCCGCTCTGCTTCATCGCCCCCATGGCTCAGGCCCTCGTCATGTCCCGGTGGTTCTCGCTGGCGTTGTATCCCTTTTGGCGGATAAAATCGGCCAGGGCCCGGGTGACGAACACCGAGCGGTGCCGCCCGCCGGTACAGCCCACAGCGATGACCAGCGCCGTCTTGCCCTCCTCCACATAGAGGGGCAGCAGAAAGCTCAAAAGGTCCTCCAGATGGAGCAGCAGGTCGCCGGTCTGCTGGTAGCCCGTCAGAAAGCCCCGGATGTCCTCGTCCAGGCCGGTCTGGTCCCGAAGCTCGGCGATGTAGAAGGGATTGGGCAGGCAGCGCACATCGAAGACCAGGTCGGCCTCGATGGGGATGCCGTATTTGAAGCCAAAGGACACCACGCTGACGCTCATCTCCGGCATGGCCCCGGGGGTGCCAAAGAGCCGCAGGATCTCCCCCTTGAGCTTGGCGGTGGAGAGAGCGGTGGTGTCCACGATGTACTCCGCGCGGCGGCGGACCTCGGCCATGGCGGCGCGCTCCAGCTCCACCGCCTGGGGCAGGGTCCTGCCGTCCCGGGCCAGGGGATGGCTCCGGCGGGTCTCCTTATAGCGCTTGATGATGGTCTCCGCGTCGGCCTCTACAAATAGTATCTTGTGGCCGCACTGCATGGCCTCCAACTGGTCCAGCGCGTCAAAGAGCGCGTCGAAGGTCTGGCCGCCACGGATGTCGGTGACCAGGGCTACCCGCTCATATTTGCCCGGGCTTGCCATGCAAAGCTGGGCCAGAGGGGGAATGAGCTGGGCGGGGAGGTTGTCCACGCAGTAAAAGCCCATGTCCTCCAAGAAGGACGCAGCCTTGCTCTTCCCCGCCCCGGACAAGCCCGAGACAATGATAAATTCCATGGGGTCCACCCTCCGTCACTGTAAAATTTCCACTTCCGCTTCCAGCTTGACCCCGGTGCGGTCCAGCACCTTGGCCGTCACCTGGTCCATCAGACCGAGCACGTCGGCGCAGGTGGCGCCGCCGCGGTTGATGACAAAGCCGCTGTGCTTCTCCGACACCTGGGCCCCGCCTACCTGGAAGCCCTTCAGGCCGCACTCCTCGATGAGGGCGGCGGCGAAATACTCCTGGGGCCGCTTGAAGGTAGATCCCGCGCTGGGGTACTCCAAGGGCTGCTTTTCCCTGCGGCGGCGGCTCAGCTCTGCCATTTCGCCCCGGATCTCCGTCTCCTCGCCGGGCTCCAGGCGAAACAGCGCCCCGGTGATGAGCCAGGGCTGTTTGCAAAAGACGCTGCGGCGGTAAGAGAAGTCGCACTCCGCCGCCGTGGCCCAGCAAAGCCGCCCGGCGGGGTCTAAGTAATCCACCCGTTCCAGCACCCGGCTCACCTCGCCGCCGTAGGCCCCGGCGTTCATCCGCACCGCGCCGCCCACGCTGCCGGGGATGCCCGAGGCGAACTCCAGCCCCGTGAGACTGTGGTCGGCGGCGAAATTGGCCAGCTTGGACAGCAGCACGCCGCTGTGGACGTAGATGGCCGTGTCCTCCTCCAGCCGCAGGGTCTGCTCCAGCTTGGCCGTGGACAGCACCACGCCGCCATAGCCCTGGTCGCTGACCAGCAGGTTGGAGCCGTTGCCCAAAAAGAAGGGCCGAATACCCTTTTCGTGGCAGAGCTGCAACACCTGGGCCGCCTCCTGGGTGGTCTTGGGGCAGAACATCCACCGGGCCGGCCCGCCGATGCGGAAGGTGGTATGGCGGGACATGGGCTCGTTTTCCAGCAGTTCGATCTCGGGCAAAAGGCCCCGCAGGTCCAGGGTCTCCTCCATGTCCTCACCTCCATTTTATAAACTGGCACTTTATTATAACAAATTTTTCTCGCAAATAGAATACCCTGGCAGGGTTTTTTTCAACTTCTTCGGCCAAACTATATACTGTCCAACCAAAGAGAGGAGGAAACGAGCGTGATTCTCGATAAAATTGCCCTGACCCTGGCCATCATCGGCGGGCTCAACTGGGGCAGCGTGGGCCTGTTCCGCTTCGACGTGGTGGCCTTCCTCTGCGGCGGCGCCACCACGCCCCTGGCCCGGGTGATCTACGCCCTCGTGGGCCTGTCCGCGCTGTGGTGCATCACCCTGCTGTTCCGAGACACCGAGCGCGACACCGGCCGCCGTCCCCAGGCGGCGTAAAGGGCCACACTCCGGCAAGAGAAGACGCCTGCGGGCGTCTTCTTTTTTGTTCTCCAAAAAATATTTATTGTTTTTCAATAAATTTATCTTGACAATCAATAACAGCGGTGGTAACATATGGTCCGAGGAGGGATGGACCATGAACGAGACATCCATACAAAAGCTGGCCCGGGTGCTCCGGGCGCTGGTGACCATCGTATTCGTGTGCAATCTGCTGATCCTGCCCCTGGTGCCCGGGCTTGTGGGCATCGGCGCAGGCGGCGGTATGCAAGCGCTGTGGGCCATCGCCAACGGGACCTTTTACCACACTCTGGCCTTCTTCACCGTATGCTGGCAGTATCTGTGGCGGGTCTGGCGGGACGGTTACACCGCCGTTTTGACCGCCTTTTTGCTCTTTTGCGGGGTCAATACCGCCATCGTTTTGTGGCAGGCCAGGCGGGTGCTGGGCACGGTGACGGCGGGCCTCCCCTTCCAGCGTGCCAACGCCAAGAGCCTGAAGACCGCCGCGGTCTGCTTCGGGCTCATCGCCCTGGCGGCTCTTTGCCGGATGATATGGGGCTTTTTCTACTACCGCTCCCTGGCCCCGGTCTTTACCTATAACGCGCTGTTCATCCCCATTTTCGGTATGGCCGCGCTGCTGTGCCTTGTGATGTCCGCGCTCTTTGGACAGGCCGCTGCCCTCAAGGAAGACAGCGACCTGACCATCTGAGGAGGTGGGGCTATGGCGATCGTAGTGAATCTGGACGTGATGATGGCTCGGCGGAAGATGACCCTGAGCCAGCTCGCTGCCGAGGTGGACCTGACCCTGGCCAACCTCTCCATCTTGAAAAACGGCCACGCCAAGGCCGTGCGCTTCTCCACGCTGGACGCCATCTGCAAGGCCCTGGACTGCCAGCCCGGGGATATCCTGGCCTGGCAGGACGAGGCGGAGGAATAACGAAGAAAAGAGGAATTTTATATGGAAAAGCAACCCCATCCGGCGGAGCCCACGCCGCCGGCTTGTGACAATGCGCCCAATTTAGCCCCGGCCAAGGCCTACGACGCCGACGGCAGAGACCGTCTGGCCCTGTTTTTGGCCTGGGGCGTGGGGTCGGTGCTGGCGGCGCTGCTGCTCAGTCCCAGCCTGCAGATCCCCGGCCTGGGCGTGACGGCCCTCGTCGCCGCCTGGTACGCCGCCATGTTTTGCCACAAGGGCTTCCAGGGCTTTCGCGCCCTGCCAAATCTGCTCCTTTTCGCCGCCATCATGGCCCTGGCAAGCTGCTTCGCCCTGTTTTCCAACCAGTGGCTGCGCGGGTATAACGCCCTGGCCCTTTTGGGGCTGATGATGGTCCAGCTAGCCCAGTGGTCCGGCGCGGGCCGCCGGCCCTGGTGGCACCCGGCCATGCTGGCCGAACGCGCCGGGCTGTTCTTCGGAGGGCTTTTCTCCCAGCTCCCGGCCTGGGTGGCGGTCATCGCCTCCTTTGGAAAGCGTGAGGGAAAACGGCGGCTTTTTCCGGTGTTGGCGGGGTTGGGCGTGGCCACGGCGGTGTGCACGGTGGTGCTGCCGCTGTTGTTCAGCGCCGATGAATACTTCGCCTTCCTCTCCCAAAGGGCCCTGGCCCGGCTGACGGACGCTTTGGGCGAGACGGTCCTCTCTGTGGCGTTGGGGCTGGCCTTTTCCCCTTCCTCTTCTCCTTGCTCTACGCTTTGCGGCGGCCCCAGCCACCGGCAGAGCGCGCGCAGACAGCCCTGCCCCGCTGTGACCCGGCGGTGGCGGCGGTCACCCTGGGAGCCATGGACGCGCTGTACGCCCTTTTCCTGGCGGTGCAGTTTTCCGCCCTCTTCGGCGGCGCGGACTACCTGGCCTCCGCCTCCGGCGTCACCTACGCCCAGTATGCCCGCAGCGGCTTCTTCCAGTTGGTGGCGGTGGCGGGCATCAATTTGACCCTCATCCTGCTGGCGGGGCAGTTTTCCCGGCAGACGGGAGCACTATGGCGGCTGGTGCAGGTCCTCTCCACCGTGATGGTGTGCATGAGCGGCGCGTTTTTGGTGTCGGCGTGCTACCGTATGAGCCTCTATGTGGGCTCCTACGGGCTCTCCTTCAAGCGCTTTCTCACCTACTGGGGCATGGGGATGCTGACGCTGCTGTTTCTGGCGGCGCTGGTCAAGATCTGGCGGCCCGACTTCCGGTTCTTCCCGGTGGCCCTGGTGGCGGCGGTGGCGGGATGGCTCCTGCTGAACTTTTGCAATGTGGACTTCTGGGTGTCCCGGTACAATGTGGACCTCTATCTGCGGCAGGAGACCGCCGTGATGAACGGCGATTACCTTGCCCTGGAGCTCTCCTATGACGCGCTGGGGCCCTTGTCCGACCTGGCGGGCACGGACGACGGCGCGCTGGACGAGCTGGTGGCCCTGCGGCAGGCCCAGGCCCGAGCCGACGCCTCCGACTGGCGGACCTGGTCCCTCTCCGCCGCCCGGGCGGCAAGGGGGTGAAGGCATGGATGAGCTGCCCTTGTCCGGCCCGGAGCGGGTCTCTCCCGGGCAACTGTTCCTGCGGCGGTTTGTCCGCTTTGCCGGGGCGCACTTTTGCTACACCGTATCCTGCTTCTTTGTGTGCTGTTTTCTCGTCTATCTGATGGGGCTGGCGCTGCTCGCCATCGAGCCCCGGGGCGTTCCCAAATGGCTACTGGAGGCGTTGTGCTTTTGGCTGCTCCCGATGGCGCTGATGCTGGGCTATCTCCCGCTGGGGTATTGGTTCGGCGGCAAGGACGTGTGGCCTCTGCCCCTCCAGGGCGGGGACCTGGCCGCCAGCGTGCTGGCCGAGGCCGCCGTGGCCTGGGGCTGGGCGGCGGGGGTCATCGCGGTCTTCGCGATGGAGAGCGACCTTGTGATCGTGCTGTTTTACCTGTCTGTTTTCCTGGCGCTTCCCTCCAGCGTTTTCGTATGGATCGGCGCGGGCGTCCTGGGCCTCGCCGGATCTGAAGACCCGGTGTGGGGCCTGGCATGCGCGGGCTTTTGGGCGGGGCTGCTGCCGCCGCTCTTATTCAACCTGGGCAGCTATTGGCGGGCCTGGCAGAGCGAGAAGTAAAGAAAACGGACGGCCTGGGGCCGTCCGTTTTTTACGCTGTTTCAGCTCTCTACGGGAAGGCGGATGGTGACCACGCAGCCGCCACCCTCGGCGTTGCCCAGCTCCAGAGTACCGCCGTGGCGGGTGACGATCTCATCGCAGACCGCCAGGCCGATGCCGCTGCCCCGGGCCTTGGAGGAGCCCTTGTAAAACTTGTACTTCACGTGGGGCAGCTCGTCCTCGGGGATGCCGGGGCCGTAGTCCCGGATGGTGATGACCGCCTCGTTCCCCTCCCGGCGGATGGCCGATTCAATGCGCTGGCCGGAGCCGCCGTGCTTGGCGGCGTTGTCCAGGATGTTGCAGAAGACCTGGCGCAGCCGCTGGGGATCGGCGTCGATGGGCGGGAACTCCTCGTCGCAGTCGGTGTGGGTCAGGGTGATGCCCTCTCGGCGGAAGAACTCCCGGTAGGTGTACACCGCGTCCTCCAGCTCGGCCTTGATGTCCACGGGCTCGATGGAGAGGGTGAAGCGGCCGTCCTCAATGCGGGAGAATTCCAGCAGCTCCTCCACCATGTTGGTGAGCCTCCGGGCCTCAGAGACGATGATGCCCATGCCCTTTTTCATGTCCTCGCCCTCCCGGACCTCGCCGCTGGCCATGGTCTCGGCCCAGCCGTTGATGGCGGTCAAGGGGGTACGCAGCTCGTGGGACACCGAGGAGATGAACTCGCTTTTCAGCTTCTCGGCCTGGTCGATCTTCAGCGACATGTCGTTAATGGCGTCCACCAGGTCGCCGATCTCGTCTTGGGAGGTCTTCTCCATCTGGATGCCGTAGCTGCCGCCGGCGATGCGCTGGGCGATGTCGGTGATGCCGGCCACGGGGACCACGATGGAGCGGACGAAGTAGAGGTTGGAGAAATAGACCACCACCAGCATCACAAGGCCCACCCCCAGGGCCAGGAAGATCATCAGCGCGATCTGCCGGTCCACCAAGCGCAAAGAGGTGACGATGCGCACCACGCCCACCACCGAGCCGTCGTAGACGATGGGCGAGGAGACGCTCATGATGTGCTCGCCGGTACTGGGGTCGTCGCCGGACCAGTGCTGGATGTCCTGGAGCTCCACGGCCTTGGCGATCTCAGGAGTGCCGGGCATGGAGCCGGCGGTGAGACCGTAGGAGGAATATTGGATGCGGCCGTAGGCGCTGAGGAACTGGATCTCCAGCTTCCCCTTGTCCTCAAATTCGGAGACGTAGGTGGCCGCGCGGTTGTTGTACTCGGCCTCGGTGAAGTTGCGGAAGGACCGGGTTGCCATGCTGGCCCGGGCCTCCAGGCCGGAGGAGACGGTGGAGTAGTAAAAGCTGGACATGGCCAGAGAGAAGGCGGACACGCCCAAAAACACCACCAGCAGCACCACACCCAGGGAATTGACCATCCACCGGCGGCGAATGGACTGGGTGCGGGCCTTTTTTGGGGTCTTGCCCATGCTGTCTCCTCCTCTCTTTCCAATGTTTCGTGCCAGGTTTTATGCAGGACCTATTTCCAAAGCGCAGTGCGTTTTCGTAACGTAATAGCTCGTCAAAAACCCCATTTGTAGCCGAAGCCCCAGACGGTGGTGATGTAGGCGGGGGTCTGGGGGTCGTCCTCGATCTTCAGGCGCAGGCGGCGGATGTTCACGTCCACGATCTTCAGCTCGCCAAAGTATTTCTCGCCCCAGACAGAGCTCAAGATCTCCTCCCGGGACAGGGCCTTGCCGGGGTTATCCATAAAGAGCTTCATGATGGAGTACTCCACCTGGGTCAGCTTCACACGCTGGCCGTTTTTCTCCAGGGTACGGTTGCGGGTGTTCAGCAGGAAGGGCGGGTTGTTGATGACCCCATCGTCCACGGCGGCGGTCTCCCCACCGCCCATGCGGCGGCAGATGGCGTCCACCCGGGCGGTAAGCTCGGCGGGAGAAAAGGGCTTGGTCACGTAGTCGTCCGCGCCGGTCATCAGCCCAGTAACTTTATCCATCTCCTGGGTCCGGGCGGTGAGCATGATGATGCCGATCTTGGAATTGCCGGCCCGGATGCGGCGGCAGACCTCAAAGCCGTCCATGTCGCCGGGGACCATGATGTCTAGCAGCGCGACCTGGATGTCGGGGTGGGCCTTGAGCTGGGCCAGGGCCTCGTCCCCGGTGCCCGCCTCGAAGGTCTCGTAGCCCGCCCGCTTGAGATTGATGACCACAAAGCTGCGGATGTTGGTCTCGTCCTCCAAAACCAAAACCTTTTTCATGGCTGGTCCCTTCCTTTCGGTCAGTTCTCGGTGGACCACTCGGTCCGGATGATGTGGAAGCGGCTGATGATGTCCTCGCCGGTGAGGCCGGTGTCCCAGACCTGGGGCATGAGCTCGAAGGCGTAGGTGGCGGTGGAATCGCTGTAGATCACCTGGCGGTCCCCCTCACCGGCCCAGCTCTGCTGGTTGGCCCCGGTGATCTTATAGAGGACCAGGAAGGTCTTGGCCGGGCGGTCGTCGCCCTGCCACAGGGAGAAGGCCACGCCCCGCTCACCGGCGCTGACCGAGTCCTGGCGGGAGATGACCAGCCGGTGGGTCCAGCTGTCTGGCACGTCGAAATACCAGCCGTCGGTGACGTTATGGAAGGTGGTGAGCACCTGGTGGGGCCTGCCCCGGTCGTCGAACTGCCGCCACTCCAGCAGCCAGAAGTCGTCGCTGACGCCGCTGGCCTTCCGGGCCAGGACGGGCAGGGGCACCTCCATCACGCCGTCTCGGTCGATGTCGCTGCCGGAGACGGCGGTGTAGGAACGGACGGTCTCCTCGCTTCGCATGGTGGCGGTGTTCAGGGTGATGTTGGTGAGCGCGCCGTCACGCACCGAGAGGATATCCACCACCTGGTCCGGGGCGTCCCGGAAGCTGGAGGTAACGAACACCGCGGGGATGCCGCCGGCCAGGTTACCCCCGCGCAGGGTCTTGATCTCGTTGATGCCGGTGGACAGCGGCGCGGTGGATTTCAAGGCCAGGGCCGCGCCGTCATAGTCGTAATACTCCGCCCGGGAGGCGTCCTCCTCGCCGGTCTGAAGAGACAGCACCACCACTTCCCGCTCCAGGTCGTTGTCCAGGTCGGCCAGGCGGAAGCGGCTGTAGCTGTCCACCCACAAAAGCTCGATGGCCTCCACGTCCTCCAGGCTGTAAACGCCCAGGGTGTGGTCGTCGCCAGAGATCTGCCAGGAGACGATGGCCTCCTTGCCCGGGGAGCCGCCTACGTTTTCATAGCTCACCGAGTAGATGCCCGTGCCCACGCCCTCGATGACCGAGGCCACGGTGTAGCTGTCGTCCTCCTGCTGACGGAAGATGTAGATTTTCAGCGGTCTTTCATCGCTGGGGACCCGGAAGAAGGCCACGGCGGACTCCAGCCGCCCGTCGGCGTCCAGGTCCTGGAGCTGGACGGTCTGGGTGTTGGTGCCCGACATGGGGGCGATGGACTCGCCGCCGATGGAGGTCCGGACCTCCTTGAGCTTGGCGTCCAGATTCTGGTAATCCTCCGGCGGGTCAGGCAGGGCGAACATATCTCCGCTCTCGCCCCGCATACAGCCCGTCAGGCTCAAAAGAAGGGCCAGGGCCAGCAAAAGGGCCGCGGGCCTTGTTTGTTTTTTCATGTCCTGTCCCCTCCTTTTCCAGCGCTGCGGACCAAAGTATGTTCATTATAGCAGTTTCTGTATAAAAAAACAAGGACGAGCTTGCGCTCGTCCCTGTTTTTCTTCTGCTTAACCCGCCAGGTAGGCCTTGAGCAGTACCTGCAGCAGCTCGTCCCGGTCCAGCTTGCGGATAAGGGCCCGGGCGTTTTTGTAGTTGGTCACGTAGGTGGGGTCCTCGGAGAGGATATAGCCCACGATCTGGTTGATGGGGTTGTAGCCCTTCTCCTGCAAGGCATCGTAGACGGTGGTGAGGATCTGGCGGATCTCCTCGCCACGGTCTTGGTTGATGGTGAATTTACGGGTAAAGTCCAGATTCTCCTTCATCGGGCTACACCTCCTTTCGGCTTGTTACCTATTGTAACCTATTTTCCCGCCGTTGTAAAGAGCGGATAAAGTAAAATTTCCGTTAACGCAGCACCGCGCCCAGCTCGCTCTCCAAAGCGGCCAGGATGCTCTTCACGTCCTCGTCGGCCTCCTCGCTGGTGAGGCTACGGTCGTCGGCCCGGAGGGTCAGGTTGAAGGCCACGGACTTTTTGCCCTCGGGGATGGGGCTGCCGGTGTAGATGTCAAAGAGGGCAACGGCCTTCAAAAGGCCCTTGGCCCCACGGGCGATGCAGTCCTCCAGTTGGCCCACGGTGACGGCCTGGTCGCACACCACGGCGATGTCCCGGGTGACCGAGGGGAACTTGGGCAGCGGCGTGTAGACAGCCCCCGGGCCCTTGGCCTCCATCAGCGCCGCCAGGGACAGCTCGGCGCAGTAGAGGTCCTGGTCCACGCCGTAGTTCTTGCACACCAGCGGGTGGATCTGCCCCACCACGCCGATGACCTGGCCGCCGGCCCACACGCTGGCGCAGCGGCCAGGGTGGTAGGAGGGGTTCTCCGTGACGGCCACAAAGCTCACGTTCTCGCAGCGCAGGTCCTTTAGCACCGTCTCCACCGCGCCCTTGATGGCGAAGAAGTCCATCCCCTCACCGTACGCGCCCAGAGTCAGGTACTTGGCCTCATGGGCCAGGCCGTCGGCCCCGCCGGGGAGGTAGGTCCGGGCCACCTCGTAGAGCTTCACGTCGGGATTGCGGAAATTGTGGTTCCGGGTCAGGATCTCCAGCATGGAGGGCAGAGGCGTGGTGCGCATGATGGAGGTGTCCTCGCCCAGGGGGTTCAGGATCTTGAAGGACTTGCGCCGCTGTCCGTCCTGGGGCCAGCGGATCTTATCGTAATAGGTGGGGCTGATGAAGGAATAGGTGATGATCTCGTCAAAGCCCATGGCCCGGGCGGTCTGGCCCAGGCGGCGCTCCAACTGCTCCTCGGGGGAATAGCCGCCCACGGTGGTCTGGCCCCGCATGAGGGTGGTGGGGATGTTGTCGTAGCCGTAGAACCGGGCCACCTCCTCGGCAAGGTCCGCCATGCGCTTCACATCGCCACGCCAAGAGGGCACGGTGACAGCGCGGCCCTCCACCTGGAAGTCCAGCTTTTGAAGGATGGACACCATGTCCGCTTCAGGCACATCGGTGCCCAGCAGGGCGTTGATCTTGTCCGGCTCCAGCTCCAGCACTGTGGGTTGGGGGACGAAGTTGAGGATGTCGATGACGCCGTCCACCACCTGGCCCGCGCCCAGCAGCTCGACGAGCTCGCAGGCCCGGTCCACGGCGGGCAGGGTGTTCATGGGGTCCAGGCCCTTTTCGAACTTGGCGCTGGCCTCGGTTCGCATACCCAGGGCCAAAGCGCCCTTACGGATGCAGGTGCCGTCGAAGCAGGCGGACTCGAAGACCACGTCCACGGTGTCGTCCACGATCTCGGAGTTCTCCCCGCCCATGATGCCCGCCAGGCCCACAGCCCGGGTCTCGTCGGCAATGACCAGGTGGTTGGCGGTAAGGGTGTGCTCCTTGCCGTCCAGGGTGGTGAGCTTCTCACCCTCGCTGGCGGTGCGGACGACGATCTTGCCGCCATGCACATAGCGGTAGTCGAAGGCGTGCATGGGCTGGCCGTACTCCAGCATGACGTAGTTGGTGATGTCCACAATGTTGTTGATGGGCCGCACCCCCATGGCCCGCAGCCGCTGGCGCATCCAAAGGGGCGAGGGCGCAATCTTCACGTTGCGGACCATCCGGGCGGTGTACCGGGGCACCAGCTCCGCCGCCGGGGTCTCCACATCCAGCAGCTCGGCCAGGTTGCCCTCTGCCCCGCCCTTCACCACCGGGGTATGGAGCTTCAGAGGCGTGTCGAAGGTGGCGGCGGCCTCCCGGGCCAGGCCGATGACGCTCAAACAGTCGGGCCGGTTGGGGGTGATCTCGAACTCCACGACGTGGTCGTCAAAGGCGATGGCGGTCTTCACATCCTGACCGCAGATGAGCTTGCCCGAGAGCTCAGGGTCGGCGCTGAGCACGAAGATGCCGTCCTCGATGGCGTAGGGGAAGTCGTGGTCGGTCAGGCCCAGCTCCTTGAGCGAGCACAGCATGCCGTTACTCTCCACGCCCCGGAGCGTTCCGGCGGTGATGTGAACATCGCCGGGAAGGTAGGAATCGTCCAGGGCCACGGGGACAAAGTCCCCCTCGTGGAGGTTCTGGGCGCCGGTGACGATCTGGATGGGGCTCTTCTGCCCCACCTCCACCTGGCAGATCCACATATGGTCGCTGTCGGGATGGCGCTCCAGGGTCTTCACCTGGCCCACCACCACGTTCTTGATGTCCTGGCCCTCGATGGAGGTGGTCTCCACCTTGGAGCCCGAGAGGGTCATAGCCTCGGCAAACTCCTTGTCGGAGGCGGACACGCGGGTGAACTCGTCAAGCCATTTACGGGAAAGATCCATCTTAGTCAGCCTCCTTTCTTAAAATTGCTCCAGGAATCGGACATCGTTTTCAAAAATGAGCCGCAGGTCGTCGATCTTAAAGCGGCGCATGGCGGTGCGCTCCAACCCCATACCGAAGGCCCAGCCGGACCACTCGTTGGGGTCGATGCCCGCCATCTCCAGCACCCGGGGGTGTATCATCCCCGCGCCCAAAAGCTCGATCCAGCCCTCGCCCTTACAGGTGGGGCAGCCCGCGCCGCCGCACTTGTGGCACTGCACGTCCATCTCGCAGCTGGGCTCGGTGAAGGGGAAGTGGTGGGGGCGAAAGCGTGTGACGGTGCCCTGGCCAAAGAGCTGCTCGGCCAGCAGGTTCAGCGTGCCCTTGAGGTCGGCCATAGTGACGTTCTTGTCGATGACCATGCCCTCCACCTGGTGGAACATGGGCGAGTGGGTGGCGTCCACCTCGTCCTTGCGGTAGACCCGTCCCGGGGCGATGATGCGGATGGGCAGAGGCATGGAGTCCATGGCCCGGACCTGCATGGGCGAGGTCTGGGAGCGAAGCATGACCCGCTCGTCGGCATCAAAATAGAAGGTGTCCGACCAGTCCCGGCTGGGGTGGCCGGGCTCGGCGTTGAGCCGGTCGAAGTTCAGCTCGCCCAGCTCGATCTCCGGGCCGTCCAGCACGGTAAAGCCCATGCCCACGAACACGTCCTTGATCTCGTCCAGGGCGATATACATGGGGTGGCGGTGGCCGGTCTTAGGGGCCTTGCCGGGGATGGTCACGTCCACCGTCTCCAGCGCCAGCTTGGTGTCCAGCGCGGCGGACTCCAGCTTCTCCTGCTGCCGGGCGATGGCCTCGGTGAGGGCCTCGCGCACGTCGTTGGCGATCTGCCCCACCACTGGCCGCTCTTCGGCGCTCAGGCCGCCCATCTGCTTCAAAAGGGCGGTGAGCTCGCCCTTTTTGCCCAGGTACTTCAGCCGCAGGGCCTCTAACTCCTCCCCTGCCGCCGTCTTCTCCAGCGCCGCCAGGCCCTCGGCCTTGACCCTGGCCAGGTCTTCTCGGATACCCATTTTTCTTCCTCCTTACAAAAATGCAAACAAAAAAGCCCTCCATCCCCATAGACAGGGACGAAAGGCATTCCTTCCGCGGTACCACCCACATTTACGCCCGCTTTTCACGCGGCGTACACTCTTGGCTCATAACGTGCGCCACCCGTCCCGGCCTTGTCAGCCGGACCGCTCCCAGGCGAACCAAGCGCTTGTCCCCAAGCTCCGCTTTCAGCCGATGACGGAGCCTCTCTTGTAAGGCATCGGGCGCTATTTTCCTGTTCTCAGCGTTTGAACAGAGGGTATAATACCACACTTTTGTGGCAAATGCAAGACTTTATTTCGCCGCTTGGACAAGAAACACCACACAGCGAAAGTCTTGTACTTGCCTTTTTTGTTCGCTTCGAGTATACTTATGGTGTATGTGTTTGCGCCTTTGAAAAGGCAGACCCCAACGGGCTGCGAATCCAGGGGCGCGGAGGTACTACCATGGTCAAAGCGATCGTCGGCGCCAACTGGGGCGACGAGGGCAAGGGCAAGATCACCGATCTCCTGGCCCGGCAGTCGGACGTGGTCATCCGCTTTCAGGGCGGGGCCAACGCCGGACATACCATCATCAACGATTACGGCCGCTTCGCTCTGCACATCCTGCCCTCGGGCACCTTCTATCCCCACGTGACCAACGTCATCGGCAACGGCGTGGCGCTGGACGTGAAGAAGCTGGTGAATGAGCTTCAGTCCATCACCGACCAGGGCGTGCCCGCACCCAACCTCATCGTCTCGGAGCGGTGCCAGCTGCTGCTGCCCTACCACGTGCTCCAGGACGGCTATGAGGAGGAACGGCTGGCGGGCAAGGCCTTCGGCTCCACCAAGAGCGGCATTGCGCCCTTCTACTCCGACAAGTACGCCAAGATCGGCGTGCAGGTCTGCGACCTCTTTGACGAGCCCCGTCTGCGGGAGCGTTTGGCCCACGCGTTGGACATCAAAAACGTCCTCTTCGAGCACCTCTACCACAAGCCCAAATTGGAGCTGGACGCGCTGATGGCGGAGCTTTTGGAGCTGCGGGAGATCATCCGGCCCTACGTGGGCGACGCGGTAAGCTTTGTCCACGACGCGCTGAAGCAGGGTAAGACCATCCTGCTGGAGGGTCAGCTAGGCTCCATGAAGGACCCGGACCTAGGCATCGTGCCCATGACCACCTCCTCCCACACTCTGGCGGGCTACGGCTGCGTAGGCGCGGCGGTGCCGCCCACGTCTATTGAGGACGTGATCGCCGTCACCAAGGCCTACTCCTCCTGCGTGGGCTCCCAGACCGAGCCCTTTGTCAGCGAGGTCACCGGCGAGGCCGGCGACGAGCTGCGCCGCCGGGGCGGCGACAAGGGCGAGTTCGGCGCCACCACCGGGCGGCCCCGCCGGGTGGGCTGGTTCGACTGCGTGGCCACCAAGTACGGCTGCATGGTCCAGGGCGCCACCCAGGTGGCCCTGACCTGCCTGGACGTGCTGGGCTATCTGGACCAGATCCCCGTGTGCGTGGGCTACGAGATCGACGGCAAGGTCACCGACATTTTCCCCACGCCCCCGGTCCTGGAGCGGGCCAAGCCCGTCTTCGAGACCCTGCCAGGCTGGAAGTGCGACGTGCGGGGTGAGACCGACTTTGCCAAACTCCCCAAGGAAGCCCAGGACTACGTGGCCTTCCTGGAAGCCCACATTGGCGTGCCCATCACCATCGTCTCCACCGGCCCCAAGCGCGACGAGATCGCCATGCGCAAGTAAATACAAACACAAAATGACCTGGCCGCGAGGCCAGGTCATTTTTTCGCCGTTAGCGTCCCTCGATGGCGTTGCGGGCGCTGCGGCCCATGTCACGAGCCGCGTCGCCCATGTCGTCCAGAGTGTCCCGAACGCCCTCGCCCAAGTCCTCCAGGGGGCTGTTGTCCGCCTGGCCAGGGGCGTTACCATTGCCGGTGTTCCCGGCTCCGTTGTCCCCGGCCATGTCGCCGCCCACCACGCCGTCAGCCCCGGCCAGGTCGTCCGAGCCGTCGTCGGGATCGGGCATCATGCTGGGGGGCACGGTGTGGTCCGCTCCCGTGCCCGCGCTGGGGCTGGGACTGGGCGTGGTCACGTCACCGCCGGTCCGGTCGCCGCCGCAGCCCGCCAGAGGCAGGACCAAAAGGGCGGCCAGACAGATCGTCATCCAAGTCTTCTTCATCTCTCGTTTCCTCCCTCAACGAAAGGCTTGACGCCATTTCGCTGAAAGTAGTGTTTCGCCCATCGGGCCAAAATAGACCCGGAAAAAATCGGAGAAAAAATCCCTTGCGCTTTCTATGATTTTATGCTATTCTAGTTTCATAATAAGAACAATTCCTGTTAAGGAGGTGCGCTATGGCCGCCCAAAGGTATTCCCGGCAGCGCGAGCTCATATACAATACCGTATACGCCTCCAAGGCCCATCCCACCGCCGAGATGGTGTACGCCGCGCTGAAGCCCGACCACCCCAATTTGAGCCTGGGCACAGTGTACCGCAATCTCCATCTTTTGGCCGACGAGGGCAAGCTGCGGCGCATGCCCTTCCCGGTAGAGCGCTTTGACGGCGACGTGTCGCTGCACCACCACTTCTGCTGTGAAAAATGCGGCCGGGTGCTGGACCTGGACCTGCCCTACGACGAGAGCTTAGACCAAGCCGCCGCCGTCTGCGGCAAGGTGGACCGCCACGCCACGGTGTTCTATGGCCTGTGCGCCGCCTGCGCCGGCAAGGGAGATTAAAGGGCCGAAAAGCGGGCCATACTACCTCCAGAAGTCTGATTTTCAGGAGGTATTTCAGATGGAATTCAAGCTCTATCGCTGTAAGGTGTGCGGCAACATCGCCTGGAAGTTGGTGGACAAGGGCGTGCCGCTGTTCTGCTGCGGTCAGAAGATGGAGGAGCTGGTCCCCGGCACCTCTGACGGCGCGGCGGAGAAGCACGTGCCCGTCCTGACTCGGGAGGGAGAGACGGTGACCGTGTCGGTGGGCGAGGTCCTCCACCCCATGGAGGAGAGCCACTCCATCCAGATCATCGCCGCCGTCACCGACGACACCGCCGTGGTGCGCCTGCCCCGGCCCGGCGACCAGCCCACTCTAACGCTGACCACGCCCGAGGCCGTCACCGCCTACGCCTACTGCGACCTCCACGACTACTGGATGGGCCAATAGGGCACTTTCCCCGGTCTGCCGGGGTACATATAGTTTAATTTATGAAGAAAAGGAGCTGTTACATATGGAACTCAAGGGCAGCAAGACCGAGGCCAATCTCTGGAAAGCCTTCGCCGGGGAGAGCCAGGCCCGGAACAAGTACACCTATTTTGCCAGCCGGGCCAAGAAGGACGGCTACGAGCAGATCGCCGCCATCTTCCAGGAGACCGCCGACAACGAAAAGGAGCACGCCAAGCTGTGGTTCAAGGAGCTGGGCGGCATTGGCTCCACCGCCGAAAATCTGGCCGCCGCGGCCGCCGGGGAGAACGAGGAGTGGACGGCCATGTACAAGGAGATGGCCGAGACCGCCCGGGCCGAGGGCTTTGACCGCCTGGCCGCCATGTTCGAGGGCGTGGCCGCTATCGAGAAGGAGCACGAGGAGCGCTACCTGGCCCTGCTGAAAAATCTGAAGGAGGACCTGGTGTTCCAGAAGCCCGACGGGGAGTACGTCTGGATCTGCCGCAACTGCGGCCACATCCACACCGGCAAGTCCGCCCCCCAGGTCTGCCCCGTCTGCGCCCATCCCCAGGCCTATTTTGAGCTGCGCAAGGTCAACTATTAAAAGCATATCCTTCCAGGGCAGCGGCAAAGCCGCTGCCCTTTTTTGCTTGTCCCCTTGCAAATGCCGACACGGACTGCTATAATGATGACATCCCAGAAAATGTAAGGAGGACTTTTCCATGAAAAAAGCGTTCCGTTGGGCCCTGTGCCTGGGCCTTTGCCTGACGCTGCTGGTCTGCGTGGCCCTGGCCGACGAGACCCCCGCCATCAAGGTCCAGTTGGACGGTCAGGATCTGGCCTTTACTGACGCGGTGCCCCAGGTGAAGGACCAGCGCACCTTCCTGCCCTTCCGGGCCGTCCTTGAGGCGATGGACGCCGAGGTCAGCAACGAGGGCGATGTCATCACCGCCGTCCGGGGCGGCAAGACCCTGACCATGACCCTGGGCCAGACCGCCGCCACTGTCACCGAGGACGGCAAGACCACCCCCATCACCATGGACGTGGCCCCCTATGTGGACTCCGCCACCTGGCGGACCTATGTCCCCGTCCGCTTCGCCGCCCAGGCCTTCGGCTGCTCGGTGGGCTGGGACCAGACCGCCCAGACCGCCATCGTCATCGACCTGGACAAGCTGCTGGCCCAGGCCTCCGAGGGCAAGAGCTACACCTATGTGGAGAAGCTGGCGGCAATGGACACAAAGTACAACGAGGGCATTTGGGACATGGACGCCACCTTTGACGCCGATGTGTCTATGATGGGCAGCCCATTCATGGCCTTAGATGGCGCCGTTAAGGGCACCACCGAGGGCGAGGACAAGGTGGACATGGACATGAACATGAAGATGGACATGACCAAATACATGGACATGATGGCCCAGATGTCCGGCCAGAGCGTCCCCGCCGAGGCCAAGGTCCAGTTGGACGCTTTGAAGACCCAGGGCGTGGACGTCTCCGTCCGGGGCGACATGACCACCGGCAAGCTCTATATGAACCTGGACATGGGCTCGTTGGCCACTGAGGCCGGGCTGGACCCCGACACCTGGTATCTGCTGGACATGGCCTCGCTGATGAAGCTCTCGGGCATGGACACCGACTGGACTGAGCTGATGGACCAGGTCAAGGACATCGACATGCTGGACCTGCTTCGGACTGTGCTGGTCCCTGACGACGCCGCCAATGACTACGCCTACCTCAAGAAGGCCGTGGAAGACATCGCCACCACCCTGGCCGACGAGAGCTTTGTGGAGAAGGACGGCAAGTATGTCTCCACCTATACGCTGAATACCGGCGACGATCCGGAGGATGACGTTTATCTGGATTTCAGCTTGTCCCTGGATCTGAACGGCGAGACCCTGAAGGGCTATACGATGGACTTGGGCATTGCCCAGCCGCAGGATACCTCGTCGGGCATTGCCCTCGCTATGGATGACGCGCTGGGTATGAAGATAAGCATCTCCATGAACGACAAGGATGAAATGACCGCCGAGATGATCATGGGGATGGGCGCTCTGATGTCCATGGATATGTCCATGGAGGGCAAGTACGCCCCCGGCGCCACCGCTCCTGTGGTCACCCCGCCTGAGGGGGCCACGGTGGTGGACTATATGGAGATGCTCCAGAGCATGATGGGCACCAACGACCCTGACCTGGGTATCATCGGCGGGGCCGACGGCCCCACCGTCATTCAGGTCAGCGGCACCCACTAAGTCAAAGCACCGCCAATGAGGGCGGGCCGGGGTCTCCGGCCCGCCCTCTTTTTTTGCTTTTGCTCGGCAAAATTTTTCCACCTGCGGCAAAATACATCTTGTATCTCTATAAAAACAGTGATACAATATGTGGGTGTTTTGGAAAAAGGGGGAACGGCCTATGCGGCGCGGCTTTGACAACGGAAAATACCTGGAGACCCAGTCGGCTCATATCCAAGAGCGTATCGCCCAGTTCGGTGGCAAGCTCTATCTGGAGTTCGGCGGCAAGCTCTTCGACGACTTCCACGCCGCCCGGGTGCTGCCCGGTTTTGAGCCCGACAGTAAAATTCGGATGCTCTGCCAACTCAAGGACCAGGCGGAGGTGGTCATCGCCATCAACGCCGGGGACATTGAGAAGAACAAGGTCCGGGGCGACCTGGGCATCACCTACGATGTGGACGTGCTGCGGCTCATCGACGCTTTCCGCTCTATGGACCTCTATGTGGGCAGCGTGGTCATCACCCGCTTTGCCGGACAGCCCCAAGCAGTCGCTTTCCAAAAACGATTGGAAGACCTTGGCATCAAAGTTTATCGCCACTATCCCATTGAGGGCTACCCCCACAACATCCCCCTCATCGTCTCCGACGAGGGCTACGGCAAGAACGACTACATCGAGACCACCCGGCCCCTGGTGGTGGTCACCGCTCCCGGCCCGGGCAGCGGCAAGATGGCCGTTTGTTTGAGCCAGCTCTATCATGAATATAAACGTGGCGTAAAGGCGGGCTACGCCAAGTTCGAGACCTTCCCCATCTGGAACCTGCCCCTGGACCACCCGGTGAACCTGGCCTACGAGGCGGCCACCGCCGACCTCAACGACGTGAACATGATCGACCCCTTCCACCTAGCCGCCTACGGCGAGACCACGGTGAACTACAACCGGGACGTGGAGGTCTTCCCCGTCCTCAGCGCCATGTTTGACAAGATCATGGGCCAGAGCCCCTACCACTCCCCCACCGACATGGGGGTAAACATGGTGGGCAACTGCATCGTGGACGACGACGCGGTCTGCGAGGCCGCGCGGCAGGAGATCGTCCGGCGGTACTACGACGCCCAGTGCGACCGCCGCCGGGGCAAGGGCTCAGACGAGACGGTGTTCAAGCTGGAGCTTTTGATGAAGAAGGCCGACGTGACCCCCGCCATCCGGGCCGTCATCGCCTCGGCCCAGGACAAGGCCCAGCGCACCGAGCTTCCCGCCACCGCCATCCAGCTTCCCGACGGTCGGCTCATCCGGGGCAAGACCAGCGACCTGATGAGCCCCGCCGCGGGGGTGCTTTTGAACGCCTTGAAGGTGCTGGCCGACATCCCCAAAAAGGCCCACCTCATCTCCCCCGACGCCGCCATCCGGCCCATCCAGACCTTAAAGACCCGCCATCTTGGCGCGGCCACCCACCGTCTATGCGCCAACGAAGTGCTCATTGCCCTGGCCATCAGCGCCACTACCAATCCTGTGGCGGGCCTTGCCTTGGAGCACCTGGCCGACCTGCGGGGCTGCCAGGCCCACTCCACGGTGATCCTGGACCACGCCGACGCGGAAACCTTCCAGCGGCTGGGGCTGCAGGTCACCTGCGAGCCCCAGTACGCCACCAGCGATCTCTACCAGAGGGGATGAGATAATATGGCTGTCAAGTTTATTTTCGTCACCGGCGGCGTGGTCTCCGGTCTTGGCAAGGGCATCACCGCCGCCAGCCTGGGGCGGCTTTTGAAGCAACGGGGCCTGCGGGTCCGGGTGCAGAAGCTGGACCCCTACCTGAACGTGGACCCGGGCACCATGAGCCCCTACCAGCACGGCGAGGTCTTCGTCACCGACGACGGCGCGGAGACCGACCTGGACCTGGGCCACTATGAGCGCTTCATCGACGAAAACCTCACGGTGAACTCCTCGGTATCCTCGGGCAAGGTCTACTGGAACGTCCTCAATCGCGAGAGAAAGGGCGACTACCTGGGGGGCACGGTGCAGATCATCCCCCATATCACCGACGAGATCAAGCGCAACATCTACACCCTGGACACCCCCGACACCGACGTGGCCATCGTGGAGATCGGCGGCACCGTGGGCGACATTGAGTCCCAGCCCTTCCTGGAGGCCATCCGCCAGGTGTGCTCAGAGCGGGGCCGCCAGAACGTGATGTTCATCCATGTCTCCCTCATCGTCTCCATCCCCGGCTCGGGAGAGCTCAAGAGCAAGCCCACCCAGCACTCGGCCAAGGAGCTCTTGTCCCTGGGCATCCAGCCCGACGTGATCGTCTGCCGCAGTGACTACCCTGTGAGCCAGGATATTTTGGACAAGATCGCCCTCTTTTGCAACATCCCCGTGGACCACGCCATCCCCAACCTCACCGGCGACATCCTCTATGAGGTGCCGCTGATGCTGGAGCGGGAGGGCCTGGCCGACGTGGTGGTGCGGCGGCTGGGGCTTATCTGCCACGCCCCCGACCTCACCGAGTGGGCCACCATGGTCCACCGGGCCAAGGCGGCCACGGGCCATGTGAAGATCGCCCTGGTGGGCAAGTATGTGGCCCTTCACGACGCTTATCTGTCCGTGGTGGAGGCCCTGACCCACGGCGGCATCGAAAACGATGTGAAGGTGGACGTGGAGTGGGTCAACTCCGAGGAGCTGACGGTGGACAACGTCTCCCAGCGTCTGGCGGGCTGCGCGGGCGTGCTGGTGCCCGGCGGCTTCGGCGACCGGGGCATCGAGGGCAAGATCACCGCCATCCAGTACGCCCGGGAAAACAAGGTCCCCTTCCTGGGCATCTGCCTGGGGATGCAGATGGCGGTGGTGGAGTTCGCCCGCCACGTCTGCTTGATGGACGGCGCCCACTCCAGCGAGCTGGCTCCATCCACGGCCTACCCGGTCATCGACCTGATGCCCGACCAGGTCAACGTCACCGCCAAGGGCGGGACCATGCGCCTGGGGGCCTATCCCTGCCAGGTGTCCGGGAAGGACACCCTCACCTACGCCGCCTACGGCGCGCTGGAGCTCTCCGAGCGCCACCGCCACCGCTACGAGTTCAACAACGCCTACCGGGAGGCTTTGACGCAGAAGGGCCTGCGGCTGGCGGGCCTCTCCCCCGACGGACACCTGGTGGAGATCGTGGAGCTGGATAAGGCCATCCACCCCTGGTTCGTGGGGGTGCAGTTCCACCCCGAGCTGAAGAGCCGTCCCAACAAGGCCCATCCCCTGTTCCGGGAGTTCGTCAAGGCGGCCAAAACGGCCACGAAATGAGCGAAAATGGACGGCGTTTGCCGTCCATTTTTTATCCCGCAACCAGCGGTTGCGTAATTTCCAGCCCTTTTTGGTGGTGTGGAAACCGACTTTGTGCTATCATAAAGTCATCCTAAGGAAAGGGATGATGACCATGACCCTTGGACAGCGCATCGCGCGATACCGCAAGGCCCTGGGGCTGAGCCAGGAAGAGCTGGCTGACCGCGTGGGCGTGTCCCGGCAGGCGGTGAGCAAGTGGGAGCTGGACGAGACCCAGCCCGACGCGGACAATATCGTCCGTCTGGCCCAGGCCCTGGGGGCGTCCACCGACGAGCTGCTGCTGGGCGCGCAGCCGCCTCAGCCGGAGCCCCAGCCCGCCGCCCCGGCAGCAGAGCAGAGCTGGCCCCGGGCCCTGGGCGGATTCGTGAAAAAGCATGGCTATAAGGCGGGCTACCTGCTCATTGCCTACGGCGCGGGGCTGCTGTTGACGGCGGTGGTGATGTTCGCCGTCATCCACAGCTTCTTCTCCGCCGCCGACGGTATGCTCAGCCCCGGCTGGGGCGAGGGAGATATGCCCATCCAGTGGAGCTCAGGCTCCGACCTCTCGCCGGGTCACCACCCGGAGCTCCACCACAGCGTCTTTGGAGGAGGTGTTTGCTGGTGAGGACCGCTTTTTATCTCATCGCTTCCCTGCCCGCCGTGACGGGCATCGCCCTCATCGCCATGGGCATCTGGGTCGTTTGCCGCTTCAAGCACGACGACACACCCAATAACGAGCAAAACGACCAGGGATAGCACGACCCCGGCCCTTCGCATACCCCTCTGGCATAAATGGTCTTAACAACAAACCCCGGACGGCGACGCCGTCCGGGGTTTGTAATCGCCCTCGCTTACAGCCGGGTAAAGACACTGTAGACCATCATGAAGTGGCAGGCGCTGCCCGCCAGGATGAAGAGGTGGAAGATCTCGTGGAAGCCGAAGCGGGGATTGTCCCGGCCCGGCCACTTGAGAGCGTAGAGCACGCCGCCCACGGTGTAAAGCACGCCTCCAGCCAGCAGCCAGGAGATGCCCTGAACGCCCAGGTTCTGCCACAGGGGATAGATGGCCAAAATGGCCAGCCAGCCCATGAAGATGTAGATGCCCGAGGTGACCCAGCGGGGAGAATTGACCCAGAAGAGGGTCAGCACGATACCTGCGATGGCCAGGCCCCAGATCACGCCGAAGAGGCTCCAGCCCCAGCCTCCGGCAGTCCGCAGGGGCAGCAGGCACACCGGGGTGTAGGTCCCGGCGATGAGCAGGTAGATGGAGCAGTGGTCCCACTTGCGAAGGGCCAGCCGCCCGCCCACCCGGGTACGCAGGCAGTGGTAGAGGCTGGAGGCGGAGTAGAGGGCAATCATGGATCCACCGTAGATGGAAAAGGCGGTGACCGCCCAGGGGCCCAGGCCCCAGGTGGCGGCCCGGACAATGAGCAGCACCGTGCCCAGCACCGCCAGCGCCGCGCCCAGGCCGTGGGTGATGGCCGACCAGGGGCGCAGGCCGTCATAGGGGTCCCGGCCCTTCTCCTGGTGGCGGCGCTTTTTTGCCGGCTTCGCCATTTCAAACCCCGTCATGGGGATACATTCGTCCATAAGATCGCCTCCAAGGTTTTTGCATATCCGTATTATAGCTCATGTACCTGTATCTTGTCAACATCAATATCACTAAATATAATATGAAATATTACATCGTTCTTGTCCAAAGAAAAAAGACATCCCCACCCAGTATAGACTAGGTGGGGATGTTTTATGCGATGGAAGGGGCGTTTACGCCTCGTCGCCGTCCTCAGCGGGAACGCTCTGGTCCTCGCCCTCGGCCAGCATCTCAGCAATGCCCTCCTGGACCTCGGCGTTGTTCTCGATGGCCTCGACCACGGCGGCATAGCCACGGCGCTGGTCCTCGTCGGGGATGAGGTCGTATTTGCGGTACTGGGCCAGGCCCGAGCCCGCGGGGATGAGCTTACCGATGATCACGTTCTCCTTCAGGCCCAGCAGGTGGTCCACCTTGCCCTTGATGGCGGCCTCGGTGAGGACCTTGGTGGTCTCCTGGAAGGAAGCGGCGGAGAGGAAGGAGTCGGTGGCCAAGCTGGCCTTGGTGATGCCCAGCAGCAGCCGGGTAGCGGTGGGCAGCTGGAGCTCCAGGCCGTCGTTGGTCTCCCCCGCGTCGATGCGGGCCTGGACCGCGTCCACAGCGTCCAGGAACTCGGTGAGCTCGATGGTGGCGCCGCTGAGAAGGTCGGAATCGCCGGCCTCCTCCACCCGGACCTTGCGCATCATCTGACGGACAATGACCTCGATGTGCTTGTCGTTGATGTCCACGCCCTGCTGACGGTAGGGCTTCTGGACCTCCTGGGTCAGGTAGTCGTACACCGCGTGGACGCCACGGACCCGGAGCACGTCCTGGGGATAGAGCGCGCCGTCGGTAAGCTTGGCGCCCTTCTCCACCGTGTCGCCGTCCTTGACCCGCAGGCCGGAGTTGACGGGCAGGGCGTAGGTGACCACCTCGCCGTCGTCGGCGGTGATAGAGACGTTGGCCATGTTGGCACGCTTGCCCTCTTCGATGGACACCGCGCCGCCGATCTCGGCCAGCTGGGCCATACGCTTGGGCTTCCGGGCCTCGAAGAGCTCCTCGACACGGGGAAGACCCTGGGTGATGTCGCCCGCGCCGGAGTCGCCGCCGGCCACGCCGCCGGTGTGGAAGGTACGCATGGTAAGCTGGGTGCCCGGCTCGCCGATGGACTGGGCGGCGATGATACCCACCGCCTCGCCCGCGCCCACGCGCTCACCGATGGCCAGGTTCATGCCGTAGCACTTGGAGCACACGCCGCTGCGGGCCTGGCAGGTCAGCACGCTGCGGACCTCCACCTCGTGGATGCCGTGGGCCTCCAGGACCTCGGCGTCGGAGGGCATGAGCATGGTCTCGGTGTCGTACAGCAGCTCGCCGGTCTCGGGGTCCACCACCGGGTGGGTGAGGTAACGGCCCCGGAGCCGCTCGGCAAAGGGCTCGATGACCTGGCCGTTCTCGCTGATCTCGGAGATCTTGATGCCGTCACAGGTGCCGCAGTCGTCCTCCCGGATAATGACCTCCTGGGCCACGTCCACCATACGGCGGGTCAGGTAGCCCGAGTCGGCGGTACGAAGGGCGGTATCGGCCAGGCCCTTACGGGCGCCTCGGCTGGAGATGAAGTACTCCAGCACGCTCAGGCCCTCGCGGAAGTTCGCCTTGACGGGGATCTCGATGGTGCGGCCGGAGGTGTCGGCCATCAGGCCGCGCATACCGGCCAGCTGACGGATCTGGGCGGTGGAGCCACGGGCGCCGGAGACCGCCATCATGTTGATGGGGTTATACCGGTCCATGGAGGCCATCAGCGCCTTGGAGACCTCCTCGGTGGTCTTCTCCCAGGCCTGGACGGACAAGCGGTAACGCTCGTGCTCGGTGAGGAAGCCACGCTTGAACTTCTGCTCGATCTGGACGACCTCCTGCTCAGTCTTAGCGATGAGCTCGGGCTTGGACTCGGGCACGGTCATGTCGTAGATGGAGACGGTGAGGGAGCCCACGGTGGAGTAGTGGTAGCCCTTGGCCTTGATAGCGTCCAGCACGTTGGCGGAGACGGTGAAGCCGTGCTTGTTGATGCAGCGGTCCACGATCTTGCCCAGCAGCTTCTTGCCCACCACCTCGTTGACCTCAGGATAGAAGGCCTGCTCGGGATCATTGCGGTCCTGGAAGCCCAGGTCCTGGGGGATGCCCTCGTTGAAGATCAGGCGGCCCACGGTGGTGCGCACCAGCTTGAACTGCTCCTTACCGTCCAGCACCGCGCTGCGGCGGACCAGGATGGGCACGTGGAGGTCCAGCGCGCCCTCGTCGTAGGCCAGGCGGGCCTCGTCGTCACTGGCGAAGGAGGACATATACTCCCTCGGCATCTCGCCCTTGCCCAGGCCCTGGCACAGACCGGCCACGGTGCGGCGGTAGCCGTCGTAATAGTCCTCGTCCTTGACCCAGACCTGGTCCTCGGGCACCAGGGTCGAAGCCTTCAGGGCCTTTTCCACGTCCTTGGCGGTGTTGTAGCAGCGCTCGGGGTCGGGCTTCATCTCCCGCTCATAGGTCAGGTAGTAGGAGCCCAGCACCATGTCCTGGGTGGGGATGTTCACCGGGCCGCCGTCCTGGGGCCGCAGCAGGTTGTTGGCCGAGAGCATCAGGATGCGGGCCTCGGCCTGGGCCTCGGCGGACAGGGGCACGTGAACGGCCATCTGGTCGCCGTCGAAGTCGGCGTTGAAGGGGGTACACACCAGGGGGTGGAGCTTGATGGCCCGGCCCTCCACCAGCACCGGCTCGAAGGCCTGAATGCCCAGGCGGTGGAGCGTCGGCGCGCGGTTGAGCATGACCGGGTGGTCCTTGATGACAAAGTCCAGGGCGTCCCAAACCTCGGGACGGCCCTTGTCCACCATCTTCTTGGCGGACTTGATGTTGTTGGCGTGGCCGTCCTCGACGAGCTTCTTCATGACGAAGGGCCGGAAGAGCTCGATGGCCATCTCCTTGGGCAGGCCGCACTGGTAGATCTTCAGCTCGGGGCCCACCACGATAACGCTACGGCCCGAGTAGTCCACGCGCTTACCCAGCAGGTTCTGACGGAAGCGGCCTTGCTTGCCCTTGAGCATATCGGACAGGGACTTCAGCGCCCGGTTGTTGGCGCCGGTGACGGCACGGCCACGGCGGCCGTTGTCGATGAGAGCGTCCACGGCCTCCTGGAGCATCCGCTTCTCGTTGCGGACGATGATGTCCGGGGCGTTGAGCTGGATGAGCCGCTTGAGGCGGTTGTTGCGGTTGATGACCCGGCGGTAGAGGTCGTTGAGGTCACTGGTGGCGAACCGGCCGCCGTCCAGCTGGACCATGGGACGAATCTCCGGGGGGATGACAGGCAGCACGTCGATGATCATCCACTCGGGCTTGTTGCCCGACACCCGGAAGGCGTCCACCACCTCCAGGCGCTTGACCAGACGGGCCTTCTTCTGGCCCGCCGCGTCACGCAGCTCGGCGCGCAGCTCCTCGGACAGGGCCTCCAGGTCCACGTCCTGCAGCAGCTTCTTCACAGCCTCGGCGCCCATGCCGGCCTGGAAGTCGTCCTCATACTTCTCCCGGTAGTCCCGGTACTCCTTCTCGGTCAGGATCTGGTTCTTGGCCAGGGGGGTGAAGCCGGGGTCGGTGACGATATAGGCGGCGAAATAGAGGACCTTCTCCAAAATGCGCGGAGAGATGTCCAGCAGCAGGCCCATGCGAGAGGGGATGCCCTTGAAGTACCAGATATGGCTCACCGGGGCGGCCAGCTCAATGTGGCCCATACGCTCCCGGCGGACCTTGGCCCGGGTGACCTCCACGCCGCAGCGGTCGCAGACCTTGCCCTTAAAGCGGATCTTCTTATACTTGCCGCAGTGGCACTCCCAGTCCTTGGTCGGGCCAAAGATCTTCTCGCAGAAGAGGCCGTCGCGCTCGGGCTTAAGGGTGCGGTAGTTGATGGTCTCGGGCTTCTTGACCTCGCCGTAGGACCACTCACGAATTTGCTCAGGGGAGGCGATACCGATCTGAATGGCGTCAAATTCCGCGTAACTCATTTGCTTCTACCTCCCTTTCCTTAGTCTTCCTGGTCATCGACAATGATGACCGCGTCGTCGGAGAGAGCGAAATCGTCCTCGCCCTCGTCGTCCTCGCTGGATTCAGCGGCGTAAGAGGTGTCGTCCTCGTCCAGACGCTCGCCCTCCTTCACCGAGAAGCCCTCCGCTCCAGCATATTCTCCGTGGCCCGCGCCGTAGTCGAAGTCGTCGTCGAAGTGGAAGTTGCCGGGCTGGTAGTTGTCGTCGTCCTCGCCCTTGAGCTCGATGACGTTGCCGTCGTCGTCCAGGACGTTGATATCCAGACACAGGGCCTGGAGCTCCTTGACCAGGACCTTGAAGGCCTCGGGCACGCCGGGAGCGGGCACGTTGTGGCCCTTGACGATGGACTCGTAGGTCTTCACGCGGCCCACGATGTCGTCGGACTTCACCGTGAGCATCTCCCGGAGGGTGTAGGCCGCGCCGTAGGCCTCCAGGGCCCACATCTCCATCTCACCGAAGCGCTGGCCGCCGAACTGGGCCTTGCCGCCCAGAGGCTGCTGGGTGACCAGGGAGTAGGGGCCGGTGGAGCGGGCGTGGATCTTATCGTCCACCAGGTGGTGGAGCTTGAGGAAGTAGACATAGCCAACGGTGACCCGGTTGTCGAAGCGCTCGCCGGTGCGGCCATCGTAGAGCCAGCTCTTACCGTCCTCGGAAAGGCCGGCCAGCTTCAAGGTGTCCTGGATGTCCTTCTCGTTAGCGCCGTTGAAGATGGGGGTGGCCACCTTCCAGCCCAGGGCCTGGGCGGCGTAGCCCAGGTGGACCTCCAGCACCTGACCGATGTTCATTCGGGAAGGCACGCCCAAGGGGTTCAGCACGATGTCCAGCGGCGTGCCGTCGGGCATAAAGGGCATATCCTCCTGGGGCAGGATGCGGGAGACAACGCCCTTGTTGCCGTGGCGGCCTGCCATCTTATCGCCCACGCTGATCTTGCGCTTCTGGGCGATGGACACCCGGACCACCTCGTTCACACCGGGGTTGAGCTCGTCGCCGTTTTCACGGGTGAAAACGTTCACGTCCACCACGATGCCGCTCTCGCCGTGAGGCAGCTTCAGCGAGGTATCCCGGACCTCCCGGGCCTTCTCGCCGAAGATGGCCCGCAGCAGCCGCTCCTCGGCGGTGAGGTCGGTCTCGCCCTTGGGGGTGACCTTGCCCACCAGGATGTCGTTGGCGCCTACCTCGGCGCCGATGCGGATGATGCCCCGCTCGTCCAGGTCCTTCAGAGAATCCTCGCCCACGTTGGGGATGTCCCGGGTGATCTCCTCGGGACCCAGCTTGGTGTCCCGGGCCTCAGTCTCGTACTCCTCAATGTGGATGGAGGTGAACACGTCGTCCTTGACCATGCGCTCGTTGAGCAGGATAGCGTCCTCGTAGTTATAACCCTCCCAGGTCATAAAGCCCATGAGGATGTTCTTGCCCAGAGCGATCTCGCCGTTGCTGGTGGAGGGGCCGTCGGCGATGACCTCGCCGGCGTCCACGTGCTGGCCCACCTCCACGATGGGACGCTGGTTGACGCAGGTGGAGTGGTTGGAGCGGGCGAACTTGGTCAGCTTGCGCTCTCTGGTCTGACCGTCGTCGCCCTTGATGGTGATGTGGTCGGCGGAGACCTGGGTGACGGTGCCGGGGGCCTTGGCGATGACGGCCACCTCGGAGTCCACGCAGTTCTTGTGCTCCTGGCCGGTGGCCACGATGGGGGCCTCGGTGGTCAGCAGGGGCACGGCCTGGCGCTGCATGTTGGCGCCCATCAGGGCGCGGTTGGCGTCGTCGTTCTCCAGGAAGGGGATCATGGCCGTGGCGATGGACACCATCATCTTGGGGCTCACGTCGATGTAGTCCACATCCGCGCGGTCCACGCTGATGATCTCGTTGCGGTGACGGCAGGTGATACGCTCGTTGAGGAGGTAGCCCTTGGCGTCGGTAGGCTCGGTGGCCTGGGCCACGATGAACTCGTCCTCCACGTCGGCGGTCATATACTCCACCTGGTCGGTGACCTTGGCGCCGTTCTTATCCTTGACCACCTTGCGGAAGGGGGCCTCCAGGAAGCCAAAGCGGTTGACCCGGGCGTAGGACGCCATGTAGGAGATCAGGCCGATGTTGGGACCTTCGGGGGTCTCGATGGGGCACAGGCGGCCATAGTGGGAGTAGTGGACGTCTCGGACCTCGAAGGAGGCCCGGTCCCGGCTCAGACCGCCGGGGCCCAGGGCGGACATACGCCGCTTGTGGGTCAGCTCGGCCAGAGGGTTGGTCTGGTCCATGAACTGGCTCAGGGGGCTGGAGCCGAAGAACTCCTTGATGGCGGCGGTGACGGGCCGGATGTTGATCAGGCTCTGGGGGGTGACGATGTCCAGGTCCTGGATGGTCATGCGCTCGCGGATGACACGCTCCATGCGGCTAAAGCCGATGCGGAACTGGTTCTGGAGCAGCTCGCCCACGCAGCGCAGGCGGCGGTTGCCCAGATGGTCGATGTCGTCGGGGGTGCCCACGCCCTGCGCCAGGCAGTTGAGATAGTTGATGGAGGCCATCATGTCGTCCACGATGATGTGCTTGGGGATGAGGTCGTCGATGCGGTCACGGACGGCCTCCTGGAAGTCCTCGCCCTTGTCGGGGTACTGCTCCAGCAGCTCCATGAGCACGCTGTAGCGGACTTTCTCGTCCACGCCGCAGACCTCGGCGGGATCGAACTTCACGAAATCGGCCATGTCCACCATGCCGTTGGAGAAGACCTTGAGCTCCCGGGTCTCGCCGGAGAGGTCCACGGTGAGGACCACCTGGTCCACGCCCACCTTCTCCAGGCTCTTGGCCTCGTCCCGGGTGAGGGTGTGGCCCTTCTTGAAGAGGGTCTTGCCCGTGGCGGGGTTCTTCACGTCCTTGGCCAGGGTCTGACCGGAGACCCGGGCGGCCAGGGCCAGCTTCTTGTTGAACTTATAGCGGCCCACAGCGGACAGGTCGTAGCGCTTGGGGTCGAAGAACAGGGCGTTCAAAAGGCTCTCGGCGGACTCCACCGTGGGAGGCTCGCCGGGACGGAGCTTGCGGTAGATCTCCAGCATGGCCTCCTCGTAGCTCTTGCAGGTATCCTTCTCCAGGGTGGCCACGATGCGGGGGTCCTCGCCAAACAGCTCCAAAATTTCCGCGTCGGTCTTGGGACCCACGGCGCGGATGAAGCTGGTGATGGGTAGCTTGCGGTTCTTGTCGATGCGGACATAGAACACGTCGGAGAGATCGGTCTCATACTCCAGCCACGCGCCCCGGTAGGGGATGACGGTGGCGGCGTAGGTCAGGTTCTCCGCCTTGTCGGCGTTGCGGGCGTAGTAGATGCCCGGGGAGCGGACGATCTGGGAGACGATGACACGCTCGGCGCCATTGATAATAAAGGTGCCCGCGTCGGTCATCAGGGGCAGGTCGCCCATGTAGATGGACTGCTCCTTGATCTCCTCGGTCTCCTTGTTGCGCAGGCGCACCTTGATGTGGATGGGTGCGGCGTAGTTCACGTCCCGGCGCTTGCACTCGTCCACGTCGTACTTGGGGTTCTCGTCCATCTCGTAGTCGATGAACGACAGCTCCAGGTTACCGGCGTAGTCGGTGATGGAGGCCACGTCCCGGAAGACCTCCCGCAGGCCCTTTTCCAGGAACCACTTGTAGGAGTTCTTCTGGATCTCTAGGAGGTTGGGCATCTCCAGGATCTCCTCGTGGCGGGCGAAGCTCTTTCGCAGGGTCCTGCCGTAGTACACGTCCTTGACCATTCTAGCTGCTCAGTCCTTTCTGGGCGGATTGCCGGGACACGCCCGGCGGCGTTGGAAAGTTTTTCAATTCCCTCTTGACAGTCCCTTGTACAATGTGTTATACTGTGTTTGTAGTTTGGGGCCATCCTTTGGCACCAGCCAAAATCGTTAATCGGTTGATTATACCATTTTCCTTTGACGCTTGTCAAGGGATTTTTTGTTTTTTATGAATATTTTTCCAGGTATGAAAAGAGACGGCCCCGCCCGGGACCGTCTCCTTGATATATATGTTTATATTTACAGCAGCATATTCATCTCCAAAATGTCCTGCACGGCCTGGGCGCGCTTGTCCCAGCCGGCGGCCTGGCCGAGCTCACGGCGGCGGCCCTTGAGCCACGCCGAATCCTCCCGGATGGCCTGCTCGCAGCAGGCCACGAAGCCGTGGAGGTCGGGGGACTGATAGGCCACCCCAGGCGGGAAGTCCTCCATCTGGCCGGGGTAGCTGTGGCGTACCAGGGGCTTGCCCGAGGCCAGATACTCAAAGACCCGGCCGGGGCACACGTCGCTGGCCACGCCCTGGCGCTGAAGGTCCATGCACACGTCGAACTGCCGGATATAGTCGGGCACCTCGATGAGGGGCACCCGGTCGCACAAGATGACCTGCTTCATGGCCCGGAGCTTTTTCAGCCCGGGGCTTGGCTGGGCCTTGCCCAGGAAGATGTAGTTCCAGTCCGGGTGGGCGGCGACGCAGGTGAGGACGGGGCGGTAGTCCAGGTCGGCCCACAGGGTCCCGGCGTAGCCGATGAGGGGACCCACGATATCCTTCACCGGGCCGGGGACGGCGATGTCCTCCCGGGCGAACATGGGGTAGTTGCAGCCGTTGGGCACTACGGCGATGTTGTCGCAGCAGGGCCCCAGCCGGTCGGCCAGCCCCGCCGAGGCGGCGAAGATCACGTCGGCCTGGGCGGCCAGCTCGCTCTCCAGGGCCGGGTCCAGCTCCGCCCAGTAGCGGTCGCAGTCGTAGACCAGGCCCTTGTAGGGCAGGTAGTCCAGCAGGGAGACAGCCTGGGGCGCGGCGCACCACAAAAGCGGGTCGCGCACGCCGTGGCGGCGCAGCACGCCCTGGACGTAGTCGGCCAGCCGCCGCTGAGCGCGCCGTTGGCGCAGGCGAAGGGCCGGGCCCTCCTCGGCCACGCTGGGCAGGGTGTAGGCCGTCACGCCGGGGCGGACCTTCCGTCCGGGCTTCTTATGCGCCCGGCTGCCCGGAGCGGCGGGGGGCTCGAAGAACAGCACCTCCACCCCCTTGAGCCGGGTCATAAGTTGCTGGGTCCGGGTGGGGGTGGACTGCCACGAGGCGGCGGAGAAGCAGACGATGGCGTTCATGCCCTGCCCCCTTCCAAAAGCCGCGCGGCGGTCTCGCTGTTGCGGTGCTCCACTTGCCGGAGCCGCTCCACGCCGTGGAGCAGGAATTCCTTGTCTCCCATGCGCTCCACGGCCTTGTCGATGCCCTCGCACAGCGCCTGGGCGGTCACGTCGCCCAGGTCGATATAGAGGTCCTGGCCAATGTAGTCCAGGAAGGAGCTGATCTTCTGGTCGTAGACCACGCCCACCAGCGGCACCCCCTGCCCGGCGGCGAAGACCAGGGCGTGGAGGCGCATGGACACCACCGCGCGCATCCGGGCGAAGAGGCCGATGGTGTGGTAGGACGAGGCACACTGGGGCAGGGTGAAGTGGGGCACGTCAGAGAGTTCCCGGGTCACCATAGCGGCGGCCACGTCGTCGCGCTTGGCCTCGATGGGCACGAAGGCGGGGGTCAAATGGTACCGCTCCCAGGCGTAGCGGGCGGCGGCGGCGAAGGCCGGGGCCTTCTCCTCAAAGCCCGGCCAGGTCCGCAACGTGAAGCAGATATAGTCCCCCTCGGGGTCCATGCCGCAGTTTTCCAGCAGTCCGTCAGTGACCTCCCTGGGAGCGGCGGGCAGGATAACGGTGGGGTCGGCGGAAAGAATGATTTCGGGCCTGGTGATGCCCATATCCGCCAGCTCATCCTGGGAGTTCACGTCCCGGAGGGTGATGGCGTCCACATTGCGCTGGAGCACCCATTTGCACAACCGGCGGTTGGAGGGGTACTGGATGGGCCCGATGCCGCAGCCGTACATCAAGACCTTGTTATGCCGCTTGTGGGCCATGGAGATGGTGAGCAGGTAGAACCACAGCGACCGCCTGGAGGTCACGTCCTGCATCAGCGAGCCGCCGCCGTTGATATAGAGCCTCGTCTTGCCCAGCCGCCGGAAAAAGCGCAGCAGACGGAAGGTGTAGATGGCGTTGATGCGGTAGCGCAGGCGTGTCTCCTTGGGCCGCCGGGACAGCACCCAGATGGGAAGGTCGGGGTCGATGTCCCTGAGTTCCTTGACGATGGCCTCCAAGATGGCGTCGTCTCCGGCGTTGCCCTTGCCGTAGGCGCCGCAGATGGCCGCGCCGTAGCGGCCCTTGGGGCGGTTTTGACGGCGCAGGACCGTCTCGTAGATCTCCACCTGCTTTTGGATGGTGCTCTCGATGGAGTATTCGCTCTTGGCCTTGTTGTAGAGCCGCTGGCCCATGCGCTGGCGAAGGCCCTCGTCCTGGCAAAGGGCCGCCAGGTGCCCTGCCAGAGCCTGGGCATCGCCGGGCTCAAAGAGAAAGCCCGTCACGGCGTGGTCGATGAGGTAGGGTACGCCGCCCACCCGGCTGCTCACCGTGGGCAGCCCCGCCCGGGCCCCCTCGGTGATGGAGTAGGGGAAGGTCTCGGACACGGAGGTCAGGGTGTTGATGTCGATGGCGTGGTAGAAGGAGTCCACATCGCTGACCCATCCGGCAAAGCACACCTCTTGGGCCACGCCCAGCTCGGCACACAGGGCCTGGAGCTTGTCCATCTCCTCGCCATCTCCGGCGATGAGCAGCCGCAGCTTGGGGCAGGTCTCGTGGGCCAGGGCGAAGCCCCGGATGAGGGTGGAGATGTCCTTCACCGGGTTTAAGCGCGCGGTGATGCCCGCGATGACGCAGTCGTCATCCCAGGTAAGGCCCAGGCTGTCCAGGTAGGCTCGGCGGTCCAGTGCCGGGGTCCTGGGGGTGAAGTCCAGGCCGTTATAGATGGAAAAGAGCCGGTCGGCGTCAAAGCCCCGGTCGATGAGCAGGTCCACCATAGCGTCGGACACGCCCACGCGGTAGTCCAGATGCCGCAGGGCCCAGGCGTTCAGCGTGCCGTAGGTCAGCCGGCTCAGGGGCCGGCCCAGGTAGTCCAGCTTGGGGTCGGAGTGGACGGTGGTGATCACCGGCAGCTTGAGCTTGCGCCGCAGCAGCGCGCCCATGAGGTTGCCCCGGGCGCCGTGGCAGTGGACGATCTGGTAGCCGCCGTCCTTGATATAGGCGCCCAGCCTGGAGAGGGTACGAAGGATGTTCCTGCCCTCGAAGACCACCGTTGGGATGCCCAGAGCCCGGGCCTCCTGGGCGAAGGGGCCCTCCACAAAGCAGGCCATGGTGATGTCCACATAGGGGGAAATATTACTCAAAAGCGAGTGGATGTGGGTCTTGGCGCCGCCGGTGTCGCCGCCGCTGATAAGGTGGATGACCTTCACGCTTCTCACTCCTTTGTAAAAAAAAGGTCTTGAAACAAAATCAAAAGTATTATATACTGATTTCATTACTTTGGCAAGGCTTGTCTGCCCTGCCTGAGACCTCGGGAGGCTTTACCTATGAAAATCGTAGACGAGAAGGGGAAACTCTTCGGAAAGATCAACCTCATCGACCTTTTGGCCCTGATCATCATCGCCGCCGCCCTCATCTTCCTGGCGGTGCGCTTTTTGGGCGGCTCGGGCAGCGACGTCATCAACGGCGCCACCAAGCTGACCTACACCGCCCAGGTCCAGGCCGTGGACAAGGCCACCTATGACGAGGTCATGCGGCAGATGGAGCTGGTGGACAACAAGGACCAGCTCATGGCCAACGGCGAGCTCCTCAACGCCTACGTCACCAAGGTGGAGGCCGTGCCCCACGTGAGCTACAACACCGACGCGGCGGGCAATATGCTCCGCTCGGTGGAGGACTATCCCGACGGACGCCTGGACCTGACCTTCACCGTGGAGGGCGAGGTGGCCGACCCCACCACCAGCAAGCTGGGCACCCAGGAAGTCCGGGTGGGCAAGAGCCACATCCTCAAGACCACCCACTTTGAGTTCGCCTACTCCATCATTATGACCTGCGACTGGGGCTAAGCCATGCTGGCCGCCCTCAGCTCCTGGGAGGCGGGGGTCCTGCTCTGGGTCCAGAACAACCTCCGTAACCCCATCACCGACCCCATTCTCTCCGCCTTCACCCATCTGGGGGACGCGGGGGTGCTGTTCATCGTGCTGACTCTGGCTCTGCTGCTGTGGCCCAAGACCCGAAGGGTGGGCCTGGCCTGCAGTCTGGGACTGCTCTTCAGTTTGCTCTTTACCAACGTCATCCTCAAGCACCTGGTGAGCCGGGTCCGGCCCTGGGTCAGCTTTCCCGCCCTTGTGCCCTTGGTGGTGGAAAAGGACCCCCTCTCCTTTCCCTCGGGCCACACCTCCGCCGCCTTTGCCTTCGCTCTGGCCTTCGTTCGTTCCTGGCCACGAGACTGGCGTCACAGCAAAGCGGTGAAGGCAGGCGTGGTGATCCTGGCCACGCTGATGGCCCTGTCCCGGCTCTATGTGGGGGTCCACTACCCCACCGACGTGCTGGGCGGCTTTGTCATCGGCGACCTGGCGGGCCTGGTGGGCTGGGCGCTGTCGGTATGGCTCCTGGGCCGGGTCCATCGCGCCAAAACCCAACTATAACGCTTCCAATGGGCGGCCCCCAGGGCCGCCCATTTTCATGCCCCGCACAAAAAATTTTGGCGGCTTTGAGATATTTCCCCGCCCAAATGGGTATTCCCAGTGAAAGCGCTTTCCAAGCCCGACCGCAAGGAGGGATCTGTTTGACCAACGAGACCTTTGAACGCCTGGCGCTGGCCTATGCCGACACGGTCTTCCGGGTGGCCTGCCACGCTCTGGGCAACCGCGCCGACGCCGAGGACGTGGCCCAGGGCGTGCTGTTGAAGCTCTACCAGACCGACAAGGTCTTTGACAGCGACGACCACGTCAAGCACTGGCTCATCCGGGTCACCGTCAACGACTGCCGCCGGCTCCTGCGCGCCCCGTGGCGTGGCCGAGTCCTCCCTCTGGAGGACTGGGACGGCCCCGCCGCCGAGCCGGAGGACCACAGCGATGTGCTCTCGGCGGTGATGGCCCTGCCGGGCAAATACCGGGTGTGCGTCTACCTCTACTACTTCGAGGAATACCCCATCCGGGACATCGCTCAGGCCCTGGGAACCAAGGAATCCACCGTCCAGACCCGGCTGGCCCGGGCCCGGGAACGGCTCAAGCGGACCCTATCCAGCGGAAAGGAGACTTCTGAATATGTTTGACAAGAAAAGCTACCAAAACGCCTGCGACAGATTGACCCTGGACGCGGAGAAATTGGAGGAGATCATTGCTATGACTGAAAATACCAGCACCAAGCGGCGCATGAGCCGCCCCATGAAGACCGTTCTCATCGCCGCCGCCTGCGTGGCCGCCCTCACCGTCACCGCTATGGCCGCCCCGGCGGTGCAGCAGCTCTTTATGACCTACACCATCACCTACCGAAACGCCGACAGCTCCACCGTCTCCGTCATGCCCACCCTGACCCTGACGGAGACGGACGGCCGCAGTATCCTCACCGTGGACGGCCTGGAGACCGACGTCACCGACGCCTTTGCCCAGGACGGGCAGTACACCACGGTGGTGGACGGCTCCACCATCACCGTCAAGCCCGACGGCTGGGTGAAGGTGGAGGCCCCCGGAGATGAGGACGTCACCTATACCTTCAACCTCCTGAGCGCCGACGCCGACAGCACCTTCATCAGCGTGGACGGCGAGGAGCTCACCGGCGGCGAGCTGGGCCAATACAAGGTGACCACCGACGAGAACGGCTCCATTGAAGTCACCGAGCTGGACCCCGCCCAGTGACCTTCCCCGCGTCCGTCTCGTTCTGTCTCTCGTTCTCTCGGGAAAAACCGCCTCTGGTGAGGCGGTTTTTCTTGCCCTGGGGGGGAAAAACTGGTCTACGATTTGAGTAGAATCTGTCTGACAGGCGGGG
>DBFBGR010000024.1:0-118104 GCA_048201935.1 Oscillospiraceae bacterium | reverse complement strand
GGGCGGCGAAGGCGGGGTGGTCGGGGTTGAGCTCCAACACCCGGTCGGCCTTCATGGGGGCCTGGCCCTCCACCTTTTCAAAATACCGCTCCATCTCGAAGGACATGGGCCCGTCGGTGGTCATGCACACCGGGGCGGACTTCAAAATTTGGCTCAGCCGGACCTCCTTCACCCGGTCGCCCAGGGTCTCCTTGCAGAAGTCCAGCAGGGGCTTGTTCTCCTCGTTCTTCTGCTTGTGCTCCTCCTTTTGAGCGTCGGTCTCGGGCAGGGCCTCGGGGTCGGAGACGCTCTTGAAGGGCTTTTCTCCTTGCTTTTCCAGTACTTGAATGGTGAACTCATCCACATCCTCGGTGAGGTACAAGACCTCGTAGCCCGCGTCCAGGATGCGCTCGGTCTGGGGCAGGGCCGCCGCTTTCTCCTTTGATTCCCCACGGACATAATAGACGTATTTTTGACTCTCTGGCATCCTGGCTTCATACTCGGCCAGGGTCACGGGCTTATCCTCCTTGGAGGACCAGAACAGCAAAAGGTCCCGCAGCAGCTCCTTGTGCTGGCCGAAATCGGACACCACGCCGTACTTCAGCTGGGGGCCGAAGGCGGTCCAGAAGGTGAGGTAGCTCTCCCGGTCCTCCTTCAAAAGCCGCTCCAGCTCGGCCTTGATCTTCTTCTCCAGATTGGCGGCGATGACCTTGAGCTGCCGGTCCTGCTGGAGAATTTCACGGGAGATGTTCAGGGAGAAGTCGGGAGAGTCCACCACGCCCCGGACAAAGCGGAAGTGCTCGGGCAGCACGTCGGCGCACTTGTCCATGATGAGCACCCCGGAGGAGTAGAGCTGCAGGCCCTTTTCAAAGTCCCGGGTGAAGTAGTCATAGGGGGCCTGGGCGGGGATATACAACAGGGCCTTGTAGTTCACCGCCCCCTCGGCGGCCACATGGGTATAAGAGAGCGGGTCCTGCCAGTCGCCGAACTTCTCCTTATAAAACTGGTCGTACTCCTCCTTGGACACGTCCTTCTTGGGCCGGTTCCAAAGGGGCACCATGGAGTTCAACGTCTCCCAGGCCACGTGGGTCTCGTACTCGGGCTTGTAGTCCTCGGGCAGAGGGTCGGGGGCAGGCTTCATGTGGCTGTGCTCCAGCTCCATGCGGATGGGGTAGTGGATGTAGTCGGAGTGCTTTTTCACCAGGGCCTCCAGGTAGTGGGGCTCCAGATAGCTGTCAAAATCCTCGCCCTCGGCCTGGGGCTTGATGTGGAGGATCACGTCGGTGCCCGGGGTCTCCCTCTCGGCCTCGTCGATGGTGTAGCCGTCGGCGCCCTTGCTGGTCCAGCGGTGGGCCACGTCCTCGCCGTAGGCCCGGCTGAGGACGGTGACCTGGTCGGCCACCATGAAGGCGGAGTAGAAGCCCACGCCGAACTGGCCGATGATATCCACGTCCTCGCGCTTGTCGTCCATGTCCTTTTTGAACTGCAGCGAGCCGCTGCGGGCGATGGTGCCCAGGTTCTTCTCCAGCTCCTCGGCCGTCATGCCGATGCCGTTGTCGGAGATGGTCAGGGTCCGGGCTTCCTTGTCGGGGACGATGGCGATCTGGAAATCTCCCCGGTCCAGGCCCACCTTGTCGTCGGTGAGGGCCTTGTAGGCCAGCTTGTCGATGGCGTCGCTGGCGTTGGAGATGAGCTCGCGGAGGAAGATGTCCTTGTGGGTGTAGATGGAGTTGACCATCAGGTCCAACAGCCGCTTGGACTCCGTTTTGAACTGCTTCTTTGCCATAATACCCGCTCCTATATAATAAATTTTATAAAAAACAAAGGGGTTAGCACTCGACAACATCGAGTGCTAACCCGTATGATAACCCATATCGTGGCAAAAAGCAAGTCCCTTCACAGAAAATTTACGATTGGTCCTTTTTTGGCATGAGAACGTCGGCTTTGGAGGACTGGGGCTGGGATAAGAGCCGGAAATAGGTCTCGTTACGGACCATGCCCGAGGAGTAGAGGACCATGACCACGTCCGGGTGGAGCCAGTCCACGTAGGATAAAAGGTCGCCGGAGAAGCCCCGGGGGTCTATGGTGGTGAGCTGGCTGGAGGACAGGACCAGGTATGGGGAGATGGCCCCGGCGAAGGAGTCGCCGATGAGCAGGATGCGGGGGCCCTGGGGGTCATAGTAGTTGGTGACGTAGGTGATGGAGCCGCTGCCGCCGAAGCAGGCGTAGGGGCTTGCGCCGAACCAGTCCCGCTTTTGGGTCTGCTCGGAGAAGAGGATGGTGTCCTGGGCGTCGCCGTAGCGGTGGCCGTCGCCGGTGTCGTAGTGCAGCAGGGTGGGGAAGTTGGGGGCGTGGATGGTGAAGTCGTCCACGCCGCCGTAGAAGGAGCCCACCCGCTGGCCGTGGCTGCCCAGGAAGAAGCGGGGCAGGACGGTGGTGGTGTAGGAATCGGGGTCGGCGTAGCGGTCGGAGATGGTGATGGGCACGGTCTTGGAGCCATGGGAGACCGGGAGGGTCTGGGTGTACTCGGCCTCCAGCTTTTGGCGAAGTTCCTGGAAGCAGGTGAAGGCGGCCTCCTGGGCCCAGTGGTGGTCGGTGGCGTAGAACCAGTGGGACCAGTCGCCTCCGGCACGCTTCAGGGTCTGGCGGAAGTCCATATAGTCCACCCCCAGGGCCTCCAGCTGGACCAGCAGACGGTCGGCGCAGGCGTTGGAGGTGTCCTCCACTCCCACGGGCAGGCCGTCGTCCTCAGCGTCGATCTTGGGCGGGGCCTGGAGGTAGAGAAACTGGCAGCCCCGCTCTTCCAGCTCCAGCTCCAGCCGCTTGAGCTCGGCGGCCTGGGCCTTGGGGTCGGGGTCGCCCTGGCCGGTGAAGGTGAGGGTGCCGTCGGGCCGCTTGACCACGGCGTAGAGGGGGTCGGCCGTGTCCTCGATGACGGTGCGCCCGGCCAAATTTTGATAGAGCCCGTAGAGCTGGATGAGGTTATGGTCGTCCTCCAGGGCCTTGGTCACCGCGCCCTCGGCGGCGGCGGTCTTGGCGGAGACCATTTTGGCGTAGTCCTGCCCAGGGGCGGGGGCCGCCAGGTCGCTGCCGGCGGCTTGGAGAGAGCGGCCAGGGGCGGTGGGGTCGGTCTTGGCAAACTCCAACGCCGTCTCGAAGCCCTTGCAGGCCGGGCCCTTGGCCAGGGTGGAGAGCACCACGGCGCAGCCCCAGACCATGATGGCCAGAAACAGGACCGCCGTCATGGCGAAGCGGTTGCCAAAGCGGCGCTTGAGGGCGTATTTCCAGTTTTCCTGCACGGCGATCCCTCCTTTCAGCGATGAGCGCTCAGAAATTGAAGTAAATGAATGGATTATAGCTCCCCTTGACCAAAAAGGCGGCGGAGATGAGGAACACCGCCCCTAGGCACAGCACGCACGCCGTGTCCCACAGGGGCATCCAGTCCCGCCCGGTGCGCTCGCCCAGGCGGCACAGCCGTCCCCGCAGCCAGGTGGCGCTGGGCCAGCAGGCCAGGACGGCCAGGACCAGGGTAAAGGCGTTTTGTTGAAGGTAGTAGCTCACCTGATCGGTCCACAGAAGGGGCGTTTTCCACATGAACATAGCGCCTAGGTATTCAAAAGCACTTTGCAGGGTGTCCGCGCGAAAGATCACCCAGGCGAAGTTGGCGCACAAAAATGTGACCGTCCGGCGCAGCCACAAGGGCTGATGGCAAAGGGGGTCCCACAGCCGCTCGGCGGTGAGCAGGCCAAACCACACCAGGCCCCAGACGATGAAGGTCCAGTTGGCCCCGTGCCACACCCCGGTGAACAGCCAGACCAAAAACATGTTGCGAAGGGTCTTTTTCTTGCCGTGGCGGTTGCCCCCCAGGGGAATGTAGAGGTAGTCCCGGAACCATGTGGTCAGGCTGATGTGCCACCGCTTCCAAAAATCCCGGCAGGAAGAGGCCAGGTAGGGGTAGCGGAAGTTCTCCAAAAATTGAAAGCCGAACATCTTGCCAAGGCCGATGGCCATGTCGGAGTAGCCGCCGAAGTCGAAATAAATTTGCAGAGAATAGCAGATGGACCCCAGCCAGGCCATGGCCACGCTGTCCGGGCCACCGGGAACGAAGGCCGCGTCGGCGATGACGGCTAGCTGGTTGGAGAGGATGACCTTTTTCCCAAGGCCCATGAGGAACCGCCAGCAGCCATGGGAAAAGCCCTCCCAGGTCTCTTGGCGGTGCTGGATCTGCTCAGCCACCGTGCGGTATTTCACGATGGGCCCGGCGATGAGCTGGGGGAAGAAGGCGATATAGAGCCCCACGTTCAGGGGATTTTTCTGGGCCTGAGCGTCGTGGCGGGCCACATCCAGCACGTAGCTCATGGCCTGGAAGGTGAAAAAGGAGATGCCGATGGGCAGGGCCAGGTCCCAGTAGGGCAGCGAGAGGCCCAGGGAGCGGAGGTTGGCCAGGACAAAGGTCAGGTATTTGAACACAAAGAGCATGGAGAGATTGCCCGCGGCGGCGGCCACCACCGGCGCGCGCACGCTCTTGCCCGCCTTTTGCCGGCGGTCCACCCACAGCCCCAGGGCGTAGTTGCCCAAAATGCTTGCCAGCATCACCAGCACGAAAACAGGCTCGCCCCAGCCGTAAAAGAACAGCGAGGCCAGCAGAAGAAACAGATTTTGCCCGCCGCGGGAGCTCCGCAACGGGCCGTAGTAGACCAGCAAAACGATGGGAAGGAAGACGAAGAGGAAAATAGGGCTGGAAAAGAGCATAAACGGCGACCTCTCTATGTGGTTTGCGTCACAAAAACAGCTCTAAAACCAAGGGGTGGAGAAGGTAGACCCACAGCGTGGCCTTGCCCAGCCGATGCCAGACAGGGCTCTTGCCCACGTCCAGCTGGCGAAAAAGCAGAAAAAGCCCCGCGGTGGTAAGGGCCACAAAGGGGGAGAAGTTGCTGAAAAGCAGCGAGTTCAGCGACCCCTCGGCCCGGGAGGGGAGCCACACCCCCCAAAAGGTGACCAGCCAGGAAAGGGCGGCCACGGCGGCGGCCCACCAGCCCAGATGGGGCTTCGGGGGAAGGCTTTTCAAACCGTAGCCCAGCAGGAAAAAGCCCACATAGCCCATGGTGTTGTAGATGGGCATCAGCTCCAGCCAGTGCTGAAAGGCCGCGCCCTGGACGAAGAAGCGGTAGCAAAAGGGCAAAGTGATGGACAAAATGGCCCACAGCCCCAGGGTGTACCATAAGACCCGGGGCCCGGCGGCGGTGATACAGCGTAGCACGGGCACGAAGAGGTAGAGCCCCACCAGCATGGGCATGAACCACAGATGGTAGTGGAGGTCGGCCCGGACCATGCGGATAAGGACCTCCAGGAGATATTCCAGCCCCATGTGGGCATCCCGGGCGTCCCAGCAGGCAAAAAGCAGCGCCGCGCCAAGGGTGATGAGGACCAGCCGAAGGGTCTGTCGCCGCCAGTGGCCCCAGTCAAAGCGCCGCTCCGGGTCCAGTAAAAACATTCCCGACAGCAGGATGAACATGGGGACCGACCAGCGCGTCAGCGAGTTGACCAGGACGGCCACGGTCCAGGCTGGGTCGGTGACCGCCAGGTCGTTGGCGGGCGCGCCCGAGATGTGGAGCGCCACCACCGCCACGCAGGCCAGACACCGCAGCACGTCGGGCCAGCCCAGACGAGCGGGAGACGCGGCCTTCTGGCCGCCGGGAAGCGGGGCGGTCATCGGTCCTGCCCCTTGCGGTTGCCGTGGGGCTCCAGGAGAAGATGCTCCCCGGTGCGGGGGTGCTTGTTGGGGATGTACTCCAACAGCTCGTCCAGCGGGCAGCCCAAGGCCTCGCAAATGCGGTCCAGCTGGTCAAAGCTGAACCGGTCGGCGTTTTCGTGATACAGTTCGTTGATGGTGGAGGGCCGGATGCCCGTTTCCCGGGCCAGGCGGGCCTGGCTCCACCGGCGTTCCCCCAGGATCCGGGAGAGATGGTTTTTGATCATGCCGCATACCCCTTTTTCGCACAGTTTAACACCATGTTTTATATTTGGCTGTGATTTGTCGGATAATTCATAAATAGGTTAATATATAACAAAAACGGTTATAAAAAACGCGGCCCCCGCATTTGCGGGAGCCGCGTTTTCGATGGTTTTTGGCGCTTTAGGGCAGGATGGCCCAGGCGTAGCCCAGGTCGGCGGGGTTCTTCACCACGGTGACCAGGGTCTTGCCGTTGGCCTCGAAGCCGCCGCCAGTGAGGGCCTTCTTGTTGGGCGAGGTCAGGGTCTTGCGGAAGTAGAGCCGGTCGAAGTCCGCGGCGATGACGGCCACCAGAGCGTCGGCGTCCTCGCCGGAGAGGGCGTTCTGGTCCAGGTCCAGGCCCAGGCGACCCTGCCATCCGGCCTTGGCCAGCGCGTTGTAGACGGCAGCGTAGCTCTCGGCCAGGGCCGCCTTCTCCACCTGGGAGAGGTCGGCGGCGCTGAGGACCAGCTCGTCAAAGCCCAGAGCCGCCAGGGCGGCGCAGCGCTCTTGCAGCTCGGCGTTGAACTTGGAAGCGTCGGTTTTGAGGGCGGCCCAGTCCGGGGCCACCCAGGCCGCGGCGTAGGGCAGGGCGGCCAGCTTGGCGGAAAAGTCGTCGCCCAGAGCGGCCAGGTCCAGGCCGGTCACGTCCACCAGCGCGCCGTGGCGGCTGGTCTCGGGCAGCGCGTCCGGGGCGGTGAGCACCAAGCCCAGGGAGATGTCCCGGATGGCGCGGTCCGACAGGTCGGACACCGCCGGGGAGGGGCTGGGACTGGGGGTGGCGGGCTCAATGATGACCGCGGGCTCTTGGCTGGGCGTGGCCGGGGCGGTGGGCTGGGCGTTGGGGGTGACCTGGGACCCGGCGGTGGGCTGGGGGTCGGGCGCGCCGGGAATGTTGAACAGGCCCAGGTAATACCCTGTCAGCACCGCCGCCAGCAGGATGACCAGGGCGGTGACGATGCCGATGAGGATGCTGCGGCCGACGCGCTTGCGGCCGTGATAGGAGCTGTATGGACTGCGGGCCATCAAAAAGACCTCCTTTTTGTGGAAAGGGGATGCTCAAAACAGGGTCATAAGGCGGGAAAAAGCGCCAAATTCGATGCGGAGCCATTATACCACTATAATGAAAAATACGCAATAGGCTTTTGGGACCCTTGCAATTTTCAAAAGGATGTGCTATAATCCAGTCGGTATACCCAAAATTAGAAACATAGGAGTTGATTTGTCCAGATGGACATACCCAGTATTTTGATGGTGGGTGCCCTTGTGGTCCTGCTCATCCTCTCAGCCTTCTTTTCCGCTACCGAGACCGCCTTTTCCTGCGTCAATAAGATCCGCCTGCGAAGCTGGGCGGACAACGACGAGGGCAAGCGGGGCCGCAGGGCCAAGCGGTGCCTGGCCCTGGCCGACGACTACGACAGGCTGCTCACCACCATCCTCATCGGCAACAACATCGTCAACATCGCCTCCACCACCGTGGCCACGGTGTTCTTCACCGGCTTCATGGGCGAGGCGGGCCCGGTGACCGCCACTGTGGTCATGACCCTGCTGGTGCTCACCTTTGGCGAGGTGACCCCCAAGTCCATCGCCAAGGAGCGGGCCGAGGGCTTTGCCATGTTCGCCACCCCCATCATGCGGGTGCTGGTGCGGGTGTTCACCCCGCTGGCCTTTTTGTTTGCCCAGTTGAAAAACTGGATGGCCCGACTATTCAAAGCTCCCGCCGAGGAGGGCATCACCGACGAGGAGCTCACCGCCATGGTGACCCAGGCCGAGGACGAGGGCGGCTTGGACTCCCACGAGAGCCAGCTCATCCGTGCCGCCATCGAGTTCGACGACCTGGAGGTGGGAGAAATTCTGACCCCCCGGGTGGACGTGGAGGGCGTGGAGGACACCGCCGGAGCCGACGAGATCGCCGCCCGGTTTGCCGAGACGGGCTATTCCAGGCTTCCGGTCTACCACGAGACCATCGACTCCATCGTGGGCGTGATCCATGAAAAGGACTTTTACGCGGCCCGCTCTCGCGGGCTGAATGACCTGTCGGGTCTTGTCAAGGAGGTCATCTGCACCACCGCCAACACCAAGATCTCCGACCTCATGCGGGTCCTTCAGGCCAACAAGAACCACATGGCCGTCATCGTGGACGAGTACGGCGGCACCGAGGGCATCGTCACCCTGGAGGACATTTTGGAGGAGCTGGTGGGAGAGATTTGGGACGAGCACGACGAGGTCATCGAGAACTTCCAGAAAAACCCCGACGGCAGCTACACCATCGCCTGCTCTGCCGACCTCACCGACCTCTACGACCTCTTTTCCCTCAAGGGCGAGTGCGACAGCGCCACCGTCTCGGGCTGGGTGCTGGAGCAGTTTGGCCGCATCCCCGACGTGGGCGACAGCTTCGACTACGAAAACCTCCACGTCACCGTCACCGGCATCGAGCACCGCCGGGTGCTGGAGATCCGCGTGGTGGTCACACCCAAGGAGGAGCCCGAGGAGGACTGAGCCCTCACGTTCCGATAAAAAAGCGTCCCGGAGTCCTTGCTCCGGGACGCTTTTTGCTCATTCGTCGGGCTGGTAGCGGATGATGTCGCTAACCGGGCAGTCCAAAATAAAGCACAGCGTGTCCAGCGTCTTCAGGGTGATGTTCTCCCCGTGACGCATGCGGTGCAGGGTGTTGGCGGACAGGCCGTGTTTGAAAATGAGCTGGTATTCGGTGATATTCTTACGCAAAAGGGTCTGGTAAAAGGGCGCGTAGCTGATCATATTGGCAACACCATGTCCATTCTAATCTACTTTATCTCTTGACTATACCTAATATATTGAGTATAATATGACCATCGACGCGTCCGAGCGCGGGGAAAGGATGGATGGACATGAAAAAAAGAGGACTTTGCCTGTTGTTGGCTCTGGGGATAACGCTGGGGCTGTGCGCCTGCTCGAAGGAGGCCCGGGGCCGGGACAGCGCGGAGGAGGCGGCGGTAGCGGCCTGCGCCGCCCTGGCCGCGGGGGACGGCGAGGGCTACGTGGCCCTGATGCCGGAAAGCTTCGGCGCCGCCCATGGGTTGAGCGAGGCGGAGATGGCGAAAAACATCGAGAAAAACACCAGCTCCATGATGGAGCGGCGCTTTGGCGGCGCGGGGACCGCGGATGTGAAGGTCCTCAGCGTCCAAAACCTCTTGGGAGACGAGCTGGCGAGCATCCAAGAGGCTTTTTTCGCGGAGCACAAGCTGAACATCGACGGATGCGCCACGGTGGAGTGTGAGGTCACCGTCAACGGCAAGACGAACACCGAGACCGTTTGGACCGTGCGCATGGGCCAGCGGTGGTACGCCATACCGGATTGAGCGCGGCAAGAGACAAAGCATCAAAAGCCCCTGGGTGGCGACGGCCATCCAGGGGCTTTTTTCGCATGGGAGCGTCCATCCCTTGCAATTCGGCAAAGAATCCCGTATAATGGAAAAAACAGCCTGGGGAGGTGAGGGGAAATGGCTTGTACGGTGATATCGCTGGGGCTGCAGGGCGTGTCGGGCTATCTGGTGACCACCGAGGTGGACCTGTCCGGCGGTCTGCCCAACTTCGACATCGTGGGCCTGCCCGACGCGGCGGTGAAGGAGGCCCGGGACCGGGTCCGCGCCGCCATCAAAAACTGCGGCTTTTCCTTCCCCGTCTCCCGCATCACTGTCAACCTGGCCCCGGCCGACCGCCGGAAGGCGGGCACCGTCTACGACCTGCCTATTTTGGTGGGCATTTTGGCCGACGGCGGCCAGCTTCCCCTGCCCGAGGCTGACGCGGCCCTGGTGGGAGAAATTTCTCTGACGGGCCAGCTCCGGCCCATCCCGGGGATGCTGCCCATGGCCATGGCGGCCCTGCGCGCCGGGCTCAAAAAGCTCTACGTCCCCGCTGACTCCGCCGCCGAGGCCACTCTGGCCGCGGGGCTGACGGTCTACCCGGTGGAGAACCTTTCTCAGCTGGCCCGGCACCTTCGGGGCGAGGAGCCCATCGTGCCCGCCCAGCCCTGGCAGCCCCAGCCCCCGTGCCACGACGCGCCGGACTTTGCCCAGGTCAAGGGCCAGCACGCCGCCAAGCGGGCCCTGGAGATCGCCGCCGCCGGCGGGCATAACCTTCTCATGTCCGGCCCACCGGGCAGCGGCAAAAGTATGCTGGCCCGTCGCCTGCCCTCCATTTTGCCCGCCATGACCATGGCCGAGAGCTTGGCCACCACGGAGATCTACTCCGTTTTGGGCCTCACCACCGCCGAGGAGCCATTGGTGACCCAGCGGCCCTTCCGCAATCCCCACCACACCATCTCCAACATGGGCATGGCCGGCGGCGGCAACCCGGTGCCCCGGCCCGGGGAGATATCTTTGGCCCACAACGGCGTGCTCTTTTTGGACGAGCTACCCGAATTCCACAAGGACGTGATCGAGGTCCTGCGCCAGCCTTTGGAGGAGGGAAAGGTCCAGATCTCCCGGGCCACCGCCACTGAGGTCTTCCCCAGCCGCTTCATGCTGGTGTGCGCCATGAATCCCTGCAAATGCGGCTGGTACGGCCACCCCTCCGGCCGGTGCCGGTGCTCGGAGGGGGCGGTGAAAAAGTACACCGAAAAGCTCTCCGGGCCCCTGCTGGACCGCATCGACCTCTTTATCGAGGTGCCCGCGCTGGAGTTCGACGAGCTGGCCTTAAAGGAACACAAAGAGGAATCATCGGCAGAAATTAGACGCAGAGTTAACGCCGCCCGGAGCGTTCAGGTGGCTCGCTTTGGCGAGAATGGCCCCGCCTGCAACGCCCAGTTGGGCCCCGACGAGCTCAAAAGCTGCTGCGCCCTGGACGAGACCTGCCAGGCCATGATGAAGAGCGCCTACGAGCGCCTGGGCCTCACCGCCCGGAGCTACGACCGCATTTTGCGGGTGGCCCGGACCATCGCCGACCTGGACGGCGCGGAGTGTATTGCCCCCGAGCATCTGGCCGAGGCGCTGCAGTACCGCCAGCCGGCGGCGTGGATGGCGAAGTGAGGTGCCGCTCACAGGCATAGCGCCATGAGCCGAAGGCCCAGGCAGAGCCCGACGCGGAAGACACAGTCCTGCTGGTCGCCGCCGGCGCACAGCAAGGCGGTCCAGAACTGGTCGGCTTCCTCCTCGCCCAGGGCCTGGCACAGCCGCTGGTAGTGCGGCTCCGTCGCCTTGAGCGTCTGCCGGGTCTCCTCTTGGTAGGCCGGGTCAGACTCTACGATGACTTCAAACAATGCGTGAAGGACCTTTTTTGTGTCCATATTTGTCACCCCAAAAACCAGTAATATGTGTTCTGGTTTTGATTATACCAGAGCAAATAGTTCTTGTCAAGGGAGAAATATTGGAATGCCGGATTTTGCTTCAAGATTTCGAGAATTGCGCAAGGAAAAGGGCCTTAAACAAAAGGAGATCGGAGAGGTATTGGATGTTGGTGAGCGCATGATCAGCTATTATGAGCACGGCGGACGTTACCCTGATTTCAAGGGTTTGCTGTTCATCGCCCAGTATTTCCAGGTGTCATTGGACTACCTGGTGGGCTGGTCGGACAAGCGGGAGATCGACAAAGGAGACACACCATGCGAGAAATGATCTTATTGAAGCTGGGGGAGCTGGTCTTAAAGGGCGGCAACCGGCGGAGCTTTGAGGAAAAGCTGATGCACAATGCCCGCCGGCGGCTGAAGCCCTATGGCAAATTCAACGTCTACACCCGGCAGTCCACCGCCTATGTGGAGCCCCAGGATGACACTTGCGACATGGACGGGGCCTACGAGGCCATGGAGCACCTCTTCGGCGTGGTGGGCATCGCCCGGGCCTACGCCTGCGAAAAGGACCTGGACGCTATGGTGGCGGGGGCCAAGGAGTACCTGGCCGACAAGCTGAACGCCGCGGGGAGCTTCAAGGTGGAGTCCAAGCGCTCGGACAAGACCTTCCCCATGACCTCCATCCAGGTGAGCCAGTATGTGGGCGGCGAGCTCCAGGACGCGTTCCCACACCTGAAGGTGGACGTGCACCACCCGGAGCTGACCGTCCACGTGGAGGTCCGGGACTACGCCGCCTTTGTCCACGCCGACCCCGACCCCGGGGCGGGAGGACTGCCGGTGGGCATGGGAGGCCGGGCGGTGTGTCTGCTCTCCGGCGGTATCGACTCCCCTGCGGCGGCCTGGATGATGACCAAGCGGGGCCTGGGGCTGGAGATGGTCCACTTTTTCTCCTACCCCTATACCTCGGAGGCCGCCAAGGAAAAGGTCTTTGAGCTGACCCGCAAGCTGGTGCCCTGGTGCGGGCGGCTCACCGTCCACGTGGTGCCCTTCACCAAGATCCAAGAGGAGATGCGCAAGGTCGTCCCCGAGGCCTACTTTACCCTGGTCATGCGGCGGTTTATGATGCGCATCGCCGAGCGGGTGGCCCAGCGCACGGGCTGCGAGTGCCTCATCACCGGCGAGAGCCTGGGCCAGGTGGCCAGTCAGACCACCCAGGCCATGGCCTGCACGGGAGCTGTGTGCACCCTTCCTGTGTTCCGGCCCCTCATCGGCATGGACAAGGAGGAGATCATCCGCATTGCCCGGAAGATCGACACCTTTGAGACATCCATTTTGCCCTACGAGGACTGCTGCACCGTCTTCACCCCCAAGCACCCCCGGACCCACCCCAAGCTGGAGGATGTGGAGGAGGCGGAAAAGGACCTGGACATCGAGGCCCTGGTGGAGGAAGCCGTAGAGGGCATCGAGCGGGTGTATTTCAGCCCGGAGAAGCAGTAAAAAACCGAGGACCGCAAGAGCGGTCCTCGGTTTTTATTTGACGCTGCCCCCTGGGCGCAGTTTGTCCGGGCGGGTGCCCAGAAGATAGTCGGCGGAGACGTTATAAAACCCGCACAGGGCGATCAAATGACGGATGGGCAGCTCGTTGGCCCCGCGCTCATACCGGGCGTACATGGTCTGAGACGTGCCCAGGAACTGGGCCACCTGGGCCTGGGTCAGGTCGTTGTCCTCCCGCAGCGCCCGCAGACGCTCCATATAGTCCATGCTGTTTTGCCACCTCCGGGGAATGGGGATGGCTTTAGTTTAACCCAGTACAAATATTTACTATTGACTTTAGTAAATATTTGTACTAAAATCAGAGCGTTCTTTTCAAGACAAGCGGTCTGGAAGGGAGGCTCGGTCCGGTGAAAAAGGATGAAATGTACCGGGAGTTTGAGGAAAAGTGGAAGGAGCACGGCTTGGGTGGAAATAACCTCTACGCCCTCGTGTGCGTGGAGGCCGCGGTGGCCCTGCTGGCGGGCGGGTTGCCCATGCTGTTTATGGGGGTGAATACCGCCACGGTGCTGAGCGCCGTGGCCTGGGGCGCGGTGGCGCTGGGGCTGGCCATCGTGGCGGCGGTGATGGGCCGGCGGCGTGCCCGGGAGCGCAAGGACGCCTGGCAGGAGTACAAAAGGCTCCATGCACGTGACGGCTGACAAGGCCGTCACTTTTTCTATACTTTTTGCCCTAAGTGCGTTATAATAACGGCAAGCTTATATTTTTGAGGAGGCGAGTGCCATGACCCACAACGCGGAGATCATCTCGGTGGGGACGGAGCTGCTGCTGGGCAACATCGTGAACACCGACGCCCAATTTCTGTGCCGGGAGCTGTCCGCTCTGGGCGTGAACGTGTTTTACCAGACGGTGGTGGGGGACAACCCAGGGCGGCTGTCCCAAGCGGTGGAGCTGGCCAAGACCCGGGCGGACATCATCATCACCACCGGCGGCCTGGGCCCCACCTGTGACGACCTGACCAAGCAGACGTTGGCGAAGTGCTTTGGCCTGGAGCTGGTCTTTGACGACGAGAGCGCGGCGCGCATTCAAGACTACTTTGAAAAGAGGCTCCACTCCACCAAAATGCCGGAAAACAACCTCCAGCAGGCCATGCTGCCCCGGGGCTGTACCATCCTCCAAAACGACTGGGGCACCGCCCCGGGGTGTATCTTCGAGGCCCAGGGTTGCCGGGTCATCATGCTCCCCGGCCCGCCTAGCGAGTGCCGGCCCATGTTCCTTGAGCGGGTAGCGCCGTACCTCAAAAAGCTGTCGGGCCAGACCATCCTGTCCCGGTCCCTGCGGGTCTTTGGCATGGGGGAATCGGCGGTGGAGCAGCGGCTCCGGGACAAGATGAACGCCATGGAAAACCCCACCCTGGCTCCCTACGCCAAGACTGGCGAGGTGGAGCTGCGGCTGACGGCCAAGGCGGACAGTGAGGACTCCGCCCGGGCCCTGATCGCCCCGGCGGAAGAGGAGCTGCGGGGCATTTTGGGCGATCTGATCTACGGCGCGGACGTTCCCAGCATCGAGGCGGTGGCCTTCTCGCTACTGAAGGACAAGGGCCTTACCTTTGGCTGCGCCGAGAGCTGCACCGGCGGGCTCATCGCCAAGCGAATGACCGACCTGCCCGGGGCGTCCAGCGTGTTCAAGGGCGGGCTGGTGACCTACTGCAACGCCGCCAAGGAGAGCCTGCTGGGGGTGGACCACACCTTGCTGGAGCAGCACGGGGCGGTGAGCCGGGAGGTGGCCCTGGCCATGGCCCGGGGGGCCAGAAAGGCCCTGGGGTGCGACCTGGCGGTGGCCACCACCGGGGTGGCCGGGCCCGACCCCGACGAGCGGGGCAACAGCGTGGGCCTTGTATACGTGGCCCTGGCCTGGGAGGGCGGAGAATTCTGCCGGGAGACCAACCTGGGCCTTAGCCGGGACCGGGCGCGCACCTCCGCTGCCCACCACGCCTTCGACCTGGTCCGGCGGCACCTCCAGGGCCTGCCCTTGGAGCTGAAACCAGTGTTTTGAGCCCTTAGCTTGGGCCCTTAGTATAAGAAAACGGACCGCCCTAGGGCGGTCCGTTTTTTGCGGCCTTTATCCTCTGGCCACTTTGGCGGGATACCACTTCTGGAACCAGTTGGTGAAGAGCCCCATGAACAGGGGCAGGACGGAATTGATAGCCCCAGTCCAGCCGCCGATGCCCGTGCCCAGGATGAAGTAGGTCCAGATGGGGGTGACCAGGTACAAAAGTCCCCAGGCCAGGGTCAGGATGCGGTTGGTGCGGACAAACAGCGGATTTTGGAGGGCATCCTCCCCACCGTAGCCGTTCATGGAGTAATGGGCGGTGAGGGGAACGGGCAGCAGGCAGCTCACGCTCCACATGACCCCAAAGACCAGATAACCCAGGGGCACCACCAGCCGGACCGGCGCGCCCAGCACCGCCGCCGTGGCAAAGCCGATGACCAGCGCCTCGGAGAGAATGTCGTAAAATGTCGTTTTGTGACCGTAGAAGACCAGTGGCACCAGCGCGCAGGCCGCCAGCGTGGCCACGCCGCCCCACAGGGCGTGGATGGACACCGCCACCCAGAACACGATCCAGGGGATGAGCAGGATGTTCATATTGGTGGGCTTCGTTGGGATGTGGGCCCCCGCCGCCGGGGCGGCCTCCTTTGTTTGTGCCGGAGTGTCCTTGTCGCCGGTGCCGGAAAAGTAGTCGTCCCACTTCATCAGCAGCTCCAGCTCCCCCTTCACCCGGTACTGGTGGCGCATCATGGCCTCGCTGCCGCTGATCTCCCCCGCCGAGATAGCCCGCCAGACGGTGATGGGGGTCTCCACAGTGGTGGTGGCGCTGAGAAAGTCCTCCGTCAGCACCCGGCTGCCCTCCTGGCCCAGGACGATCTGGTAGCGCTCGTTCACATCGGTGTAGTCCATCTCCAACACCAGGTCGTGGCCGGGCCAGCTCGCCTTTTTGTAGAGAGCGGCCATCTGCCGGGTGAAGACCAGGGTGTCGCTCTCCCGCTCCCCGGTCTTGGCGTCCAGGCCCCAGCTGTCGTCCGCCCAACGCTCAAAGGTCTCCCTTGGAAAGAGGAGCTGATCCAGCTTCTCTCTGGTCTCCGGAGTGACGCCGCCCGCCATGTAATCCCGGCCCGCCTGGCGGACGTAGCCCAAATATTCCTGGGTCCGTTGCCGCAGCTCTGGAATGCGGAACAGCTCTCCCTGGCCGCAGAAGATGGCGGTGTAGTTCCCCTTGCCGCACTCGTGGTCAAACAGACTGCATACCCCGTCGTAATTCCCCTGGGCGGTATAGAAGCCGCAGGTGGAGATGACAACGGTGCGCTTGCCTGTCATGTCGTAGCGGGTGGGGTGGCTGCCGCTGCCGGTCTCGCCGCCGTCGGCGGACATAAAGGGCAGGACCAGGGGTAGCTGGCGGTCAACGAGGTTTTTCAGCGGCCCGGGCACGGAGAAATAGTAGAGGGGAAAGCTCCACACCGTCACGTCCGCCCACAGCAGCTCCTCCAGCACCTGGGCCATGTCGTCCCGGACGCAGCACGCTCCCGGGGTCTTGCTCCAGCAGGAAAAGCACCCCCGGCAGGGCTGGATGTCCAGTTTGTTCACCGCCAGCTCCCGGGTTTCCAGGCTTTGGCCGCTGTCCTCCATCCCCGCCAAAAAGGCCTTTGTCAGCAGCCAGGTGTTGCTTTTCTCTGCCTTGGGACTGCCGTTGATGACCAAAACCTTCATCTACCTCTCCTCCTTCAGCGTGTCGATACAGCTCTGGGCCCAGTCGATGTGCATTCCCATGGCGCGCCGGCCATACTCCACCGCCATTTCCCAATAAAGGGTCTTGTCCCCGTCTCCCAGGAACGACCCGTAGGCCCGGATGCTCTCCGGCACAGCGTCCAAGCTTTGGAGCAGCATGGCGTAATAGTCCCGCAGCCCCTCGAAATAGCGGATGTTCTCTTCCCGGCTCCGCTCGCCGAAGAAAAAGACCTTCATCAAAATGCGGTTGCGGCTCTCTCCCTGTACCTCCGGCTGGGACAGCCACTTCAAAAGCTCCTCCCGGCCCTCGGAGGTGATGGCGTAGACGTTCTTGTCCGGCTTGCCCTGCTGGGCCACCGGGGTCTTGCCCGCCCAGCCCTTGGCCTCCAGGGTCTGGAGTTCCCGGTAGATCTGGCTGGTCTGGGCGTTCCAGAAGAACCGCAGGGAGTCCCGAAAGGCCACCATGATCTCATAGCCCGTCATCTCGTGGTAGTTCAAAAGCCCCAGTATCCCGTGCTTGAGCATGAACACCCCTCCTTTTTGCCCATATTATATTCTACAAGTAGAATATTGTCAAGGTAAAAAACCGGCCACACCCGTAAGGTGTGGCCGGTTCTGGATCCTTTGCAAAAGAAAATTTAGGCCTCAGGGGCCTTGGCCCCTCTCTGCTCCAGCTCCCGGAGCGCGTCCTTGTAGGAAAGGTTCCAGCGGCCCTTCTCGTCGATCTCCATGAACTTGACCCAGATCATGTCGCCGATGTTGACCACGTCCTCCACCTTCTCCACCCGGTGGTTGGCAAGCTTGGAGATGTGGACCAGGCCGTCCTTGCCGGGGGCGAGCTCCACAAAAGCGCCGAAGGGCATGATGGAGACCACCTTGCCGTAGTAGAGCTGGCCCACCTCGGGGACGAAGACGATGGTGTCGATCATCTTCTTGGCCTTCTCGCAGCTCTCGGCGTCGGGGGAGGCGATGTGGATGGTGCCGTCCTCCTCGATGTCGATCTGAGCGCCGGACTCGGCGGTGATCTTCTGGATAACGCTGCCGCCCTTGCCGATCACGTCCCGGATGTTCTCGGGGTCGATCTTCATGGTGAGCATCTTGGGGGCGTAGCGGCTGACCTCGGGACGAGGCTCGGCGATGCAGGGGAGCATGATCTCGTCCAGGATGGCAAAGCGCGCGTCCTTGGTGATGGCCAGGGCCTCCTTGATGATGGCGTGGGAGAGGCCGTCGTTCTTGATGTCCATCTGGATGGCGGTGATGCCGGCCTTGGTGCCCGCCACCTTGAAGTCCATCTCGCCGTGGAAGTCCTCCACGCCCTGGATGTCGATGAAGGTGGTGAAGCCGCCGTTGTCGTCCTGGATGAGGCCGCAGGAGATGCCGGCCACCGGGGCCTTAATGGGCACGCCCGCGTCCATGAGGGCCAGGGTGGAGCCGCAGATGGAGCCCTGGGAGGTGGAGCCGTTGGAGCTCAGGACCTCAGAGACCACGCGGATGGCGTAGGGGAACTCGTCCACCTCGGGGAGGACGGGCTCCAGGGCCCGCTGGGCCAGCGCGCCGTGGCCTTTCTCCCGGCGGTTGGTGGAGCGGCTGGCCCGGGCCTCGCCGGTGGAGTAGGCGGGGAAGTTGTAGTGGTGCATATACCGCACCTCTTCCTCCTCCCAGATGGTGTCCATCTTCTGGGCGGCGGAGAGGGTGTTCAGCGTGCAGATGGAGAGGACCTGGGTCTGGCCGCGGGTGAACATACCAGAGCCGTGGACCCGGGGCAGCACGCCCACCTCGGCGGCCAGGGGCCGGATCTCGTTCTTGGCCCGGCCGTCTACACGGTGGCCCTCCAGCAGCCAGGCCTTGACGATCTTCTTCTGGAACTTATAGGTGATCTCCTCCAGGTACTGGTCCATGTCGGGGTGGCTGTCCAGATACTTCTCGTGCCACTTCTCGATCATGGCGTTCCAGCGGGTCTCCCGGACGTTCTTGTCGTCGGTGTCCATGGCGGCCTTGGCCTCGTCCATGAAGTTGGCGACGATGTCGTCAAAAAGCTCCTGGTCGAAGGCGGCGTGGTCGTAGGTCATCTTCTCCTTGCCCACCTCGGCCACCATCTGGTTGATGAGGGCGATCTGGCGCTTGGCCTCCTCGTGGGCTTGGCAAATGGCGTCGTACATGATGTCGTCGGGCAGCTCCTTGGCACCGGCCTCGATCATGATGACCTTCTCCTGGCTGGCGGCCACGGTCAGGTCCAGCTTGGAGTTGTGGCGCTGGTCCTGGGTGGGATTGAGGACGATCTGGCCGTCCACATAGCCCGCCTCCACGCAGCCGATGGGCCCGGCCCAGGGGATGTCGGACACCGCCAGGCAGGCGCTCACGCCGAACATGGCGGCCATCTCGGGAGAGCAGTCCCGGTCCAGGCTCATGACGGTGCAGGTGACCACCACGTCGTTGCGGAAGTCGTAGGGGAACAGGGGCCGGATGGACCGGTCGATGACCCGGCTGGCCAGCACGGCGGGCAGGGAGGGCTGACCCTCGCGGCGCAGGAAGGAGCCGGGGATGCGGCCCACGGCGTAGAGCTTCTCCTCGAAGTCCACGCTCAGGGGGAAGAAGTCCACCCCGTCCCGGGGACGGGGGGCGGCGGTGACGGCCACCATGACGCTGGTGTCGCCGTAGGTGACCATGGCGCTGGCGTTGGCCAGCTCGGCCATGCGGCCCATTTCGATGGTGAGCTTGCGGCCCAGCAGGTCCATGGACCAGGTCTTGGTGTTGAACTGCTTCTTGGTAATAACGGTTGACATGGGGTTTCCTCCTTTGTGTTGTGCCCCAGCCGCCGTTTTAGCACTTGAACCAGGGCCTTTGTGAGACCTTCGTTCAAACGCTAAATCAGCCGCGCCGGGGCTTGATTTTTGTCAAAGGGTGGCGTGGCAAGCCACACCACCCTTTGCGGTTGACGGTTTTTACTTACGAATGCCGAGTTTCGCGATGATGGCGCGGTAGCGCTCGATGTCCTTCTTCATCAGGTAGTCCAGCAGCTTGCGGCGCTGGCCGATCATCTTATACAGGCCCCGGCGGCTGTGGTTGTCGTGGATGTGGACCTGCAGGTGCTCGGTGAGCTGGCCGATGCGGGCGGTGAGGATGGCGATCTGGACCTCGGGAGAGCCCGTGTCGGTGGGGTGGGTGCGGTTGGCGTCGATGACTTCGGTCTTCTGGTCTTTGCGGATCATTGTGTGGTTCCACCTTTCAAAAATTTGCCCAGAGCTGAGGTCGGGGTCGGTGAGGCCGCCGCCTAAGCAAAGGGTACGTGATATGGCCTGCCGAACTCGCAGGCTGGGGTATTATACCATAGAAAGTATGCCCTGTCAACGAAAAAATGTTGCATATATAAGTAGCATCTGATATAATACCCCCAAATCACGTCAAAAGAAAAGGAAGATACCAATGGAAATCAACGGCGAGAAGGTCAACGACCAAAGAGACTACAAGGACATGGGCCTGTCGGAGGAGCTGATGCGCGCCATCGACAAGAAGGGCTACGTGGCGGCCACCCCCATCCAGGTGGGGGCCATCCCGCCCTTTATGGAGTGGAGGGACGTGATTGCCAAGGCCCCCACGGGCACGGGCAAGACCTTCGCCTTCGGCATCCCCATGGTGGAGCACACCGACCCCGAGGGCACGGACGTGACCGGCCTGGTGCTGGCCCCCACCCGGGAGCTGGCCATCCAAATTCAAGAGGAGCTCCGGGACCTGTGCGCCTTTAAGGAAGGGGTGCGGACCGTCTGCCTCTACGGCGGCGCGCCCATCGACAAGCAGATCCAGACCCTGAAGAAGAATCCCCAGATCGTCGTCGCCACCCCGGGCCGGCTCATGGACCACATGAAGCGGCGCACTGTGCGGCTGGACAAGGTCCAGACCGTGGTGCTGGACGAGGCCGACCGGATGTTGGACATGGGCTTCATCCGGGACGTGACCAAAATTCTGGACGCTATGCCCCAGCGCAAAAATCTGGGGATGTTCTCGGCCACCATTTCCCGGGAGGTGCTGGACATCTCCTGGGTCTACCAGAGAGACCCGGTGGAGATCACCGTCCAGGCCGTGGCGGAGAACAAGCCCGACATCCAGCAGTACCGCATCGAGGTGGACCGGGGGGCCAAGGCCGAGCTCACCGAGCAGCTTTTGAACGCCGGGGGCTACGAGCGGGCCATCGCCTTCTGCAACACCAAGAGCATGACCGACCGCCTGGCCTCCATGCTGCGGCTCCGGGGCATCCAGGCCGACGCCATCCACGGCGATATCCAGCAAAGAGTGCGGGAAAAGGTGTTGGGCCAGTTCCGCGACGGCAAGCTCCGGGTGCTGGTGGCCACCGACGTGGCCGCCCGGGGGCTGGACATCGACGATGTGGACGTGGTCTTCAACTACGACGTGCCCGACGAGAACGAGTACTACGTCCACCGCATCGGCCGCACCGGCCGGGCCCGCCGCCACGGCGTGGCCTACACCCTGGTGGCCAGCGTCACCGAGGCCCTCAGGATGGACGACATCCAAAAGGGCACCCGCAACACCGTCATTCCCTTGAAGTACGAGGGCGGTGTGCTGCTGGAGGTCGAGGAGAAGTAACACCGAGCACAAAAAGAGACCATCTGCCACGCAGATGGTCTCTTTTTTGTAATATTGTGGGGGCTGTCACGCTCGGGTTGGGCGCGCTTGTCGGGGTCGCTTCGCGGCTGCGCGGCCAAAATGCCGCTCACGCCTACGGCGTTCGCCTGTTTTTGGCCTGTCGCCGCTCCATCGCCCCCGGCGCGCCTACCCTCGCGCTTCGATCTTACTTTGCGTACTCGATGACCCGGGTCTCCCGCAGGACGTTGACCTTGATCTGACCGGGGTATTCCAGCTCCTCCTCGATCTTCTTGGCGATGTCCCGGGCCAGCAGGGTCATCTGGTCCTCGCTGATCTTCTCCGGGGCCACCATGATGCGGACCTCCCGGCCCGCCTGGATGGCGAAGGACTTGTCCACCCCGGGGAAGGAGGAGCAGACCTCCTCCAACTTCTCCAGACGCTTGATGTAGTTCTCCACGTTCTCGCGCCGGGCGCCGGGGCGGGCGGCGGAGATGGCGTCGGCGGCCTGGACCAGGCAGGCCACGATGGTCTGGGGCTCCACGTCGTTGTGGTGGGCCTCGATGGCGTGGACCACGCCGTCGGACTCGTGGTACTTCCGGGCCAGCTCCACGCCGATCTGGACGTGGGAGCCCTCCACCTCGTGGTCGATGGACTTGCCCAGGTCGTGGAGGAGGCCGGCCCGCTTGGCCATGGTCACGTCGGCGCCGATCTCGGCGGCCAAGAGCCCTGCCACATGGCAGACCTCAATGGAGTGGCTCAGGACGTTCTGGCCGTAGCTGGTGCGGTAGCGCATCCGGCCCAGCAGCTTGATGAGCTCGGGGTGAAGGCCGTGGACGTTGGTCTCAAAGACGGCCCGCTCACCCTCGGCCTTGATGGTGGCGTCCACCTCCCGCTTGGCCTTCTCCACCATCTCCTCGATGCGGGCGGGGTGGATGCGCCCATCCTGGATGAGCTTTTCCAGGGCGATGCGGGCGATCTCCCGGCGGACGGGGTCAAAGCAGCTAACGGTGATGGCCTCGGGGGTGTCGTCGATGATGAGGTCCACACCGGTCATGGTCTCCAGGGTGCGGATGTTGCGGCCCTCCCGGCCGATGATGCGGCCTTTGAGGTCGTCGTTGGGCAGGGGCACCACGGACACGGTGGCCTCGGCCACATGGTCGGCGGCGCAGCGCTGGATGGCAAGGGAGATGATCTCCTTGGCGGTGTTGTCCGCCTCCTCCTTGGCCCGGGTCTCGATCTCCTTGACCTTTAAGGCGGCCTCGTGGGTGACCTCCTGCTCCAGTTGGTCCAGCAGGAACTTCTTGGCCTCCTCGGCGGTGTAGCCCGAGATGCGCTCCAGCTCCAAAAGCTCCTTGGCCTTCAGGGCCTCCAGCTCCGCCTTCTGCTCCTCCAGGGCCTCGGCCTTGGCGGCGATGGCCTCTTCTTTTTTCTCTACATTGTCCAGCTTTTTGTCCAGGTTCTCCTCCTTCTGCTGGAGGCGGTTCTCCTGCTTGGAGAGCTCGGAGCGACGCTCCTTGACCTCGGCCTCGTGCTCGTTGCGGGCCTTGAGGATCTCCTCCTTGGCCTCCACCAGGGCTTCGCGCTTCTTGCTCTCGGCGGATTTGATGGCGTCGTTGATGATGCGCTTGGCCTCGTCCTCGGCGGAGCCGATCTCCCGCTCGGCGGCGGACTTGCGTCGGGCGATACCCAGCGGCACGCCGATGGCCACGCCCAGCACAAGGGCCACAACGCCGATGATGACGGCGATGATAATATCCATCTTGTCTTGTTACACCTCTTCTTTCCTTGTTTTTTCGGTATTCCGGCCATTTTGCCAGATAGTAAACCTATATTATTGTAAATCAGAACGCCCAGACTGTCAAGGCCAAATCGGGAAAGGGGCATGAAAAGCGCCCCGCCGGGCCGCCGGCGGGGCGTGGGTCTGTGTTCGCGGGCCGCTGGGGCGATGCGTGCCAGTGGCACGCGTCCCATCGCGCGACCGAGCCGACAGGCAAGACCAGCGGCCCCTACTGCTGAGGCAAGGAATCGTCTTCTCTGATCCAGTCCTCCACGTGGACCACCCGGTAGTCGGTGGGGGTGTCCCGGATGATGACCTGGCTGATGCCGGCGTTGATGATAAGCTTGCGGCACATCATGCACGAGGTGGTGCCCGAGACCACCTCCCCGGTCTGGGGGTCCCGGCAGGCTAAGTACAGCGTGGCGCCCAGGCTCTCGCTGCGGGCGGCGGAGATGATGCAGTTGGCCTCGGCGTGGACGCTGCGGCAGAGCTCATAGCGCTCGCCGGAGGGGATGTTCAACTGCTCGCGGGTACACACCCCCAGGTCGGCACAGTTCTTCCGGCCCCGGGGGGCGCCGTTGTAGCCGGTGGAGATGATCTCGTCGCTTTTGACCAGGATGGCGCCGTAGCACTTGCGCAGGCACGTGGAGCGTTCGGCCACGGTCTGGGCGATGTCCAGGTAGTAGTTCACTTTGTCTAATCTCTGCATGACGCTGGCCCTCCTTACAAGGAGCTTGATGGGTCCATTATACGGTCTTTCCACCCCGGGCGCAAGAGGAATTTACATTTTGTTTACGCTTTACCCTGTGGACGGTGTTATTATAATTTTTACCGACTTTGCGGAAAGGGAGCTTGGAGTATGGGGTTTCTCCAGAGGTTCATGTACGGACGCTACGGCGCGGACGCCCTGGGTACGTTTACCCTGGTGCTGTATCTGGTGGTCTGGCTGGCGGAGATACTCACCGGCTGGCATGTGCTGGGGCTGGTGTGCACGCTTTTGGCGGTGGTGACCCTGTACCGGATGCTCTCGCGCAATATCGCCAAGCGCCGGGCGGAGAACCAGCGGTTCTTGAACGCCACCGCGCCCCTGCGCAGCCGCTGGCGGACGGCCAAGACCAAACGCAGCGACAAGACCCATAAGTATTTCAAGTGCCCCAACTGCGGCCAGCAGCTCCGGGTCCCCAAGGGGGCGGGCCGCATCCGGGTCACCTGCCGCTCCTGCGGCACCAGTTTTGAAGAGAATAGTTGAAAAGAGCTCCGTCCTATGAGGACGGAGCTCTTTTTATGCGAAGGGCCAAGTCTTCCAGGCTCTGGCGGCGGCGCGTTATACCCCGGCCAGGGCCTTTTCCACGTCGGCGATGAGGTCGCCTACATCCTCGATGCCCACGCTGAGCCGCACCAGGTCCGGGGCTACTCCGGCGTGGGCCAGTTGGGCGTCGGTCATTTGGCGGTGGGTGGTGGAGGCGGGGTGGAGCACGCAGGTCTTGGCGTCGGCCACGTGGGTGGCGATGGAGGCCAGCTCCAGTCCGGCCATGAACTTCTGGGCCGCTTCCCGGCCGCCCTTCACGCCGAAGGAGACCACGCCGCAGGTGCCGGCGGGCATATACTTTTGGGCCAGAGCGTGGTAGGGGTCGCCGGGAAGGCCCGGGTGGCGGACCCAGGCCACCTTGGGGTGCTTTTCTAGGTACTGGGCCACCGCCAGGGCGTTGGCGCAGTGCTTGGCCATGCGAAGGGGCAGGGTCTCCAGGCCGATGTTGAGGTAGTAGGCGTTCTGGGGGGAGGGGATGGAGCCGAAGTCCCGCATGAGCTGGGCGGTGGCCTTGGTGATAAAGGCCCCGGCCAGGCCGAAGCGCTCCGTATAAGTCACGCCGTGGTAGCTGTCGTCGGGGGTACACAGACCGGGGAACTTGTCGGGGTACTTCGTCCAGTCGAACTTGCCAGAGTCCACGATGGCCCCGCCCACGGCGTTGGCGTGGCCGTCCATATACTTGGTGGTGGAGTGGGTGATGATGTCCGCCCCGTGCTCAAAGGGGCGGCAGTTGACGGGGGTGGGGAAGGTGTTGTCCACGATGAGGGGCACGCCGTGGGCGTGGGCGGCCTGGGCGAACTTCTCAAAGTCCAGCACGGTGAGGGCGGGGTTGGCGATGGACTCGCCGAAGACGGCCTTGGTGTTGGGCCGGAAGGCGGCTTCCAGCTCGGCCTCGGAGCAGTCGGGGTCCACGAAGGTGAAGTCCACGCCCATGCGCTTCATGGTGACGGCGAAGAGGTTGAAGGTGCCGCCGTAGATGGAGGAGGAGGCCACCACATGGTCGCCGCAGGAGGCGATGTTGAACACGGCGTAGAAGTTGGCCGCCTGGCCCGAACTGGTCAGCATGGCCGCCGTGCCGCCCTCCAGGGCGCAGATCTTGGCGGCCACATGGTCATTGGTGGGGTTTTGGAGCCGGGTGTAGAAGTAGCCCTCGGCCTCCAGGTCGAAGAGGGCGCCCATGGCCTCGCCACTTTCGTAGCGGAAGGTGGTGGACTGGACGATGGGGATGTTCCGGGGCTGGCCGTTGCCGGGGGTATACCCGGCGTGGACGCATTTGGTATCGAGCTTCATGGTGGACCCTCCTTGGGCAATGATTTGAAATCTATTATAGGCCAGCGGGGAAAATTTGGCAAGGCCGCCGTTTGACTTTTTTACTGGTTTCTCCTATACTAATGGATACAAATTGGATGGATACAAAGGGAGGGAACGTCGTGCAGGGGGAAAAGCGGAGTAATTTAGGCATTTTCGTGTCCTATTATAAGCCCCATTGGAAGCTGTTTGCCATGGATATGCTGTGCGCGGCGGGCATCTGCGCGGTGGACCTGCTGTTCCCCTACGTCTCCCGGCTGTCCATGCAGTCCCTGCTGCCCCAGGGGCTCTTTCAGACCTTCTTCGCCGTCATGGCCATCATCGCCGGGGCCTACGTGCTCAAGGGCGTGATGTACTTCGTGGTGACCTACTGGGGCCATATGATGGGCGTGCGCATCGAAGCGGACATCCGGGAGGACCTCTTTGCCCATCTTCAGGAGCTGAGCTTCTCCTTCTACGACCAAAACCGCACCGGCCAGCTCATGAGCCGGGTGACCAGCGACCTCTTTGAAATTTCCGAGCTGGCCCACCACGGCCCTGAGGACCTCTTTATCTCGGCAGTGACGCTGATAGGGGCCTTTTGCGTGATGCTGTCCATCCGCTGGGAGCTGGCGCTGGTGGTCTTTGCCGCGGTGCCGTTGTTCGCGGTGTATACGGTCTTTATGCGCTCTCGCATGGTCCGGGCCTCGAGACAGGTGAAGGCCACCATGGCGGGCATCAACGCCGAGCTGGAATCGTCGCTGTCTGGGATGCGCACCGCCAAGGCCTTTGCCAACGAACGCGCCGAGATCGAGAAGTTTGGCCGCTCCAACGACCAGTTTCGGGAGGCCAAGCGGGACTATTACCGCCACATGGGCCTCTACCACGGCGGGTTGGAGTTCACCATGTCCATCCTGCCGGTGCTGGTCATCACCGCCGGCGGTGCGCTCATTATGGGAGGCAAGCTGGACTATGTGGACCTGGTGACCTTCTCGCTCTATGTCACCACCTTCGTCACGCCCATCCGCAAGCTCTCCGCCTTTGTGGAGCAGTTCTTGAACGGTATGGCGGGCTTTTCCCGCTTTGTGGAGCTCATGGCGGTGGAGCCCCAGGTCCAGGACAAGCCTGACGCTTTGCCCATGGCCGACGTGGTGGGCGATATCGACATCCGGGACGTGTCCTTCCGGTATGACGACGATGACCGGGACGTGCTCAGCCGCGTGAGCTTGACCATCCCCCACGGCCAGACCGTGGCGGTGGTGGGGCCCTCCGGCGGCGGCAAGTCCACCCTATGCCAGCTCATCGCCCGGTTCTACGACGTGACCGGCGGCGCCATCGCCGTGGACGGGGTGGACGTGCGGGACCTCCGTCAGCAGGATCTGCGCCGGGCCATCGGCATCGTGCAGCAGGACGTGTTCCTCTTTGCCGGGACGGTCTTTGACAACATTGCTTACGGCAAGCCCGGGGCCACTCTGGACGAGGTGGCCGAGGCCGCCCGCAAAGCGGAGATACTGGACGACATCCTGGCCATGCCCCAGGGCTTTGATACCTACGTGGGCGAGCGGGGCGTGATGCTCTCGGGCGGGCAGAAGCAGCGTATCTCCATCGCCCGCATTTTCCTCAAGGACCCGCCTATCTTGATCTTGGACGAGGCCACCTCCGCCCTGGACAGCGTCACCGAGCGGGCCATCCAGTCCGCCTTCGACCAGCTCTCCCAGGGCCGGACCACCCTCATCATTGCCCACCGGCTGTCCACCATCCGCGCCGCCAGCCGCATCATCGTGGTGGACGACAACCGTATTTTGGAGGAGGGCAGCCACGACGAGCTGCTGGCCCAAAACGGCGAATACGCCCGGCTCTACCGGGCACAGACGGCCCAGGCATGAGCAAACAGGATATTTTAGACCACCTGGCGGTGGACGCCCAGAGCCGGGTGACCCTGGCCCGGGTGCTGGACAAGGCGGAGCTGGCCCGGAGCCGCAACGTCCCCGCCCACAGCCAGTTTTTGAGCGACGGCGAGCAGGAGCTGGCCCGCCAGGCGTTGACCGCCGTGGGGTGCGCCCGATACCAGCTTTGGGGCGGCTACGACCAGGCCGAGCGAAAGGTCTGTCTCTTTTTGCCCGACTGGCAGGAGGAGTTTGTCCCCGGGGACGAGGATGAGCCCTTGGCCGCCGTGGAGGCTGTACCGCCCCCAGAGGCCAAGCTGTCCCACCGGGACTATTTGGGGGCCCTCATGGGCCTTGGCCTTGCCCGGGAGGGTCTGGGGGATATCCTGGTCACGTCGGAGCGGGCCCAGGTGGTGTGCCTTCGCTCCGCTTTGCCCGCGCTGCTGACCCAGTGGACCGAGGTGGGACGCTACGCCGTCCGGGTCCGGGAACTGGAGCTGTCGGCGCTGGAGCCGGTGGCCGGGGACCGGACATTGCGCCACGAGACCTTTCAATCTCTGCGGCTGGACGCGGTGGCCGCCGCGGGCTTTCGCCTGTCCCGGGCCAAGGCGGCAAGCCTCATCGCCGGGGGCCACGTCCAGGTCAACCACCTGCCCTGCCAAAAGCCCGACCGGCTATTGAAGGAAGGGGACAGCCTGACCGCCAAGGGCCACGGCAAGTGCGTCCTGGCCCAGGTGACGGGGGAGAGCCGTAAAGGTAGAATCATGGTAGAATTGGAGAGATACTAAGCGCGAGGATAGGCGGCCCGGACCCGATGGAGCCCCGACAGGCCCAAAACAGGTGAATGCCAACGGCATGAGCGGCATTTGGGCCGCGCAGGGGCGAAGCGGGGCCGAGAAGGCCGCCAAATCCGAGCGTGCCAACAACGGAGGTATATATGATCACACAAGCCGACATCCAGCGCATCAACGCCCTGGCCCGGAAGGCCAAGAGCCCGGAGGGCCTCACCGACGACGAGCGCGCCGAGCAGCAGGACCTGCGCCGGCGCTATGTGGAGGCGGTGCGGGCCAATCTCACCGCCCAGTTGGAGCACACCGTCATCCAGGAGCCCGACGGTACGAAACGGCCTCTCAAGCCCAAGGATTGACGCGAGAGCTGATTTTGGATATAATATCCTGTGATCCTATTTTGAGAGTTGTGTGAAACCATGCTGGAATTTGACGAATACAAGGTAAAGCTGAACAATATTAAGCCCGAGCTGGAAAAGCTCAAGGCCGCCTTGGACCTGGACGCCGCCGAGCGGGAGCTGGACCTGTTGCAGGCCCAGTCCGCCGCCGAGGGCTTTTGGGACGACCTGGACAAGGCCCAAAAGACCCAGCAGCGCATCAAGGCCCTGCAGGACAAGATGGACAGCCAGACCCGCCGGGAGGGCCAGTGGTCCGATCTGATGACCCTGTGCGAGATGGGCAACGAGGAGGAGGACGAAAGTCTCATCCCCGAGCTCACCGAGGGCTTTGCCCAGTTGGAGGAGGACATGGAGAAGGCCCGGCTGGCCACGTTGCTCACCGGGGAGTACGATAACTCCAACGCCATCCTGACCTTTCACGCCGGGGCCGGCGGCACCGAGGCCCAGGACTGGGCGCAGATGCTTTTTCGGATGTATACCCGTTGGGCCGAGCGCCACGGCTATTCCTGCGAGGTGGTGGACTATCTGGACGGCGACGAGGCGGGGATGAAGTCGGCCACCATCGTCATCTCCGGGGAAAACGCCTACGGCTATTTGAAGGGAGAAAATGGCGTCCACCGCCTGGTACGCATCAGCCCCTTCGACGCCAACGCCCGGCGGCAGACTTCTTTTGCCGCGCTGGAGGTCATGCCCGAGATCCCCGACGACGTGGAGGTGGACATCCGCCCCGAGGACATTGAGATGCAGGTCTTCCGCTCCTCCGGCGCCGGCGGCCAGCACATCAACAAGACCTCCTCCGCCGTCCGGCTTATCCATAAGCCCACGGGCATCGTGGTCTCCTCCCAGCAAGAGCGCAGCCAGTTCCAGAACCGGGACACCTGTATGCGCATGCTCCGCTCCAAGCTCGTTGAGCTCCAGATGCAGGCCCACGCCGAGAAGATCTCCGACCTCAAGGGCGTGCAGATGAAGATCGAATGGGGCAGCCAGATTCGCAGTTATGTCTTCATGCCCTACCAGTTGGTGAAGGACACCCGAACCGGCTTTGAGACCGCCAACATCAATTCCGTCATGGACGGCGACCTGGACGGCTTCATCAACGCCTATCTGACCTGCGAAGCCACAGGAAACTGGGTGGAAAAGTAAGGAAATCTCCCTGTTATCAAGAAAAAGCAGACTCGTCCGCGGGAAAAAGCGGGCGAGTCTGCTTTTTGCTATATTTTGGTTTACATATTTCGAAAAAAATGTTGCATTTTGCCTCGGCTTGGTTTATAATCAATCATGAAACTGTGTCTTTATGCCATGAACACAGCTAAAAGCTGGTAATATCTGGAAGAAAACGGGCGCGGCGAAATTTGTCTGACCGCTTGCCACTCTAGGGCCGAAGGGATGTGAGCGCGATGAAAAAACTTCATATATGGATGGGGCTGCTCGTCTGCGCTCTAATGCTGCCCGTCCGGGCCGGCGCGGCCACGATCATGGATGCCCCCACCGTGGCCGAGACCCCTATGGGCGAGGAGGCGGTGGCGGCGGAGCGTCCGCGCGCGGGCACGCCTGACGTTGTGGACGTGACGCCGGAGGACGAGCTTCCCGCCGCGCTAAGCGCCACGAATGACGCGCTCCACGACGCGGTGGGAGACCACACCGACTGGAGCCCTGTCTCAGCCACGGCCGACCTAAGCGCGGGGAAGTACTATTTGAGTGGCGATCTTACAGGCAATCTGAACGTTCCTGCGGGTGAGTCTGTGGACCTCTGTCTGAACGGCCACACCTTGGACGCGGGCGGCTCGGGTAGCGTCATCACCGTGAGAGCTGGGGCTACGCTGCGTCTGTGCGACTGCGCCGGCGGCGGTAAGGTCACCGGCGGCAAGTCTGCTGGTGGCGGCGGCGTGCGGGCGAGCGGCGGAACGCTGGAGCTCTATGGTGGCAGCATCACCGGTAATCAAGCCGTCCGCAAGGGAGAGGCGGCCTCTGGCGGCGGTGTGTACATTTTGGATGATGGTATCTTCCGCATGTATGGCGGTAGTATCGACCACAACCAAGCTAAGCTTGGCGGCGGCGTTTATTTGGATTCTGGCGGCGAGTTTGCTATGACCGGCGGCACGATTATGGACAACACCGCTACGGAGCGGGGCGGCGGCGTCTATTTGCCTAGCGGGAGCAAGTTTACCATGACCGGCGGCACGATCGCGGACAACACCGCTACGGAGCAGGGCGGCGGCATATATGCGTGCGTGGGGGATATAGCCACCGCCTACAAGCTCTCTGGGACCCCTGTCATCCGGGACAATACCGCGGCCTCCCGGACCAACAACCTCTATTTAGCGGGAGGTTGCTATGTCAGCATACCATTTGCCGCGCTAACGTCCGACACCCAGGTGGGCGTCAGCGTAGAGACACCGGGGGTGTTTGCCGCTCCCCACGTAAAACTGTCTGCTGATGACTACCGCGGGTGCTTTACCAGCGACAACGCTGACTATGACATCGGCGTCAACGCCGACAACCGCCTGATCGTGAACGCGCCGGTCACGGTGACCTACACCATCCCCGCGGGGGTCACCGGAACGGCCCCCGCCGCCCACCACTGCATCGCGGGGGAGACGGTCGTAGTGGACACGCAGATGGTGCCCACCAAGGATGGGTATGGCTTTGCGGGCTGGACCGACGGCAAAAACGGAACAAAGACGGTGACCACGGTGACGCCGATGGAGGACACGGTCCTTCGTCCTGTTTTTGTGGTAGGGTTTGAAGAGTCGGGAAAGAGCACAGACATTGATATGGTCTACGGCGTGGACGCGGAAAGCATCGACTTGAACGAGTTTGTCCGCCCCGTTGATGGAAACCCTGACGCCACCTTCCGCTTTGTGATAGAGGGAGAGCTACTCAGGGGGCTAAAGCTGGTCAACGACGCCGGAGAGGAGAAGGGCAATCGTCACATCCTCACGGGCAGACCGATGGTCGCAGGCGACTATTCACTGGTGTTTATCGTCAATCAGATGGGACAATCCGCCGTCTTGTTTGGCTTGGACCCGTCGCCGGCGATCACCAGCGGGAAGTTGACGCTGAACCTTCATGTGTCGAAGCCCGCCATTTCTGCAGTGGATTTTGACTTCGCGCCCCCGGCCGACCTGTCCTATGACGGCCAGATCAAGGCGGCCAATGTGACGCCGAAAAAAAGTGTTGCCGGCGGCGTGGGGGCGATTACGCTTCACTATTCCCCGGTGGATCCGGTGGCGGTGGGCACCTATCAGGTCTACGCGGATGTGGCGGAGGGGACCAAGTATCAGGCCGCGACCGGCCTCACCGACTCCTCCTGGACCTTTACCATCACCCCTGCGGACATTACGACCAAGGTGACCCTTGGTACGCCGCAGGTGTCCGGTGGGACGACCACCATACCGATCACCGTTACCCCCGCGGATCTGCTGGACGGAGCGGAGGTCATTGCCGCCAAGTACGTAGACGGGATGATGACCGATATCGCCTGGGGCAGACTGTCCGGGAATACGCTGACTTTCTCAGGCAAGCAGATCACGCTGGACAGTGGTTGGAAGGTATTTTTCCTCAGCGGAGACACCCACAGCCCCCTTTGCGACGCGCTGTGGGTAACGGCCAGACCGTAGGACGAGACGATAGGCAGAGCGGCTAGAAAAGGCTGACGAGAAACGCAGGTGAGGGCAATGCGGACACAGAAACTCAACTGCATATGGAACGCGTTGCGGCAGAGGCTTCCGAGGACCGGAGGCCTGCTGGCGCTGTTGTTGGCCGCCCTGCTGTTTGCCACGCCTGCCCTGGCCGCGGCCGATCACGGCGTGATCCCCCAGGCAACGCTCCAGAACAAGCCTGAGGTCACCATCCAAGGCAATGTGGTGGTGGACGACAACGGCGCGCCTACGGGCTTCTACGAGCTGGCCCTGTGCGTCCGCTCGCCCCGGCGCATCTATGGCCCCGACCCTGCAGCCGGTTATGCCACCGGCTCGGAAAAGGAGCTCTCTGAGGCGGAGTATGCCCAGGCTCTGGCCGATATCGAGACCGGGACTGCCGGGGTGGCCGAGACCGACTATACCGTGACCTACTATCCCTTCTCCGCCGCCTCGGCGGTGGTGGGGGTCAATACCGATGTCCTCACTGCGGTCCACTGGGACGTGGAGTCTGTTACATACAGCGAGTGGGACGGCGCCAGCTACGCCGACCAGGATGCCGCCTATCCCAGGGGCATTGTTTTGGCAGATAACGTGGATCCCGAGGTGTGGGGCCCCGCCGACCCCGACCCCTTCCCCGACGTGACCCAGGCCACGCTGCAGAAGCCCCGGCCCAACGCCATCGCCCTGGACGCCGAGGGGGACCGCAGCGCCTTTACCGCGGCGGCCCAGGTGGACCAGTACTACGAGGATACCGCCACCAACACCAAAACGGCGCTGGTGACCTTGTCGGCTCACGCGCCGGACAATAAGCCTGTGGTGTTCAAGACCTCCACCCCTGTGGTGGTGGTCCGGTTTAGCTATGACCTCAAGCGTTTCCCCAAGAACACCGTCATGGTCAACGCCGCCTACAATAACGCCAATATCAACCATCAGATCACCGGCGAGAACGACGCCGCCAAGCCTGAGGGCTTCTGGCTGGGCCTGGACCGGGCCAACGCCTATCTCCTCAACGACGGCAAGACGCCGCTGACTTGGCTGGCCGACACCGCCCAGGGCGGCAATTTTGCATACTCCGACGGCCTGGCCGCCGCCACCGAGGCGGGCCAGACGGTATGGACCAAACTCTCCAGCAAGGATACCGCCGGGGCCCCGGTGGACTGGACCCAAACGGAATATTATTACTACCTCGGCGCCAACGCCGTGGCGGGTTCTGACGCCTCCGACCCCGACGGCACGGTGAGCGTGTCCACGCCTACGGGTATCCAGGATGTGGAGCACATCCGCATTCCCTCCACCCAGGGCGTGAAGGTCCTGGGCCACGGCGACCAGGAGAACCCCCAGACCGGCGCGGGGTACAGCTATTACAGCAATTTGCTCTACCTGGATGGCCCCGCCGAGGGCCGTGGATTGAAGCTGAAGATGGTGAACGCCCCCACCTTCCGTGCGCCCCGCGGAGATGGCGGCAAGTTCATTATCCTCTACTACGACTACACCGACGAACTCATCGGCGCCCAGGTGGTCAAGGGCGGCGACGTGCGCAAGGATGTCAACTCCTACGTGGAGCGCAACTTCATCCACCCCGACCTGCGGGCCAGCCAGTATTTGAACGGCGGCGAGTTGCCCACCGACCCCACCGCACTGGCGAACTACGAAAACGTGGTGAACACCCTGGACCGGGAGTTCAATTACCGCGGCTCCAAGTATCCCTATCAGTTGAACGGCGGCGACGCTTTGAAGGTGGCCAACGGGGACGACTATCCCTTGACCAACAAGCTGGACTATGTGTTCTACAAGCGGATGAACATCGTCAACACCCTGCGCACCCCCGACCCCGCCGACCCCACCAACATGGACAAGGACACGGTGGAGAAGTACTACACCGTGGCCAAGCCCAACGACGACCCGGAGGCGGGGAAGTATCCGTATATCTACGGCTGGGCCATTGTGGAGGACCCGGCCAACACCAAGATCGAGGTGGCGGGGGAGAACTGGGAGGTCCTGAAGGACTCGGTGAAGACGGAGAACACCTGGACCACCTTTGGCGCAGGCGAACTGGGTACGCACGAGCCGAACTATACCGACAAGGGCTCGCCGGTGCAGGCCCTGCCTGGGGGGACTATCGAGTTCCAGCCTGGGGGACTGTCGGCGGCTCTGACCAGCCCCAGCCATTATGACTATAAAACCTCCAGTGCGGATGCCAGCCGGTATCTGCGCTTTGCTGATTTTAGCGACTTTGACAGCCTGCTCAAACCGGGCCAGGATGTGCTCATTGTCAAGGCGGTGTATGAGCCGGGGGCTGACCTGCTGCCGGACGAAATGTATACTACGGTGGACAATAGCCTCTATGTGACCCGGTACGGTTACAACGCCTCCACCCAGGATTCCACCTTTTCCTTTCAGTACCAGTACCAGCGGGCCACCGACCTCTACGGGGACTGGCAGGGGGTGCGGCGGACCCGGGACCCGGCGGTGCAGGCGGGCCTGACCTACGACGTGAACGCCTTTGACACCGAGGACAAGGATCTGGACCCCTCCACGGACACCAAGGCGTTTTACGTGAAGAACATCGCCTACAACAAGGACCTCATGGACATCGACCTGACCGCCGGCGGCGTAATTTGGAGAGTGGATTATGTTCTCGTGGACCACTATGAGGGCTATAATATTGTCACAGGTGAGCACCGGTCTAACGGCGGGGAGCTGAATCTGAAGAACAACTTTGACTACGAAAAGGTGGACGGCTCGGGGGACAGCGTGCCCTACGAGGAGCGGCAGGGGACGGACGGATTTGTCACCCAGGGGACCCTTCACCAGCTCATGGAGGTGGCCACCGCCGCTGCCCGAGGAGATACCACGAGCCAGCTCTCCACCGCGATGACCTTGGCGACCATTAACGATTTGAACCTCAAACTGGATGAGAATAGCGCAATTACCGCGCTCAACCGCACCCGGTGTGTCACCTATACGCAGAATCTGGTGGACGCCATCGTAGCGGCCTACCCGGACCCGGCCACCGCTCCGGCGGGGATCTACAACAAGAAGGGCAACGTGGAGCTGACCTGGCATCAGCTCCAGCGGCATATTGTCATGTGCGCCGCGGGGAATCCCAACGGCATCTTTGACGGGACCAATTTGATGAGCGACAGCGCCTGCGCGGGCTTTACCTGGTGCCGGATGGACAACTGCGTGGGGGACATCAAGATGGAGATCAACACCGCCAGCGACGTGCTGACGGCGCTCTATATGATCCAGACCAAGCCTACCACCAGCAACGACTACAAAAAGGCCTACGACGCCCTTTACGGCAACGGGACCACCACCACGGGGGTGACGGCCTCCTTCCTCAACGGCTTTGGCTACCGGATGCAGGCCGACGGCGTGCCCTATGATTACGACAGCGCCACCACCGACGCGGCGCTGAAGCAGGCTATTTTGGACGACCTGGACGATGCGGTGGCCTCCCTGGCCCCCACCCTGGGGGCGGACCCGGACTGGACCACGGTGACCTGGAGCCAGGTCCAGGAGGAGATCATCTACAACCGCATGGGCGCCAGCGCTCCGGCCACGCTGAATATCTGGTGGGAGCCCAGTCCCGGCAAGCCCTATGGCACGCCGCCTACCCCCGCGACCTGGGAAGAGGTGCTGAAGTACTCCTATCTGGAGTATGTGGGCGTGGACATGAACGGGGATGGGACGCCGGACGCCAAGGTGCCCCACGCCTTTGAGAACTTTACCGCGGCCAACGTCACCCCCACCCAGCTGGATTGGATGATCGGCGGGCACGTGGAGGGGATGGAGACCGGGGACTACGCGGACATGGGCTGGCTGCGCAAGGAGCTGGACAGCAACGACGAGGCGGTGAAGTTTGCCGACGCCGACGAGTTCGCCACGGCCTGGAAGAAGGCTCTGGAGGTACTGGCCAAGCCCAAGAGCGCCGGCGGCGGCGGATATGACAGCGTGGACAAGCTCAAGCTGATATCCTGGGAGGAGCTGCAGTACGCGGTGATGACCGGGACATACAAGAGCCCGGCCGACATCGAGGCGGAGACCAGCGGCACAGCGGAGGGCCCGCTGAAGGGCAAGGACCTCTACTGGAACGACGGCGGGGAGCCGGCGGTGAAGCTGGAGGACCTGCTGGCGGCGGTGAGCGAGTATGGCTTTACCGGCTCGGACACCAGTCTGAACGAGCTCCTGGAGGACGGGATCGGCCTCATCAACAATGAGTTCTATTTCCGCAAGACCGACCCCATGGGCAAGTTTGACAGCGTGGACGACTTTAAGAGCGTGGCGCTGGACGCACTGGTGGCCCTGTATACTAGCGGCAGCGACCCCAAGTTCTTTGGCGACGATGGCCAGACCCTCACCATGGAGTGGGAGGAGTTCCAGTGGCTGCTGCTGAACTATAAGGACCTGGGGGGCGGCGTCACCCAGCCGGACAAGAACGCCATTTTGGCCGACCCCAGTATCGACTACTGGTGGAAGGACGGGGGCAGCCCCAGCCAGCCCATGGACATCGAGAGCATCACCGACCTCTTCACCGCCGGGCTGTGGGTGAAGGAGGGGCTGCTGTCCACGGCGCTGGACAAGTTGACGGTCCAGGATCTGACCGACCTGGGCATCTGGAAGGATGAGCGGGGCATCCCCTACCCGTCCGCCACTACCCCGGCCCAGGCGAAGCAGCTCGTGCTGGACGCCATCGCGAATTTCCCCTACACCAGCGCTACTGTAGGGACCAAGAGTGAGGCGGACCTGGCCAAGGAGCTGCAGTACGCCATTTTGAACGCCAACACCTACCTTCCCGCCGCCAGCATCCCGGATAGCTACTGGTGGCAGGGGGAGGGAGGCCCTGCCATCACCGACCAGGAGAGCCTTTTGAAGGCCGCCTGGCTCTATTACGTGGGCGACGGCGCGGGGACCACCACGGACCGTGCGCTGGATGAGATGCCCCAGAGCGTGGACTTCATCAACAAGCGGGGGACTGGCCTTGCGCTGCGCAGCGACAGCGAGGGCGCGGAGTTTGCCGATGTGGACTCCTTCCTGGCGGTGCTGGAGACGGTGCTGAAGTCGGGTATCACCTACGACCAGGCCACCAGCATGACCAATTACCAACTGCAGTATATGCTGCTGGGCGGCGCATATAAATCGGATGACGACGTGAAGGCGGAGGTCATCGACACCACCGACCCGGAAAACCCGGTGGACAGCTATTGGTGGTTCACGCTGGACAGCAAGCCTGAGCCGGGCGGGCGGAAGGAAAAGCCCATCGACCCGGCTCAGTGGAGCGACTTTATGCAGTCAGCGGGGGCCTATTACCGGGATTGGGACGCCGGCTCCTTTACCTTCTCGCCTTTGGATGACAAGGTCATCCGGGACGAGCTGTTGCTGCGTTTGGACGACGCGGGGACGGAGATCCGCGCCAGTGACTTCTTTGCGGGTGACCCAGACGCCATGGATATGATCATCTCCACCATGGACGCCATTGCCATGAGCAGCAACGGCAGCGAATACATCGACCCGGGCACACTGGACCTTATCAAGGAGCTGAGCTGGTATCAGTTCCAGTACTGTCTGATCCACCGGGACAGTCTTGGTAAGGTGCCCACCGACGCGGAGGCCAAGGCGGAGTGTCAGAACAAGTATGAGTGGAAATACGACTCCGGGGAGACCCCGCCCACGCCGCCTCCTCCGGAAAAGGAAGAGCTGCCCCTGGACGAGGCCAAGTGGAACGACTTTATGACATCGGCGGGGGCCTACTACCGGGATTGGGACGCCAGCGCCTTCACCTTCTCGCCCATCAACGACAAGGTGATCCGGGACGTGCTTCTGCTGCGGGCCAACGAGGCGGGGGCGGAGATCCGTTCCAGTGACTTCTTCGCGGGGAACCCGGACGCCATGGATATGATCATCTCCACCATGGACGCCATTTCCATGTGCGCCAACGGCGGGGACTACATCGACTCCAGTACCCTGGACTTGAAGAAGCCTCTGAGTTGGTATCAGTTCCAGTACTGCCTGATCCATCGGGATGGCCTGGCCAAGGTGCCCACCGACGCGGAGGCCAAGGCGGAGTGCGCGGAGAAGTATGACTGGAAATACGGCACCTCCAGCGGCGGCGAGGAGCCGCCCACGCCCTCCAAGCCGGAGATCAAGGTGGACCCCACCACCTGGAGCAAATTTATGCAATCGGCGGGGTCTTACTATGAGAACTGGGACGCTGCGGCCTTTACCTTCTCGCCCTTTAATGATACGGTGGTGAAGGACAACCTGCTGCTGCGCGGTGACGACGCGGGCACGGTGATCACCGCGGCGGAGCTGTTTGCGGGGAACGCGGACGCCATGGATATGATCATCACCACCATGGACGCCATTTCCATGTGCGCCAACGGCGGGGACTACATCGACTCCAGTACCCTGGCCCTCATCAAGGAGCCAAGCTGGTACCAGTTCCAGTACTGTCTGATCCACCGGGACAATCTGGCAGAGGTACCTGACGAGGCTACGGCCAAGGCGGAGTGCGAGGCCAAGTGGGAATGGAAGTACGGCACCGGCGGCGGAGGCGGCGGAGAGGACCCCGATCCCCCTGAGCCCCCCGAGGAGACCACCAAGACGGAGATCCCGGTGGACGCGGGGACCTGGAACGACTTTATGCGCTCGGCAGGCGCCTACTATGAGCTGTGGGACGCCAGCGCGTTTACCTTCCCGTTGAGCGACAGCATCGTCAAGGACACCCTGCTGTTGCGCTCTGACGACGCGGGCACGGTGATCACCGCCAGCGCGCTGTTTGCAGGCAACCCGGACGCCATGGACCTGGTCATTTCCACCATGGACGCCATCTCCATGTGCGCCAACGGCGGGGACTACATCGACATGAGCTCCCTGGCGCTTGTCAAGGCGCCTACCTGGTATCAGTTCCAGTACGCGCTGATCCACCGCGACAGCCTGACCATTCTGCCTGACGACGCCACGTGTAAGGCGGAGTGCGAGGCCAAGTGGGACTGGAAGTATGACACCAGTGGCGGAGGCGGCGGAGAGCAGCCCGATCCGGGCGACAAGACGGAGATCCCGGTGGACGCCGGGACCTGGAGCAGCTTTATGCAGTCGGCGGGAGCCTACTATGAGCTGTGGGACGCCAGCGAGTTCACCTTTGTGGTGGATGACAGCGTGGTGAAGGACACCCTGTTGCTGCGCGGTGACGACGCGGGCACGGTGATCACCGCGGCGGAGTTGTTCGCGGGGAACCCAGACGCCATGGATATGATCATCACCACCATGGACGCCATCTCCATGTGCGCCAACGGCGGGGACTACATCGACTCCAGCTCTCTGGCCCTCATCAAGGAGCCTAGCTGGTACCAGTTCCAGTACGCGCTGATCCACCGTGACAGTCTCTCTGAGCTGCCCGACGACGCCACATGTAAGGCGGAGTGCGAGGCCAAGTGGGCGTGGAAGTACACCACGTCCTGACATGAAACAATGACCTGACCCCCGGCGGCGCCGGGACCCATCAAACCCGGCGTATGCCAACAAACCTAAGGAGGACCACCACGATGAAGAAACTCATGAAGAAGGGCCTGAGCTTATTCCTGGCCGTCGTCATGCTCCTATCTGTGCTACCTATGAACGCCATGGCGGCCATGATCATGGACGACCCCGGGAGCGCTCGCGTGGAGGTCCCGGTGCTGGACAAGACCGACCGGGTGGTGGATACCCATGCCCGGCCGGGGTCTAGCGGCACATCCTCCGACGAGAGGCCGGAGACCCCGACCCCTGGTGACGGGGAGCAGGGAGAAGGCTCCGCCATCGGCGACCATGGTAATGCTGTAGGCGGTTCTGGCAATGTTTTTAAGTCGGAGAATATGAAGACCGGAGATGACGCCGGGGATGGATACATTGCGACCATTACCGCGAACGGAGCAGGTACCCAACCGGTAACTATTGCTATTTTCCCCAATTTTCGCTTAGAGAAAGATGAAGATACAACGACATTAGACAGCAGACTTATCACGTCAGAAAATCTAATACCGAGTGCTAATGTGTTAACGGGTAGAGAGTTCTACACGACCTATGCAGATATTTATCCGCTCTATGCGGCACAAACACGTGCCAGAAGTGTAACATACGCAGACGGTAAAGCACTTGCTCTCAATGACAGTGGTAGCATTATTTATGATGGGACCGCAAGACCACAGCAAGACAATACCGGTTATGATAGCTTTACCAAGGCCCGGGATGAGTTGATTGAAAAGTTAGTAGCCGGTACAGAGACTGCCTATGACGCAAGCGGAACGAAGATCACCTCGGCGCTCCCCTATAAGGTCATCTACTACTTCGGTGATAACTCTTATGTCATCGGAGATCTGAGCTTTGAGATGAAGGTGGCGGAGGGCCCGGGGCTGGAGATCACCATCACCAATACGCCGATGACGGTGGCGAAGAAGCATACAGGACAGATCACCACCGCGAAGGTGAAGAACATCAGCGGCAAGACCATCGAGAAGATCACGGTGACCATGGCCAGGTCGGCGGTGGTATCGGTCCTTGTTACTAGCTATAATCCGGCCACTTCCCATCCCGCCGCGGTGGATACCGACGCGGCGGGCACGGGTTATGCGAAAAACTACGGTCTGGACAGCAGCATTGGGACGAGCTTTACCATCCCGGTGGCGCTGGCGCCGGGGGAGAGCTATGAGGTGCCCATCTGCTCTGACAGCACCGGCACAAATATGCTGGCCGTAGGCCAGTCCACCCGAGGCGGCGCGCACACCTACCGACTGAACGCCACGGGTACCATTCAGGGTACCTCGGACACCACCGCGGCGGAGCACAAGGACGGCCACATTTGGGCGGTGGCCACTACTGCGGATGTCACCATCACGCTGGTGGATACGGATGGCGAGGCGATCACCAAGAGTGCGGAGCCGACGGTGCACACGGTCACCTCCAACGGCACCACCCCGCCGACCCTGACAAGCACAGGCGCTACGCATGTCTATACGGGCACGGTGAACGTGGGCGAGACGATCGTGGTGGACGGTGTGGACACCGGCATTATGGTGACGAAGGACGAGAACGGGAAATTTACCGCCAACGTGACGCTGTATCATTTGACCTACAAGAGCGATCCCGCGGGCGTCAGGGACAACCAATTCACCAAGCAGATCGGCGCCGACGCGTCGACCTTCAATTACTTTATGCCGGATACCGCGGTGACGTTGATCGCGCCGGAGATCCATACCACGCAAACTACGTATAAGATCAAGGATTGGACTGGCCGGGAGGACGGGGACCTCTTTAACGAGAGGAATCCGAAGCAGGTCGTCGTACAGATGACCAAGGACCGTGACCTGACGGCCACCTATGAGGACAGCATGCTGGAGGTCAAGCTGACCACCATCGTGAACAACGCGGACAAGGGAACCAACAAGATCGGCTCCGGGACGGACGGGGCCGGCGGTAGCGTGGTGATCCGGCAGGTGGGCAGGCCCACCAACTCGTATACGGTCTCCAACTACTCGGTGCTTACCAACCAGTGGAACGTCAAGCTGGATAAGGGTGCGGAGTGGGAGATCCTTATCAATGGCGTGGTGTGCTATGCCGACACTGACCACACCGCCAAGATCACCTTCAACACCAACGAGGGTGACGCCCAGGTTCTGGAGCAGACGGTCTATCTGGGGACGGTGACCAATAAGGTGCCCCTAGGCCGGGCCACCGCCAACAACAACAGGTCTTATCTCTATATGTCGGAGACCATCAGCGACGGCGGGACCCATACTGTAAGCACTCTCAACAGATCTCAGACTGAAGACGACGTGTATACGCTGCCGCAGTTTACCAATCTGACGGTGAACGTCAAGAGCTATGGCACCGACGTTTTCAGCAAGATGACCTATCCCAACGCTACCACCGACATTACTCCCTCCTCGGGAACCACCCAGAGCATCCAGGTGGGTAAGACCAACGGCGATCTGCAGGCGACCTACAAATCGCCCTATACCGCCGAGGTGAGCCTTTATGCTGACGGCGTGCTGAACAGCACGGCAAACGTGGTCTGGCTGAAGGACGACGCGGGCACGCTGGTCAAGGGCACGGTCGCCAGCGGCGTCTATACTTTTACTGGTCTGGACCCGGAGAAGGAGTATAAGGTCCTTTTCGGTGAGGTCACAGGGGACGACACGGCTGGCTATACGGCCAACGGCGCGCTGGAGACAGGCGCGACGGTGAGTTACACATCTACGACGGCGCGGGTGGACACCCAGGTGGTCACCCTTGCGGCCTACAACGACAGTACCAGCGCGGCCATTACGAACACAGCAAAGCGGGGCCGGTTTACAGGCGGCGGCTGGAGCTCGGAGAAGGGCCCCAGTGCCACGTTGGTGCTTGACGGCGCTACCATCACGCTGAAGGCGCAGGATCTGAATAGCAGTGACAATCTCAACTTCGTGAATTGGACGAAGAAGGACGGTATCGGCGGCACGTTGGGCGGCGGCACCGGCCTTACGAATGGCACCTACACGGCCAAGGCGGGCACGGACGGGAACGGACAGACCCTGACCGCCCACTATGTCAACGCCATCACCACCGGGACGGTGAAGGTGACCATCAACCTGGACACCTTGGCGGATACCACCAAGACCCACACGGTGGTGCTGACCAAGAGTGATTCGGACGGGACTACGGGCGCGGTCAGCCTCAGTGACACCACGCCCACCAAGACCAGCGTCTATTCCGGCGACGCCACCGCTACAGGTGACGGTGAGAAGTACTATATCTGGGTGGACGGCGTGTGCGTGGACAAGACCGGCTTCACCCTGGCCATCAGCGAGACGGTGGAGAAGACGGTGGATTACTACAGTGTGACCGTCGACGGCACCGACGCCAGCGTGAAGGCCAGCTCGGCGCAGGTCACCGGTGCGACCGCCAACAGTGTGAACGGTGGATACCTGAAGGGTACCACCGGTATCGTGCTGGTGGCGGAGCCTGCCACGACCTATGACGTGAATAAGGCTACTTGGACCGACCAGGCCACCTCGCCCGCCACCAGCGTGTCGGGTACGCCGGGCGTCGCCGGCAACAGGGCCACCTATTCTCTGAACGCCATCGACAAGCCCACCGCCTACAAGGTCACCTTCGACAAGCAGAAGACCCAGTCGGTGATCACGGTGAAGAAGGACGACGGCACGGCGGCCAACTATGTGGGCTTCACCGGCAGTGTGGTGCTGAGCACCTCGGCCAGCGACGCCACCGCCGGGGCCATTACCCTGACCCAGGACGGCACGGATAAGTTCAAGTTCACCACGGCCAGCGACGCGCTGACGGTGGGCGATACCTATTATATCTGGGCCACCAATACCGACAACAGCCTGGGGCAGATGTATACCGGCGTGAACTTCACCGCCAGCGCCACCGCCGCGGACAACAATAAGGACATCACCTATTACAAGCTGACCGTCACCACCGACGGCACCGCCGGGGCCAAGGTGGGCCTGGGCGCGGCCAGCTCGGTGACGACCACGGCGGCTTCGGTGGAGAACTACTATCTCTCGGGCAGCAAGCCCTACATCGTGGCCGACGCCAGCGCGGGGCTCTTTAACTTCGACAAGTGGGCGCTGACGAACGTCACCGGGACCGTCGGGACGTATGCGGCCCAGCAGGTGACCACCACCAACAAGGTGGGCACCGCCACGGCGGGCTATACCAAGGTCCGCTTTGACGCCACCTTTACGCTTCGGTTGGACGGCGCCCAGCCCAATGTGGCCTCGGGCCAGCCCATCACCGGCGTGAAGCTGGTGGATAAGAGCGGTAACACCGTGGCCAGCAGCAAGATCAGCACGGACACCACCACGGATACCACCGCTATCATCTACACCGCCAGCGGTATCGAGTCCTCTGGGGCCGACTACAAGTGGGTGGTCACCACTGTCAGCGGCGACTATGAGGTCACCGAGGTCAGCGGCTCGGCCAACACCAATACCTCCCTGGCCCTTTACAGCGTCCATGTGACCGCCTCGGGCACGGGCTGGTCCGGGGCTACGGTGAAGGTGGCCGGCCAGAGCACCACTGCCGGCACCACCGCCGTGGGCAAGGCGGACAGCTCCTTTGTGCTGGGGCTGACTCCCGCCAGCGGCTATACCCAGAAGACCGGCACCGCCGCCTGGACCGAGGACGTGACCGGACACGGCACGGTGGGGACCACCTCCTACACCAGCCTGGTCACCACCAACTGGCCCACCACCGGCGTGACCTTGACGCCGAACTTCAGCTATGAGGTCCACATCGTCTTGAAGCACGGCACCACCCCCATTGACGCCAGCACCATCACCGCCACCGGCGGCTTTGGCTCCGGCGGCGCGGCGACGGTGACTAAGACCTCCGGGACGGGGGCATACACCATCTCCAACCTGGACCCCGCCACCACCGGCAAGCTGACCATCAACGGCTTTGAGTCCTCTACCGACGTGCTCAAGCCGGGCAACGCCTGGAACGGTACGGATACCCATGACGTGGCGATGTACCAGATCGCCGTGAAGAAGGATCCCACCGCCTCCACCGGTACGGTGAAGGTGGCCCTTGGCGCGTCCATCAGCGGCAGCGCCACCGAGGTCTATGTCCCCGTGGGCGCCACCACCAGCTCGGGCAACGCCCAGGTGAGCATCCAGGCCGCACCCACCTCGACGGTGGGCTACCGCCTGCGCGATAACACCAAGGACGGCGCCAACACCTGGGCCATCACCGACCAGGCGGCGAGCAACGCCGACAGCGCGGCGGTGACCACGCCCAACGCCGTGGCCAGCGCCACCTTTGTGACCTTTGATACCATCTCCCACGACATTGACGCTACGGCCTACTTTGTCCTCCAGCGGGAAGTGGACGCCAAGATGGACAGCACCAAGGGCTCCGCCACCACCATCCAGGTGGCGGCGGGGAGCACGGGCTCTGTGCTGGCCTCTACCTCCGCCAGCACCAGCGACCTGACGGGCAACAAGATCGACGACGGCGACTATATGTCCGTCACCACCGTGCCCGGGGACGGCATCCAGTTGAACTACTGGACGGTGACGGGGACCTGCACCGTCCATGACGGCTCCAACGCCAGCGCGGCTACGCTGACGGCGGACGCCAGCGGCCACTATGTGACCACCGGCGACGTGATCACCGTCAAGCCCACCGGGACCGACAAGGTGGTGGTCACCGCCTTCTACAAGCAGGGCGAGTACCCCGCGCAGGTCACGGTGAAGCTGGACAACGCCGTGCGTGGTGGACAGACCGTGGAGCTGTGGAAGGACGGCGCGAAGCAATATGACCTGACCGAGACCGGCGCCAACACCGGCATTTACGGCAACAAGGTCCATGTGGGCACCTATAACGTCTACGTGGGCGGCGAAAATACGGGCAAGACCGTCACGGTGACCACCGCTAACACCGTGTCGAGCCCCGCCACCGCTGAGGTGAACTACTACACCGTGGTGCTGGCCCTGGGCGGCGGGTTGACCAACGCCTCGGCGAATGTGAACGTGGACCACGCCGCCAGCGTGGGCTCCACCCCCACCACCAGCAAGATTTTCCTGGCCAAGAGCGGCGCGCAGTCCAATCTGAGCATTTCCGCCAGCCGCAATAACCACAGCGGCCAGGGCAGCGACAAGAAGTGGTACCGCTTCAATAGCTGGACGGTGAGCCAGTATAGCAACGCCGGTACCGACACCGACATGGTGACGGTGGCCAACAAGACCAAGACCGGCTATAGCACCACCTTCACCCTGCCTGCCGAGGGCGCGCTGAAGAACGATCTGGGCATCACCACCTCCAACCAGATCACCCTGACGGCCAACTATCAAGAGCAGTATAAGGTCACGCTGCAAAACGACAACAAGAGCGGCGGCGACATCAACAAGCCCACCGGCACCAGCGTGGACGATGTGACCGGGCCCGACGCCAGCGGCAACTACGCCCTCTTTGTGGACACCGGCGACTATGTGCCGGTGGTGACCTCCCCCAAGGCCACCATGCGGGTGGTGGGCTGGAAGGTGGTCTCTCCCACCGTGGCCGCCGACGTGGACTTCAACAAGAATAGCAGCGGCGCCAAGGGCGACGCCATCCCCGCCGACTCCAACAGCTACTATGTGGACACCGCCGACCGCGACCACATCATGGTGACCCCCAAGAAGGACGTTACGGTGAAAGTGTTCTGGGAAGCGGATAACTTCACCGGCACCATCAACCTGGTGCGCCATGACGGCACCACTGCCTACACCGAGGGCGCGGACCGGGTGCGCATCGAGCTGGTGGACGCGGCCACCACCGGGGCGGACACCGCCAAGCACCAGAACTGGACCGGCTCTACCTCTACCATTACACGGACCTCTACCAGCACCAACGCGTGGACCGACAGCGCGCTGATGAACGGCCACACCTATAAGGTCTTGGTGGATGGCTATGACACGGGCTACACCGTGAGCGCGGGCAGCGCCTCCGTCACGGTGAAGATGTTCAAGGTCATCATCGACACCAAGATCGACGGCGCGCTGAACGACGGCACCACCGACTATAAGCCCAGCGACGCTAAGACCAAGGCCACTATCCGGGGCGCCAACGCGCCCATTACCACGGCGATTCCGGCAACGGGCAATCTGGTCTACGATCTCTATGTGCCCGAGACCGCCAGCAATGTGGTCATCACTATGAATGCCAGCAACGCCGGAGCGGGGCTGCGGCTGCGCAACGCCACCAAGGACGGGGCGGGGAACACCCTTTGGACCACCTATGAGACGGCGATGGACGGCACGGTGAGCACCACCGCCGTGTCCGCCGTGGCCAACGCCGACAGCCAGAATACCACCCTGACCTTTAAGACCAAGGACACCGGGGCCATCACCAAGGACGTGACCATCTACGCCAACTATATCACCGTACTGACCCTGCAGGTGCAGACTCCCACCCCCGCCACGGGCAACGTGGCCGGCGGTACGGTGGAGGTGACCAACGGCGGCACCATCGCCAGCAATAAGCTGAGCACCGCCATCGACAAGGACAGCGTCGCCACGGTGAAGGCTACGCCCACCACCGCCACGGCGATGAATGATTACGCCTTTGTGGAGTGGACGAAGATCTCCGGCGACGGCGCTTGGAAGAAGGACGCCGCCGGTACCGCCATGGACTCCGGGGCTGTGCCCGGGGCCACGGCCTACTATGCTCCCAGCCAGGATACCACCCTCCAAGCCAGCTTTAAGAACCTGAAGGCCAGCGGCGATACCATCACTGCCGCCGCCGCCACCGGCGTGGCCTGGAGCAACGGCGTGGTGTTCACCATCGACGCGGGCTACACCACCGCCCTGACCGGCAGTGTGGACCTCGCGAACCTGGCCACCGCCAACACCAAGCAGTTGACCGCCAGCATCGTGGCTAAGACGCTGGGCAGCGGTCAGACCGACGGCTCCAGCACCATCACTGCCGGGACCATCGTCACCACCAACCTCAACGCCGTAGGCGGCCTGGACACCGGGAAGAAGACCACCGTGCCGGTGAGCTTTGGCACGGGTCTGGGCGTGGGCGTCTATGTGGCCGACCTGAAGGTCACCGACGGCGACGTGACCGTCACCGTGCCGGTGACGGTGAACGTGGTCAATCCCGCCAAGTTCAAGGTCCAGATCAAGACCTATCCCGACGGCGTGACCGCGCCCAGCGGCGCTAACATCACCTCGGTGATCCTGGTGCCCACCGCCGGGACCGAGGCGAAGAAGGCGGGGAATGTGACGCTGACCGAGACTTCCGCGGGTAGCGGCGTGTGGACCGCCCAGGTGGCCTGGGACGGCACCTACACTGTCTATGTGGACGGCTACGCCACCGGGACCACCAATGTGAACAACACCCAGGTGGCGGGTGGCGCGGCCCAGGCGGAGTATGACGTGAAGGACCTCTACACCGTCCAGTTCTCCGCCGCCGAGTATAAAGATGGCAGCAACGTCAAGGGTACGCCCAAGTTCGTCACCAAGCCCGCCACCGTGACCGGTGTGAGCGCCGCTACGGTGGTGCCCGCCAACGACACCACCGCCGGCGCGCTCCACGCCATCGTCATCCCCGCCAACGGGCAGATCACCCTCACCGACGGTACCAATGCCAACGCCAGCGGTAGCTACCACTACCGCTTTGACAAGTGGCAGCAGCACGTGGTGAGCGCCACCGCCTCCGCCACCGACGCGACGGTGGCCACCGGCGGGGCCTACACCGTGGACGCCACCGCGCCCTCCACCACCACCAACGCCCCCATCTTCCTGGACCCCCAGTACGTCCAGCAGCATAAGGTGACGTTGAAGCCCGCGGCGGTGACGTTGAGCGGCGGTACGGCGCCCACGGGCATCGGCGTGACCATGACGCCCACCACCACGGCGGCCAAGACCCTGGCGGCCAACGGCTTTATCATGGTGGACGACGGCGAGGCCATCACTTTGTCTGCCTTGACCGCCGACCCCACCGATTATATCTTCCAGAAGTGGACGGCCACCGGGTCGCCCACCTTCGGCACGGGTACGGGCGAGACGGCCAATGATAGGACGGCCAAGTTTACGCCTAAGGCGGATACGGAGCTGACGCCCAACTATTGGATCTGGCCCACTGTTTCCCCCAGCAGCCGCACCTATTACTTAGGTGTGGCGACGGGCGCGACCGTTCCGAACACCAGCATCACCAATGCGGAGCCGGTCTACAGCTGGACGGCCAACGACGCTACCTATGAAAAGCTGAGCTACAAGAAGAAGGGCGCGTCCGGCGCGAGCACGGATCTGACACTGGGGACGGATTATACCGTTTCCACCACTGGCGGTGTGTCCACCATCACCCTGAAGGATACCTTCCTGAAGACGCTAGCCAAGGACACCTATGAGTTGACCTTCGCCTCCAAAACGCCCGCCAATGGCACACAGACCGACCGGAAGGCCGACCTGGTCATTGAGGTCTACCAGAACAAGCTGACCCAGACCGACGTGCAGGTGAAGGGCAACGCCTCCGCCGTCCACGCCGCACCGGGCGCGGCGCTGGAGTACGTGCAGCACTTCCACGAGAATATTCTGCCCGGCGATCTGACCTGGCAGTGGTACCGCGCGGACAAGGCGCCCACCCAGAGCTTGGCGGACAGCTCCGACCACAACAACAGCCAGGCGGGCCATCCCAACTACAATGACGCCGCCGCCGCGTTGACCGCCGCCAGTAGTGGCAACAGCAATGTGAACGCCATCTCCGGCGAGACCAGCGCCACCCTCAGCGCCATCCCCGCCGCCGCCGAGGGCCAGTACGTCTTCGCCATCGTCACCGCCAGCGGCACCGGCAGCAAGGCGGTCATCACCAACGCCATTGCCGTGGACTTTGATGGGACTATCACCGTGCGTGAGGACGAGGTGGCGGTGACCGAGACCACCCAGGCCGCCGCCGAGGGACGTTACAAGGTGTGGCTCATCCCCGACGGCACCGACCCCAACGCCACTGATATCTCCGCCACCACCGGGGCGGTCCAGGCCCGGTACGACACCGCCACCCATACCTATAAGACCAGCGGCTACGGCCTGGTGGGCGGGACCACCTACAAGGTCTACGTCAACGAGGTGGAGGGAACCTTCACCGAGGGCAAGTGGCGCGACCAGGGGACCATCACGCCCACCGCGCCCACCAAGACGGTGGACTACTACACCCTGACCCTGGTGGACATGGGCAAGGAGGGCTGGACCGAGGCCAACAAGGGCACCGACACCAACGCCGTCCATCCCTACCTGGTCCACGCCAAGGACAAGAACAACGCCGAGGTGGGCGAGGCCTGGGACTATGACAATATGCCCGGCCTCTCCGCCACCACCGTGGGCAACGCCATCACCGTGCCCAACGGCAACGCCATCTTGAAGACCACCAAGGTCAAGGCCGTCTCCGAGAAGTGGAGCCAGGACTACAATGTGGACTGGTATTCCGACGAGGCCGCCGTGACCGGCTCCGCCACGCCGACCTTGGCGAAGAAGGACGCCGACAAGACCAGCACTGACGCCAATACCAACGGCTATACCATGGCCGTTGGCATTACCCATGCCACCAAGATCACCGGCCAGTTGAAGCAGAACACCTATGAGGTGAAGGGCCAGGTCCGGGCCACCGGCGGCGGCCAGATCGCCTCGGCCCAGTTGGCCGTGATGGACGGGACCACGGAGAAGTATGTGTTCGAGCCCTCCGTCGCCGTGACCCTCTCCGGCGGTGACGCGGGCGTGGTCACCTTCAAGGTGCCCAAGTCCATCGCCGGGGCCAAGGTGGGCGAGAAGTATGTCCTCTCCGCTAAGGGCAAGACCGACCCCCGGAGCACCGTCATCGGCTACTCTGGCGCGTACACCACCTTCCCCAGCGCCACCAACGTCCCCGCTCAGATCGGGCCGCTGGATGTGGCGGTGAGCGCCGCGGCGGAAAAGCAGTTCCTCATCCATGTGAACGCCTCCAAGTGGGAGCTGAAGGTGGAGGATGACAACACCAACAAGGGCGGCGTTGCCAATCCCAGCGAGGACGCCACCATCGCCAAGGCCACCGCTACCCACACCAGCGTGGTGACCGCTGAGGCGGGCGTAAAGTCCAAGAGCGCCAAAACCACTTGGACCAAGATCTTCGACAACTATAACAGCACCAACGACCAGTTGGTCTATAAGGTCACCGTCACCAACACCGCCAACACCAATCTGGACGTGACCCTGGCCCTGAGCGAGGGCGGTACCGCCGTCGACCTCTCCACCATCTCCAGCGGCGCTACGGGCGGCACCTACACCAGCGCCAAGAACGTCACCATCGCCGGTCTCACCGACGGCGGTAAGTTCTCCCTAGCCGCCAACGTGGGGACCAACCCGGCCAACACCAAGGAGTTCACCGTGACCATCCCCACCACCTTGGCCAACGCCGACGACGTGAAGTACACCTTCGCCTTCACCTCCACCGAGACAGGCACCTCCGGGCCCGACCTGGTCTACGGCCCCAGCGTGACCTATGAGCTGGACCTGGTGGTGGATCCCATCCCGGTGGCCAGCGTGGGCGTGAGCTCCACGGGGAACATCCACACCTATAATAACCTGACCTTCCAGACCGGGCTGGACGCCTCGAAGCTGGACATCTCCGACGCCGCCGCCGCCGGCAGCGACGTGACCTTCGAGTGGTACGCTGTGGACTATACCGCCAACCCCGTTCTGAACACCACCACCGGCGCGGTGACGGTGGGCGGCGCGGCGGCGAGCCCCATCTCCACCGGCCTGTCTGAGAACAACACCAAGCTGGACCTGACGGGCGTTTATAACTACGCGGGCAAGAAGCTCTTTGTGGTGGCCAAGGGCGGCAACAACGCCTCCATGGCGGCCATGAGCGATACCATCCCCGGCCTGCGGCAGGTGAAGATCGAGCTCTTTGAGGACACCACCAAGAAGACCGGCTCCTCCGCGCCCAGCGGCTACGAGCTCTATTACGTGGAAAAGGGCGCGGCCTTTGACCTGAGCACCGCCACCGCCCTGACCTGGGACGGCACCGACGCCTTCGCCATGGACAGCGTGGCGGGCAAGGAGTACGACATCTACGCCAACATCAAGGGCACCCAGACCGCCGCCAGCAAGGAATTCAAGAAGGTCCTCACCATCGCCGACAGCGACTTTAACGCCGGCGGGACCTATGCCTCTGAGCGGCCCAAGGTGGTCTATCAGCAACTGACCATCAACGACACTACGGTGGACAACGTCTACACTGGCCTCAGCGGCGCGGCCTTCTATAAGGACGACGCTTCGGATATCCCCGCCGCCAAGCCCACCGCCACCGTGCCCGACACCGCCTCCGGCACCATTGGGGTGACGACGGGCCAGTGGGTGCTGAAGAACAGCGCGGTGACGCTGAGCTATGTGGCCTGGGACAAGGACTATGACCTGAACTGGACCACCGCCCTCACCGCCACCGACGACGGGCCCTCCACCTCCGCTGTGACCCAGAGCGTGAGCATGTCCGCCAACCAGACGGTGGATACTGAGCTGAAGCTGAACCTCTATCCCATCGAGGTCCATGTCATTGGCTCGGGCTCGGTGGATGTGGTCACCCTGAGTGACGGCACCAACACCTTCACCACCGCCGCCACCGGCGGTATCCAGGCCATCGGCGGCGCGGAGAGCAAGATCAACGCTGGTACCAACAAGACCTTCCAGGTGCCCAAGGGCTCCTATACCGCTACCGCCAAGGCGACCGCCGGCACCACCCTCAGCGGCTACAATGTGCCCGCGACGGGAAGCACCACCGCCACCATCACCACGGACGATACCACGGTGACCACCGACAACAAGACCTTCGACGTGGTGCTTCTGTCCACGGGCCAGAAGCTGAGGGTGTCCACCGACCTGAGCGCCACGGGCTACGGCGAGGCGCTATACAGTACCGCCGCCAGCGATGGTGAGCTGAAGCAGACCGTAACGCTGCCCTATGGCTACGCCCAGAAGGACATCGTGGTGACCGTTGCCAACAACAGTAATCTGGTTTCGGGCACCCCGCAGACCATCTATGACGTGACGCTGGACGACAGCGGCATCGACGGCGCCAGCGGCGCCAACGGCGGCAAGGTGAGCATCACCAACGCCAATCTGTCCGGCAAGCCGGATATGGACGGCTTGCTCCTCAGCACCACCGAGACCATCTCCATCGCCCAGGGCCTGACCGTGGGCACCTACACCGCGCCGGTGGAGTTCAGCTTTGCCCACACCGACGGCGGCAGCGACACCGCCAAGGTCACCTACACCCTGACCATCAAGGTGGAGCCGGTGGAGTTCGTGGACGTGTCCATGAAGTATGCCGACGGCTCCACCATGGGTAGCTTCCTGGTGGAGGACAAGGACCTGGCGCTGAATGAGTACGAGACCAGCACCATCGACCTCTTCGGCAAGACCAGCGCCGATCCCAGTTACCTCACCGAGGGCACCGACTACCACTACGCCTGGTATGCCAGCGCGGACAATACCATCGCCAACGCCGACCTTGACTGGGCGGACGCTTCGGGCACGGTGACGGTGAACTTCAAGAACAGCAAGACCGCCACCGAGATCGGCACCCAGGACCAGGATCTGACCGACGCGGTCATCCAGGCCAACCAGGGCAAGTACATCTACCTGATGATCTACGCCACCAGCAACAACAAGGTGGTCAAGGCCGCCATCTCCGCCCCCATCCGCACCGGCTTCCAGGGCGTGGTCCGGGTGAAGGAGAACGCCACGCGTTACAACGCCGCCGCCGACCCGGCCTACACGGTGACCTTCACCGAGGGCGGCAATAAGGTGGAGAGCACCTGGACCAACCTGGGCACCGACGCCGATCCCGACTGGGCCTACGTCAGCGACAGCTATCTCGATCCCAGCAAGACCTATGCCGCCAACGCCAGCGTGGGCAAGGCGCCGCTGGCCGACGAGATGGTGAAGGTGGCCGATGTTACCGTCACCGCTCCCGCCACCACCGCGGAGTACTTCACCGTCACCGCTGTGGAGACGGTGGATAAGCCCTATGTGGAGGCGGTGAAGGAGACCTTCTCCAGCCATCCCTCGCCTGAATTTACCTACACCAAGGCCGACAGCTCCGTGGTGAGCGTGGCCTCGGGCAGCAATATCCTGAAGGACCAGAGCGTCACCGCCAAGTTTAGCGACGGCGGCACCGCCGGCGACGGCAAGGCCTGGGACCAGGACTACACCCTGACCTGGCGCGACCTGCAGAAGAACGACCAGGCCAGCGCCACCGATAACGACCTGTCCGATGTGACGGTCAGCGGTAACGCCGTCACTGAGACCTCCGCCACCGCCCTCACCGGCCGGGCCTGGACCATCACCACCAAGACCTTCATCGGCGGCCGCCTGGACCAGAACACCTACACGGTCAAGGGCAACATCTCCGGCACGCCGGGCACGGTGGCCTCGGTGACCATGGAGGACGCCAACGGCAACGTCTACACCACCGAGACCAGCGGCGGCATCAACCCCGCCAAGACCGGCGGCGGATATGAAAACGGCATCGCCAACACCAACTCCAACACCGAGACCGGCGACGAGGGCGACACCATCATCTTTAAGGTGGTGGCGGGCACCTATACCATCACGGCGGTGGATGGCCCCAGCACCACCATCCAGCAGATGCAGTGGAACTCCACCACGCCGGTGGGCGGCAAGACCCTGACCGGCGCCTCCGTGACCACGGCGGGCAACGAGTTCACCGTGATCCTGGCCCAGTCCGATATCCAGCTCAAGGTGGCCGACCAGGATGCGCCCACCGACCACACCGCCACCTCCACCACGTCGGCCAGCAGCAACTACAAGCAGGCCAAGCACACCGAGAGCGTGTTCTACAAGGAGCTGGCCAACCACAAGGGCCTGCATGTGGACCTCTACAACCCGGGCAACACCGACCTGACGGTGAGCATGGAGCTCTATAAGACCAGCAAGACCGGCCTTGCCGCCATCACCGACTGGTCTAACACCGCCCAGTTGGGCACGGCCATGACCATCTCGGGCAACGCCGCCCAAGATCCCGCCACCGGTACGGCCATCGTGAGCTTTACCGGCCTGCTGGCCGACGATACGCCGCTGGCCGCCGGGACCGAGGGCGATAAGGACGGCAACGGCTCCATTGACGGCAACGAGAAGGCCGCCGTCTCCGCCGCCACCATCACCATCAACAAGGACGCGGTCAACACCGACGACGCGGTCTACATCCTGCGCTATGTCTCCAAAAACGGCGACGCGGCGGGCCCCGTGGTCTACTACGTGCTGGACTTTGAGGTCAAGCCTCTGCCCATCGTGGGCGTGAGCGCCGAGGCCGTCAGCGGCGGCAGCGTCATCACCACGCCGCCCAAGACCGGCGACGCCGTGCAGCTTGAGGACATGAGCGGGACCAACCAGGGCTTTGATAAGGTCCTGGTGGACGACGACGGCAAGACCACCACCGCCGCCGTGGCCGCCAACACCAAGCTGGTGGACGGCACCGACGTGAAGTACGCTTGGTTCAGCGCTCCCACCTCCATGAGCAAGGCAGACTTTACCGCCAGCCTCAGCGTGGCCTCCGGCGCGGTGAGCTCCAACGGTACCGGCGTGAGCGCCCTCACCACCGGCAAGCAGCACACGCTGACCAACAACGACCTGGGCAAGAACCTCTATCTGGTGGCCTACGCGCCCAGTGATCAGGTGAACGCCAGCGAGCTGGCCGTCTCCGACGCCATCGCCACCCAGAAGCTGGTCCAGATCAAGGTCAACGTGGACGGCGCGGCCATGGCCGCCGCCGACAATGCCAGCTACACCTTCAAGGTCCATCCCTTGAAGGGCGACGGCACGGCGGACACCACGGTGGACATCGCCGAGACCTGGCAGGGCATCGATACCACCAAGGACAGCTACCAGCTCACCATCGACGTTACCAAGACCTACGCGGTCTACGCCCCCATCACCAAGGGCAATACCACCACCTATGTGGACACCGGCCTGCGCCTGGGTAAGAAGGACAGCGCCATCGTGGACGAGGTCACCGTGCCCTACTGGACGGTGAACTACACGCCGGATGTGGCGGTGAACAGCACCTATGCCGACTTTGCCTCCGCTCTGGCCGGGCCTCTGCCCAGCGCCCTGGGCGTGAAGGTCTCCGACGCCAAGTCCGACGCGGCCTACAACACCGCCCTGACCGCCAGCGGCACTCCGGTCCTGGAGGGGATGTACGTCCAGGTGGACGTGAACGCCGACACCAAGAACCAAGCCGGCAACGACGACTGGAAGACCAAGCAGCACTACACCTTGAACGCCACTGACTGGGCTAAGAACACCAACACGACGGCCTTTGCCTACGCCGACGCCACCGACGTGAGCGGCGTGAAGCACGTGCTCTCCGACGGCATGAAGGTGGAAAGCGGTATCCAGAACAAGACCTTCTCCGGCAAGCTGACCCAGAACCTCTACGATGTGAAGTTCGTCATCACCGGCTCTGGCAAGCTCAAGAATGTGGCGCTGGACACCACCGAGACGGTGACCAGCTTTAGCACCAAGACCGTCACCAAGGACGCCGCGGGCAATGATATTGCCAACGGCGGCACCGTGGTCTTCGCCCAGGTCCCCGCCGGGGAGTACACCATCTCCGCCGTGGCCGAGACGGGCACCACCCTGGGCAAGGCCCGCTTTGACGGCGACACCGCCGCCGACCTGCCCCTGACCTTCACCGTGGACGGTGACGACGACGGCCTGGCCGCCGACGGCAGCGTGGCCACCAACGCCACCGACAGCAAGCCCGAGAACTACATCGACCTGCTGGCCTCCACCTATTACGTCCAGTGGCAGGATAACTTTACCGGCAGCGAGCAGACCACTCCCGATACCGGCGCCTTCGCCCTCAGCACGGGCTTCGCCAAGGCCGGGCTGGTCTACGGCGCTTACGCCCAGAAGGACTACAAGGTCCGGCTGGTGAACCTGGGCAACGCCCCCATCGACGGCGTGACCCTCACCGGCGCGGCCAACGCCTCCCTGACGGGCAACAAGACCACCGCCTCTAACATCGCCAGCGAGCACACCTTCGATCTGGACGCGGTGAAGGTCTACGCGCCCAAGGATGGCGGCGGCTATGACGACGTGACCGCCACCCATGTGAACGCCACCACCAAGGAGCTGACCCTGCCCCTGGGCGGCTACGCGGAGTTCGACCTGTCCATCCCCGCGCCCACCTTCGCGCCCGCCAGTCCGGCCTACGCCGCCGAGGTGGGCGACCACGGCCTGCGCTTCCAGGTGGGCCGGACCAATGACAGCGCGGGCAACGCCCGCAGCGTCACCGTGGTGAAGAACGCCACCGGTACTCCCGCCGACAACGGCGGCGACTACACGCCCAAGTACACCGTGGTCAAGGCGCCCATCACCCTGCTGAAGGTCACGGGCATCGACGCCCCGGTCTACGGCGCGGTCATCGACGAGACCCATGACGAGCTGACCGCCGCCGATACCAACCTGCTGCCCTTCCCGGCGGTGACTGATCCCGATGTCACCGTGGTGTGGAGCGACGGCACCAACACCCTGAACTCCGGCGACAAGTTCGCCCCCGGCCGGGAGTACACGGCCTCGGTGACCTTCACCCCCGACGGTAACCATGAGTTTGTCAATAAGTACATTGCCGATACTGGCATTACCCCCGGCGACGACGATACTCCCGCCACCGGCTACACCATCCTGGGCGGCAAGAACAGCGACACGCCGGTCAGCGTGAAGAAGAACGCCGACGGCACCCTGACCCTGACCTATACCTTCCCCGCCACCGCGCCCGCGCTGGAGGTGGTGGCCAGCAGCCTGGTGCCCGCCGGCAGCAACGGCCTCAACGAGGCCCGGAAGGGCAAGGTGGACCGGCTGCATGTGGAGTCGGACAAGGCGGTGGATGTCTACTACATCGTGGTGGACCAGACCCCCGGCGACTTTGACAGCAACCCCGGCACTCCCGACACCGCGCCTGACGCGCCCGCCGACGCCAAGGCCCTGCTGGACCTCTACAAGGCGGGAGTCAGCGGCACGGTCGAGGTCGTGGGCCGTGTGGCCAACCACACCGACGCCGACAAGGACACCGGCTGGGCCATCAACGGCTTGAAGAAGAACGGCACCAAGTACATGGTCTACGCCGTGGCCCTGCCCAAGGATACCGACCTGACCGACACCGCCGCCGCCGGCGCGCTGGCCAGCGCCATCGCCAGCGACAGCTTCACCACTCCCTTCCGTGTGGAGGCCAGACTGGGCACGCTGGATGATCCCAGCAACAGCAGCAGCGTGGTCGCGCCTGCCGTGATCAACGACGCCGGCGCGGAGCAGAACAAGAACGTGGCCTTCGTTCAGGCCGCCGACGACAAGGTGATCCAGGCCGGCGCCGAGACCAATGTGGATACCGGCACGGTGATCCTGGGCATCCAGGCCGACAACGCCTTCTCCTTCAGCATCTGGCAGCAGGTGAACAACGACGATCCCGACGCCAACGGCACCCGGGGCAGCGGCGCGATGAGCGCCAAGGTGGACAAGGGCCCCGTGGGCACCAGCCACACCCGCTTTGAGAACACCTTCAAGCCCACCGCCAACTCCACCCTGGAGCCCGCCTTCGGCGGCATCCCGGCCCTGGCGCTGGAGGGCGATGTCCGCGGCAACCAGATCGCCAAGGGCAACACCAACATCCCCATCCTGGACGCCTCCTCCGGCGGCAAGGCCAAGAACGACGGCACGTTGTCCATCTATGACAACGCGGTGCTGATGATCACCCCCAAGTGGCTGCAAAAGGACGACGGTAGCTGGGTGGATATGGCCTCCGACGCTGGCGCGGCCTACTTTGCCGAGCTCTGGAAGGCCGGTAAGCTGGACGACAACAAGACTCCCTTCTTCACCGTGAGCAACACCGGCAACACCGTCCACCGCGCCGACGGCAGCACCGACGCCGCCGACCAGAAGCTGGGCGGCAACGAGTACATGGACGTGACGGTCTATCCCGGCACCGCCGACGGCACCGCGGAGCTCTCCGCGGCCTGGGCCAAGGACCACGCCTACTCCGCCGCCGGCAATCCCACCGGCGACCGGAACGTGGGCTATAAGGCGGCTGAGGGAACCAAGGGCCAGCCCGGCTATAAGGAGGCCTACGGCATCTACGACGGCGTTCTCTGGGTCTACGACCCGGGCAACGTGGCCGACGTGATGGGCGCGGACGCCTCGGTGGACGAGTACAGCCTCTTTGACAAGCTGCCCTTGCAGATCTGCATCGTGGACGAGGGCTGGGTCGGTCTGCCGCTGGACATCGAGTGGGACCTGAACCCCAGAGCCGGCGGCGTGGGCGACAAGCTGGGCCTGGTGGAGTACGCCACCTCCGGCCTGACCAACAAGCACAAGGACTGGTCCATGGAGATCAACGCCGCGGGCTATGCTGATGACGCCAGCCGCCAGTTCGCTATGGTGGAAGGCACCATCGGCGGCAGCGCCATCGACTGGGACCCCGACCGGATCGTGCCCTATGCCGAGTGGTCGCTGATCCCGGCAGTGCTTGGCTCGACGGAGTGGAACAAGTACGGCGACCAGTACCGTGGCTTCACCTACACCAAGGAGGAGCTCTACAAGCTGGCCCAGACCGACGGCTACAGCACCGCCTATGCCGCTGACGGCAGCCAGGCTGGCACGCCCATCTCCGCGGTCCGGGGCGACAAGGCCACCTTCGAGCTGACCCTGCACAACGCCGGCGATGACACCACCGAGCCCTCCAGCAGCACCAAGTCCATGTCCATCAAGTACATCGACACCCGGCCCGACGTGTCCATCACCGCCCTGAATAAGAGCGTGAGCGTGGGCGGCGTGGCCACCGCCACGGTGGGCGTGCAGGACCATGACGGCGGTCCCAAGGCCAATCCCAGCTACGGCACCCACACCAACCTGACCACCTACGGTACCGGTACCGACGCCGACTACGACGTGACGGTGCGCTGGTTCAAGGTGCCCAGCACCTTCACCTTCCCCGCCAGCGTGGGCACGGATAAGGCCGCCCAGGTCAAGTACCTGGTGGACAACGCTCCCACCAACGACGACATCACCCTGGTGCAGGAAAGCGGCGGCATGGGCGCGCCCACCGGCTCCGACCTGTTGAAGTATAGGCCCGTGGCCGATGACAAGGGCTGCATCCTCTACTGCACCATCCAGGGCGACGACATCTGGTATGTGGGCACCGACATCGCCGCCACCTATGTGGGCGCTACGGTGACCATCCAGGCCTGGCGCACCGGCACCCAGAACGACGTGTCCGGCACCGCCACCAGTGCGGAGTTCACTAACTCCCAGGACCAGAAGCTCACCGCCACCGCCCCCGACGGCACCATCTTCGTGGACGTGGCCAACGGCGATGTGAAGCTGACCACCGGCCAGCTCAATACCGCCAAGACCCACCTGTTCATCAAGTGGGCCGATCTGGTGACCGAGGACCTGCCCGGCACCGAGACCGCCGCCGGCGGCACCTTCCTGGACAGCACAAACCCGAATAACACCAAGCCCAACGAGATGCTCAAGCCCTTCTACCATGTGGGCGGCAACGATCCTACCGTGGTGGCCTACTATGACCTGCTGCCCACCTTGAGTAAGGACCAGACCTACAAGCTCTACGATCTGGACCACAGCACCGCCCCCGTGTTCGACTACGTCAATAACGACGGCGGCGACAATGTGGACGACGCCGTGAACGACATCGTGGTCACCATCCGGCCCAAGACCGGCAGCGCCGAGACCATTCTGGCTATCAACGGCGCCAGCGAGACCACCAAGCCTCTGACCTTCGTCAAGGACGGCTCCGCTGTGGAGGACCTGGACGGTGCGTACACCCTGAGCCGGGATTGGCTGGAGAGCGGCAACGTCGGCGTGGGCGCCTATGTCATCACCTTCTACGACCTGACCAAGGGCGCGAAGAAGCTGGTGGACGGCAAGCTGGTGGACAAGACCGCCGCGGAGGGCGGCAGCAGCCTCTACGATCCCTCCGTCACCCTCACCATCCAGGCCGACGGCTATCCCTTCACCGCCTGGACCGCCGACCATGACGACAACGCCGAGGACGATGTCCACGACTACTGGGGCTCCGTGAGCACCACCGGCGATGCCGACGACTACGGCCCCGAGAAGCAGGGCAACGCCCCCATCGGCGGAGCGGCTGATATCTACGCCAAGCCCGCCGACGGCTACCGCTTTGTGAAGTGGCAGTTGGCTATGGATGACGAGGGCAACGTCACCGACACCAAGAGCGTCATTGGCGACGCCACCGCCGCCGAGACGACCTTCCAGCCCGGCGGACCCAACGCCCGGGTGGAGGCGGTCTTCGAGCCCGCCGACTTCGGCGCGGACACGGCCGCGGCCAAGGTCTACTACGGCAACAACGCCTTTGAGGCCACCCCCGGCGAAATGACCATCACCGGCGACGCCAACTCTGCCAACCAGAAGTTCGCCATCGCCATCGCCACCGCCGACGAGCTGAAGACGGCCAAGGTGCTGGATGAGACCGCCGACGCCAAGATGCTGGCCAACATCACCGCCGCCAGCGCCTGGCTGGGCTTTGCCGACGGCCAGACCACCGACGACCTGGCGGTGGGCGACACGATCGGTCTGAAGGTCACCGCCAACGCCACCGGCGTCCACGTGGAGAAGAAGACTGTGGACGGTAAGCTGGTGGATGTGGAGGACGAGCTGAAGGTCTACATCAAGCTCACCGACAAGAACACCGGCGTGGTGAAGTTCGTGCCCTACACCGTGGACGTGATGACCTCCCCGCTGACCATTGACGTGCCTGTGGCGGCCGCGGATTATGTGGCGGCCTACCTGGCCAACAAGACCACCGGCGACAACACCGTCATCGAGGACGGCGATCCCGTCACCCTGCCGCCCTTCCTCTTCAAGCAGGTGCTCAACACGAAGAACGCCACTGACGTGGTGGTGACGCCTCACGAGGATGAGCCCACGACCCACAACAGTGCCGGTGATACCTATAATAACGGCGTGTGGAGCGTGGCGCCCGCCAAGTTCAACGGCCTCAGCGGCACCCCCAACGCCGACGAGAGCGCCTACACCAACAGCTACACCTTCACCTTCACCTACACCGGCATCCTGAACAGCGACACCAAGGAGTATGAGAACCCCTACGACTATTCCTACGCCGACGCGGAGCTGGACATTGAGGTGAAGAAGCCCGACGTGGGTCTGGACTTCAACGACGCCGACCACGCCAAGGGCGCCGAGGCCGAGCTGGCCGCTCACGAGTGGTCCAACGACTACAAGAACGAGCGCGTGGTGGTCTACTACCTGGACCAGATCCCCGAGTTCTTCGACGTGTACCTCCAGAACCCCGGCGGTAAGGATCTCTATGATGTGGCCTTGAAGGTGACCAGCAACACCGGCAAGCGGGTGGACGGCAAGACCGGCAACGACCGCATCGGCATCCTCAGCGCCGACGGCGGCACCCAGTTCCCCAGCTCCGCCAGCTCCAGCGCCTTTACCACCCTGGACCACCTGACGCGTCAGAGCTCCGACAGCGCCACCAGCCACGACAACCGGGCCCAGGCATTCCGGGCCGACCTGCGGGGCCTGAAGTACGCCGGTGAGTACACCCTGAAGGTCAACGCCACGGGTAGCACCACCCAGCCCGCCGAGGCCAGCCTGATGGCCGCTGACAGCGTATCCGCCGACTACACCCTGATCATCAAGATCGTGCCTCGTCCCATCGTCCTGGCCAACGTTACCGGCCTGGGCGCCGCCGAGGTGGACCAGAAGGTCAGTGACAACGTCTCCAAGATCGTGGTCAAGGGCCAGGTCCTCTACCGCGGCGATGACAGCATCGACGGCTCCAACCTGACCAACGTCTCCGCCAAGGACGACGTGGATCTGATCAACAAGGGCGGCGACACCGAGCACGGCCCGGAGAACGGCCTGGATATCAACGGCCTGACCCGTCTGGGCTACAAGATCACCTGGGTCGAGCTGGACGAGAACGGCAACGAGAAGCGTGAGCTCAGCGCCGACCCCGAGACCGGCGACACCTTCAAGCCCAACACCGCCTACCGGGTGAAGCTCAAGCTCATCCCCGATCCTAACTACGTCTTTGTCCGCTTTGCCACCGAGGACAACGAGACCGAGGACTACTTCTACTTCGATCCCAAGGACAACGGCAAGGACACCGGCGTGGAGGACAACCAGCGCATCGACGAGGAGCAGGTGGAGTACATCCTGGAGACCAACACCGGCGTGAAGGTGGAGCTCCATCCCGAGGAGGACGACACCGAGCCCAACAAGCCCATCGTCATCGAGAAGGAGCAGGAGGGCAAGATCGCCCAGTTGAAGTTCGATGACGTGAAGGTGGACGCGCCCACCGACACCACCGGCCCCAAGGTGGACGACGCCCGCACCGTCTCGGTGACCAAGGGCAGCAAGCCCGGCGTATACAAGATCAACCTGGGCGCTTACGTGGGCAACGTGGACCAGGTCGCCGTGGTGGATCAGGAGCCTGAACTGGCCGTCTCGGGCAGACTGGCCCAACGCAAGTCCACCACCGACCCGGAGACCGGCGCGACGGTGTACACCAACAACTGGACCCTCAAGCGGCTGGATGAGCCCCATGACACGCTGCTGGAGGTGGACGACGACGGCAAGCCCGTGAACAAGAACACCTGGGAGCTGGACCTGAGCGGTCTGGATACCTCCGAAGCGGGCAGCGGCGTCTTCGTGCTGGTCCTTACCGCCCAAGGCGTCCGGGCCGTGGATAAGGCCGGACTGGAGACCGAGGTGGTCAAGGCCTCCTACACCATCACCGTCAACATCACCAATCCCGGCGGTGGCGGCGGTGGCGGCGTGGATCCCGCCTGTCCCAACCAGGTCACCTACCTGCTGGGCCTCTACGGCACTACCACCGACCCCGTCATGGAGATGGTGGCCGACCGGGGCAAGGTCAAGACCGTGCCCAACGTCACCGCTCTCGCGGGCTACAAGTTCCTGGGCTGGAGCCTGACCGGTCCCACCGGGGACGCTCAGGCCGACGCCAAGCGTCCGTTGGTGGATCCCAAGAGCGTGCCCATCGACGGCGACACCACCTTCTTCGCCGTCTACCAGCCCGTCTACGACCTGGGCCGGCCCTTCCATGAGCACTACGTCATCGGCTATCCCAACGGCAACTTTGGCCCCGGCGATAACATCAACCGCGCCAGCGTGGCCACCATCATCGCCCGCGCGGTGCTCCCGAACTTCGTGGAGGGCGCCGACTACGGCAATCCCGGCGGTTACAGCGACGTGAACGACCACTGGGCCGCCAGCGCCATCGCCTACTGCTCCAAGTACGGCGTGTTCAAGGGCTATGACGACGGCACCTTCAAGCCCGACCAGTCCATCACCCGTCAGGAGCTGGCCCTGGTCATGGCCCGCCTCAGCGGCGTCAAGTCCGCCAAGGAGCTGCCCTTCACCGACATGGGCGACGCGGGCGCATGGGCCGTGGACGGCATCTACACCGCCTACGCCAACGGCTGGGTCAACGGTTATACCGACGGCACCTTCAAGCCGCTCAATCCCATCCGCCGTGACGAGACCGTGAAGATCTTCAACGCCTACCTGAACCGCGGCGTGAACGCCGAGGGCCTCAGCAAGCTCACCGAGTACGTCCACTCCGGCGTGGCCAGCAACGTCACCGAGAACGGTACCACCGAGTACATGACCTGGCCCGATGTCACCAAGGATCAGTGGGCCTACTACGAGATCATCGAGGCCGCCAACGACCACGAGTACGTGGTGGATGAGACCTTGCCCACGGGCTACACCGTGCCCGAGACCTGGGACAAGTGCTGGATCGATGAGAAGTGGCGTTATCACGACGACCTGAACGACGGCGGCCCCACTGTGGGGCTGCTGTCGGCCGGGTTCCGTGTGTGGAACCGATAAGGAGGTGCCAAGGTAATGAACAAGCGAGTTTTCAGCGTGCTGCTGACCCTGGCCCTGGTGGCCGGACTGGCCCTTTCCGCCTTCGCGGCGGGTTGCCCGTGCAACATTGAGTACCGCCTGGGGAGCAAGGGCGTCAGCTCCGACAGCGTCACCGATTCCATCCCCTCCGACACCAAGCCCGACGCCAAGAACATCCCCACCGTCAACGGCCTCACCGGCTGGGCCTTCGTCGGCTGGTCGGCCTCCGACCCGGACAAGCTGCCCGCCGGGCAGGAAGCGGAGCTGGTGAAGCCCGAGGACATCCGGGTGAAGAAGGACACCACCTACTACGCCGTCTACGAGCCCTTCCATAAGCACTACGTCATCGGCTACCCCAACGGCAAGTTCGGCCCCGACGACCTCATCACCCGGGGCAGCGTGGCCACCATCATCGCCCGTGCGGGCTTTGAGGGCGTGCCCGGCGCGGAGGTCTTTGAGGAGGGCAAGATCTACATCAACGACGCCGGTCTCACCGACGTGGCCGGCCACTGGGCGGAGAGCGCCATCTCCTACTGCGCCAAAAACGGCGTGTTTGTGGGCTATGGCGACGGCCTGTTTAAGCCCGACCAGCCCATCACCCGGCAGGAGTATGTGGCGGCGGTGGTCCGCCTGGCCCGGACCACGGGCCGCCTGCCCAAGGACGCCCAGCGGCTGGTGGACGACTTTTTGGACATCGCCGACGCGGGAGAATGGGCCATGGAGGACATCCGCACCGCCCAAACCGCGGGCTGGATCGTGGGCTACGCCACCGGGGAGAACGCGGGCAAGTTCCTGCCCCACAACTCCATCCGCCGGGACGAGGCCGTGAAGATCTTCAACGGCTATCTCCGCCGGGGCGTGGACGAAAAGGGCCTGGAGGGCCTGACCGAGTACGTCCACTCGGGCGTGGCCAGCAACGTCACCGAGAACGGCTCCACCGAGTACATGACCTGGCCCGACGTGCCCAAGGACCACTGGGCCTACTACGAGATCATCGAGGCTGCCAACGACCACACCTACGACGAGGACAAGAAGGACCTGCCCGAGGATTGGTCCAGGTGCTGGATCGACGAGCGCTGGCGCTACCATGACGACGCCAGCGATTCCGGCCCCCTGGGCGGCACCGGCTCAGATGTGACCGACAACACCCAGTCCAACGTCTAAAACAACCGCAAGAAAAGGACCGGCGCAGTGCGCCGGTCCTTTTTTGTCGAAAATGGGCGTTGCGCGGCGGGGGAAAAAGCGGTACAATAGAGAAAAACCTGGAGAGGATGAGCGGCGATGAAGCGAAAAGGAACGGCCCTGCTGCTGGCGGCGGCCCTGCTGTGGACCCTGGGGACCTCCGCCTTGGGGGCGTGGTACGACGATGCGGTCCTTATCGTCACCGACTGGGGCCTGATGACGGGCACCGGCCAGGGCTTTGAGCCCGAGGGCCTGGTCACCCGGGCCATGGTCTTCCAGACTCTCTACAACATGGAGGACAAGCCCGAGACCCCCGCGCCCACGGAGCACCTGCTCCAGATGAACGAGAGTATCACCGGCGTCTCCGGCCACTGGTGGACCGACGCCGCCCGCTGGGCCTACGCCCAGGGCCTCACCACCGGTGATGGCAATGGCTTTTTTGACGGCGACCGGGTGGCCAGCCGCTCGGAGATCGTCACCATCCTCTACCGCTACGCCCAGATGACCGGGGTGGACGTGTCCGTGGGCGAGGAGACCAACATTTTGACCTACGAGGATGCGGAAAACGTCCCTGCCTGGGCCGTCCCCGCCTTCCAGTGGGCGGTGGGGGCCAGGGTGGTCTCGGGCAAGGGAGGGGTGCTGCTGGCCCCCAGCGACTCCGCCACCCGGGCGGAGCTGGCCCAGATCTTGTGCAACTACGTGCCCGCCGCCACCACCGGCGTGGGGATGGTGGCCCGTGCCAGGGACATCAACAAGTACGGCGACGTGATCGTCGAGATCAGCGAGTCGGGTATGGTGGCCATGGGCATGAAGCTTGGCGACGTGCTGGAGGTCACCGTGGGTGACAAGACCCTGCAAGCCCCCTGGGTCACCCACTACGACGACGTACCCCAGGGCCAGCCCCTCATCCTGGTGGGAGATGACGGCCTGGCTCGTCTCTGTCTGAGCCGTGGGGACTTCGCCACCGCCTACGGCGTGGGCAGCCGGGGGGACAGCGCGGTCTATGAGCTGACCCCCACCAAGGTCGCCATCGTTCTGGATGCGCAAAGCGGGCATATCCAGCCCCTGGGCCTGGGGGACAAGCTCAGCCTGGACCGCTCCGACTACGCCGACGACGAGACCTTCGCCAACTTCCGCTGCGTCAGCATGGGCAAGCTGGCCCCCGGGGTCCTCTACCGCTCCGCCAGCCCCATCGAGACCGTCGCCGGACGTAACGCCGTGGCCGACCGTCTGCTGGGCCAGGCGGGTATCAAAACCATCGTCGACATGGCCGACTGCCGGGCCAAGGCCCCCAAATATGAGACCTTCGCTGGGACCAACTACGAAAAGGTCCACCAGGACGACGGCGTGGTCTACCTGAATATGGGCTCGGATATGTATGTGCAGGTGGGGCTGGACGACCTGCGAAACGGCCTGGACTTTATGACCGAACGGCCCGGGCCCTATCTCATCCACTCCACCTACGGCGCGGACCGGGCCGGGCACCTCATCTTCCTGCTGGAGGCCCTGATGGGGGCCGACGTGGACGACATCGTGGACGACTATATGCTGTCCTTCGAGAACCTCTATCACATTGAAAAGGGCAGCGAGGAATGGGCTACCCTGGCTCAGGGCGGGATCGAGGCCGACCTTCTGCGGCTGCTGGAGGTTTCCGATATGGACGCGGTCCGGGACCTGGCCCGGTCCAAGACCGCCACCGGGGCCACCATGCTGGAGCAGGCTGCCCAGCGCTATCTGGTGGACAAGGTGGGCCTGACCACCCAGCAGGTGGAGACCCTCAAGGACCACCTCTCCACGCCGCCAAAGGACTGAATACACGCAACAAAAAACACCGCCTGTTATCAGGCGGTGTTTTTTTACGTTTTGTTATGGGGGTCAGCCCTCGTATTGAAGCTTCTCCACCGTCCAGTTTTTCAAGATCTGGCCGTAGTAGACGCACAGCTCTCTTGCCAGGTCCACGTCCAAATTGCGGTAGTTTCCGCACTCAAATTCGCTCTTTCCGGGCATCTCGCCTTGGTAGATGGAGCCGTGGTCGCAGACCTCTTTCATCAGCCAGATGGCGCCCTGGTGGTCCAGCTTGGAGCCGTCGATGAGGAGGTAGAACCCGGTCTGGCAGCCCATGGGTCCGAAGTAGACCACCGCGTCCTTATGCTCGCTGTTGCGCAAAAGGGTGGCGAAGAGGTGCTCGGCGGAGTGGAGCTGGGCGTTGGACAGGAGGTCGCCGGTGTTGGGCCGCTTGAAGCGAAGGTCGTAGGTGACGATGTCCCCATCAGTGCGGGAGATGTACATCCCCGGGCGGAGTTTGGTGTGATCCACCGAAAAGCTGGCGATGCGTTCCATTTCTAGTCCTCCATTTCTCGGATGACCGCCGCCACGGCCCGGTCCAGGGCCTCCATGGCGGCGGCAAAGTTCTCTTGGTACTCCCGGCCCTGGTCGGGGGAGAAGAGGTGGTCGGAGACGGCCTTCAGGGCAAGGCAGGGAAGACCCTGGCGCAGACACACCTGGGCGGCGGCCCCGGCCTCCATGTCGCAAACCATCGCCCCAAAGTGTTCTTGAATGGCCCGTGCCCGATGAAGGTCCCGGCCAAACCAGTCCCCGGTGGCCACCACCCCGGGAAGAAGGCCGGGGGCCTTGGGCAGACGGCAGGGAAGCTCCACCACGTTCACCGTGGACACAAGGCCCACCGGGTCGCCGCACACCGAGGTGTCCACGTCGTGCTGAACGCAGTGGCGGGCCGCCACCACCGTCCCTACAGGAAGGTCGGTCAGCGCTCCGGCGCAGCCGGGATTCAAAATGGCCTCCACAGAGAAACGGTCGATGAGCATTTGGGCCGCCATGGCGGCGTTGACCTTGCCCACTCCGCCTACGCAGAGGATATGGCCCTTTGGCAGCGCGTAAAGGGCCATTCCCGTCACTTGGGGCAGAGTCTGGACCTGGCCCTTCGCTTGGCCCTTAGCAACAAAGCCCTTGGCCTCTTTTTCCATGGCGTAGAGGATGCCCAGCTTCATGTCAGCTCTCCTTGACGTGGACGTGGTTGTTGATGTGGTCCATGCAGTAGCAGTAATAGCCGTCGCACTTGGAGCAGTAGCGGAATTCCATATTGGGGTCGTCGGCGTCAGTTTTGCCGCAGACGGCGCACTTGTGGAGGTAGCCCTTCGTCTCCTTGGCTTTCTTCTGGGCGGCCTTGAAGTTCACCGTCTGCTTGGAGCTTTGGTGCTTGGCCCGGCCAAAGGCCCGGTTCACCAGGTTTTTCACCGGCGTCCAGAAGAACAGCAGGTAGTTGATCCACGCGGCGATGAGGGTGGGCAAGACCAAGGGGAGGATCAGGGGGAGGAAGAGCCGGTTCACTCCCAGCACCGACCAGATCTCCATAATGAAGTAAAGTAGCGCCAGCCACTTGGCCTTGATGGGGATGATAAAATAGAACCGCATGGGGGCTTCGGGAAACAGCGTGGCAAAGGCCAGAAACAGCGTCTGATGTACCGAGCCCAGGGTGATTACATAGGGGATGCCAAAGCCCAGTTGGACCACGGCCCCGGCGATCATGGTGAGCAGTGTCCCGCAGAGGTAGAACAGGGAGAACTTGGCCGTGCCCCACTCCCGCTCCATGGTGTTGCCCAGAAAGTAATAAAAGAAGATGCTCACCACGAACCACAGGGGCCGGAAGGAGTCGGGGACAAAGATAAAGGTGACCAGCCGCCACACCTCGCCCGCCCCAATGGCGTGGAAAGAGAGGCCCAGCAGAAGGGTGGCCGCGCCGTTGGAGCACATATCCAGGATAAAGACGAGCACATTCCCAATGATGATCAGGTTCATCAGATGGGGAATGCCGAATTTGGGGTGGTTGAAGGCAAACCGGTCCAGCCAGGAATCTACGCTTCGCATCCGCGCCGCTCCTCTCGTGGGGAAATATTGTACCTATTGTAGCCCATTTTTGAAAGGAAGTCCATAGCGAAAGGATGAATTTTTCAGGGCTTGACTTTTTTCGCCGGGTATTGTAGAATAACTTTTAACAACTGAATATACCCCGTTATCAAGAGTGGGCGAGAGAGTCAGCTCCATGACCCCACACCAACCTGCGTCAAGCAAGGTGGTTCCGCTGACAACGATAAGGAGGGACGCGGGCGCTCCTGCCGGAGCGCTTTTTTGTGCCTCAAAAAAGAAAGGAAGAAAACCATGAGCAATCGCATTTTCACCTCAGAATCCGTCACCGAGGGCCATCCCGACAAGCTCTGCGACCAGATCTCCGACGCCGTGCTGGACGACATCCTGGCCCACGACCCCCAGGCCCACGTGGCCTGCGAGACCTTCGCCACCACCGGCATGGTCACCGTCATGGGCGAGATCAGCACCCAGCACTACTGCGACATCGCCGCCATCGCCCGCAAGACCATCCAGGACATCGGCTACACCGACCCCGAATACGGCTTTGACTACCGCTCCTGCGCCGTCATGACCGCCATCGACGCCCAGTCCCCGGACATCGCTATGGGCGTGAACCAGTCCTATGAGCACCAAAACGGCGGTAGCGACCCCGCCGACGTGGTGGGCGCCGGGGACCAGGGGATGATGTTCGGCTACGCCTGCGACGAGACCCCGGAGCTGATGCCCGCCCCCATCGCCCTGGCCCACGCCCTGACCCGGCGGCTGGCCCAGGCCCGCAAGAGCGGGGAGCTTAGCTGGCTGCGGCCCGACGGCAAGAGCCAGGTCACCGTGGAGTATGACAGCGAGGGTAAGGTCCTCCGCTGCCCCGCCATCGTGGTCTCCACCCAGCACGACCCGGACATCGGTCTCAAGGAGCTGCGCCAGGCCGTCACCGAGACCATCATCCGCCCCGCCATCCCCGAAGGCTATCTGGACCAGGACACCAAGCTCTTCATCAACCCCACCGGACGCTTCGTGGTGGGCGGCCCCGTGGGCGACACCGGCCTGACGGGCCGGAAGATCATCGTGGACACCTACGGCGGCGTGGCCGGCCACGGCGGCGGCTGCTTCAGCGGCAAGGACCCCACCAAGGTGGACCGCAGTGGCGCCTACATGGCCCGGTACATCGCCAAGAACCTGGTGGCCGCGGGTCTGTGCCGCCGCTGCCAGATCGAGGTGGCCTACGCCATCGGCGTGGCCAACCCCGTCAGCGTGCTGGTGGAGAGCTACGGCACTGGCGCGGTCAGCGATGAGCGGCTGGCAGAGATCGTCAAGGCCCACTTCGACCTCCGCCCGGCCAAGATCATCGAGACGCTGGACCTTCGCAAGCCCATCTACCGCCAGACCGCCGCCTACGGCCACTTTGGCCGCACGGATCTCGACCTCCCCTGGGAGCGCACCGACATGGCGAAGACTTTGAAGGCGGCTCGATAACGCCGAAAAAACCGAGAAAAACGGCGGCCCCACTTGGGGCCGCCGTTTTTGCTGTGTTTATGGGCTGTCACGCTCGGGTTGGGCGCGCTTGTCGGGGTCGCTTCGCGGCTGCGCGGCCAAAATGCCGCTCACGCCTACGGCGTTCGCCTGCTTTTGGCCTGTCGCCGCTCCATCGTCCCCGGCGCGCCTACCCTCGCGCTTCCTTAGTTCATCTGCTTCTGTCTCGAGATGTTCATGGTGCCGTCCTGCATGTCATTGACCCACTCCAGGCTCTTGCCGGTGCCGTAGGCCACGCAGGAGATGGCGTCGTCGGCCACGTGGGTGGCGATGCCGGTGTGGCTCTCGATGAGCTTATCAAAGCCCCAGACCAGGCTGCCGCCGCCGGTCATAACGATGCCGTTGGTGGAGATGTCGGCCACCAGCTCGGGGGGCGTGCGCTCCAAAACGCCGTGGATGGCCTCCAGGATGCGGGTGGAGACCTCCTCGAAGGCCTCGATCATCTCGGAAGAGGTGACGGTGAACACCCTGGGCAGGCCGGTGACCAGGCAGCGGCCCTTGACCTCCACGCTCTGCTCCTCGGGCCGGGGGAAGACGCAGCCGATCTCCTTCTTCAGCTCCTCGGCGGTGCGCTCACCGATGAGGACGTTGTGCTTGCGGCGGATGTATTTTACCACCGCCTCGTCAAACTGGTCGCCGGCGATCTTGATGGAGGCGGACTCCACGATGCCGCTGAGGGAGATGACGGCGATGTCGGTGGTGCCGCCGCCGATGTCGACCACCATGTGGCCGTCGGGCTTGGTGATGTCGATGCCCGCGCCGATGGCGGCGGCCAGAGGCTCCTCGATGAGGTACACTCTCCGGGCGCCGGCCTGGATGCCCGCGTCGATGACGGCGCGCTCCTCCACCTCGGTGATGCCCGAGGGGACGCAGATGACCACCCGGGGCTTGAAGATGCGGAAGGTGGAGACCTTGTGGATGAACTCCCGGAGCATGCGCTCGGTCATGTCGTAGTCGGAGATAACGCCCTCGCGCAAAGGCCGGATGGCCACGATGTTGCCCGGGGTGCGGCCCAGCATCTGCTGGGCGTCCTCGCCCACCTTCAGAAGGCGGCCGGAGTTGCGGTCGATGGCGACCACGCTGGGCTCCCGGAGCACCACGCCCTTGCCCTGGACGAAGACCAGAACGGAGGCGGTACCCAGGTCGATGCCGATATCTTTACTAAACATTCTTTGCACCTCTTGTATGTTCCACGTATTGTGTCGTCGGATGAAAATGCCACTTCCGCTATTATATCCGACAGCGGCGTGTTTTGCAAGCTTTTTATGCGCACTCGTGCCCCTTGGCCGAGGCCAACGTCACCGCCCACACCTCCCGGGCCCCGGCGGTGAGCAGCACCCGGGCGCATTCGGACAACGTGGAGCCCGAGGTGACTACGTCGTCCACCAGCAAAATGGACTTGTCCGCCACCAGCGCGGGGTCTAAAAGGGTAAAGGCCGCCAGCACGTTGGCCCTCCGGGCCGACGGAGCCCGGAGGGCGGATTGCTGGGCGGTCTCAGCTTTGCGAAAAAGGGGCGTTTCCGTCATGTCCCGGCTCTGGGCCACGGCCTGGGCCAGCAGCCGGGCCTGGTCAAAGCCCCGCTTCTTCAGGCCCTTGGCCGACAGCGGCGGCCAGGAGACGAGGTCAAAGCGTTGCTGGGCCATGTGGTCCTGGACTGCCTGGGCGCATAAAGGGCCCAGCACCCGGACGTAGCCACGGCGGCGGCCAAATTTGTAGCGGTGGATACAGCCACGGACCAGACCCTCGTAGCCAAGGGGCGAGACGCACAGCTCCACGTGCTCGGGAAACCGCTGGGCCCGGCGGCCCACCAGCCAGGGAAGGCCCTTTTGGCAGTCGGGGCAGATGGTCTCGGTCTCCAGCACCTTGCGGCAGAAGGGACACCGGGGCGGAAACAGCAGGTCCAGCAGGGACTTTTTCACGTTAACGCCTCCCTAGGCCGCTGCATCAGGCTGATGATGGCCGAGGAGAGGGTGACGCTGAGCAGCGACCACACCAGCCTTGCAGGCGGGATATAGCTCAGCGACAGGGTGAGGACAGTGAGGTCGGTGATAAAGTAGCTCCGCCCCACGTCCCAGCCGGTGAGCTTGGAGATGGTCAGGGCCAGCGCGTCGTCGCCGCAGCAGGCGCCGCCGGCGCCCACCACCAACCCCACGCCTACGCCCACGAACAGCGCCCCCAGCACCGCCGCCAGCCAGGGGTAGGCGGAAAGATCATGGACCACGGGGGGAAACTGCTCCAAAATGGCGTAAAAGCCGGCGTAGAGCAGCGTGGAGATGATGGCGTTTTTGGCAAAGCCCTTGCCCAGTACCCGAAAGGCCGCTAAGTAGCAGATGAGGTCCAGCACGATCTCGCTGATACTGGGCGACAGGCTGAAAAAGTGGCGAAAAAGAAGGGTGGCGCCTAAGATGCCGCCCTCGGTCACGCCGGATTGAACGTGGATATTATAGAGCCCAAAGGCCAGGATGAAGGACCCCAAGGCCATGATGGCGTAGGTCCCCAGGGCGGTCTTGCGTTGGGTCAAGCTATCCCTCCTAAGGAATGAAACGGCGGACTTATCCGCCGCCCAGCTCCCGGTAGAGGGCCGCGGCCTCGTCCTTCTGCGCGTGCTCGTCGATGGCCAGCACCTCTACCCGGGTGACACGCTGGCCGAAATGCAGGTCGATCACGTCCCCCAGCTTTACGTCATAGGAGGCCCGCTGGGGCTTGCCGTTGACCCAGACGCGGTCGTTGTCGCAGGCCTCGTTGGCCACGGTGCGGCGCTTGATGAGCCGGGAGACCTTCAGCCATTTATCCAGTCTCATCCGCCGATCCTCCCAAAGGGCTTCAGGCTCCACACCGCCTGGCCGATGACGCACCGCTCGTCCACCATGCCCACCTCGGCGTAGCGCGAGTCGGTGGAGTTGTTGCGGTTGTCCCCCATGACGAAGATGTGCCCGTCGGGGACGGTGAGGTGGTTGTTCACCGCCTCGTGCTTGGCCACCATGGGGTCGCCCGGGTCCAGGTAGGGCTCGTCGAGGACCTTGCCGTCCACGGACACGGTGTGGGCGTCGTAGTCGATGTCCACACGCTGTCCGGCGGTGGCAATGACCCGCTTGACGATGGGCGAGCCGTCCCGGAAGGACTCCTCGGCCAGCACCACCACGTCTCCGGGGGCAGGGTCGTAGCCAATGCTACGCAGCAGCAGCATATCGCCGTCGTGGAGGGTGGGCACCATGGAGCAGCCGTCCACGCCGATGAGGCGGCCCAGGAAGGTGGACACCACGAAAAGCACCGCCAGGGCAAACAAAATGGGCTGGAGCCAGCCGTAGAGACCGGCGGTAAAGCTCTGGGCCAGGCCCTGGGGCCGGTACATGGGCTGGGGCTGGTCCGCTTCCTTCTTTTTGGATGTTTCTTCACGCTCGGGGATCATTTGGGTATCCCTCCAAACTCAAGATATGTCGCCATCATTATAAGGGTTCCGCTGGGAAATTGCAAGCCGCTCGCGGCTTTGGCAGGTAAAGAGCAGGACCTGCCGCTCCCGGGCCAGCTCGCCCAGCACCTCCAGGGCCAGGGCCAGCCGGGTATCGTCAAAGCACACCAGCGCGTCGTCCAGCACCACCGGCGGCGTGTCGTCTCCGCTCAGGGCCAGGCGGCACAGGGCCAGCCGCAGGGCCAGATAGGTCTGGTCGGCGGTGCCCTGGCTCAAAAGCTGGGCCGAGCGGGCCCCGGCGGGGGTCTGGGCCAGGGCCTCGAAGGCCCGGGTAAAGGTCAAAGCGGTATATTTCCCGCCGGTGAGGCGGCTCAAAATGGCCCCGGCCTGGGCGTTCAGCGCCGGGGAGAACCGGGAACGTAAGCTGGCGTTGGCCGCGTCCAAGGCTTCCAGAGCCAGCTCCAGCGCGGCCAGCTCCTCCTCCTCTTGGGCAATACGCTCGGTGAGAGCCCGCTCGGTCTCGTCCATGGGAGCCAGCCCGCCCAGGGCCTCCTCCTCGCCCTGGGACCGGGCCATTTGGGCCCGGCACAGGGCCACGGCCTCGGTGAGCCGCCGCTGGCAAAGCTGGTCGTCGGCCAGCGCGCGGCGGGGCTGGTCGTCCACCGCCACGGGGGCCGGGGGCTCACCCTGAGCGGAGATGGCCTCCCAGGCGGCCTGGGCGGCGATGTGTTCAGCCTGAGCGGCCTGGGTCTTTTCCTGGGCCGCGGTCAGAGCGGCCCGGGCCTGGTCAAAGGCGGCCTGGGCGGCCTTGCGGGCCTTGTTCAGCAGATGGGTGCCCAGGGCCCCGATGTTCAGCAGGGACAGTCCCCCCAGGGCCAGGGGCCACAGGGAGAAGACCACGGCGCACACCATCAGCGCGCACCCGGCCAGTAGCGTCAAGCTCAGGGCCAGCCGTCCCGCCCAGCCGTTGCCGGGCTCCGGGGGCACGGCGCTCCGGGCCTGTGACTCCTCCGCTTGTGCTTGGGCCAGAGCGTCCTCTGCCTGGGCCAGCCGCTGGGCGGCGCGCTCGTAGCGCTCTCGCTGGTCGGCGGCGCGCTGGGCCTGGGCGGCGCGCTCGTGTCGGGCCAGGTCCTGCCCGACCTCTTGTAGCTCGGTCTCCAGGCTCTCCAGCTGGCTCTGGGCCTGGGTCCCCTTGGCCCGGGCGTCCAGCAGCCGCTGGCGCTGGGCCTGGACCTCCGAAAGCTGGGTGCGGAGCTTGGGCAGCGTACCGTTGGCCCGGTTGGACTGGCGCTGGTTGCGCCAGTCTCGCAGGCGTTTTTCCGCGTCGGAGTAGGATACGTCCTCCTCCCCCGAGGCCGCCAGGGCGGCCACACGGCGCTCTAAGTCGCCGGACTGGTCCACCTGGAGCCCGCCTTGGGGGATGAAGCAGGTGCGCTGGAAGACCTCCTTGGTCACGCCCAGCAGCATTTCCCCGGCGTTGTCGGCGGTGAGGCCGGGGACGGCCTCCTCGGTGCCGGTGTATACCGCCTGGAAGCCGCCGAAGGGATTGGACCCCTTGCCGAAGCGGCGCAGGGTGATGGCTTTTCCCTGCCAAACAAGGTCCATACTGCCGCTCATGGCGGCCCCGGACCAGGGGGTGTAGCGGTTGCGCTCGGACAGCGCGCCGCCCTTGCGGCTCTCCAGGCCGTAGAGCATGGCCCGGAGAAAGGCGCACCAGGTGGATTTGCCGCTCTCGTTGGGCAGCTCCAGCAGGTTGAGCCCCTCATGGAGGGTCAGCGTGGCCTGGTCCAGGCAGCCGAAGGTGGCGGTCATAGAGAGGATGTTCATTGGGGACCCTCCCTTCCCTCCAATGCGGCCAGGCCCCAGCGCAGGGCGGCCAGCAGCCGGGGCTTGTCGGCTTCGTCGGCGTTGTCCAACCGAGCGCGCAGTTCCCGGACGAAGTGGCCCGTCAGGGTGTCCTCCCCGGCCCTGGCCCACAGGTCCAGGGGCGGCACGGTCTCGTCCCGGAGCTCCAGCACCCGGCAAAGGGGCTCCAGCCGTGTGCGCAGAGCGGGCAGGTCCAGAGGCTCGGACTCGCCGGTGAGGGTCACACGGACGTAGTCGTTTTCCTTATCCGCCAAGGCTTGGGCCAGGTCGGACTCGGCGGGCAGGGACAGTTCCCAGTACCGGGGAGCGTCCAGGGCCAGCAGCTTGCCGCCCACCTGGCCCTGGTCGTCGATGCGCACCAGCAGCGCGCCCTTGTCCCCCAGTTCGTCAAAGCCCCGGCCCTGGACGCAGCCGGAGTAGGCCCAAGGAGTGGGGGCGTCGGCGTGGTGCTCCAGGCCGTGGACGTGGCCCAGGGCGGCGTAGGCAAGGCCGCTTTTGGCCAGGCTGTCGGGAGCGATGGGCGCGTAGCGGCTGGGTTTGCCCACGTCGCCGTGGAAGCAGCCAATGGCCACCGTGCCGTCCTGGGGCGCACGAAAATTCGCTAAGGGGTCGTCCTCCCGGAAGGGAGAGGTAAAGGCGCAGCCGTACACCGTCACGCCCAAGTCCGGGAAGGAAAAGGCGGTGACGGTCTCGTTGGTGAAGATATGGACGTTCTCCGGCCAGATGGGCTGGGCGTAGGGGGACTTGTCCGAGTAGTAGTCGTGGTTGCCCGGGGCGATACATACCGGGCAGGGCAGGCTGCCCAGGGTCCGGGCCAGGGCCTCTAAAGTCTCGGGGTAGACCTGCTGGCTGTCAAAGAGGTCGCCGGGGAGCAGCACCAGGTCCACGCTGTGCTCCAGGGCCAGGTCCCGGAGCTGTTCCAGGGCCTTGCGCTGCCCGGCCCGCCGGGCCTGGGCCTCGGCGGCGGGGAGAGAGCGAAAGGGAGAGTCCAAATGAAGGTCGGCGGCGTGGAGCAATGTGAGCATATAAGAGCCTCCCCTCATTCAAACAGGTCCAGCCGCTCCATGCCCACGCACCGGCCCGCGTCGGCGTCGATGGCAAAGAGCACGCCCTCCAGCTTGCAAGGGCCCTCGGCGGCCTCAAACCGGGCGGGCAGTCCGCCCAAAAAGCGGTTGATGGCAAGCTCGGGGCGTATGCCCAGCACGCTCTGGCTGGGCCCGGTCATGCCCAGGTCTGTGACAAAGCCCGTGCCGCCGGACAAAATTTGCAGGTCGGCGGTGGCCACATGGGTGTGGGTGCCCCATACCGCCGCCGCCTTGCCGTCCAGATACCAGGCCATAGCGCCCTTCTCGCTGGTGGCCTCGGCGTGGAAGTCCACCACCGCCACGTCGCAGTCGGCGTTTCGAAGCAGCCGCTGGGCCACGGGGAAGGGGTTGTCCGGGTTGGGGTCCATGCCGGTGCGGCCAATGAGGTTCATCACGCCCACGCGCACGCCGCCGGGGCCCTCGAAAACCCCAAAGCCCCGGCCGGGGACCCGGCTTGTAAAGTTGGCCGGGCGCAAAATATTGTCGTGGGTCTCCAGATATTTGGCGATCTGGAGCCGGTTCCAGGTGTGGTTTCCCAGGGTGATCACGTCGGCCCCGGCTTCAAAGATTGCGTCGGCCTGGCGGGGATGGATGCCCACGCCGTCGGCGTTTTCGCCGTTGACCACCACAAAGCCGATGTCCCGGTCCCGGCGGAGCTGACGAAGGTGCTTTTCCAGCATGGCCACGCCGCCGGGGCCCACCACGTCGCCTACGGCCAAGAGGTTGAAGGTCATACCCGGCCCTCCTTTACCAGCCAGCCGTGGAGCTCGGGCAGGGTGGGGGCGATGTGGACGTGGGGGAAGGCTTCAAAGTCGGCGGCGGGGGTGGTGCCGTTCAAAACGGCGCAGAAGTCCACCCCGGCGTTCTGGCCCGCGCCGGCGTCGATGACGGTGTCGCCGCAGTAGAGGACCTGGTCCTTTGCAAGGCCCGTGGCCTCCAAGGCGGCTAAGATCCCCGCCGGGTCGGGCTTGGGCCGGGGAAGCTGGTCGGGACCGATGACCGTGTCAAAAAGGTCGTAGATGCCGCGGGCCCGCAGGATCTGCTCAAGGATGGGGGCGGGCTTGGAGCTGACCACCGCCAGCTTGACGCCCCGGGCGTGGAGGTCCTCCAACAGCTCTTTGGCCCCGTCGCACAGCACCGCCGTGGCGATCTGGGCGGGGGTGCAGATGGAGCGGTAGAGCTTGCAAAACTCGTCGCGCTTGGCCTCGTCTCGCTCCCCGGTGAGGTTGGTAAAGCCGTCTCTGAGCACAAAGCCTACGGTGTGGCGGATGTCCTGGCGGGTGGGGATGGGGTAGCCCATGGTGTGCAGGCCGTAGAGAAAGCCCGCCACGATGGCCTCGGTGGCGTCGCCCAGGGTGTAGTCAAAGTCGAAGAAAATGCCGCAGTATTTCATAAGCGCCCTCGTTTCTATCGTTTGAAAGATATTATATCACACATCGGGCGAAGGAACAAGGCGGCAGGGAAAAAATAGGTGTTGACAAACGGGGCGTTTTTTGTTAAAATAGCCTCCGCTGTTGGACGTCGGCGCCACGTGCTGGCATAGCTCAGTTGGTAGAGCAGCTGATTTGTAATCAGCAGGTCGGGGGTTCGAGTCCGTCTGCCAGCTCCAGAAGTGCGAGCGTAGACACATAGGCACGGATGGACTGGAGCGAGGGCGAGCGGAAGGCCCCATAGGGGCCTGAAGACCAGCCCGAGTCGGAGGGAAGCCGTGCCGTGATGTGTCCAACGCGAGCATGACAACCGCCTTTCTGATGGAGCCATCAGATATAGGGCAAGACAATTTCATATGGGAGCGTTCCCGAGCGGCCAAAGGGGGCAGACTGTAAATCTGTTGCGTAAGCTACGGTGGTTCGAATCCACCCGCTCCCACCAACAAAAAGGACATCCGAATGGATGTCCTTTTTGTTGGTATAGGTATTTATGCCGGTGGATTCGAAAGGGCGGCGAATATCTGCTTCTCTACTATGCGCCGGCATATTGTTTTTGCTTTTCCGATGCGCTATAATAAAAATAATCTAAACGAGGTGATCGATATGAAAAAACGCATCCTATCCACCCTTCTGGCCCTGGCCCTCTGCCTGGGCCTGCTGCCCACCGCCGCCCTGGCGGCGGAGGAGATCGACCCCATCGGCTGGCGCTATCAGGTTCCCGAAGACCCCGGCGCCATCACCTATAACATGGAGATAGCCGACTTCGGCTCGGTGGAGTACGGCTTCACGGAGAAGGACTGCCCTAGCCTCACCATCACCTTCACCAACAACAGCGGCCAGAGCCTTTGGTATATCGACGAGAATGGGGCCAAGGGTGCCAACCGCTTCGCTCCCCCCACCGTGCGCAGCGAGGGCTGGGGCGAGATCCAGTCCTACCCCCACGGCCCCGGCAGAGCCTACGCCCGGGAGCTGAAGCCCGGCGACTCCGCCAGCTTGACCCTGACCCTGCGCACCAGCCCCTACATGGGAGGGACTGGCTTCCCCGCCGGGGTGTATGAGGGGGATCTGGACTTCTTCTTCGCCGAGTCCACCGAGCCTGTGGGCAGCAATCAGTACGGCCCCTTCTTTAAGGGGGGCAACTACCCTCTGCCCTACCGCTTCGAGGTGGTCTACGACGGCTACATGGGCGGCGGAGATGTGATGAAGCTGGACCGGGAGAGCGTGGAGTTTGGCCTGGTGGAGATAGACAAGGCCACCACCGAGACCCTCACCGTCACCAACCGGGCCCAGGTGGAGCTGACGCTGAACGCCCGGCTGTCTCCCCAATGCCTGTATCATGGGGACAGCGAGACCAAAATGGGCCATCGGATGACCCTGACGGAAAGTCAGTGGACCCTGGCCCCCGGGGAATCGGCCCAGGTCCAGATCGTGGCCAAGGATTTCCTGCGCTGGTTTATGGGCCGGTACGATACCGAGCTGGTGCTCTCCTGCCGCTACCTGGTAGAGGGGGGCGGCAAGCGCATGGAGCACCGGGATGAGAAGGTGGTACCCATCTCCCTCACCCTGGTGGAGAATGGCAGCCTGCCGGTCTATGTGGAGCTTGACTCCGCCCTTGGCCCTTCCGGGTATTTTACCTCTGCCGACGGCTCCACCACTTACTGGGGCAACGAAAGCATCTTTGTGCCCTACGGGGAGGACCTGTCCCTGAAGATCATCCCCGTTGATCCCCAGCACGGCTACATTCTGGCGGTGCAGGGCTATGAGGATGAGGATACCCCCTACTATATGGGCCATGGTGATACCCTCCAGGTAGAGGATGTGACGGACGCTCGGCGTTTCACGGTGTCCATCGCCTCCTGCGACGTGCCCCCTGCCGACTGGGCCCGGGAGGCGGTGGGCAGGGCCTACTGCCTGCGCCTGTTCCGTCCCACCGATATTCCCTATAGAACCGTCGCGGACATACCCAACTCCTCCTACGCCGCCCCCATCACCCGGAAGGACTTCTGCCGCCTGGCCATCCGGCTCTATAGGGAGCTGCGGACGGATGAATATTACGACATCCCCGATGACCTCTATGATCCCCTGCCCATCTCCTTCATCGACACGGAGGACCTGGACGTCCGCAAACTGGCCTATCTGGGGGTCATCGGCGGCGTGGGAGAGGGCCGGTTTGACCCGGACGGTCTGTTGACCCGGGAGCAGGCCGCCGCCATCCTCTCCCGGCTGGCCAAGGTGATGGGGGTGGAGCTGCCCAAGGTCCAGCCCACCTTTGCCGATAACGGCTCCATCGGCTCCTGGGCCACCGAGGCCGTGGGCCAAATGCAGGAAAGTGGTGTCATGGGGGGCGTGGGCAATAACCAGTTTGGCCCTCAGGGCACTTACAGCTGGGAGCAGTCCATCGTCACCCTTATGCGGCTGTATGATATGGCAAAGTAAGTTCTGCCGGAGCTTCTCGCCTATATTGTTCGCAAATTACAATAAAAAGGACACCCGACTGGGTGTCCTTTTTATTACTCCGAAACGCCGCGCTTGATCTGCAAAAGTAGCAGCACCAGGCTGACGCCCAGGAGGATGTGGCCGATGCCGGCGACGCCGGAGATGGCGGCGCTGAGGGCGGTGGAGAGGGGCGTTCCCAGCACCTGGGCCACGCCACGCACCGCCAGCATGACGGCGGCCAGATTCAGTCCTACATGGTAGACCGCCAGCACCCGGCCGGTCTTGGCGCTGGTGAAGGAAAAGCTCTTTTCCAGCGCCAAAAGCAGCAGGAAGAAGGTCATGCCCAGCAGGAAATAGTGGGTATGGACCACCCCCAGGGCGGTCTTGGCGGTAAAGGCGTTGAATTTGGTGAACTCCCGGTAAAACACGCCTCCGGCCATGGCCAGGATGGCGTACACCAGCGCGCAGTTCATGTAGCGTTTCATGCTCCGTCCTCCTCTGTCCTGATGTATGTGGGATAAGGCAATTATAACACAGCGCGGACCAAAAGGGAAGACGGCCCCAAAGCCTCCTTGGCAAAAATACTTAGATATCCGTCTAAATATTCCTTGACAGAGCTGTGCACCCGTGCTATTATTTAGACGAAAATCGAAATGAGGAGGCGGGACATGAGCTTTCAAAAGACCTTCCAGGCGCTGTCGGACCCGACCCGGCGGGCTATCCTGGACGCTTTGAAGGGCGGGGCGAAGACCGCCGGCGAGATCGGCGCCCGGTTCGAGATGACCGGGGCCACCATCTCCCACCATCTGTCGGTGCTGAAGGCGGCGGGGCTGGTCAGCGACGAGCGGCAGGGAAAGTTCATATACTATGAGCTGAACCTGTCCGTGCTGGACGAGATCACCGGCTGGGTGGCCGGGTTGAAGGGAGAATGACGACATGAAAAACAAGAAGACCATCCTTCTGATGTGGCTACTGGCGCTGCTGCCCTTTGTTTTGGTGGCCGCCGCCTGGCCCTGGCTGCCCCAGCGGGTGCCCACTCACTGGGGACTGGACGGCCAGGTGGACGCTTACAGCTCTCCCGCCGCGCTGTGGGGGCTGTGCGCCATCGGGCCGCTGACGGCTCTGTTATTCCAGTTCCTGCCCCGGCTGGACCCCAAGCGGGCCAACTACGGCAAATTTCAGGGCAAGTACGAAGGGACGGCTGTGCTGCTCCAGCTTTTGATGGTGGTGGTGATGGCGGTCACTCTGTCGGAGAGCCTCTGGCCGGGGCGGTTGAACGTGGCCAGGGTGATTTGCCTGGCGGTGGGCGTTCTGCTGCTTGTCTTGGGCAACCTGATGGGCAAGGTGAAGTCCAACTGGTTCTTTGGCTTTCGTACGCCCTGGGCGCTGTCCGACCCCGATGTGTGGAACAAGACCCAGCGGCTTGGGGGGTGGGTGTTCTTCCTCTCGGGGGGCGTGCTGATCCTCTTGGCGCTGTTGGCCCCGCCGGCGCTCACCTTCGGGGCGTTTTTGAGCGTGCTGTTTGGCGGCATGGCTCTGACCTACTACAAGAGCTGGAGGTGGTTCCGGGAGAAGGAGGACCGGGCAAAGCCCTGACCTGACGCATAGGATGGGCGGGAAGGGGGCGGTTTTTTGGAGGAGCGGGAGGAGCTTTGCGCGCAACTGGATACGGTGAACACCGCCCTGGATTTTTTGGCGGTGATCGTGATCTCGGTGCTGCTCTCGCTCTGGGCTGTCCTACGGCAGCGCCGGGCGCTGTGCCTGACCATCCAGGGAGAGGACGAGGCCGCCCGGGAGGTAGGGGAGACCGGTCCGATTCGGGCCGTAGCCGGGGCCTTGGTGCTGGGGGCGCTGGGGTACTTCTTCTGGCTGGCCGCCGAGGCGTGGCTGGACGCGGGGGACGGCGACGAACGGGACTCGGCCAGAGCCGATCTGTGGGCCTCCGCCCTGGTGCTCAGCGCCGCCATCATCCGCTGGCGAGAGCTGACCAAACGCTAAGGAAACCAAAAAGAGGGACAGTCCCAGCTGGGACTGTCCCTCTTTTTTTGGGGCCGATCAAGAGAAGATGCCGATAAAGCTGTTCCAGAGGTCGGCGAACATGTCGCCAATTTTCTGCCAGAAGGACCGCTTTTCCGGCTGTTGGGGCTCTTGAGGGGCGGCCTTGGTGTCCTCTTCCTTGATCTCCTGGGTGCGCATGACGTACTGCACGCTCTGGGGGGCGGGGTTTTGGGCGGAGGTCATGGACACGGGGGTAGCCCCGGCGTCCATGTTCAAAAGGCCGTCCACGCCGCCGGAGTGCTGGTCCCACTGGTCCTGGATGAGGTCGTGGATGTCGTTTTTCGCGCCACGGATGGCGCTGGACTGCCCAAGGCCGGTGGTGGACTGGCGCAGAGCGGCGGCGATACCGGCCAAAGTGGCCTGGGTCCCTGCGTCCAGGTCGCCGCCGGAGGCGCGCACCGCATCCACCGCCGAGCTGAGCCCGCCCAGGGTCTTCTCCGTCCCCGCGTCCAGGCTGGGCCCGGCGGCGTTCAGGATGTCCTTGGCCTGCCGCAGGGCGGTGGAGGTGGTGTTCAGGGTGGACTGGAGGGACTGGGACAGGGCCTCCACGTCGGCCACAGCCTGCTTGGTATCGGCGTGGTGGGAGTTGACGATACCCATGAGGTCGTCCACGTCGCCCAGCAGCGCGTCGCCGCTATCGGTGAGCTGGCGCAGCAGATCCCCCGCGCCGTCCAGGTTTTTGAGCAGGTCCTTGCCGGTGCCCCGGTGATCGTTGAGGGTCTGGAGCAGGTCCCGGACCAGCTCCAGCGTGTGGGTGAGGTCGTCGTCCGCGCCGGTGGCGGTCATGTCCCGGCACAGGTCGTTCAGGTCCTTCACCACCCGGGAGGTGGGGGCGGTGATGTTGGTGAGAATGCGGTTGACCTCCCCGAGCTTGGCGTTGGCGGCATCCAGGATGGGCAGCTTGGCGGCGAACTGGTCATAGGCGGCGGCCGCGGCGGCGGCCTGCTCCACATAGGGCTGGGCGGCGGGGGCCTGGACGAACTGCTCCAGGGTGGGCAGCGCGGCGGTGGCGGCGGCGGTGACGGCCTCCACCACCTGGGCCTGGATGGCGGCCAGCTCTTCCTCGGTGGGGGCGCGGCCATTGGCCTGGGCGAACTGCTCCACGGCGGCCTCCACCTGGGCGGGGGCCTGCTGCTCCACGACTTGCTTGACGGTGGCCTCGCAGAACTGCTTGTAGGCCCCGGCGATGATGAAGCTCTCAAAGCTGAGTTGACCTTCGGTGAGAGAGTTGGCCTTGAGGTAGGCCTCGTACTGCTTGTGGAGGGACAAGACCTCCTTCATTTGCGCCTGTTCCTCAGCGCTGAGGAGCCCCAGAAGGTCGTCGGCGGTCAGGGGAGACAGGCCGGTGGTGAGCCGCAGGGCCCGCTCCAGAGCGGCCATGTCGTCTTGCAGGTCCTCCAGATTCTCCTCCAGCGTATCCGCGTTCCAGGCCAGGTTGTCGGCGATGCGCAGAGCCTCGTCGCTGTGGGGCTCCAGCTCGGTGAGGAGCTTGGAGAGGTCCTTGGTGTTGGCCTGGAGCTTGGTGACCAGCTCCCGGGTGGTCTTCAGATGGGCGGAAAGGCCCTGGAGGTTGGCGTTGGCGCTGTTGAGCGTATCCACGGTCTCGTCCAGGGTGGCCGAGACCATGTCGCCGTAGCGGTCCAGAGCGGCCAGGGAGGTGGAGAGGCTGTCTAAGCTGTCCAGAGCCAGGTCGGCGCTTTGGGAAAGGCCGTCCTTGCCCGCGCTGACGGCGGCCCGGGCGGCCTCCAGGTCGTGGAGGCCGTCGGCGGCGGCGTAGATGTCGTCCTTACGGTCGGACACCGTGCCCCGGGCGCGGTTGAGCCGGTCCAGACCGGCGGCGGTGGCGCTCAAGCTGCCGCTCATGCCGTCCAGGGAGTCCAAAATGGCGTCCAGGGAGTTACTCAGGGTATCCGCCGAGTCCTCCAGGTCCTCCTTGGCCTCCTTCAGCTCCGCGATCTTATCTAGCTGCCCCAGCGTGGCGGGAACGGCCAGGAACAGCAGGCCGGAGAAGAAAAAGCTGTCGCTGCCCACCTGGATGGCGAAGTGCTGCTCCTCGCCGGGGAGCACCGCCAGCAGCACCGTGCGCAGGTTGCCGATGAGCTGGACTTGGCCGCCCTCGGCGTGTAGGGAGGTGATGTCGTCGTCGTTGAAGACGGCGGCCACGGTGAGGACCAGGTTGTCTCTGGTATACGCCGGGGCCCGGAGGTTGGGCACGGCGTCGATGTCGATCTCCACAAGGCCGGTCTTGCCCGCCAGGTCCTCGGCCCGGGCGGGCGCGCCGTTGAGCTTGTAGGACACGGCGATGGTCCAGGGCAGGTCCTCAAAGGGCTGGGTGGTGCGGCCCTCGAAGTAGAACTTCTCCGCGCCGGGCTGGGGCGTGAAGGTGAGCTTGCCGCCGTCGATGACGGGGCTTGTGGAATCGGTGAGGTTGATGACCTCGTCATAAACGCCGTAGTCGGTGACGCTGGTGTGGCCCCGGAGCTGGTAGCTCTTGACCACGCTGGCCTGGGTGGGCGCGCCGTAGTAGTCCAAGGTGGCGTAGTAGGTCTCGTCGTAGGCGCAGGGCAGCTCATAGGCCCCGGCGTTCATGGCGCAGCCCAGCAGCATCACAAGGGCCAGCGCGCCGCTGAAAATACGTTTTTTCATGGATATGGTCTCCTTTCAGTTGGCCTGGGCGGCCCCGACAGTCTCGGCCTTTTCGCCGTTTTTCGACGCTTTGGGTCCCTTGGGCGGTTTAGGCGGCTTGGGCTTGCGCCAGTGGAGGGTAGTTTTATTGATGAGGGGCTCAAAGACCACCAGCACCGAGGGCAAAATGAAGATGCACACGATGGCGGAGATGACCGCGCCCCGGGAGAGCATCAGGCAGATGCTCTGGACGATGTCCATGGTGGACACCAGTGCTACGCCCAGGGTAGCGCAGAAGAACACCAGCGCCGAGGTCAAAATGGAAATGTCGGCGGAGCAGGCGGCGGCCTGGATGGCCTCCATTCTGCCCTTGCCCTTTTGCAGCTCCTCTTGGAACCGTGTGGTCATCAAGATGGCGTAGTCCACCGTGGCGCCAAGCTGGACGCAGCCGATGACCGTGGGGGTGACGAAGGCGATCTGGGTGTCGGTGAAGTAGGGGATGCCCTGGTTGATGAAGATGGCAAGCTCGATGGTGGCCACCAGCAAAATAGGCACGGTGAGGGACTTGAAGATGACGGCCACCAGCAAAAAGATGGCGGCGATGGAGAGGTAGTTGGTCACCTGGAAGTCCACGTCGGCGGTGGTGATGAGGTCGGCGGTCATGGCGGCCTCGCCGGTGATGTAGGCCCCCGGGTCCCGGGCCTTGACGATGGCGTTCAGCGTCTCAAGCTGATGGGCCACCTCGTCCGAGGCGGTGGGGTAGGCGGAGTTGACCATCATGAGCTGGTAGCCGCCTTGCTTGCAGATGCTTTTCACCGCGTCGGGGATGAAGAAGTCGGGCACGCCGTCGGGGAGGAGCTTGTCGTAGCCCACCACGCTGGTGATCCCGTCCACCGCCTCCAGTTCTTGGGTCATCTCCCGCATCGCGCCGTGGGAGAGGTCGTCGGAGAGGACGATGAAGTGGCTGGAGGCCATGTTGAAGTCGTCTTTGAGCTTGCCGTTGGCCACGATGGAGGCCATGTCCTGGGGCAGGGCCTCGTCCAGTTTGTAGTAGACCTCGGCGTGGTTGTTGGCGTACACCGCCGGGATAAAGAGGATGAGGAAGATGGCCACGAAGGTCTTGGAATGGCGGACGATGAAGCCGTTGACCCGGCCCATGTTGGGCCGCAGGGCCGGATGGTGGAAGCGCTGGATGCCCTTGTCCATCAAAAGGAGGATGGAGGGCAGCACCAGCACCACCGTGGCCACGCCCAGCACCACGCCCTTGGCCATGACAAGGCCGATGTCCCGGCCCAGGGTGAGCTGCATGAAGCACAGCGCCAAAAAGCCCATGATGGTGGTCAGCGACGAGCCCGACAGGGACTTGAAGGCGGCGACGATGGCCGAGGCCATGGCGTCGGCCTTATCGCTGAAACGCTCCTGCTCCTCCTGGTAGCGGTCAAAGAGGAAGATGGAGTAGTCCATGGTCACGCCTAATTGGAGCACCGCGGAGATGGCCTGGGTGATGTAGGAGATCTGGCCTAAAAAGATGTTGGTGCCGGCGTTGTAGGCCACGGCCAGGCCGATGGAGGCCAGCAGGGCCACCGGCAGCAGCCACGAGTCCATGGTCACGCACATGGCCACCGCCGCCAGCAGCACTGCCACCAGGATGTAGAGGGGCATCTCCTTGGAGATCAGGTCCTTGGTGTCCTTGGTGAAGACGGAGAAGCCCGCCAGGAAGCACTTTTGGTTGCAAAGAGAGCGTACCTGGTCGATGGCGTTCATGGTGGTCTCCGAGGCCCCGGGCTGGTCGTATTGGACGATCATCATGGTGGAGTGGTCGGAGAAAAAGATGTCCCGCAGGTCCTCCGGGAGCATCTCCTGGGGGATCTGGATGCCCGCCAGGTCGGACAGCCAGATGGCCCCGGACACCCCCTCCACCTGCTCCACCGCCTCTAAGAGGTCGGAGCAGTAGGCCGGGGGCATATCCTCCACGATGAGCATGGTGGTGGCCGCCATGTGGAAGGGCTCCTCCAGGAGCTTTTCGCCCCGGGCGGCGTCCACGTCGGCGGGGAGGTAGGACAAAATGTCGTAGTTGATAGGGGTGTAGAGCGCGCCCAGGGCGCTGGGGATGAGCAGCAGCAGGGCGATGACCACCACCAGCCGAGGCCGGCGGGTCAGACGGTGGGCGATCTTGTCCAGCAAAGCGCAGTCAGTCCTTTCTTGGTTTCGCGTTTACTTGTCTTCGGGGTCGGTGGAGTAAAACTCCACGTCGATCACGTCGGGGACCTGGTGGTCTACGATCTTCACCGCGCTGAGGGCCACGCAGAGGTTCAAAAGCCCCTCGCTGAAGAGGCTCAGCCCCAGCAGGGCGGTCACCACCGGCATGCTCTCGCTGGGCCGGAACACCAGCGCCACGCCGAAGCCGCAGGAGACCAGGGCCAAGACGAGGATGAGCCACCACCGGGGCAGGCCAAAGGCCTTGGCGTCCATGGACATCTGGACCTTGAAGAGCCCATCGGTGAGGGCGCACACGCCGATGAGCACGCCAAGGAAGTGGATGGTGCTGCCCGGCCGGGTGAGGGCCACCACGCCCAAAGCCAGCAGCAAAATGCCCAGGGCCAGGTCGTATTGGAAGGCCAGGCGGTACAGGTCCTTGGAGAAGTAACCCACCAGCTTCACGACCCCGAAGAGGATCATGCAACACCCCAAAAAGCGGCCCAGCAGCAAGGTGGACAGCCCGGGCCAGACCCAAAGGGCCGCCCCCAGCAGGCAAAATAGGACGGACAGGACGATGTAGCCGGTCTTTGCGGCCCGCATGGGGGCCACGCTGCGGTTTTCTCTCATAAGGCAAAGCCTCCTTTTCAAAGGAGACTTTACCAGCTTTTGGGCGCAAAGAAAATGGGCAGACCGGCTTGGCCTGCCCAAAAACCATACACGGGGCTTGAAATGCCCAAAATTTTTCCCTCAGCTCTCCTGGGTGTCCTCGGCGCACCGGCGGACCAGGCCCTGGGTCATGCCGTGCATCACCTGGCACAGCCGGCGGAACTGGCCCTCGATGTCGTAGCGCAGGCCGTCGTTCAGCCAGGCCACCATCTGGCCGAAGAGCTCGCACTGGAAAAAGCGGATAAGCATCTCCCGGTCCTGGTCGGAGACGGCTACGTCGCCGATGGCCACCTCCGCGTAGCGCTCCACCGCGTGGCGGCAGATGCGCATCAGGTGCTCCTCCACCGCCTCACGGTTGGCCGAGCGGTAGAGGTGCAGCGCCGCCCGGCGGTTCTCCCGGACGAAGTCCACCGCCGCCTGGAGGCACTGCTCCAGGGTGTCCACCGTGCCGTACTGCGCGATGATGTCGTCGCCGCGCTGGGTGATGAGCTCGGTGACCATGGTGGGGATGTCGGCAAAGTGGTAGTAGAAGGAGTTGCGGCTGACGCCGCAGGTCTCCACGATGTCCCGGACGGTGATCTGGTCCAGGGGCCGCTGGTCCAAAAGCCGCAAAAAGGCGGCCTGGATGGCTTGCTTGGTAAAGGTGGACATAGGACCCCTCCTTTTTGAACTATGATAATACACGCCCGGGGAAAAATCAAGGCGGGAACCAAAAAAGGGACAGCCCCATTTGAGGCTGTCCCTTGGCAGTTTTGCTCAATATTTGGTCCGCACGTCCTCCGCGCCGTAGAAGAACAGGGCCAGAGCGTCGGGGCCGGTGTGGGCCCCGGTGACGGGCTCGTAGCAGACGTTGACGATGTCCTTGGGGGGATGAGCCTCCCGGATGAGCCCAGCCAGGGTCTCCGCGTCCTCCGGGCAGTCGGCGTGGGCGATGCCCACGGTGTAGCTGCCCGGGTCCACCGCCAGCTCCTTATAACGCTCCGCCATGGCCCGGATGGCCTGCTTGCGGCCCCGGACCTTGGCCGAGACCACCAGTTGTCCGGCGGGGCTTCCTTTGAGGATGGGCTTGATGCCCAGCATGGAGCCCACCACCGCCGAGACCCCCGAGACCCGGCCCGTGCGCCGAAGGTGCATCAGGTCGTCCACCATCAAAAGCTGGCAGACCTTGGGGATATCGGCCCGGATGGCCTGGACGGCCTGGTCCAGCTCCACGCCTTGGACACGTAGCTCCACCGCCCGCATGACCTGGAGCCCCTCGCCCAGGGAGGCCCCCAGGGTGTCCACCACCGCCACGCGGCGGTCGGGGAAGCTCTCGCGCAGTTCATCCGCCGCCATCTGGGCCGAGTGGCACGAGCCGCTGACCCCCGAGGAGATGGACAAAAACAGCACGTCCTGGCCACTCTCCAGCACGGGGGTAAACAGGTCCACGAACCGCTGGGGCGGGATCTGAGAGGTGGTGGCCCGCTGACCGTCCCGGATGGCCTGGTAGTAGGCGTGGCCGTCAAATTCACCGGGGGTCTCGCTGAGGTCCTGGTCCCCGATGTGGTAGGAGAGGGGGACGATGACCAGCTCGTTGTCCTGGATGTAGGACCAGGGGAGATTGGCCGAGGTGTCTGTGGCGATTCGATACATGATACTGCACCCTCCGAAATCTGATTTCTTAAATTAGATTACCAGATTATTGGTACGATGTCAAGGGAATTTTGTCCTCAGCGGATAAAAAAGCGGTAGATGGTCTTCTGGCGGTAGCTCTTGCCCTTGGGCAGCACGGGGGAGGGGAAGTGGTGGCGGTTGGGGGAGTTGGGGAAGGTCTGGGTCTCCAGGCAGAAGCCGCAGCGCCGGGCGTAGGGCGCGCCGCCCTTGCCTGCGGGGCAGCCGTCCAGGTAGTTGCCCGAGTAGAACTGGATGCCGCTTTGGGTGGTGAGGACCTCCATGGCGATGCCGGTCTTCTCCGACCAGGCCAGGCCCGCCGGGCGCAGGGCGCCCACGGGGCCGGGGACCACGAAGTTCTGGTCGTAGCCGCCCACCTGCTTGAGCTGGACGAAGGCCTTGTCCCAGCCCTTGCCGATGGCCGCGCCGGCGCGGAAGTCCAGGGGAGTACCCGCCACCGAGGCGATCTCGCCGGTGGGGATGCTCTGGGGGTCGGTGGGGGTGTAGAACTCGCTAGGCAACTGGAGGAACTGGCGGCCAATGGAGCCGCCGTCGTGACCGTCCAGGTTGAAATAGGCGTGGTTGGTGAGGTTGCAGATGGTGTCGGCGTCGCTCTTGGCCTTGTAGTCCATTTCCAGGCCGTCGCCGGTGAGGCGGTAGGTCACCTGGGCGGTGAGGGTCCCGGGGTAGCCCATGTGGCCGTCGGGGCTGACCAGGGAAAGGGTCACCGAGGCCGGGGTCAGCTTCTCAATGGTCCACACCTGCCGGTCAAAGCCCTCCGGCCCGCCGTGGAGGTGGTTGGGGCCGTCGTTGGCGGGCAGGTCGTAGACCTGGCCGTTTAGGGTGAACCGGGCCCCGCCCAGGCGGTTTCCGTAGCGGCCCACCAGCGCGCCGATGTACTTGTCTTGCCGGACATAGTCCTCCAGGGCGTCGAAGCCCAAGACCACGTCCACGCTCTTGCCGTGCTTGTCGGGCACCGTGAGGGTGCGCACCGCGCCGCCGTAGGTGATGACCTCACAGGTCATGGAGCCTTTTTTCAGCGTCACCAGCTCCACCTTTTTGCCGCCGGGGAGCTTACCAAAGGGGACAGACTTGTTTGCCATGATGGGACCCTCCTTATATTTTATTGTGGTACTCTCTATCATACAACGAAAAGGCCCGTTTGTCAAAATTTACTAGTCCCGCCTTGCACAATGTCCGCAAGGCGGATATAATAGAGAAAGGAAAGCGAGGTGGCAGATATGGAGCAGTTGGAGCGCAGGGAGCTGGACCTGACGGGCCGCATTCTGGCCATCATCACCAGCGGCCAGAGCGCCGAGGCCGTCCGGGCGGCCCTGGACGACTACCACGCCAACGACATCGCCTCCGCGCTGGAGGAGCTGGACAGCGCCCAGCGCCGCGCCCTCTACCGCATTTTGGGCCAGGAGCGCACCGCCGAGGTGCTGAGCTATACCGACAATGTCTCCGACTACCTGGCCGAGCTGCCCGCCCAAAAGGCGGCCCAGTTGCTGGGCAACATGGACGCCGACGACGCGGTGGACGTGCTGGAGGACATCGACAGCGCCGACAAGCGCGAGGCCCTTATCGGTCTGATGGACGCGGAGGACGCGGAGGACATCCGGCTTATCGTCTCCTTCGAGGAGGACCAGATCGGCCACATGATGACCACCAACTTCGTCTGGGTCCCCGAGACCGCCACGGTGAAGGAGGCCATGCGCTCGGTCATCGCCCAGGCCAAGGACAACGACAACATCAATACCATCTATGTCACCGACGACCAGGGCCGCTACGCCGGGGCCATGGAGCTCAAGGACCTCATCGTCGCCCGGGAGCACGTGCCCCTGGACCAGCTCATCTCCCGGAGCTACCCCCGGGTCTACGCCACCGAGCGCATCGACGATACCATGGAGCGGCTCATGGACTACGCCGAGGACTCCATCCCCGTGCTGGACGACCAGGACGCGGTCATCGGGGCCATCACCGCCACCGACCTCGTGGAGGCGGTGGACGACGCCTTGGGCGAGGACTATGCCAAGCTGGCCGGTCTGACGGCAGAGGAGGACCTCCACGAGAGCCTGGGCCAGAGCATGAAAAAGCGGCTGCCGTGGCTGGTCTTGCTGCTGGGCCTTGGCATGGTGGTGTCCAGCGTGGTGGGGGTCTTCGAGGCGGTGGTGGCCCAGGTGGCCATCGTGGTCAGCTTCCAGTCCCTCATTTTGGACATGGCGGGCAATGTGGGCACCCAGTCTTTGGCCGTCACCATCCGGGTGCTGATGGACGAGAACATCTCCGGCGGGGAAAAGCTGCGCTTTGCCTGGAAGGAGATGCGGGTGGGCGGGGCCAACGGCCTGCTGCTGGGGAGCCTGTCCTTTCTCTTCGTCAGCGGATATCTGTACGCCTTGAAGGGCTACGATCTGCCCACCAGCCTGTCCATCGCCGGCTGCGTGGGGCTGGCGCTGTTTTTGGCCATGATCATCTCCAGCTTGGTGGGCACGGTGATCCCCATGTTCTTCCACAAGCTGAAGGTGGACCCGGCGGTGGCCTCGGGACCGCTCATCACCACCGTCAACGACCTGGTGGCGGTGGTGGCCTACTACTCCCTGGCGGGGCTGCTGCTGGCGGGGCTGGGCCTGGGGGCGTAAGCGAGAGCGAAAAAAGAGCAGGACGGGAACCCGTCCTGCTCTTTTCACGTCTATATCTTTGTTACTACGAGGCCGCCTCGTTCTTCTCCGGGGGCTGGAAGTCCTTGAGGTAGTCCAAAAACTCCGCCTCGGACAGGGGCTTGGAGAAGAAGAAGCCCTGGATGTATTCGATGCCCAGGGCCTCGATGGCCTGGAGCTCCTCCAGGGTCTCCACGCCCTCGGAGACGATGGACAGGCCCATGTCGTGGATCATCTGGATGGCGGCGCTCATGACCTGGCGGGCCTTGTGGCTGACGAAATAGGACTGGGTCATGGCCCGGTCGAACTTGGCGATGGACACGGGCAGGTCGATGATATAGTTCAGGTTGGACTGGCCGGTGCCGAAGTCGTCCAGGGAGAAGGACGCGCCGTAGTCGATGAGCTGGTTCATGTTCTTCAACAGGACCTTCTTGGTGGCGGTGGAGGCCGACTCGGTGATCTCCAGGTTGATGTTCTGGGGGGAGATGCCGAAGCGACGCATGATGTCGATATAGTCGGTGGCAAGGTCGTTGCTGGCGCACTGGATGACCGAGAGGTTCACCTCGATGTAGTTCAGCCCCAGCTCCTCCAGGGGATGGCGCTTGATGAAGCGGCACACGTGCTGGAAGATGAGCTTGCCCAAGGCTAATATCATGCCGTTGGACTCCGCGATGGGGATAAAGAGCCCCGGCGGCACCAGGTTGCCCTCCTCGTCCCGGATGCGCACCAGCGCCTCGGCGGAGGTGATGCGCCGCTCCCGGGTGGAGTAGATGGGCTGGTAGAAGACCTCGATGGCGTCGTTTTGGATGGCGGCGTCCAGCAGACCCTCAATCTTCAGATCCTGCCTGGCCTCGTCCACGAACCGCTGGTCCACCTCCAAGAGGTCCTCCTGGAAGTAGTGCTTGCGGCTGAGGTGGAGCAGGAAGTAGAGCAACGACGCGTGGGAGTTCACCATCCGGGCGCTGGGCATCAGCACCCAGTGCAGCCGCACCGAGATGGACTCCAGGTCGGGCCAGCGCTGCTCTACATAGCGCACCAGCTTGGCCTGGGCGTCCCGGGCGTCCTGGGGCCGCTCGAAGACGAAGAAGATACGGGTCTCGCCCTGGCGGAAAGCCATCCAGTTGCGGTGGGCGGCCACGTACCGGCCCACCTCCAGGCGGATATTCTCGGCGTTGTTTTTGCCCACGCCCCGGTCCAAAGGCCCGTCGAAGAGCAGCAACAGCGTGGAGAAGTCCCCAGGGCGGCTGTAGCGCTGGCGCAGGTAGGAGTTGAGCACGGCGGTGCTGAACAGCCCGGTATCCTTGTCGAAGTTGGCCTCGGGGTTTTCCAGGGCCAGGTAGAGGATGAGGATGCCCACCGAGCAGGCAAAGCCCGCCAGCAGCAGGGTGTGGTCCAGCAGATGCAACGCGAAGGAGCCGATCCACAGCGTCATCCACAGCACCACCGCCACCAGCCGCATCCGGTCCAGATGGCGGCGGTCGAAGATGAGGTGGAAGATGATGAGGGTCAGGTAGATGGCGATGAGCACATAGGCGGCGTAGACGCTGGGGCCGCCGGTGTTGGTGACCACCCCCGCGTCGTTTTTCACATACTCGATGGGCAGGGCGAACAGAGCGATCATGCCGATAAAGCCCAGAATGCCGTAGGTGTAGCCCCGGTCGTGGAGCTTTTTGGGCTGGTCGTAGTAGATGTCGGCGCAGATGTAGAGCAGCGTGGACACGCCCATGGCGGGCAGGGTGAGCAGATACAGCTTGCACACATAGTCCACCAGCAGCCGGGGGATCGTGGAGCCCGGGGCGAAGGCGGCGTTGATGAGCAAAATGGAGCCCGCGTCGAAGGCCAGGCAGATCAGGGCCGTCCAGATGACCCAGCGGAAGACCCGCTCGGTGACCAGGTGGGTGGTCTTGTGCCGGGAGTGGAAGAACAGAAGGACCAGCAGCACCACGATGCCGCTGAACTGCAAGGCGATATTCATGCCCGGGCCCTCCTCTCCTGGCTTTTTTGCTGGAAGTATCTCTTTGCAACGAAATATTATAGCACCTATTATATAAAAAGGCAAGAGGAAATACGCCGCCGGGGCGGGGATGTGGAAAATCTTTCATAAAAAGAACAAAATTAGGTATTGCAATCGGCGACGGAGTGATGTAAAATGATAAACGCTGACAATGGTGCTATCATGCGCCCGCGCCGGCGATCCTAGTCAAACCACAGCGAGGGAGGACGAGGAATGAGAAGAAAGCTCGTAGCGCTGGCCCTTGTGGCGCTGGCGCTGATCGGTATGCTGCCCGCCGTGGCGGCGGCCGGGGAGGCCACCTTTGTGGTGGAGGCCCCACAGACCTTGCCGGCGGTGGGGGAGGAATTCACCGTCACCGTCAAGATGGAGAACAACCCCGGCTTCGGCATGGTCCAGTTCTACTTACTGTACGACAACGATTCCCTTCGCTGCACGAACGTCGAGCCCGGGGAGAAGATGCCCCAGTTTGCGGCCTACAACCCGGACAACAAGGGTAAGGCGGCGGTGGGCGCGGGCGACCTGGAGCTCATCGAGGGGGACGGGGTCATCGCCCTGCTGACCTTCGAGGTCACCAAGGCCACCAACGACCCCGACTTCTCTTTGGAGGAGTTCATCATCGGCGACCTGATGGGCGAGCCCATGGAGGTGGCCACCGAGTTCCGCAGAGCCAAGGACGAGGCCAAGCCCGACCCCAAGCCTGAGGTCAAGCCCACGCCTAAGCCCGAGGACAAGCCTGAGCCCTCGGAGAAGCCCGAGACCAAGCCCGACCCCGAGCCGGTGACCTTCACCGACCTTGCGGGCCACTGGGGCGAGGCCTTCGCCCAGAAGGCGGCCCAGACGGGCCTCTTCAAGGGCTATGCCGACGGCACCTTCCGTCCCGACGAGGCGGTGAGCCGGGCCCAGTTCGTCACCGTGCTGTGGCGGCTGGCGGGCACTCCGGCGGAGGAGCGGGAGACCCCCTTCACCGACATTGCCGACCAGTACATCGATTTCCAGAAGGCCATCGCCTGGGGCTATCACCAGGGCTATGTGAAGGGAACGGCGGAGGACGCCTTCTCTCCGGACAGCACCCTGACCCGGCAGGAGGCCATGACCATCCTCTTCCGGTATTCCGGCGGTCAAAGCGGCATGGAGATGATGTTCACCGCCGTCTATGACCAGCAGTTCCAGGACAGCGCGGATATCGCCCCCTGGGCCAAGAGCGCCATGTACTGGGGCGTCTATCACGAGTTGATCCAAGGCACCGGCGGCGGGAACCTGAGCCCCACCGGCTCCGCCAGCCGGGTCCAGATCGCCAAGATCATGACCCAATACCAAGATAATATTAGGAAGGAGGAACAATAAGAAATGAAGAAGGCAATCAAAATCGTTCTTGCTCTGGCCTTGGTGGTGCTCTGTCTCACCGCTGTGGCCGCCGCCGCGGGGGATACGCCCGCCTCGGGCATCTGCGACGTGAAGGCGGAGACCACCCCCGCCGGGATCACCATGCAGGCCATGAAGGTGGACGGCACTGTGGTGTCCACCCCCACCACCCAGGAGGGCAAGGAGGTCTACGCCGACGCGGTGAAGGTGAAGGTGACCTACTCTGGCGCCACCTCGGGCCAGCAGTACCTGGTGTTCGTCCTCAACGACGCCACCGGCACCCCCACCGAGAGCAACGTGGTCTTCATCGACCAGGCCGATACCGTCGCCTTTGAGGTCTACCCCAAGGAGCTGGTCAACGGCACGACTTACACCGTCTACCTCTCCAGCGACGCCGACGCCGGCGACATCACCGCCGCCACCAAGGTGGGCAGCTTCGGCTACTACGCCGCCTACAAGCTGGGTGACGTGAACAGCGACACTCGTATCAACACCCAGGATGCCATGCTGTGCTTCAACCACTTTACCGGCAAGACTACGCTCACCGGCAACCAGTTCCTGGCCGCCGATGTGCTGACAGACGGTAAGGTCAACGTCCAGGACGGCATGAAGATCCTGAACTACTTTACAGGTAAGATCACTGAATTTTAAGTAAAAAATATAGGAGGAATTTTTTGTGAAAAGCATGAAGCGTATCTTGGCTCTGGCCATGGCTCTGGTCATGGCCTGCGGGCTCCTGGTGGTGCCCGCCGCCGCCGCGGGTGAGGACGTGACCTTCACCGTGGGCGAGTGGGTGCAGACCGGCAACACCGGCTCTGTCACCGTAGTTGCCACCGGCAAGGATGGGGCCTTTAAGGCCAGCGGTATTGGCGTCTCCTTGAAGTATAACAAGGATGTGCTGACCTTTACCGGTTCCGAGGCTGGCGCGGACCTGAACGGCCTGACCTTTATGGGACAGGAGGTCTCTACTGCTAATGGTGTGGCCAATGTGGCCGCCATCGACATCACCAGCACCAGCCATGACCTGCCGGCCAACGCTGTTCTGGTCACCTACAAGTTCGAAGTGAAGGCCGACGTGGAGAGCTGCGATGTGGACTTCGAGCTGGACGCTGGCAATACCACTCTGACTGATGGCGTGGTCGATAGGACCGTTGCTGTCGTCAAGAGCACCGCTTCCGTCAAGGGCGCTGATCCCACCCTGGGCACCGTGTCCCTGAGCGCCGACACCGCCACCGCTGACGGCGCCAACGCCGTTACCGTGACCGCCACCGCCACCTCCACCTCCGACAAGACCATCACCGGCCTTGTGGACTGGACCGTTGAGGCCCCCGCCGGCGGCAAGGGCGTCACCGTGGCTGCCGACGGCAAGATCACCGTGGACGCCAAGGCCGTGGCCGGCGCGTACACCATCAAGGCTACCCCCAAGACCGGCGAGTCCAAGGGCGACGCCAAGACCGCTACCCTGACCGTTTCCCGCAACGTCTCCGCCGTCACCGAGGTGCTGGGCGCTTCCGCCAACAAGAACACCGTGGTCATCCCTGTGGGTGAGGACGCCGTCACCGCGATCTACGCCGTGGACGTGAAGGACCAGTATGGCGACGCCATGACCGGCCAGACCGTTACCTGGGAGGCCGGCGCTCTGCCCGACGGCGTGACCTTTGACGCCGCCACCGCCACCCTGACCGTGGCCAAGGGCGCTACCGCCGGCGAGGTCACCCTGACCGCCAAGGTGGGCGAGAAGACCGCCACCATCAAGGTCAACGTCACCAACATCAGCTTCACCATCTCCGATGGCGCCAAGACCGTCAAGGCCGACCCCGCCTACGGCGATAGCTGGGCCAGCCTGGTCACCATCAACAAGGGCAAGATCACGGCCGAGGCCGGCGCTGTGGTGACCGGTGAGTACACCGTGAACTGGACCGACAAGGGCGACGCCGCCATTCCCGCCGCCGGCGACCACGCCTACACCGTCACCTTCACCGGTGGCGCCTACACCGACATCCCCGTGGAGGAGCTGGCCGGCACCGTGACCGTGGCTCCCAAGGCCATCACCGTCACCGCCAAGGACGTGAGCGCCCGCGTGCGCACCGAGGTGGCTGAGGTCAAGGCTCTGTACGGCTATGAGAACACCGCTCTGGTGGGCGACGACAAGCTCACCGGCACCCCCGGCTACACCCTCTACGCCCTGAACGACGACGGCACCGTCTCCAGCACCATGGTCACCCTCACTGAGGAGGTCATGGAGCAGGCCAACGAGTACGCCATCGTGGTCAGCGGCCTGGATGTGCCCAACGCCAACTACACCATCGCCTTCTCCAACGCCGGCCGTCTGGAGATCCGCAAGAAGATGAGCAATCCTCCTCCCCTGGGCACCGGCACCAATCCCGACGGCTCCCAGAAGGACCCCGAGAATCCCACTCCCGACAAGCTGGTCTTTGACGACGTGGTCGAGGGCGACTGGTTCTACGACGCAGTCAACTACGTGGCCGAGAACAAGCTGATGAACGGCACCGCCGACAAGACCTTCTCCCCCTACGCCAACACCTCCCGCGCCATGATCGCCACCATCCTGTGGCGCAAGGCCGGCTCCCCCGAGCCTCGTGCCCGGATCGCTGACTTCCCCGACGTGGTGGACGGCTCCTGGTATGCCGACGCGGTCCGCTGGTGCGCCGAGACCGGTGTTGTCACCGGCTTTGAGGACGGCACCTTCGGTCCCGACAAGGAGATCACCCGCGAGCAGTTGGCTGTGATGCTCTACCGCTACGCCGACTCCCCCGAGGTGGACGCCGCCATGGGTATGGCTGGCTTTGAGGACGTGGAGTCCATCTCCGACTGGGCCGCCGACGCGATGCGCTGGGCCGTCCAGAACGGCATCATGAACGGTAAGAACGGCACCTTGCTGGATCCCCAGGGTCTGGCTACCCGCGCCGAGACTGCCGCCATGTTCCAGCGCTACCTGACCAAGAAGTAAGAAAAACCTCGCATTTGAGCAGGGACGCCCACTTGGGCGTCCCTGTTTTTTTGCCCTTGGGAGGGGGAACTTCGCTTTAGCACGCTAATTGCCTATTGCGTTTTTTGGAAAAGTGTGGTATGATAGGCCAATGTTGCGGGCTTTCCGCGACGTGTAAGGAGGTACATTTCATGTCCAAAGAAGTTTACATTTTGATCTCCATCGTGCTCTACCTGGCCGCCACCGTCCTCATCGGCGTGTATTTCGGCCGCAAGGGCAAGGGGGAGAGCTCCGACCAGTTCTACCTGGGCGGGCGCAAGCTGGGCCCCTACGTCACCGCCATGAGCGCGGAGGCGTCGGATATGTCCGCTTACCTGCTCATGGGCCTGCCCGGCCTTGCCTACTTCGCGGGCCTGGCCGAGGTGACCTGGACGGCCATCGGCCTGGCGGTGGGTACTTACCTCAACTGGCTCATCGTGGCCCGTCGGCTGCGCCGGTACTCCGCTCAGCTGGGGGCCTTTACCATCCCCGACTACTTCTCCCGCCGCTACGGCGACAAGCGGCATATGCTCTCCGCCATCGCCGCGCTGGTCATCGTGGTCTTCTTCGTGCCCTACACCGCCTCGGGCTTTGCCGCGGTGGGGACGCTGTTTAACAGCCTCTTCGGCTGGGATTACCACACCACCATGATCGTGGGCGCGGTGGTCATCATCGGCTACACGGTGCTGGGCGGCTTCCTGGCCGTGTCCACCACCGACTTCATCCAGTCCATCGTCATGACCATCGCCCTGCTGGCGGTGGTGCTCTTCGGGGTGGACCAGGCCGGGGGCCTGGCCAACGTGGTGGAGAACGCCAAGGGCCTGCCCGGCTACCTGGGCCTGACCCAGGGCTATAACGCCGCCACCGGCGCCGCTGGGTCCTTCGGCTTCTTGCCCATCGTGTCCACCCTGGCCTGGGGCCTTGGCTACTTCGGTATGCCCCACATCCTGCTTCGCTTCATGGCCATCCGGGACGAGCGTGAGCTCACCACCTCCCGCCGCGTGGCCTCCATTTGGGTGGTCCTCTCCATGGGCATCGCCATCTTCATCGGCGTGGTGGGCAACGCCATCACCGCCGGCTCCGGCGCCATCCCCGCTCTGGACGGCGCCACCTCCCAGACCATCATCGTGGAGATGTCCAAGCTCATGAGCCAGCACGGCGTGCTGCTGGCCCTCATCGCCGGCGTGGTGCTGGCGGGCATCCTGGCCGCCACCATGTCCACCGCCGACTCCCAGCTCTTGGCCGCCGCCTCCAGCGTGTCCCAAGACCTGGTCCAGGACTTCGGCGGCGTGAAGCTGAGCCAGAAGAAGGCCATGCTGGCCGCCCGGGGCACCGTTATCGCCATCGCTTTGGTGGCGGTGGTCTTCGCCTGGGACCCCAACAGCTCCGTGTTCAAGATCGTCTCCTTCGCCTGGGCGGGCTTCGGCGCCGCCTTCGGCCCGGTGGTGCTGGCCAGCCTGTTCTGGAAGCGCAGCAACAAGTGGGGCGCGCTGGCGGGCATGGTGGCCGGCGGCGCGATGGTCTTTATCTGGAAGTTCGCCGTGGCCCCTATGGGCGGCGCCTGGGCCATCTACGAGCTGCTGCCCGCCTTCATCGTGGGCTGCGTGGCTCTGGTGGTGGTGAGCCTGCTCACCGCCCAGCCCGACCAGGAGGTCCTGGACGGCTTCGAGCAGTCCAAGAAGGCCGCCTGAGCGGGCTATCCCAGGTCTTTGATCTAGTGTGGTCTTAGCAAAAAGGAGCCTTTCCGCCACTTTGGCGGAAAGGCTCCTTTCTGTTACGCCGGGGTGATGGGGGCGTCGTCGCTGTCGGCCAGGGCGGGGTCCTGGCCCTTGAGGATGGCCATCATCTCCTTGCCGGTGATGGTCTCCTTCTTCAGCAGGTACTCCGCCACCGCGTCCAGATCGGCGCGGTTGTCGGACAGGATCGCCTTGGCGTCCTTGTGGCACAGCTCGATGATGGACTGGATCTCCTTGTCCACCAGCGCGGCGGTGTCCTGGGCGCAGGTGAGGCCGTAACCCTGGTCCAGATACTGGTTCTGGACGGTGGCCAGGCCCATGGGGCCGAAGCGGTCGCTCATGCCGAACATGGTCACCAGCTTGCGGGCAAGGTCCGTGGCCCGCTCGATGTCGTTGGCCGCGCCGGAGGTCTGGGTGTCAAAGACCAGCTCCTCGGCGCACCGCCCGCCCAGCAGGGTGCGGATGTCGGCCAAGAGCTCCTCCCGGGTCCACAGGAAGGTCTCCTCCTCGGGGGTCTGCATGGTGTAGCCCAAAGCGCCCTGGGTGTGGGGGACGATGGTGATCTTGGTGACGGGCTCGGTGTCCTTTTGCTTGGCGGCCACCAGGGCGTGGCCCACCTCGTGGTAGGCCACCAGCCGCTTTTCCTTCTCGGTGAGCACCGTGCCCTTCTTTTCGCTGCCGGCGATGACCAGCTCAAAGGAGCTCAGAAGGTCCTGCTGGTTCACCGCCCGGCGGCCGTGGCGCACGGCCCGGAGGGCGGCCTCGTTCACCAGGTTGGCAAGGTCCGCGCCCACGCAGCCCGCGGTGGCCTGGGCGATCTTATTGAGGTCCACGTCCTCGGCCAGACGGATGTTGCGGGTGTGGACCTGCAACGTCGCCAGCCGCCCGGCCAGGTTGGGCCGGTCCACGGTGATGCGCCGGTCGAAGCGGCCCGGGCGCAGCAGGGCCTTATCCAGCACCTCGGGGCGGTTGGTGGCGGCCAGGACGATAACGCCCTTGGTGGGGTCGAAGCCGTCCAGCTCGGCCAGGAGCTGGTTCAAGGTCTGCTCACGCTCGTCGTTGCCGCCAAATTTGGTGGCGTCCCGGCTCTTGCCGATGGTGTCGATCTCGTCGATGAAGATGATGCACGGGGCCATCTTGGCGGCCTCTTTGAAGAGGTCCCGGACCCGGGACGCGCCCACGCCCACGAACATCTCCACAAAGTCGGAGCCGGAGATGGAGAAGAAGGGCACGTTGGCCTCGCCGGCCACCGCTTTGGCCAGCAGGGTCTTGCCCGTGCCCGGAGAGCCCACCAGCAGCGCGCCTTTGGGCAGCTTGGCGCCGATTTCGGTGTACTTGCCCGGGTTGTGGAGGAAGTCGATGATCTCCTCTAAGCTCTCCTTGGCCTCGTCCTGACCGGCCACGTCGGCGAAGGTCACGCCGGTCTTCTTTTCCACATACACCTTGGCGTTGGCCTTGCCCACGCCGCCGATGCCACCCATACCGCCGCCGCCCATCTTGCTGGTCATGAAGCGAAACAGCAGCATCAAAAGCCCGATGCTCAGCAGCATGGGCAGCAGGTAGTTGATCAAAATGCCCATGAGCAGGCTGGCCTCTTCCTTCAGCTCGGTCTGGAAGACCACGCCCTTGTCCGCCATCAGCTCCACCAGGCCCTCGTCGTTGATGGGGGCGGTGACGTACCGGGCCCCGGCCTCCTTGGGGACGGCGATGGGCATAAAGGGATTGAAGCCGTTTTGCTCCTGGTCCTGGGCGGCCTTCTCGGCGGCCTTTTTGGCGGCGTCCTGGTCGGCCTGGGTGGTGATGAGGTACTTGTTGCTGGCCAGCTCCACCTTATAGACCTCGCCATCCTGGACCATCTGGCGGAACTGGGAGTAGGGGATCTCCTGGGCGTCGGGCTTGTCGAAGGACGAGAGGAACATATTCATCAGCACGGTGATGACCAAGGCCCAGATGATGACGCTCACCACGCCGAAGGTGTTGCGGTTTCGGTTGTTGCGGTTATTGTTTTGGTTGTTGTTTTGGTTCAAAAATGATCCCTCCTCAGAGGTACGATATCCGTATTCTAACACAGCCCGGGCAGTATTACAATGAATTTTCTGTAAAAAAGCGGTGGGATGGGTCTTGCGCTTTTCAATTTTGACGGTATAATGGAAAAGGATAGCAAACCACCATCACAGAAAGGAGCTTACCCCCATGAGACCCTTTATGGACAAAGACTTCCTGCTGGAGACCGAGACCGCCAAGCATCTTTTCCACGACTACGCCGAGAAGATGCCCCTGTGCGACTACCACTGCCACATCCCGCCCCGTGAAATTTACGAGAACCGCCGCTTCGAGGACCTGTGCCAGGTGTGGCTGGGGGGCGAGAACCCCGACGGCACCTACTTTGGCGACCACTATAAGTGGCGTGTGATGCGCTCCCACGGCATCGACGAGGCGTACATCACCGGCCACAAGCCCGGTATCGAGCGGCTGGAGAAGTTCTCCGAGGCGCTGCAGATGGCCATCGGCAACCCCATGTTCCACTGGTGCAACCTGGAGCTGCGCAAGTTCTTCGGCTATGACGGCGTGCTGGGCCCCAAGACCGTCAAGGAAGTCTGGGACATGGCCAAGGATAAGCTCCAAAACGACCCCACCATGACCGTGCGGGGGCTCATCGAGCAGTCCAACGTGGCCTTCATCGGCACCACCGACGACCCCATCGACTCCCTGGAGTGGCACGAGAAGATCGCCGCCGACCCCACCATCAAGTTCACCGTGGCCCCGTCCTACCGGCCCGACAAGGCCATCAACATCAATAAAGAGGGCTTTGCCGACTACATGAAGGCCCTGGCCAAGAGCGTGGGCAAGGCTGAGCTGGCCACTCTGGCTGACGTGAAGGCCGCCCTGACTGAGCGGCTGGAGTTCTTCGTGGACCACGGCTGCCGGGCCACCGACCACGGCCTGGACTACATCCCCTACCGCCCCGTCTCCGACGAGACCGCCAACGCCGCCTACCAGAAGGTGATGCGCGGCGGCGAGGTCACCATCGAGGAGGCCGAGGGCTACCAGACCGCCGTTCTCATGCACCTGGGCAAGGAATACCACCGCCTGGGCATCGTGATGCAGCTCCACTATAGCTGCCTTCGCAACATGAACGAGCGGATGTACCGCAAGCTGGGCCCGGACACCGGCTTTGACATGATCGCCCAGAACACCTGCGGCGGCGACATCGCCCGGCTGCTCTCCGCTCTCGACATGACCGGGGAGTGCCCCAAGACCATCCTCTACTCCCTGAACCCCGCCGACAACGAGCAGCTTGGCACCATGCTGGGCGTGTTCCAGGGCACCGAGGTGCCGGGCAAGATCCAGCACGGCTCGGCCTGGTGGTTCAACGACACCAAGACCGGTATGGAGGAGCAGATGAAGTCGCTGGCCAACCTGGGATTGCTGGGCAACTTCGTGGGCATGCTCACCGATTCCCGCTCCTTCCTGAGCTACGCCCGGCACGACTACTTCCGCCGCATTTTCTGCAATCTCGTCGGCCACTGGGTGGAGGACGGGGAGTACCCCAACGACGAGGAGGCCCTGAAGACCATCGTGGAGGGCGTGTGCTTCAACAACGCCAAGCGGTACTTCAACCTGTAAGCAAGCTAGCGCCTGACAGTCCAGCCCCGACACGCCAGTGCCGGGGCTGTTTTTTCCCCGGGCTATACATTCTATACAATCCACCTCCAGGATTTGGAGCGGGAAAATGGCGAAAGGACGAGGAAGAAGTCCTTGCAAACCGTGGCCGCCCATGATAAAATGCCTAAAGTTCCCTGCGATAGGGTGTTTTGCATATATAAAATTATATATTTTGGGAGGTATGACAGAATGAAGAAGACCATGACGCGGACGCTGTCTCTGGTCCTGACGATCTGCCTGATCGCCGGACTGCTGGTAGTGCCCGCCGCGGCCGTGGAGAGCGCCGCGCCCGTGTTTGCAGCTCAGGGTGATGTCTTCACCATGGGGGAGGGCGAGACCAGCGTTGCCTCGGTCACCTTTACCCTGAGCGACGAGCCTGCCGAGGGTACCACCTTCGCGCTCTACGACGCGGCCAGCGATGGCGCCGCCCTGAAGAGCGGGGTCGCGGCCACCGGCACGGCCCTGACCTTTGACGGCCTCGATCCGGCTATCGCCGCGGGCACCTATTACGTCTCCGCCACCGAGACCGACAATGACGAGAGCGCCCGGACCGTGGTGCGGGTCCAGGCCGCCACCGAGCCCGACCCCGGGCCCGCCACCTACACCATCACCTCCGCCATCGCCACCAACGGCTCCTTCACCGTGACGGTGGGTGGCGCTGTGACCGCCGAGGTTGCCGAGGGCGAGACCGTCACCGTGACGGCCACCGCCGACGAAGGCTACGAGCTGGACGCCATCACCGTGGCCAAGAGGGAGGATACCACGACCACCGTGACCGTGGGCGAGGACGGCACCTTCACCATGCCCGCCTACGATGTCACCGTCACCGTGACCTTTCAGGAGACCCAGGTCACCCCGCCCACTCCCGCTGACAAGTACGCCATCACCGTGGCCGCCACGGAGAACGGCACGGTGACCACCAGCCCCGCTGACGAGGCTGAGGCTGACGCCGAGGTCACCATCACCGCCGAGCCCGCCCAGGGCTACGAGGTGGATACCATTACCGTCACCGACGATGAAAGCGGCAATGTGGCCGTGAACAACGGCGTGTTCACCATGCCCGCCAAGGCGGTCACCGTCACCGTGACCTTCAAGGAGGAGCAGTCCACGCCCGCTGAGACCAAGACCATCACCTTCACCGTCCCCGAGGGCGTGCGCGTGAGCCCGAAGGACACCAGCGGCAACGACCTGCCCATGGCCGAGGGTAAGGTGACCGTGGACAAGAACCTTGCCGTCACCTTCCTTCTGGATGTGGAGCCCGGCTATCAGGTGGACAGCGTCACCGGCGCTGACAGCTCCTCCAGCGGCGTCTACACCGTCACCGCCGACGCCGTGGTCATCACCGCCAGCAAGGTCAAGTACGCCATCACCGTGGCCGCCACGGAGAACGGCACCGTGACCACCAGCCCCGCCACCGAGGCTGAGGTCGGCACGGAGGTCACCGTCACCGCCGCTCCCGCCGCCGGCTACGAGCTGGATACCATCACCGTTAAGGACGGGGACGACAACGCCGTGACCGTCAACGACGGCAAGTTCACCATGCCCGCCAAGGCGGTCACCATCACCGTGACCTTCACGGCCGCCCGGTACACCGTCACCGTCAACGGCGGCACCGCCGACAAGGCCGCCGCCGCCGCGGGCGAGATCGTCACCCTGACCCCGGGCGCCCAGGCCGGGAAGTACTTCACCGGCTGGACCTCCAGCGATGTGACCATCAGCGACAACAGCTTCACCATGCCCGCCAAGAACGTGACCGTCACCGGCAGCTTCGCCGCCAATCCCACGGTGGTGCCCGCCAACCTGGGCCAGATCGACGACGGCTCCGCTCTGCCCGCCAACGGCCTGGCCAGCAACTACAAAGCTGTGGTCAAGAGCGTGAACGGCGCTACCAAGGAGGTCACCGTGGAGGTCACCGCCGACGAGGTGACCCTCCACAACAACGCCCAGGGCGTTGAGAGCGCTTGGCTGGGTCTGGGCATGCCCGTGGAGAGCGCCGGTGCGTATACCTATAAAAAAGTGGCGGACGGCGCCGAGACGGAGATCGCCACCATCAAGAACCGCACCCAGGTGGTGGACGGCAAGACCTACGAGACCTACTACGTCGGCCTGGGCGAGGCGGCTTCCACCGCCGAGGCCACCCAGACCCGGACGCTGAAGCAGTATAAGACCGCGGATAACTCCCTGGTCTGGACCTGGCAGATCACCTTTAAGGCCGGCAAGATCAACGCCGCCGGCACCACTGTGGTGGACAAGGGCGCGCTGGCCGACGCCATCGCCGCGGCCAACACCACCAAGGAGGGCGTGAAGACCTCCGACGACGGCGCCGACGTGCCCGCCGCTGAGCAGTGGGTCACCGCCGATCAGCTGGCCACCCTGGTCGCCGCCATCACCACCGCCCAGGGCGTGCTGGACGACGCCAGCGCCACCCAGGCCCAGGTGGACGAGGCCGCGACCGCCCTGAACGCCGCCGTGGAGACCTTCAACGGCCAGAAGCAGGACGGCAAGAAGCCCGGCGAGCCCGCCGGGCCCGCCGTGAAGGACGCCTCCATCGTGTTCATCACCGCCGAGAACTACGAGACCCTGGCTCCGACCTACAACTATTACGGCGCTACCGCCGAGACCCTGCGGCCCGCCGCCGATGTTCAGTTGCCCTGGCTGCTGGTGAAGTATGACCGGGCCCAGGCCGGCGTCGTGACCTTCGCGGTGAAGAAGGACAACGCCGCCGTCCGGTTCGGCTCGGGCGACGACCGCGCCGACACCCTGAGCTTTGAGGCCGCCGGGCCCAACGCCAACGCCTGGATCTCCTTCCACATGGTGAGCCAGGCCGGGACCGACCACAAGGACCAGACCTGGCTGGACCAGGCCGACGCCGCGGGCGCCTATGAGGTCACCGTGACCCTGGGCGACGATACCGCCACCGCCAAGGCCACCTACACCGCGCCCGAGGCGGACAAGACCGCGCTGGTGGCCGCCATCAAGACCGCCCAGGCCAAGCTGGACATGGCCAAGACCGCCCAGAGCGGCACGGAGGTCCTGAAGACCGACCTTTGGGCCACCGCCGCCGAGAAGACCGCCCTGACCCGGGCCATCGCCGACGCCCAGGCCGTGGCCGACAACAAGGCCGCCACCGAGGCCCAGGTGGCCGACGCTGTGGCCGCGCTGGCCGCCGCTGTGGAGGCCAACCTCCACGCCGGTGAGAAGGACGTGACCCTGGACGACCTGACCGCCGCCGTCGCCGCCGCCAAGAAGGCCGCCGACGAGATCACCGTGGCCGAGGACGCCGCCAGCGTGAAGCGGGGCGAGGCGTTTGTCACCGCCGCGGTGAAGGCCGACTATGCCGCCGCCATCACCAAGGCCGAGACCGTGGCCGACAACGCCGAGGCCACCGCCGAGGAGATCGAGGCCGCTCTGGCCGAGCTGAACGAGGCCACCCTGGCCTTTAACGCCGCCAAGCAGGAGGGCACCAAGTCCAGCCGTCCCAGCGGCGGTGGCGGCGGTGGCAGCTCCAGCTCCGGCACCACCGGCACGACCACCACCAAGGACGAGACCCTGGCCGACGGCACCAAGCGCACCACCGTCACCGCCAAGGACGGCACCGTCACCGTCACCGACACCAAGCCCGACGGAACCAAGATCGTCACCACCACCACCCCCGCCGGCGAGATCACCACCGACGTGACCCTGGGCAAGAGCGCCCAGAGCACCCAGGTCCGCGTCGGCGTGGACAAGGCCAACAGCGGCATGGTGGCCGTCATCGTCAAGGACGACGGCTCCGAGGAGATCATCCGCGACAGCATCGTGGTGGACGGCGAGGTGATCTTCGACCTGGACGAGAGCGCCACGGTGAAGATCGTGAACCGGGCCAGGAGCTTTTATGATATGTCCGGCCACTGGGGTAAGAGCGCCGTGGACTTTGTGTCCGCCCGTGACCTCTTCAACGGCGTCAGCGACACCCACTTCGCCCCTGACGCGACCATGACCCGGGGCATGATGGCCACCGTCCTCTACCGTCTGGACGGCGAGGTCAAGGCCGGCAAGCGCGTGGACTTCTCCGACGTGGCCAGTGGCGACTGGTTTGCCGCCGCGGTGGACTGGGCCTCTGAGACCGGCGTGATCAACGGCTACACCGACGGCACCTTCGGCCCCAACCGCGCCATCACCCGCGAGGAGCTGGTGGTGATGATCTACCGCTACGCCGGCTCTCCCGCGCTGGTCACCACCACGGGCATGGAGAAGTTCAGCGACGCGGACCAGGTCTCCGCCTGGGCTGAGGTCGCCATGCGCTGGGCCATCCAGAACGGCATCATCAACGGCAAGAGCGCCGACAACATCGTCCCCCGGGGCGACGCCACCCGCGCCGAGGTCGCCGCTGTGCTCCAGCGCTACGTGCGCCTGGGCAAGTAAGAGGCTTCGTTCCAAGCAAGGCAAGAAAAGGACCGCCCCGAGGGGCGGTCCTTTTTTGACGCGGAGGGTCCGCGGGCTTTCCCGGGGGACCATACTTTGGGGCCAGGCCCCGACTTCCTGGGGGACTATCTTTTCTGGCGTGGAAAAGATAGCCCCCCAGACCCCCCAGAAAAGACGCCAAAGGGGGCAATCCGAGAGCCCCCTTTGGAATCCCCTTCGGCCAAAGAGGGGGGCTTCGGCCCCCTCTATTGGATACTCCCCCCGGGGGAGCTAGGTCTCCGGGGTGAGAATCCAAAGAGAGGGGCCCGCGGGCCCCTCTTTTTGGTCGTTTAGGAGGAGGGTCCAGGGAGGGGGAATCGAAATCCCCCTCCCTGGGGCTTTCTTGGGGGGTCCGGGGGGCCATTCTTTGGCCTCAAAGAATGGTCCCCCGGGAGGATATGGAGGAACTGAAAAAAATTTACAAAATGGCAACAAAAGGACTTGCAATCGGCTGTAAGAAGGAGTAAAATATGGGTTATCTTAGGGCCCGAAATGGGTAAAAGTGCACAATACAAATTTTTTAGGAGGGACATAGAATGAGGACAAAAAATTGGAAGCAGGCGCTTTCCATGCTGCTGGCCGTCGCGCTGATGGCCACGCTGCTGGTGGTGCCCGCTGCCGCCGCTGGAGAGATGGTGCTGGATATGGCCAAGAACTCCGCGACGGTGACCGCCTCGACGATGAACGACCTGGGTGGCGGCTTTAAGTATAATGCCAGTAGCAGTGATGCGATTGCCACCAAGGCGTTTACCTTCTCCGATGGCTATTCCGCAGGCAGGGCCATCAAGCTGGGTGGCACCTCCAATGCCAGCGGTAACCGCCGCACGGTGAACTTCACCACCACCGCGGCCACCACCGTCAAGGTCTGGTGGTATGACCATAACAGCAGTGGCGGCACTACCATGAACCTTTGGAGCGGTACTGCCACCACCGCGTCCTCCGGCACGACCACCCAGGAGTCCACCGCGACGTACCAGATCACCACCTTTGCCGATGTGCCCGCCGGCGACATCCGCATCGGCTGCGTCAGCGGCAAGGCCCACATCTATAAGGTCGAGGCCGCGCCCAAGAGCACCACCTCCGCTTTCGTCACCGGCGTGAAGATCACCGATGACAAGGACAACGAGAACCTGAACGCGGACGTGCGCAGCGCGGACGTGACGCTGAATTTGAAGGCCGCCGTTACCGGCGGCACAAGCGGCACGGTCCAGTCCTGGACCGTGAAGGACTCTGAGGGCAATGTGCCCAGCACCATCACCATCACCCCGGGCTCGGACAACAAGACCGCCACGGTGAAGGTGAGCAAGGACGCGGTCCGGGGCCAGTACACCATTTCGGCCACCTCCACCGACCCCCAGCAGAACGAGACCGAGGACGACACCACCGGCTTTACCGGCACCGCCACGCTGCGGGTGCGCCGGGCCGTGGTGGACACCATGACCCTGACCGCCCCCAGCGACAGCGCCGTCGCCATGAAGATGGGCGACGAGCCTGTGGCGGTGGAGATCAAGACCACTTGGGTCACCGCCGACGGCGACTGCATCATCCAGCCCGCCAGCGACGCCGACCAGGTGACTTTTAAGTCCAACGACACCAATGTGGTCACCGTGGACACCGGCACCACCGACAACGACGGCAAGGCCACCCTCACCGCCGTGGGCGTGGGCTCCACCACCGTCACTGCCACCAGCACCCGCAACGATGTGGATGGCCAGCCCAAGGTGGTCACCCTGAACGTGACCGTGAACCAGGGCGATGTGACTCTGGGGCTGGTGACCCGCAACCAGGGCGTGGCCGCCGCGGGCAACTACGTGCTGGCCCAGGTGACCGGTCTGCCCGAGGGCGTGGACGCCACCTCCGTGGTGAAGCTGTATGACAGCGAGAACAACGAGGTCACCGGCAAGATCAGCGCGCCCGAGGGCGACGAGAGCACCCAGGACAACGGTAACTGGAACGTGAAGGTCACCCTGGACCCGAATGAGACCAACGACGACAAGACCTACACTCTGAAGGCCAAGTTTGACGGAAACACCAACTATGCCGCCTCTGACGAGGTGACCGCCACCCTGACCGTCCGGGGCCAGGACGCCAAGGTCATCCGCATCACCGGCGTGACGGCCAACCAGAGCCTGACCGCCGGCGACGCGCTGACGCTGACCCTGACTGCCGTTGTCAACGATAAGGACGGCGCGGTGAACCCCCAGCCCACCATCAACTATCAGTGGAAGAAGGACAACGCTGAGATCAGCGGCGCTATCGATGCTACCTATACCAAGGCGAGCGTTGGCGTGGCCGACGCGGGCACCTATACCTGCACCGTGACCAGCGAGGGCGCGGCTGCCGACCGTGAGGTCAAGGTGGAGGTGAGCGTGGCGCAGAAGGAGGGCACCGTGCCCACCGCCGACGTGAACGCCGCCACCCGGGAGCTCTCGGGCATCCAGGACGGCTGGAAGTACAGCCTGGACGGCAACGGCGAGACCGCCCACTGGGTGACCATCTCCGGCTCCTCCGAGGGCAAGATCACCATCCCCGACACCATCGAGGGCGTGGACATGACCGCCGTTCAGGGCATCTATGTCCAGGACCCCGGCGATGATGATACCCTGCCCGCCACCCAGCACATTGAGCTGACCCGGGCCACCACCCCGGTGCTGGAGGCCGCCGACGGCGCGCTGAAGATCACCAACTACCAGAGCGACTACGAGAGCCTCTATCAGTATAAGACGAAGGACGCCACCGACTGGACCGACGCCACCGTGGCCGTGGCCGCCGACGGCCAGAGCGCCACCATCTCCGGGCTGACCAACGGCACGGTGTATCAGGTGCGGGTGAAGTACGGCAAGTACATCCTGGGCACCATCGTGCCCGCCGAGGGCACCCCCGCTGAGCCCGCCGGCGATCCCACCGCGCTGAAGGAGGCCATCCAGGCCGCCAAGAACAAGGTCATCGGCATCTGGTACGCCGATAACGCCGCCGACGTGGCCGACACGGCCAAGTTTGTGTCGGTGAGCGACGGCACGGCCTATAACACCGCCATTGCCAAGGCTGAGGGCGTGGCCAACAGCAACACCGCCACCACCACCGAGCTCAACGCCGCCGCCGCCGAGCTGGCCACCGCCGTGAGCAACTTCGAGGCCCTGGAGAAGAAGGACGGCACCAAGCACAGCACCGCCTTCGTGCTCAACATGAACGAGGTGACCAAGCAGGAGATCGCGAACCAGCCCAAGGGCACCGCCGCCAACACCGTCGCCAACCTGGGCACCCAGGGCTTCTTCACTCTGCTGGGCAATAAGGACAGCGGAAAGCTGGCCGGTGTGGAGGACGGCGACGCGCTGTTTGCCGACGGCTTCTACGGCTACCAGCGCTGGAACTCCCAGGGCAAGGTGGAGCTTGCCTCTAAACAGTACTACAAGGGCGTCCAGTTCACCACCACTGTGGCCAACGCCACGGTGAAGGTGTGGGCCCGCAACGGCGGCAGCAGCACCCGCACCATGGGCGTGATCGGCCAGGCCGCTGTGTCCGGCACGCCCACTGTGAACGCGGGCGAGACCGCGGTGGTCACCATGACCCTGGGCGCCGCCGGGACCTACTACCTGGGCGGCACCGACAACACCCTGCACATCTTCCGTGTGGAGGTGGTCCAGCCCGGCGTGGACCCCAATCCCTCCGCCTATGACATCACCATTGCCGACACCGAGTCCAAGGGCACCGTGACCACCCAGGTGGGCACCGATGAGGTGACGGAGGCCTATGAGGGCGACACCGTTAAGGTCGTGGCCGTGGGCGCTGACGGCTACGTGGTGGATACCATCTCCGTCACCAAGACCGCCAGCGGCGAGGCCGTGACCGTGGCCGACGACAAGACCTTCACCATGCCCGGCGAGGCCGTGACCGTCACGGTGACCTTCAAGGAAGGCCAGGCTACCAAGTACACCGTCACCGTCGTCGGCGGCACCGCCGACAAGACCGAGGCCGTGGAGGGCGAGAAGGTCACCGTCACCGCCGGCCAGCCCGAGGCGGGCAAGGTCTTCGACAAGTGGACCGCCACCGGCGTGACCCTGGCCGACGCCACCGAAAGCACCGTGGAGTTCAATATGCCCGCCGCCAACGTCACCCTGACGGCGACCTATAAGGACGCCGCCGCCACCGAGTATAACATCACCGTGACCGCCGGGGCCAACGGCACCGCCTCCGCCTCCGCTGCCAAGGCCGCCGAGGGTACCAAGATCACCCTGACCGTTACCCCCGCGGCTGGCTATGAGGTGGACCAGATCACCAGCTCCGACGTGACCGTGGCCGCCGACAAGACCTTTACCATGCCCGCCAAGGACGTGGCCATCAACGTGACCTTCAAGCAGAGCACCGTTACGCCTGGCGACAAGTACGCCGTCACCGTGGCCGACACGGAGAACGGCACCGTGAGCGTGGACAAGACTGAGGCCGCCGAGGGCGACACCGTCACCATCACCGCCGAGCCCGCCGACGGCTACGAGGTGGACGCCATCAAGGTCACCAAGGCTGACAACAGCGAGGTCACCGTGGCCGACGACAACACCTTCGTGATGCCCGCCGAGGCCGTCACCGTCACCGTGACCTTCAAGGCCACCACCGTCACCCCGCCCACCGTGGACAAGACGGAGCTGACCGCTGCCATCGAGGCCGCCGAGGCCATCGACACCACCTCCGTGGCCGTCTCCGAGGACGGCACCGACGTGCCCACCAGCGAGAAGTGGATCGCCAAGAGCGTGAAGGACGCCTTCGATAAGGCTCTGGCCGACGCTCAGGCTGTGGCCGACAAGGCCAACGCCACCCAGACTGAGGTGGACGAGGCCAAGGAGGCCCTGACCGAGGCCGCCGACGCGCTGAAGGCCGCCATCGAGAACGCCGCCAACGGCACCAAGCCCGTCACCAAGGACGACCTGACCGCCGCCATCGCCGCCGCGGACAAGGCCGCCAAGGCCATCACCGTGGACACCGACGCTAAGAACGTGAAGAAGGGCACCAAGTGGGTCACCGCGGAGGTGAAGGAGGCCTATGAGACCGCCATCGCCGCCGCCCAAGCCGTGGCCGACAACGCCGACGCCACCGCCGACGAGGTGGCCCAGGCTCTGGCCGACCTGAACACCGCCACCCGGACCTTCGAGGCCGCCCAGCAGGACGGCACCAAGGCCAGCCGTCCCACCGGCGGCGGCGGTATCCCCGGTGGCGTTGGCGTGGACAACAACACCAACAAGAAGAACGAGACCCTGAGCGACGGTACCAAGCGGGTCACCGAGACTGCCAAGGACGGCACCGTCACCGTCACCGACACCAAGCCCGACGGCACCAAGTCCGTCACCGTTACCACCCCCGCCGGTGAGGTCACCACCACCGTGACCCTGGGCCGGGACGTGGACAACGCCCAGGTCAGCGTCCCCGTGGACGACAAGGCCGAGAGCGGCATGGTGGCTGTCATCGTCAAGCCCGACGGCACCGAGGAGATCATCCGCGACAGCGTGGTCGTGGACGGCGACATGGTCTTTGACCTGGACGAGAGCGCCACGGTGAAGATCGTGAACAACGCCAAGCACTTTGTGGACATCGACGGCCATTGGGCCAAGAGCGACGTGGACTACGTCACCGCCCGTGAGCTCTTCAACGGCGTGGACGCTACCCACTTCGCCCCCGACACCACCATGACCCGCGGCATGATGGCCACCGTCCTGTTCCGTCTGGACGGCGAGGTCAAGAGCGGCAAGAGCGTGGACTTCTCCGACGTGGTTGCCGACGACTGGTTCGCCGCCGCTGTGGATTGGGCCGCTGAGGCCGGCGTGATCAACGGCTACACCGACGGCACCTTCGGTCCCAACAGCTCCATCACCCGCGAGGAGCTGGTGGTCATGGTCTACCGCTATGCCGGCGCTCCCGCCGTCAACGGTAAGGACCTCAACGGCTTCACCGACGCCGACGACGTGGCCGACTGGGCCGCTGCCGCTATGACCTGGGCCATCCAGAATGGCATCATCCAGGGCAAGGGCAACGACATCCTCGACCCCAAGGGCAACGCCACCCGCGCCGAGGTCTCCGCCGTGCTGCAGCGCTACGTGCGCCTGAGCAAGTAAGAGACTTCGTAAGCAAGACCCTAGCGTAAAAAACAGCCCCGACACCTAGGTGTCGGGGCTGTTTTTTTACAAAGGGCAATGTCAAGTCAAAGGCTTGCCGTTGCCGTCGAAGAGGGGCAGGGGCTCCAGGAAGATGATGTCCTGACGCTTCGCGGCGTCGCCCTCGGCCAGGATGGCCATGCGGCCCACCACCTGGCCCCCGGCCTGCTCCACCAGGCTCTCGGTGGCGGCGATGGAGCCGCCGGTGGAGATCACGTCGTCCAAAATGAGCACCCGCTTGCCCCGGAGCTTGGCCGCGTCGGCGCCGTCCATGTAGAGCATCTGCTCGCCCTCGGTGGTGATGGAGCGGTCCACAGCCTCGAAAACGCCGTTCATATAGGCCTTTTTCTTCTTGCGCACCAGGAAATACTCGTTCTGGCCGCTCTGGCGGGCCATCTCGTGGATGAGGGGGATGGCTTTAGCCTCGGGGGCCACCATGTAGTCAAACTCTGGGGCCTTTTCCAGCAGCGCCTTGGCGCAGGCGCAGGTGAGCTCCACGTCGCCGAAGATGACGAAGGCGGCGATCTGGAGGGAGTCGGTCAAGGGGCAGAGGGGCAGGTCCCGCTGGAGCCCGGCCACCTGGATGGGATAGGTCATGGGGAAAACCTCCTTGGGTGTTTTTGGTCGTTTTTTATTATATCCCACCTTGATATTTCTGTCAATTTGGAAAAAAGTACCTAGCATTTTTTGTCGAACTGTGGTACAATGTTCCTATCTTTTTCCAAAGCCTCTGCTTTGGAAACGAAAGGGAGAGAAATATGGAGAAGCTCTTTAAGCTCAAGCAAAACGGCACCACCGTCCGCACCGAGATCGTGGCCGGTCTCACCACCTTCATGACCATGGCCTACATCATCGCGCTGAACCCCAACCTGTTGACGGGGTTTGACGTGGGCAGCGCGCTGTGGAACGGCGTGTTCCTGGCCACCTGCGTCGCCTCCGCCATCGGCATGTTCGTCATGGCCTTCGCCGCCAACAAGCCCTTCGCCATGGCTCCTGGTATGGGCCTCAACAGCTTTTTCGCTGTCGTGGTGGCCAACATCGCGGGCATGACCGGCCTGAGCTACGTGGATAGCTTCCAGGCGGGCCTTGTCATCATCCTGGTTGAGGGCATCATCTTCGTGGTGCTGTCCTTCCTGAACATCCGTGAGAAGATCGTGGACGCTATCCCTCTGGGCGTGCGCCTGGGCATCGCCCCGGCCATCGGCCTGATGCTGATGAACATCGGCTTTGGCTCCAACGCCGGCGTGTACTCCGAGAACGTCGGTCCCTTCTATGTCATGCGTGACTTCTTCGGCTCCCTCACCGCCGGCACCGCCAGCAAGGCTATGGGCAGCGGCTACAGCCAGATGGTCCTCTATGTGGTCACCATGTTCGTGGGCTTGTTCGTCATCGCCCTGCTGGCCAAGAAGGTCAAGGGCGCCGTGCTCATCGGCATGCTGGTCTCCTCGGTCATCTACTGGATGGGCTCGCTGCTGTTCCTGGACGTGAATCCCTTCGCCGGTCTGACCTCCGCCAGCTGGCTGCCCCCCGTGGGCGACATGGTGGAGACCACCCTGTTTAAGTTCAACTTCGCCGGCTTTGTGGACATCGGCTGGTTCACTGTCATCACCCTGGTCATCACCTTCTGCATGATCGACATGTTCGACACCATCGGCACCCTGGTGGGCACCGCCTCCCGGGCCGGTATGGTGGATGAGAATGGCAAGATGCCCAAGATGAAGGAGGCCCTGCTGGCCGACGCCGTGGGCACCGTGGCCGGCGCCTGCACCGGTACCTCCACCGTCACCACCTTCGTGGAGTCCGCCTCCGGCGTGGAGGCCGGTGGCCGCACCGGTCTCACCGCCCTGACCACCGGCATCCTGTTCCTGGCCTGCATGTTCATCTCCCCCATCGCCGCCATTATTCCCGCCCCCGCCACCTCCGCCGCCCTCATCTACGTGGGCGTGCTGATGCTCCAGGGGCTGAAGAATGTGGACTTCGGCGATCTGGACCAGATGGTCCCCGTGGCGCTGATGCTCATCGCCATGCCCATCTCCAGCTCCATTGGCCACGCCATCGGCCTGGGCCTCATCTCCTACACTGTGCTGAAGGTCTTCTCGGGCAAGTTCAAGGAGGTCTCCGTGGTGACCTACATCATCTCCGCGCTGTTCCTCATCAAGTTCTTCCTGGTGGTGTAAGCCCCGGGCCTTCGACAAAAACGGACAGGCCGCCCCGGCGCGTAAGCGCCGGGGCGGCTTTTTTCCGGGCGCACGGAATGTGGGGACGGTCTACATAAAAACGCTGAAAAAAACTCAAAAAAGGGGTTGCGATTTGGTGAAAATGTTAGTATAATAGATGGGTAAATTTGAGAGAGAAAAAATCGAGTCTTTCCGAGAGAAGGGAGGTCGTACATATGGCATATATGAAGATGGGCGACCTGC
>DBFBGR010000023.1:0-51080 GCA_048201935.1 Oscillospiraceae bacterium | reverse complement strand
GAACGACCGCCGTGATCCGTCCGGCCGACGCGCGCTTGAAGGCGTCGATCATGATGAGCAGCTCCATCAGGTTGTCGTTGACCGGCCGGCAGGTCGACTGCACGACGAACACGTCGGAGCCGCGCACCGACTCGCCGATGTTCACCGAGATCTCCCCGTCGGAAAAGTGCCTGACCTCGCTCTTGCCGAGCGGCAGCCCGAGGTTGCGGGCGATCTGCGCCGCAACCCTGGGAGTCGCGTTTGCAGCGAAAATTTTGATGTCCTTCCCGTGAAGATTCATGCCGCCGTTCCCCTTCCCGTTCAGTCCTTTATTTTTTGTCCGCCTTGAAGGCGATGTTGTCGTCCGACCAGCCCTCTTTGATCTCCTGCCGCACCCGCCCGATCGCCAGCGCGCCGGCGGGCACGTCGGAATCCACCGTCGTACCCGCGGCGGTGTACGCGCCCTCGCCGATCCGGACCGGCGGGATCAGGTTGGTGTTGCAGCCGATGAAGGCCCCCGCGCCGATGCGGGTGCGGAACTTCTGGGCGCCGTCAAAGTTCACCGTCACCGTGCCGCAGCCCACGTCGCTGGCCTGGCCTACGTCGCAGTCGCCCAGGTAGGCCAGGTGGGAAATTTTCGTCTCGTCGCCGATGGCGGCGTTTTTCAACTCCACAAAGTCGCCCACCCGGACATGGCTGCCCACGCTCGTCCCCGGGCGGAGATAAGCAAAGGGTCCTACTGTGGTGAACGCCCCGATGGCGCACTCAAAGCACTGGGAGGCGTTGACCACGCTCCCCTCCCCCACCGTCACGTCCCGCAGGACGGCGTTGGGGCCCAGCTCGCAGTTTTTATCCACGTGGGTATCCCCCCGCAAGATCACGTTGGGCATCACCAAGGTGCCCCGGTCCACGGTGACCCGAGGGCCGATGTAGGCGCTTTGGCGGTCGATGAAGCGCACGCCGCCGTCCATGAGCCGCAGCACGCTCTGGGTCTGGGCCAGACGGGGCAGGTAGCTGGGCAGGTTTTCTTGGTCCACCGGCACCGCCACGTGGCCCCGGTAGGCCACGGCCTGGCTCTCCAGGACCTCCCGCAGGCTCCGGCCCGAACGCAGCGCGCCCTGGGCCTGGCCGGTGAGCTCGTAGACGCTGTGGCCGCTGGCGGTCCGGCCCTGGGCCTCGTAGCCCGCCAGCTCCTTCTCGTCCAGTTGGGCCTTGCCCTTGGCGATGCGCTCCACGCCCTGGTCGGTCAAGAATACCGGCCGGGTAACCACGATGGCCCGTGTCGCCGAGGCCAAAAAGGTCCTAAACTCGTCCTCCAGCCCCTCGCCCTCGGTGAGCAGCAGCGCGTCGGCGGGGAAGCAGGCGGCGGCACGCTCCCGGTCCTTGTGGTGGCACACCACCAAGAACCGCTCCACCCCGGCGCGCTTCAGGCTCTCGCACAGCCACAGCGCCGCCGGGTCGAAGAGGATGGGCTCCAGCATGACCGAGGGCTCCGGGCCCTCTCTGGGCAGAAAAACAATGGCGGACGTGGTCTCCATAGCGCGCATCCCCCTTTGCATACTCAGTATCTTTATTATACGGGTTCTATGGCGGAAACGCAACCCCCTTTGGGTCCAAATTCTGGGGTTTTTCCTCTGGACAAATGGGCCAAGGAGGCGTATCATGGAGGCAAGGTTTTTACAAAGGAGAGATCAGCCGTGGACTTTTACGCCAACCCGGGCAAAAGCGTCACCATCGACGCCGGCGGCAAGACCTACGCCCGCCACGCCATCGCCACCCATTTTGTAGAGGTGGGCGAGAGCTATCTGGACCTGGTGGAGAAATATATCCTCCCCGTCTACCAAGAGGGCGACATCGTCTCCTCCAGCGAGAAGGTCATCGCCCTGTGCCAGCGCCGCATCGTCACTGAAGAAGAGTGCAAGCCCGGCTTCTGGGCCAAGGTGCTGTCCCGGTGCGTCCATCAGACCAAGGCCGGGCCGGGCATGGGCCTGCCCGTCAAGATGCAGTTTGCCATTAACCACTGCGGCCTTGGCAAAGTCATCTGGGCCGCCATCTGCGCCGCCGTGGGCAAGGTCTTTCGCAAGAAGGGCGTTTTCTACGACATGCTGGGCGAGGAGGTCACCGGCCTGGACGGCTTCTACGGCGAGGACATCCCCGCCTACGCCCACATGGGCGTTCGGGTGCCCGCCGACCCCGCCGGCGTGTGCGATGAGATCTACGAGAAGTTCGGCGTGGTCATGATGATCGTGGACGCCAACGACCTGCGGGTGGACCTTCTGGGCAAGGGCAAGGCGTTGGCGGACTGGACCGACGAAGCGCTGCTGGAGCTCATCCGGGACAACCCCGCCGGCCAGGGCACCCAGCTCACGCCCTTCATCCTCATTCGAGAGGAAAAAGCGGAATAATTTCCCCCTCGACAGCATTCAACGGCCTTCTTCCGTGGGAAATGGTAGAATATACCATCCTACACGGAAGAAGGTCTTTTTATGGCGTTTTTTCAATCGGGACGCTTCCCTTCCCGGCGGGTGATGGAGCTGCCCATCAGCGACATTGCCCCCAACCCCGGCCAGCCCCGGACATATTTTGACGCCGCCGCTCTGGCGGAGCTGGCCGACTCCATCGCCGTCCACGGCGTGCTCCAGCCCTTAACTGTGCGGCGAACGGACAGCGGCTGGGAGCTGGTGTCCGGGGAGCGGCGGCTCCGGGCCGCCAAGCTGGCGGGGCTGGACACCGTGCCCTGCCTGGCCGCCCAGGTGGACGGCGAGGAGAGCGCGCTGCTGGCCTTGGTGGAGAATCTCCAACGGCGGGACCTGGATTTTTTGGAGGAGGCGTTGGCCCTGAGCCAGCTCACCGCCACCTACCGCATGACCCAGGAGGAGGTAGCCCGGCGGCTGGGCAAGAGCCAAGGCGCGGTGGCCAACAAGCTGCGGCTACTGCGGCTGGACCCGGAGGCCCTGTCCCTGCTGCGCGCCAAGGGCTACACCGAGCGCCACGCCCGGGCTCTGCTGCGGCTGCCCGAGGAGGGGCAACTCCCCGCGGCCCGGCACATCGTGGCCCGGGACCTGACCGTCCGGGCCACGGAGCAGTATGTGGAGGGTCTGCTGACCCAGCGGCCCCCAGCCCCCAAGGCCAAGTTTATCCTCAAGGACGTGCGTATTTTTTTGAACTCGGTCACCAAGCATCTAAAGCTGGTGCAGTCGGCGGGCATCGCCGCCCAGTGCTGCCAAGAGGAGGATGAGCGGGAAATCAGGCTGACGATCACGCTGCCGAAGGCAATGTGAGTGCAAGTGTTCCACGTGGAACACTTCAAAAAGCGACGGCTATGCCGTCGCTTTTTTTGCGAAAACAGTTGAAATCTAGGCGCACACCTTATATAATAAAAGTAGTCGACTTTCATTTACAGATAAAGGTAGGTATCAGGCATGGCAAAAACCATTGCGATCGTGAACCAGAAGGGCGGCGTGGGCAAGACCACCACCTGCGTCAACCTGGCCGCCGCGCTCCAGGCCCTGGGCAAGCGGGTCCTGGTCTGCGACTTTGACCCCCAGGGCAACGCCACCTCCGGCCTGGGCGTGGACAAGACCACCCTCTCCCCTTCCATCTACGAGGTGCTGGTCAACGGCGCAGCCACGGAGAAGGCCATCGTCCACACCCAGTGGTGCGATGTGATCGGCTCCAACAAGTCCCTGGCCGGGGCCACAGTGGAGCTCATCGCCATGAACGACCGGGAGCGTTTGCTCAAGAACGCCCTGGCCCAGGTGGCGGACCGGTACGACTACATCTTCATCGACTGCCCGCCCTCGTTGGAGCTGCTGACCCTGAACGCCCTGTGCGCGGCGGAGAGTATCCTGGTGCCCGTCCAGTGCGAATACTATGCGCTGGAGGGTCTTTCCGACCTGCTGACCACGGTGCGCATCGTCAAGCGGCAGCTCAACCCCAGCCTGTCGCTGATGGGGGTCATCCTCACCATGTACGACGGGCGGACCCACCTGTCTATGCAGGTGGCCGAGGAGGTCAAGCGGTTCTTCCCCGGCAAGGTGTACGCCAGCGTCATTCCCCGGAACGTGCGACTGTCCGAGGCCCCCAGCCACGGCAAGCCCGTCACCAGCTACGACCCCTGGAGCCGGGGCAGCAACGCCTATAAGGCTCTGGCTGAGGAAATTGTTTCACGTGAAACGCGCTAAGAAAGGATAGATAAAAATGGCTTTGGAAAAAGGATTAGGCAAGGGCCTGGGCGCGCTGCTGGGCGAACGGGCCTACAGTGACGACCAGGCCGGGTCCCTCTCTACCCTGCCCATCTCCCAGGTACAGCCCGGGCTCAATCAGCCCCGCAAGAAGTTTGACGACGCGGCCATCTCCGAGCTGGCCGACTCCATCCGGGAGCACGGGGTCATCCAGCCCCTCACCGTGCGGCGGCTGGGCTCGGGCTACTACCAGATCATCGCCGGCGAGCGCCGCTGGCGGGCCGCCAAGGAGGCCGGGCTCACCGAGGTGCCGGTGAACATCATCGAGGCCGACGACAAGAAGGTCATGGAGCTGGGCCTCATCGAGAACCTCCAGCGGGAAGACCTGAACCCCATGGAGGAGGCCAACGGCTACAAGGTGCTGATGGACGAGTACGGCATGACCCAGGAGGACGTGGCCCAGCGCATGGGCAAGAGCCGTCCCGCCGTGGCCAACGCCCTGCGGCTTTTGAACCTGCCCGACGCGGTGCGGTTTTTGCTGGAGGAGGGGCAGCTTTCCGCCGGTCACGCCAAGGCCATCCTGGCCGCGCCCCAGGGCGAGCCCCAGAAGAAGCTGGCCCAGAAGGTGGTGGCCGAGGGGCTGTCCGTCCGGGAGACCGAGGCCCTGGCCAAGCGCATGGGCAAGCCCGCCAAGGAGAAGCCCGAGCCCGAGGAGGACCAGTTTGCCCTCTATTATAAGGACCTGTCCCAGCAGCTCAGCCAGAGCTTTGGGCGGAAGGTGGCCTTCCAGCCAGGGAAGAAAAAAGGTCTGCTGACCATGGAATACTATGACCTGGACGACCTGGACGCGCTGCTGGCCCGGCTGAGAGGAGGGGACGCCACTTGAGCGCACGCCCCAACAAGGACGACCACGCGGAGCTCCAATACCAGAGCGAGCACACCTCGGCCCGGAAGACCCCCACGGTGCTGCCTTATCTGGCCATCCTGGTGGCGGCGGCCTTTTTGCTGCTGGTCATGGCCTACTTCATGCAGCAGCGGACGGCCGAGTCGGTGGAGGGTCTGAACCAGTCGGTGAACGCCATCCACTCCTTTGACCAACTGGTGGAGGACAACCGCTCTCTGCGCCAGCAGGTGGACCAACTCCAAAAGGAACTGACCGTGGCCCAGGCGGACAACAAGACCCTGGCCACTCAGCTAGACGATCTGGAAAACGGCCCCGCCGCCCAGGAGGCCAAGAACCGGGAGGCCGTGCTGCTCCACTTCACCATGCTGGAGCAGGCGCTACGGGACAAGAGCTATGCGCTCGCCGCCGACCATGTCCGCGCCCTTTGCTCCGGGGACTACGACCTGAATTTGGGCCTGGCCAACAACGAGGAGTCCTTCTCCCCTGCCCAGCGGCTGGGCGAGGTCATCCCCATTCTGGAGAAGCAAAAGGCCCTGGAAAAGGGCGAGGTCACCGTTCCCCAGTGAACTGTTCCACGTGAAACATTCTATCAAAGCGAGGTAACGTCTTATGCTAGACATCAAATTTGTCCGTGAAAATCCCGAGGCCGTCAAGGAGAACATCCGCAAGAAGTTCCAGGAGGACAAGCTGCCCCTGGTGGACCAGGTCATCGCCCTGGACGCGGAGAACCGGGCGGCCATGAGCGAGGCCAACGACCTCCGAGCCGCCCGAAACACCCTTTCCAAGCAAGTGGGTATGCTGATGGGCCAGGCTAAAAAGGACCCCAGCAAGCTGGCCGAGGCCGAGGCCGCCAAGGCCCAGGTGAAGCAGAACGCCGACCGGCTGGCGGAGCTGGAGGCCAAGGAGGCGGAGCTGGCGGAGAAAATCCGCAAGATCATGCTGGTCATTCCGCAGATCATCGACCCCAGCGTGCCCCTGGGCCCCGACGACAGCGCCAACGTGGAGGTGGAGCGCTTCGGCGAGCCGGTGGTGCCCGACTTTGAAATTCCCTACCACACCGAGATCATGGAGAGCTTTGACGGGGTGGACATGGACGCCGCGGGCCGGGTGTCGGGCAACGGCTTTTACTATCTGCTGGGCGACATCGCCCGGCTCCACGAGGCGGTGCTGGCCTACGGCCGGGACTTTATGATCGGCAAGGGCTTTACCTACTGCATCCCGCCCTTTATGATCCACGGCAACGTGGTGGAGGGCGTGATGAGCCAGACCGACATGGACGGCATGATGTATAAGATCGAGGGAGAGGACCTCTACCTCATCGGCACCAGCGAGCACTCCATGATCGGCCGCTTCATCGACCAGATCATTCCCGAGGCCAAGCTGCCCCAGACCTTGACCTCTTATTCTCCGTGCTTCCGCAAGGAGAAGGGCTCCCACGGCATCGAGGAGCGGGGGGTCTACCGCATCCACCAGTTTGAGAAGCAGGAGATGATCGTGGTCTGTAAGCCCGAGGAGTCCATGGACTGGTACGAGAAGATGTGGCGCTACTCGGTGGAGCTCTTCCGCAACTTCGATATCCCCGTGCGGCAGTTGGAGTGCTGCTCGGGCGACCTGGCCGACCTGAAGGTGAAGTCCTGCGACATCGAGGCCTGGTCTCCCCGGCAGAAGAAGTACTTCGAGGTCTGCTCCTGCTCCAACCTGGGCGACGCCCAGGCCCGGCGGCTGAAAATCCGCTACAAGGACGCCGACGGCAAGACCCAGCTGGCCCACACCCTGAACAACACCTGCGTGGCGCCCCCCCGGATGCTCATTGCCCTGCTGGAGAACAATCTCCAGGCCGACGGCAGCGTGAGGATCCCCGAGGTGCTTTGGCCCTACATGGGCGGCACCAAGGTCCTGGTGCCCAAGAAGTAATGGCCACTTAGCCGGAAATTGTTCCACGTGGAACAATTTCTCGCTCCGGCATCGCCCCTGGTCCCTTTTCCCCCGTTCCGGCCCCTACTCCCTTATTGTGAGACTGCCCAGGCTTAACCCCGCGATCAGGCCCCGGGCAAAGCAAAGGCGGCACTCGGTATCGCGAAGCTGTCCCACATTCGCCAAATAGCGGCTCCACTGGGTCAGCTCATCGCCGGTCAGTTGCTGCCTCCACTGCTGTTCTTGCTCGTCGCAGCAGCGAGCACTCTTTAGGTATTCAAAGTATTCATCGCTGTCCAGCAGCCCTATGGACAGGCTCCACTTCTCGGCCACGATTTGATATAGCTCCTCTATCAACGACATCATGTTGGAATCCCTCCATATGTTCATTATTGGACGCTTAATTATATCAGTTCAATTTTGAGCTGTCAAGAGAGTGAGGTCAAATATATGAAGAATTTTGGCGAGCGGTTGAAGGCCGCGCGGAAAAAGGCGGGGCTGTCGCAGGAGGCGGCGTCGCAGCAGTTGGATATCCGGTACTCCACTTACCGCCGCTATGAGAGCGGGACCACGGAGCCCACCGTGTCCGTGGCGGCGCGGATAGCCCGGCTTTACGGCGTGTCGCTGGACGATCTGGCCGGGCTTTCAGACGGCGAGGTCCGTTGAAATTGTAGGGACCGCCGTCCCCGGCGGTCCGCAATATATTAAACACCAATACACAAAGGAGGACGACAACATGGCAAAGAACGGCAAAAAGGGCTTTTGGGGCGAATTTAAGGAGTTTATCGCCCGGGGGAACGTGGTGGACATGGCCGTCGGCGTTATCATCGGCGGCGCTTTTAAGGCCATCGCCGATTCCCTGGTCAACGACGTGATCATGCCCCTGGTGTCCGTGCTCACCGGCGGCGTGGATTTCAGCGCCTGGAAGTGGGTGCTGGTGGCCGCCCAGGGCGAGAAGCCCGAGGTGGCGGTGAATTTCGGCGCGCTGCTCAGCGCCATCGTGTCCTTTATCATCGTGGCCTTTGCCATCTTCTGCATGGTCAAGGCCCTGAACAAGCTCCACCGCAAGAAGGAGGAGGAAGCCCCGGCCGCGCCGGCCGAGCCCTCCAACGAGGAGAAGCTGCTCACCGAAATTCGCGACCTTCTGAAGAAATGATGGACGAAAAAAAGCGAGAGGACATCGACCTTTCCGCCTTGGACGACCAGGGCCGCCGGGTCTATGACGAGGCGGGCGAGAAGCTCCACTGGGCCACGCCCCGGGAGCGAGTCATCGCCTGGGTGCTGGCGCTGATCGTCATCGGCATCACCATTGCCATGGCCTACGCCATCTCCACCGGCGACTTCTTCCGCCATTGAGAGGGGCCATCGAGCGCGGGCTGGCCCAGCTGGGTCTTAGCCCTGTAAAGGCAGATGCCTTGACAGTTTATGGCGAGCTGCTGCTGGAGAAAAACAAGGTGATGAACCTGACCGCCATCACCGAGCCCAAGGACGTGGCGACCCTCCATATGCTGGACTGCGCCGCTGTGTGCACCCGGTGGGACTTTGGCGGCAAAACGCTCATCGACGTGGGCACCGGCGCGGGCTTTCCCGGGCTGGTCATCGCCATTTTGCGGCCTGACTGTGCCGTGACCCTCCTTGACCCGCTGGAGAAACGCCTTGGGTTTATACAAGAAGTTATCGACACTCTGGGCCTGACCAACGTCACCCTCCTCCACGCCCGGGGAGAGGACGCGGGCCGGGACCCGGCGCTGCGGGAGCGGTTCGACTTTGCCACGGCCCGGGCGGTGGCGGAGCTGAGCGTGCTGTGCGAGCTGTGTCTGCCCTTTGTGAAGGTGGACGGGATGTTCCTGCCCATGAAGGGCGTGGAGTCCTTTGCCGAGCTGGACGCCGCCCGGCCCATCCTGGAGGAGTTGGGCGGTCAGGCCGAGGGCTTTTGGGACTACGCCATTCCCGGCACGGAGGTGGTCCACCGGGTGTGGGGCATCGCCAAGGTCTCCCCTACCCCGGCGGCCTTCCCCCGGCGGTGGAGCAAGATCCGCAAAAAATAGCGGGATATTTTTCCAGATTTTCGGCGGTTTGCGTTGACTTCAAGGAAATATCTATGCTAAAATGAGACTGGACTAGAATCTGATGGATAGAGGGAGGGATGCCTATGTCCGTTTGCGTTGCAGTTACGTCCGGTAAGGGTGGCACAGGCAAGACCTCCTTTACCGGCGGCGTGGGCTCCTGCCTGGCCGCGCTGGGCCAGCGGGTCCTGTGCGTGGACATGGATGTGGGCCTTCGCAATCTGGACATCAACCTGGGTCTGACGGACAAGGCGGTGATGGACTTCACCGACGTGCTGGCGGGCCGGTGCGAGCTGAAGCTGGCCGCCACCGCCCACCCCGACATCGAGGGCCTGCACCTGCTGACCGCCCCTATGACCCTGGAGGGCTACGTCACCGAGGAAGCCATGACCGCCCTGGTGGACCGGGCCAAGGAGGAGTTCGACTTCATTTTGATGGACTGTCCCGCCGGCCTGGGCGAGGGCTTCCGCCTGGCCGCCGCCGCGGCGGACCGGGGCGTGGTGGTCTCCAACACCGACCCCTCCGCCCTCCGAGACGCCCAGCGCACCGTCATCGCCCTGTCGCCTAAGCTGGAGACGCTGCACCTGGTGATGAACCGGGTCCAGCCCAAGCTCATCCGCAAACTCCACACCAGCATCGACGACGCCATGAACACCGCCGGGCTGCCCCTGCTGGGCGTGATCCCCGAGGACCCCCAGGTCACCCTGGCCGCCGGGCAAGGAAGGCCCTTGATCCTCACCACCGGCAAGGGCGCGGCCATCGCCTATCTCAACATCGCCAAGCGGCTGATGGGCCGGCAGGTGCCTTTGATGATGAACTGAGCGCGACCGGCCGACCCCTATATATCGCTTGAGGACCAGCACAGCGAGTGACTTTGAAGGAGTGGTAAACCATGAATATCGCTTTGATGAGCCATGACCGCAAGAAGGAACTGATGGTGCAGTTCTGCACCGCCTACAGCTTCGTGCTCGGCAAGCACGACCTGTGCGCCACCAGCGCCACGGGCCGGGTCATTGCCGACGCCACGGGTCTGCCGGTGCAACTCTTTTTGCCCGGCAACGGAGGCGGCGCCCAGCAGATCGGCGCCCGCATCCCCTACAACGAGATCGACCTGGTGCTTATCTTCGCCGACCCCACCGTGGAGGACACCGACGCGGACATGCGCTACATCCTGAACCTCTGCGACCAATATAACGTCCCCGTGGCCACCAACGTGGCCACCGCGGAGATGCTGGTGCTGGGTCTGGACCGGGGCGATCTGGACTGGCGGCAGGCGCTGAACCCCAAGGCGGGACCGCTTATTATATAAGAAGCGCGAGCATAGGCGCATAGCGACCGATGGACCGGAGCGAGGGCGAGCGTAGGGGCCGCAAGGCCCCGCAGACCAGCCCGAGTCGTAGGGAAGCGGGCGCGGTCATGCGCCCAATGCGAGCGTGACAGAGCGCAGAACGCAAGCCTCTGATAGCGGGCGGCCTATGGCCGCCCGACTGTTTGTAGCAAGGAAAGGAACGATACCCATGTCCATCCAAAAACCCCGGACCCTGTCCGGCTTCATGGAGTTGCTGCCCGAAAAGCAGGCCCTGTTCGACGCTATGGTGGCCAAGCTCCGCTCGGTCTATGCCCGGTACGGCTTTTCCAGCCTGGACACCCCCTTGCTGGAGGCCAGCGAGGTGCTCCTCGCCAAGGGCGGCGGCGAAACAGAGAAGCAAATTTACCGCTTCACAAAGGGCGACACCGACCTCTCTCTCCGCTTTGACCTCACCGTGCCGTTGGCCAAGTACGTGGCCCTGCACCAAAACGAGCTGGCCTTCCCCTTCCGGCGGTGCCAGATCGGCAAGGTCTACCGGGGCGAGCGGGCCCAGCGGGGCCGCTTTCGGGAGTTTTACCAGGCCGACATCGACGTGATCGGCGACGGCAAGCTGGACATCCTCAGCGACGCGGAGATGCCCGCCATCATCTACCACGCCTTTACCGAGCTGGGTCTTCAGCGCTTCGTCATCCGGGTGAACAACCGCAAGCTTTGGGGCGGCTTTCTGGCCACTCTGGGCTGGGAGCACCGCGCCGGGGACATCCTCCGGGCCGTGGACAAGGCCGAGAAGATCGGCCAGGAGAAGGTGGCCTTTATCCTCTACGACGACCTGGGTCTGGACCAGGACTCGGTGGGCGACATTCAGGAGTTTATGGCCATCCGCGGCTCCAACGAAGAAGTTTTGGACAAGCTATCGGAGTACCGGGGCAAGAACGAGCTCTTCGACCAGGGGCTGGACGAGCTGGCGGCGGTGTGCAAGCACCTGTCCGCCTTCGGCGTGCCCCAGGACCATTTCCAGATCGACCTGACCATCGCCCGGGGCCTGGACTACTACACCGGCACGGTCTACGAGACCCAGCTGCTGGACTACCCCGACATCGGCTCTCCCTGCTCGGGCGGGCGGTACGATAACCTGGCGGAATATTACACCGAAAAACAACTCCCCGGCGTGGGCATTTCCATCGGCCTCACCCGGCTGTTCTACGTGCTGGACGAGCAAGGACTCTTAAATCAGGACTACCTCTCCTCCCCCGCCGAGGTGCTGGTCCTGCCCATGACCGAGGACCTTGGCGCGGCGGTGGCGCTGGCCACCACCCTCCGCGCCGCCGGGGTCCGGACCCAAATTTACTTTGAGGGCAAGAAGTTCAAGCAGAAGATGGCCTATGCCGACAAGCTGGGCGTGCCCTTCGCCGCCATTTTGGGCGAGGACGAGCTGGCGGCGGGCCAGGTGGCTTTGAAGGATATGGTCACTGGCCAGCAAAAGCTGGTGGACGCCAACGAGGCCGCCGCGCTGGTCAACGCCGCCCTGGAAAGCCGCCGCTGCGCATCCCCCATTAAGGAGAAATGATATGAAACGAGCGCTGGCCCTACTCTTATCCTTGGTCCTAGCGGCTACCCCCGCCCTGGCGGCGGAGTGGTTCCCCGCCGTGAAGGCTTATCCCGGCTTCGCCGACGTGTCCCAGGGCGCGTGGTATACCGACCCCGTCAAGACCTGCTTTGAAGCCGGGCTGATGCAGGGGACCTCGGCGGAGACCTTCTCCCCCGGCGAGACCATGTCGGTGGCCGAGGTGGTCACCATCGCCGCCCGGATGCGCGCCGCCATCACCGGGGAGCCCATCCCCAGCGCCACCCCTACTGAGGGTCAGACCAGAGAGTGGTATGAGGACTATGTGGACTACCTCACCGCCGCCGGGGTCAAGGTGGCCCTGCCCACCCAGCGGGCCACCCGGGATCAGTTCGTGGCCTACCTCTCGGCGGTGGTCCCCGAGAGCGAGCTTGCCGCCATTAACGCCATAAGCTCTCTGCCCGACAGCGACAGCCAGAACGTGCTGCGCTTTTACAACGCGGGCATCCTGACCGGCGTGGACGGCTACGGCACCTTCAACGCCTCGGGGAGCCTGTCCCGGGCCGAGTGCGCCGCCATGGTGGCCCGCATCCTCCGGCCCGCGCTGCGCCAGCGCTTCACCCTCCAGGAAAAGCCCGCCCAGACCGGGCCCAGCTACCAGGAGGAGCTGAACGAGACCATGGCCATGATGGTCAACGGTCAGAGCCTGTCCATGGGCGAGTTCGTCAGCGCTCTGGTGACCTGTGTTTTTGAGGCGGATTACAGTCTTTACGTGGGCACGGGCAAGCGGCTGGACTGGTCGGCGGACTACGGCGTGGGCGATCTGAAGCACTATTTTATCGACCTGACCCAAAGGGGCGTGGTCCGGGACATGGTGGTGGCCCAGCAGGCCAAGGCCTTTGCCTGCACCGTGGACGAGCTTCCCGCCAAGCTCAGCCCCAGTCCCTCCAAGGAGACCCTGGGAGCCTACGCGGCGGGGATGGAGTATCTGGCCGCCAAGCACATCCTGCTCCAGACCTACGACCCAAATGGCGGCGAGGTCTATGACGACGCGACCGCCCAGGCCCTGGCCAAGAACATCCTGGACGTGCTCTCGGGGGACCCCACGCCCCAGCAGTTCGACGCGCTGCGCCAGGTCTTTAGCGACGACGCAGGCCAGCCCCAGGAGGGCTACCTCTTTCGTCCCGGGGAGATGGTGCCCGAGTTTGAAAACACCGTGAAGGGGCTTCAGTTCGGGACCTACGCTACTGAGCCGGTGAAGAGCGTCTACGGCTACCACATCATTTTGCGCCTGGACCCCACGGAGCTGACCGCGTTGAAGACCGCCTACCAAAACGCCGTGCTGAACTCCCTGGCCCAGTCCTGGGTGGACAGCGCCACGGTGACGGTGAACCAGGTCATGCTGGACCAACTCAACGTCCGGGGCTGCTATGAGGACTACTGGGAGCAGGTCCGGCAGCAGGCCGGCGTCTGATACTAGGTCCGTCAATAACTCGTCCGGCCGCAAAAAACGTGCTGGGTCCGTTGATACCCGACCAGCCAAAGAGCTAGAGCATAAAAATGGAGATGATACCGATGGAGAATGTCAAAACCGCCTTTCGCACCCATTCCTGCGGGGAGCTGCGCATGAGCGACGTGGGCAGCACCGTCACCTTGGCGGGCTTCCTGGAAAACCTGCGGGAAGTGGGCGCCAGCCTGGGCTTCGCGGTGCTGCGGGACTTCTACGGCGTGACCCAAGTGGTCATCGAGACCGAGGAGATGATGGCCCAGTTCAAGGCCCTCAACAAGGAGTCCACCGTCCAGGTCACGGGCCTGGTCCGCGAGCGCGACAGCAAGAATCCCAAGTTGCCCACCGGCGACATCGAGGTGCTGCCCCAGGCCATGACCGTGCTGGGCCGCTGCCGCCACAACGAGCTGCCCTTCCAGGTAAACCGCTCCCGGGAGGCCGACGAGTCCGCCCGGCTGAAGTACCGCTATCTGGACCTCCGGAACCCCGAGGTGAAGAACAACATCATCCTCCGCTCCCAGGTGGTGGCGGCCCTCCGGCAGGCCATGCAGGAGCAAGGCTTTATGGAGATCACCACCCCCATCCTCACCGCCTCCTCCCCCGAGGGAGCACGGGATTACCTGGTGCCCTCGCGCAAGCACCCGGGCAAGTTCTACGCCCTGCCCCAGGCCCCCCAGCAGTTCAAGCAGCTTTTGATGGCCTCGGGCTTTGATAAGTATTTCCAGATCGCGCCCTGCTTCCGGGACGAGGACGCCCGGGGCGACCGCTCCCCCGGCGAGTTCTACCAGTTGGATATGGAGATGGCCTTCGCCTCCCAGGAGGACGTGTTCGCCGTCTTGGAGCAGGTCCTGCCCCCCATTTTCGCCAAGTTCGGCAAGTATAACACCGCCTCCCCCGCCCCCTTCCAGCGCATCGGCTACAACGAGGCCATGGAGACCTTCGGCACCGACAAACCAGACCTTCGCATCGACCTGCGGGTCCAGGACGTGACCGCGCTGGTCTCTGACTGCGGCTTCGAACCCTTTGTGGGCGCCAAGGTGAAGGCGGTAAAGGTCACCAACTTTACCGCGCCCCGCAAGCAGATCGACAAGCTGTGCACGGATGTGGAGGTCCAGTCCGGCCAGAAGACGTATTGGTTCCGGCTGGACGAGAACGGCGAGCTGGTGGGCGGCATCGCCAAGTTTTTGCAGGACAAAAAGGCCCAGGTCATTGAGACCCTGGGCCTGGAGCCGGGGACCTTCGTGGGCCTGGCGGCCCACGCCGACCTCCGCGCCGCCCAAAAGACGGCGGGCGTGCTCTTAAAAATGCTGGGGGCGCTGTGCCCGGAGCATATGCAAAAGGAGCAGTACACGTTCTGCTGGATCGTGGACTTTCCCATGTACGAGATGGGGGAGGAGTCGGGCCAGCTAGAGTTTTGCCACAACCCCTTCTCCATGCCCTCGGGTGGCATGGAGGCCCTGAAAAAGGCCAAGGCCGGGGAGCTGGACCCCCTGAGCATCACCGCCGACCAGTACGACCTGGTGTGCAACGGCGTAGAGCTCTCCTCCGGCGCGGTGCGAAACCACGACCCGGAGATCATGGTGGCCGCCTTTGATATGGTGGGCCTTGGGGAAGAGGACGTGAAAAGCAAGTTCCCGGCTATGTACCACGCCTTTACCTTCGGCGCGCCGCCCCACGCGGGCATCGCCCCCGGGGTGGACCGGATGGTCATGCTGCTGGCCGGGGAGGACTCCATCCGGGAGATCATCCCCTTCCCCATGAACAAGTCCGCCCAGGACGTGATGATGGGCGCGCCGGGCGTGGTTACCCAGGCCCAACTAGACGAGCTGAATATCGCCGTCACGGCGACGGAGGAGGAAGAGGCGTAACGCCTCTTCCTTCCTTATACCACCGCGCCTAAGCGGCCCGCTACCAGGAAGGTGAGGACCACCGACACGCCGTAGAGTAGCTGGCTGGTGCGGAAGTTCAGGCTCTTGCGGGTCTTCATCATCGTCGCGATCTTTTCCATTTGGAAAACCTCCTTTTGGTTGATGAGGTCAGTTTACACTTCTATTAGTCCCATAAACAGGACTTTGATGCTAAGGGCCTGGGTTTTTGCGCCGCCCAGGCGTTGACTAGGCCCACAGAACGAGTGTTCGCTGGAATCTGTGTTCTAGTTATACAACAGCCGTTCGAGTTTGTCAACCCCTTTTTTGGGAACTTTTGAAAATTTTTTTCGTCTAAGCCGGACAGAAGCCCCACCAAAGAAGTTTTATAAGGAGGACGAGAGCATGAAACTACGTAAAATGGCCGCCGTGGCCCTGGCCATGGTCATGGGTGCGGTGATGGCTCTGCCCGTCATGGCGGTGACCGAACCCGCCGCCGGGTCGGACCAGGCCCTGATGGCGGTCACCGCCAAGGTGAAGGACGCCCTGGGTCTGGACACCGAGATCTTCACCGACTTCCAGGGCCACGCCGACGAAGACGTGCTGCTGGGCAAGCGGTGGAGCCTGGAGTGGAGCGGCGACGGCGTGAGCCTGCGCATCACCGCCGACGACGCGGGCAAGGTCTACTCCTACAACCGCTACGACAGCGTCAGCGACGAGCCCATCGCCATCGACCGCTACTTCGGCGGCAAGATGAACATCCCCCGCCTGCCTGAGGACAAGTCCGCCGCCGCCTACCGCGCCGCGCTGGACTTTTTGGGCAAAGCGCTGGAGGCCCCGGTGGAGACGGTGGAGCTGGAGAACCACTACTCCCCCTCCCTGCAGCAGAGCACTTACCGCTACTCGGGGAAGGTCCAGTTGAACGGCATCCCCAGCCCCATCGACTGCTCGGTGTCCGTCCGGGCCTCCGATCTGGCCGTCACCCGCTTTTGGCGGGGCGACGAGGGCGCGGGCTACTTAAACGGCGTGGGTCCCAAGGTGGACAACGCCACCCCCGCCCAGGCCCGGGCCCTGCTTCAGGGCACTCTGGAGTTCGAGGCCCGGTTCGAGCTGGACGACAACGGCAAGACCGCCCACGTGCGCTACATGCCCCTCTACCGGGACGACTACTATGTGGACGGCGAGTCGGGGCAGCTTGTGAATCTCACCGAGCTTCGCCAGAAGCTTTGGCGCGAGGGCGGCGCGAACCGGGTCTATAAGGACGCCTTTGCCGCCGACGAGGCCCCCGAGGCTGCGGCCACCGGCGCGCTGAACGGCTCTTTGACCCAGGCGGAAAAGGACGGCGCGGCCATTTTGGAGGGAGCCCTGGCCAAGGAGGCCCTGGACCGGGCGGTCCGCAACGCCTGGCCTGAGTTTGGCTTGGAGGACTACACCCTGGCCTCCGCCAGCTACTCCATCGCCAAGGTGGAGCTGCCCGAGGGCCAGGAGCCCACCGCCGAGGACTACGACATCTCCTGCCGCCTCACCTACGGCAAGCAGGACAGCCAGGTCCTGCGCAACAAGTACGTCACCGTGGACGCTAAGACCGGCGAGGTCAAGCGCCTGTGGAGCCGCCGCTACTACCAGGGCGAGGGCGAGGAGACCCTGCGCTACGCCATCACCCTCACCACCGCCCAGCCCAAGGCCGAGGCCGTGCTGAAGACCTTCGCCGGCAAAAACTTTGACGCGCTGGCCCTGTCCGCCAGCACCGACGCCCAGGCCATCGACCGCCACGACTGGCAGCACACCTACACCTTCCAGCAAAAGGCCGGGGACTGGTTCTTCTCGGGCAACAGCTACACCGTGGGCGTGGACGCCACCGACGGCAGCATCTCCCTGCTGGAGGGCTCCTTTGACCCCGAGGTGGAGCTGGTGGTGCCCAAGTCCATCGTCTCCCCCACCCAGGCCGCCAAGGCTTACGCCCAGGCCATGGACCTGCGCTTTGCCTATCAGGAGGTGCCCGTGTCCGTCTCTCTGGCGAGCAGCGACATCATGCCCCTTTTGAAGGAGGCGGGCTATTCCTACGTCAACGCTTTGAAGACGGGCTACACCCTGGCCCAGCCGGAGAATAAGTACGTCCGGGGTGTGGACGCCGAGAGCGGCGAGGCCATCGTGGACAGCTACGACAGCGTCAGCGATAACGCCCTGACCTACGACGACCTGGACGGCCACTGGGTGAAGACCGCCGCCGAGGAGTTGGCGGTGTTCGGCATCGGCTTGCGCGGCGGCAGCCTGCGGCCCGCCGACACCCTGACCCAGATCGACATGATCGCCCTGTTAATGAGCGTGGAGGGCCATTCCTACGACCCCACCACCGCCACCAAGGACGAGACCGACTGGCTCTACCAGCGGGCCTACTCCCTGGGTCTGGTGACCCCCGAGACCCGCAGCGAGACCAAGGCCGTCACCCGGGGCGAGCTGGTCAAGCTCATTTTGGACGCGGCGGGCTACCAGCGCATCGCCGCTTTGGAGGGCATTTTCCGCTGTGACTTTGCCGACGCGGCGGGCATCAGCGCCGCCGATATGGGCTACGCCGCCCTGGCCCAGGGCCTGGGCCTTGTAAAGGGTGGGGCCGACGGCTCCTACGCCGCCGCTCGGGAGGCCACCCGGGCGGAAGCCGTGGCCATGCTGTACCAGTACATGAAGTAATTTTCGCTTTCCAGAGACAGGCCGTGGAGGTTTTCCACGGTCTGTCTTTTTTTATGGGAAAAAGTTCGTAAGTCTGTTGCATTGGGTGGGAGCGGTGTGGTATAATTAGGCGTTAAACTATACCTTATAAAATAAAGAGAGGAGGCCCGTGGGGTGAATACTGCCCAGGAGATCTGGAAAAAGACCCTGTCGGTGCTGGGGGAGACACTGACCTCCACCACCATCCGCACCTGGTTTGGCGACGCCTACGCCGTGGCCATGGAGGGGGACACCCTCATCCTCTGCGAGGCCGAGGAGTTCAAGCGCAAGATCATCGACCAGAGGTATAAAGCCGACGTGGAAAAGGCCCTCAGCGAGCTCTTTTCCCAGGAGCTCTCCCTGAAGCTGGTCGACGAGGAGACCGCCAAGCGCTGGACCTCGGGCGAGATGGAAAAGCCCTTTATGCCCGGCACCGAGGACTACACCTTTGATAAGTTCGTCGTCGGCTCCTCCAACCGCTTCGCCTACAACGCCGCCAAGAAGGTGGCGGAGAACCCGGGCAAGAGCTATAATCCCCTGTTTGTCTACGGCGCGTCGGGCCTGGGCAAGACCCATCTGCTCTACGCCATCGCCCACGCCATCCACCAAGACCACCCCGAGTGGCGCATCCTCTACGTCAAAAGCGAGACCTTCGTCAACGAGCTCATCGAGACCCTGCGCTCCCAGGAGAAATACATGGACGTTTTCCGCAAGAAGTACCGGGAAGTGGACGTGTTTTTGATGGACGACGTGCAGTTCATCGCCGGCAAGAACGCCAGCGAGGAGGAGCTGTTCCACACCTTCAACGCCCTCCACGAGCAGAAAAAGCAGATCGTTTTCACCTCCGACCGTCCGCCCCAGGAGATGCTCCGGCTGGAGGAGCGGCTGAAGACCCGGTTCGAGTGGGGCCTGGCCGCCGACATCCAGCCCCCCGACTACGAGACCCGAGTGGCCATCGTGAAAAATAAGGCGGTGGCCCGGGGCGTCCAGCTCCCCGATTCGGTGCTTCAATATGTGGCGGAAAACATCACCGCCAACGTCCGGCAGATCGAGGGCACGGTGAGCAAGCTCGTCGCCATGCACGAGCTGGAGGGGGCCCAGATCAACGTGGACAACGTCATCCGGGCGCTGCGGGATATGCTCTCGTCCAAAAGCGAGTTTCTCCCCTCCCCCGACCTCATCATCAACGAGGTGGCTCAGTTCTACGGCATCGAGCCCGAGGTCATCCGGGGCGAGGGCCAGAGCAAGAACGTCTCCGCGGCCCGAAATGTGGCCATGTACCTCATCCGCAATATGAACGGCCTGAACCTCCAGGAGATCGGCGCCATCTTCAATAACCGGCATTATTCCACGGTCATCTCCTCCATCAAGCGGGTGGAATCCCTGCTGAAGACAGACCCGGATTTAGGCGAGATCATCCGGGACCTGAAAAGCTCCATCAACGGCAAATTCGACTGACCTAAGGTTCCACAGTTTCCACATGATTTTTGTGGAGTGGATGTGGAAGAAATGTGGAAGTCCTGCTTTTCCACAAAACTTCCACAAAACACGCCCCTTTTCCACATGAGGGCTGTGGACAAATTCCGCCTGGTATTGCAAGGCTTTGACAGCGCGTCGCGACAATTTCCACACCTCTAATGACGAGATACTAAAATAAAAAATCCTAGCTTCTAAAAAGGAACTTGTTTCCCCATCCAAAGAGAAAGGCACGGTGAGCACAATGCGTTTTACCTGCGAAAAGGCCCTGCTGCAGACCGCCATCATGACCACGGGCCGGGCGGTGGCCGCCAAGACCTCCATCCCCGCCCTGGAGGGCATTTTGGTGGAGGCCCTGGGCTTTCTGCGGCTGACGGGCTACAACCTGGAGACCACCGGCATCCAGGCCACCGTCCCCGCCAAGATCGACGAGCAGGGGACCTTGGTCCTCTCGGCCCGGCTCTTTGGGGAGATCGTCCGCAAGCTGCCCGACGAACCGGTGACCATCTCCGCCCAGGGCCTGACGGTGAAGATCGACTGCGGCGCCAGCCACTACACCATCCAGGCCATCGACCCCGAGGAGTTCCCCGACCTCCCCGAGGTGGAGGAGGAGAACCAGCTCATTTTGAAGCAGTCGGACCTGAAGAGCATGATCTCCCAGACCATTTTCGCCGTGTCCAGCCAGGATATCCGCCCGGTCCACACCGGCTCTTTGATGGAGGTGGACAAAAATACCCTGACCATGGTCAGCCTGGACGGCTTCCGGCTGGCTCTGCGGCGGGAACAGCTCATCAAAAACATCGGCGACGAGCACTATTCCTTCGTGGTGCCTGCCTTCGCGTTGAACGAAGTGGAGAAGATCTGCACCGAGAGCGACGAGCCGGTCACCGTCACCCAGGGCCCGGCCCACGTGCTCTTCACCATTGGCGACACCATCGTGGTCTGCCGCCGTCTGGAGGGCGAGTTCCTCAACTACAAGCAGTCCATCCCCCGGGAGAATAAGATCTCCGTCCTGGGCCAGACAAAGGACCTGCTGGCCTCCATCAACCGCGTCAGCCTGATCTTGAGCGACAAGCTGAAGAATCCCCTGCGGTGCACCTTCCGGGAAAACCAGCTCTTCGTCACCACCAAGTCCGCCATCGGCGACGCCAGCGACACCTGCCCCATGGAGGGCGACGGCCAGGGCCTGGAGATCGGCTTTGACAATCGCTACCTCTCCGACGCGCTGCGCTTCGCCCCGGCGGACAAGGTCCGTCTGGAGCTCAACACCCCGGTGAGCCCCTGCGTGGTGCTGCCCGAGAGCCCCGAGGACGAGAGCTTCTTGTACCTGGTCCTCCCCGTGCGGCTGAAGGCGGGAGACTGACCATGACGGAGGTCAAAATATCCACCGAGTTCATCAAGCTGGACGCGTTGTTAAAATTCGCGGGGCTGTGCGACACCGGCGGCGAGGCCAAGGAGGCCATCCAGAGCGGCCACGTCACCGTCAACGGCGAGGTCTGCACCATGCGCGGCAAAAAGCTTCGGCCCGGGGACCGGGTGGAGCTGGACGGACAGGGCGTGGTGGTGGCATGAGGATCGACGCCCTGGAGCTGGAATTTTGGCGCAACTACCTCCACGCCAAGCTGGACTTCGCCCCCGGGGTCAACGTCTTCTACGGCTCCAACGCCCAGGGCAAGACCAGTTTGCTGGAGGCCATCGCTTACCTCTCCTCCGCCCGGAGCCACCGGGCCCGCTACGATAAAGAGCTTATCATGCTGGACGTGGACAACGGCTTTTTGAATGCCGAGGTCTGGAACGGGTCCCGGGAGGTCACGTTGGAGGCCCGCCTAGCCCGCTCGGCCAGAAGACAGCTCTACGCCAACGGCGTGCGCCTAAAGTCCGCCGCCGAGCTCTCCGAGCACTTTCGCTCGGTGTTATTCTGCCCCGAGGATCTTTTCCTCGTAAAAGCCGGGGCCGCCCAGCGGCGGAGGTTCTTCGACGAGCACATCTGCCAGCTGCGGCCCAAGTACGCCCTGGCCCTGGCGGAATATAAGCGCCTCCACGAGCACAAGACCCGCATTTTGCGTGACTGGCGGGAGCGGCCCGACCTGCTGGACACCTTGGACGACTTTTCCCTCCGCATGGCCCAGACCGGGGCGGTCATCATCCACTACCGGGCCCACTTTGTCCAAAAGCTCCTCCAGCACGCCCCCGCCATCCACGCCCAGTGCTCTGGCGGCGGAGAAACACTGGAGCTTTGCTACAAGACCGTCTCCACCGTCGACGACCCCTTGGCCGGGGCCAAGGCCATTTTCCAGCGGCTTTTGGAGCACCAGCAGAGCCACCGTCAGGCGGAGCTGGAGAGCCATTTGTGCCTGACAGGGCCCCACAAGGACGACCTGGAGCTGACCATCGGCGGCCAAAGCGCCAAGGAATACGCCTCCCAGGGCCAGACCCGCACAGCGGCTTTGGCTCTGAAGCTGGGGGCCCGGGAGCTGTGCTACGCCGACACCGGGCACTGGCCGGTGTTGCTCTTAGACGACGTGCTGTCCGAGCTGGACCAGTACCGCCGGGAATTCGTCCTGGAGCACATCCAAGGCGGGCAGGTGTTCATCACCGCCTGCGAGGAGGGGGACTTCCCCAAGGCGAAAAAATTCCGTGTGGAAGCGGGACAGGTGGTGGGTTAGGATGTATCTGCACTTGGGCCATTCCACCGTGCTGCCCTTTGAAGAGATCCTGGGCGTGTTCGACCTGGACGGCGTGTCCGTTTCCCGCCGGACCCAGGAATTTCTGGAGCGGGCGGAGGAGGCGGGCGAGCTCATCGACATTGGCCGGGGCCTGCCCGTTTCCCTGGTGGTCAGCGACTGGGCCAACTACCTCTCCCCGGTGCGCTCGGCCACCCTGGCCAAGCGCATGGCGGAGGACCGCTGGGAATAGGAGGGACAGGCCATGACCCGAGACGCGCTGGCGCGCTACATTTTGGAGACCTACCCCGCCGAGGACGACCGCCCCTGGGTGGAATATCCCCAGCACCAGGTCTTTCGCCACACCGCCAACAAAAAGTGGTTCGCCCTGGCTATGACCATCACAAGGGACAAGCTGGGCCTTGCTGGCGAGGGCTTCATCGACGCGGTGAACCTCAAGTGCGATCCGCTGCTGGTGCCCGCCATGCTGGGCGAGCCCGGGTTCTTCCCCGCCTACCACATGAACAAGACCCATTGGCTCACCGCGGCGCTGGACGGCTCCGCCGAGGACGAGAAAATTTTGTTCATTCTGGACATGAGCTATGATTTGACGAGACCGAAACGCATTTGCAAACAGCGGAAAAACGTGGTATAATCAATAGGATATCAACTTTCGGAGGTCACCTATGGCAACGGATATGGAAAAGGACGAGGCCCTGATTCTGGACGCCCAGGAATCCACCCACGTGGAGCATGAATATGGCGCGTCGGAGATCCAGGTCCTGGAGGGCCTGGAGGCCGTTCGCAAGCGCCCGGGCATGTACATCGGCTCCACCAGCTCCTCGGGCCTTCACCACCTGGTCTATGAGATCGTGGACAACGCCATCGACGAGGCGCTGGCGGGCTACTGCACCGAGATCACCGTCACCATTCTCCCCGGGGACGTGATCCGGGTCACCGACAACGGCCGGGGTATCCCCGTGGACATCCAGCAGCAGACGGGCAAGCCCGCTCTGGAGGTCGTTTACACCATCTTGCACGCCGGCGGTAAGTTTGGCGGCGGCGGGTATAAGGTCTCGGGCGGCCTCCACGGCGTGGGCGCGTCGGTGGTCAACGCCCTTTCCGAGTGGCTGGAGGTCCGGGTCCACAAAAACGGCCAGATCTATGAGATGAAGTTCGCCCGGGGCGTGGTGACCCAGCCCATGACTGTGGTGGGCCAGACCGACCGCACCGGCACCGAGGTGGTCTTCAAGCCCGACCCGGAGATGTTCGAGGACACCGTCTACGACTACGAGACGCTGCATACCCGTATGCGTGAAGAGGCCTTTTTGAACGCTGGCTTGTCCATCACCACCAAGGACGCGCGGGAGCAGACCGACGCGGAGGGTAACATCGTGGAGGGCAAGGAGCACACCATGTGCTACGCCGGCGGCATCAAGGAGTTCGTCACCTGGCTCAACCGCTCCAAGACCCCGTTGGCCGAGGACGTGATCTACATGTCGGGCATGAAGGACGACTCCATGGCCGAGGTGGCCTTGCAGTATAACGACAGCTATCAAGAGACCATCCTCTCCTTCGCCAACAACGTCCACACCCCCGAGGGCGGCATGCACGAGACCGGCTTCAAGGCCGCCCTGACCCGGGTGCTGAACCAGTACGGCCAGAAGATGAAGCTCCTCAAGGACGACGAGAAGGTCACCGGCGAGGACGTGCGGGAAGGTCTTTGCTGCGTCATCAGCGTCAAGCTCACCGATGCCCAGTTCGAGGGCCAGACCAAGGCCAAGCTGGGCAACAGCGAGATCCGGACGCTGGTGGACAACATCGTGTCCGACAAGCTGGAGGAGTTTTTGGAAGAGCACCCGGCGGTGGGCCGCATCATCATCGACAAGGCCATGACCGCCAACCGGGCCCGGGAGGCCGCGAGGAAGGCCCGGGAGAACGTCCGCCGCAAGACCGCCTTGGACGGGGCTACGCTGCCGGGTAAGCTGGCCGACTGCAACGAGCGCGACCCGTCCCTGACGGAAATCTACATCGTCGAGGGCGACAGCGCCGGCGGCTCGGCCAAGGGCGGGCGCGACGCCCGGTTCCAGGCCATTTTGCCGCTGTGGGGCAAGATGCTCAACGTGGAGAAGGCCCGGGCGGACAAGGTCTACGGCAACGATAAGCTGAACCCCATCATCACCGCCCTGGGCGCGGGCATCGGCCAGGACTTCGACGTGGAGAAGCTCCGCTACCACAAGGTCATCATCATGGCCGACGCCGACGTGGACGGCGCCCACATCCGCACCCTGCTGCTCACCTTCTTCTTCCGCTTCATGCGGCCTCTGATCGAGGGCGGCTACGTCTACTCCGCCGTGCCGCCCCTCTACAAGCTTACCCGGGGCAAGACCGTCCGGGTGGCCTTCTCCGACGAGGAGCGGGACGCGGTCAGCGCTGAGATGCGCGCCGACAACCCCAACGCCAAGGTGGACATCTCCCGCTTTAAGGGCTTGGGCGAGATGGACCCCCACGAGCTGTGGGAGACCACCATGGACCCCGAGCGGCGCATCCTCAAGCAGTTCACCATGGGCGATGCCATCGCCGCCGACGAGGCCTTCACCGTGCTCATGGGCGAGAAGGTGGAGCCCCGGAAAGAGTTCATCGAGGCCAACGCGAAATACGCTGAAAACTTAGATTTCTGACAAAGGCTGGAAAACTTGCCCTTGACAAGCGGGGCCTTGTCCTATATAATATCCTAGCCTTTTGGCGACTTAGAGACCCGCAGCGAACACAAGCTGTTGTGGATAGGTGGTTTTCATACCACTATTTTAGGAGGTGTATCACCCATGGTTCGTACCTATCAGCCCAAGAAGCGCCAGCGCTCCAAGGAGCATGGCTTCCGTAAGCGTATGGCTACTGCCAACGGCCGCAAGGTCCTGGCCCGGCGCCGTGCCCGGGGCCGTGCCCGGCTCACCCACTAATGTCCGGTCAATGATGGAAAACAAGGGGCGGGAGGAGTAACCTTCTCGCCCCTAATGTGGCATAAGGGAAGGTCCAGACAAGGAGGCGTGGGGCGTGAAACAGACCGTCAGCATCAAAGCGCCCCATCTTTTCCGCAGGGCCTACGGCAAGGGAAAAAGCGCCGCCACGCCCACGCTGGTGCTCTACGCCCGGAAAAACGGCCTGAGCTTCAACCGCCTGGGCCTGACGGTGGGCACCAAGGTGGGCAAGGCCCACGTGCGAAACCGGGTCCGCCGCCGCCTGCGGGAGAGCTACCGTCTGCGGGAAGCCACGGTGAAGCCGGGCTACGACCTGGTCATCGTGGCCCGCTCCGCCGCCGCGGACGCAAGATTCGACCTGCTGGACCGGCACCTGGGCTCGCTTTTGAAGCGGCTGGAGCTGCTGGTATGAAGCGGTTTTTGATGGGCTGCGTGCGCTTTTACCAAAAGCACGTCTCCCCGGCCCGCCCGCCCTGCTGCCGGTTTATCCCCACCTGCTCGGCCTACGCCCTGGAGGCCCTAGAGGTCCACGGCGCGGCTCGTGGGAGCTGGCTGGCTTTGCGGCGGCTCTTAAAATGCCACCCCTTCCATAAGCAAGACACCATCGAGTACGACCCGGTCCCGGCGGCTAGACCGCCTCGAATCAAACCATAGGAGGGCATACCATTGGGTATCATTCTCGCGCCCTTTTCCTGGCTGATCACCACCTTCTGCCATCTCTTCGCCAACAACTACGGTCTGGCGTTGATCCTCTTCGCCATCGTGGTGAAGGTCATCCTCTTCCCCTTCTCGCTCAAGGGCAAGCGGAGCATGGTGAAGATGTCCGCCATCCAGGGCAAGGCCCAGCGCATCCAAAAGCAGTACGCCAACAACAAGCAAAAGCAGCAAGAGGAGCTCCAGAAGCTCTACGCCAAGGAAAACGTCAACCCCATGAGCGGCTGTCTGTGGTCCTTCCTGCCGCTGCTGTTCCTGATCCCGCTCTACTCCATCATCCGTCAGCCCTTGAGCTACATGATGAACATGGGCGAGTACGCCGTCCAGGCCGTGGCCCAGGTGCTCCAGTTCGACCTGGCCGCCAACGCCGCCTATGGACAGCTGCCCCTGGCGGCCATGATCACCCCGGAGAACCTGGAGACCGTCCGCTCCGGGCTGGTGGGCGCGGCCCAGAACCTCTTCGCCGGCGAGGCCGACCTCCAGACCATCCTCACCACCGTGGGCCAGCAGGCCCAGAACCTCTACGCCATCGACTTCAACTTCCTGTGGATGGACCTGTCCAAGCAGCCGGTGCTCCAGTTCTGGACCGACTGGTCCAACGTGGGGGTCCACCTGCTGCCCTGGGTGTCGGCGGGGTTCAGCTTGCTGATGAGCTTTGTCAGCCAGAAGACCAACCGCATGGCCAACCCCAACGCCCAGCAGCAGGGCGGCGGGTTTATGATGTACGTGTTCTCGCCGCTGATGAGCCTGTGGTTTGGCTTCATCATGCCCGCGGGCCTTTGTATCTACTGGATCGTCAACTCGCTGCTCTCTATGCTCCAGGAGTTCCTCTGCGCCAAGCTGCTGAAGAAGGACTACGAGGAGGCCGCCGAGCAGGCCCGCAAGCAGGCCATTTTGGACAAGGAGGAGGAGAAGCGCCGCCGCGCCGCCCTCTCCGCCGAGCGTGCCAAGCGGGCCGAGGAGCGCAAGCAAAAGGGCAAGAAGAAGGACAAGGACAAGACCCCCGGGGTGGACGTGACCGCCTCCCGGGTGGGCATTCGGGCCTACGCCCGGGGCCGGGCCTACGACCCCGACCGCTTCGGCGGCGTCACCGAGTACCGTGACCCCAACGCCGTGGTGGACGAGGACGCCATCGAGAAGGCCCGGGCCGCCAAGGATGAAAAGCGGGCCGAGGCTCAGTTGGAGGCCGACGTGACCGCCCAGGTGGCCGCCGAGATGGAGCAGTTCCAGGGCAAGAGCGCCGAGGAGCTGGAGCAGTCCATCGGGCAACTGGACGAGGAGAGAGCCCAGGAGGCTCTGGCCGACGCGGAGGCTGAGGCGGAGGCCCTGGCCGCCGCCATCGACGACCCCGCCGCGGAAGACAAGACCGAGGAGGACGAGTGATATGACGAAATATCTGGAAGTCACCGGCAAGACCGAGCAGGCCGCCATCGAGGCCGCCCTGGCCCAGTTGGGCCTGGACCGGGACGACGTGTCCGTGGAGATCGTGGACCGGGCCAAGACCGGCTTTTTGGGCATCGGCTCCACCCCCGCCAAGGTCCGGGTGGCCTATGAGGGGCCCGACGACGAGCCTGAGGAGACCGTCGCCGCCGATACCCCCGCCCAGAGCGAGAAGGTGGTCTACGAGGCCCCCAAGGCGGCGAAAAACGTCGAAAAGCCCCAGCCCAAGCCCGTGCTGGAACCCGAGCCCACCCACCCCGTGGACGACGACGCGTCCCAGGCCATCACCGCCTTTTTGACCGGGCTTTTGCAGCACATGGAGATGGAGTGCGACATCACCGTGGAGCTCTCCGAGCGGGGAGCCTACGAGGTCCGCTTGGAGGGCGACGACCTGGGCCGGATCATTGGCCGTCGGGGAGACACGTTGGACGCCATCCAGCAGCTCACCGGCTACGCCGTCAACAAGGGCCGCCGCGAGCGCATCCGGGTCCACCTGGACGCGGAGGGCTACCGGGCCCGCCGGGAGGAGTCCCTGGCCGCGATGGCCCGCCGCCAGGCGGAGAAGGCCATCCGCCTTCAGCGCTCCATCACCCTGGAGCCCATGAACGCCTACGAGCGCCACGTGGTCCACACCGCGCTCCAGGACTACCCCCACATCTCCACCCACTCCGTGGGAGCCGACCCCAACCGCCGCACCGTCATCGTTTACGAGGAAGGCGAGGGCGCTACCGGTGAGAGCTGGGACGAGGAATAAGAGAGAGACACCCTGACCGGGGCCGGGTCTTGATGCCCAGCCCCGGTTCTTTTATCCGCAGAGAGGAGACCTTGTCGACGTGAACACACCCCTTTTAGACGCTCTTTTGGACCACATCCGCCTGGGCTCCGCGCCCTTCCACATGCCCGGCCACAAGGGCCGGATGAAGGAGCTGGAGGGCATGGCCAGCGTGGCCGCGCTGGACGTGACCGAGCTGCCCGACACCGGCGACCTCTACGTGGGCGGCGACGCCATCGAAGAGGCCGAGAGGCTTTGGGCCGACCTTTGGCGCTTCGACTGCTGCCAGTTTTTGACCGGCGGCTCCACCCAGGGTCTCCACGCCGCTGTGCTGCTGTGCGCCCAGGGCGGCAAGAGGATCTTGGTGGACCGGGGCTGCCACCGCTCGGTCTATAACGCCCTGGGGCTCTACGACCTGGAGCCCAGCTACCTCTGCCGCCAGCAGGTAAATCCGCTGGACCCCAGGGCGGTGGAGGCGGCGTTGGAGCTGGACGACACCATTAAAACCGTCTGTATTACCTCGCCCACCTATTACGGCGTGTTGTCCGATGTCCCCGCCATTGCGGATATCGCCCACCGCCACGGGGCCAAGCTCATCGTGGACGCGGCCCACGGGGCCCACCTGCCCTTCATCGGAGGCGAGCCCTGCAAGGGGGCGGACCTGGTGGTGACCTCCGCCCACAAGACTATGGCGGCCTACGGCCAGGGGGCGCTGCTGTTTGCCGGTCCAGCCTTTACCCCCAGGGAGCTTCGCTGGGCGGCCTCGGTGTGCGGCACGTCGTCGCCCTCCTTTCCCATCCTGGCCTCGCTGGACTACGCCCGGGCCTTTTTGGAGAGCAAGCGGGGCCGGGCCAACATGGACTGGGCCATCCGGGCCCACCGGGCCCTCCGGGAGGAGTTTCCCCATCTGCCCCAGCCCGAGGGCGGGGACTATGACCCGCTGCGCTTTGTGCTGGCGGTGAACGCCCTGGCCGCCGACGGCTTTGCCGTCAAGAGCTGGCTGGAGCGGCAAAACGTCTTTCCCGAGATGGCCGACCGGGACTACGTGGTCTTTTTGCTGAGCCCGTCCAACACCGAAGCCGACGTGGAGCGGCTTTTCGACAAACTTCGACAGCTCCCCACCGTCTGGCCCGGGGTCTTCGACGCGCCCATGGCCCCGCCGCCCCTGCCCGGGGGCCCGGAGGTGGTGCTGACCCCCGCCCAGGCCCTGACCCGGCCCCGGACGCTGGCGGCGCTTTGCGACAGCGTGGGCCGGACCTGCCTGCAGCAGGTGGCCCCCTACCCGCCGGGGGTGCCCGTCATCGCCCCGGGAGAGCGCATCACGAAAAAAAGTCTGGCCTATTTGCGGGAATTGGGCTATAATGTATACGAGGAAGTGTTTATCGACCCCTTGGAGGAGGGAGAAGGATGAAGCTCATCATCGCCATCGTCAGCCGGGAGGACGCGGGGCCTGTGACCCGGGCCCTGACCCAGGCGGGTTTTACCTCCACGCGTCTGGCCACCACCGGCGGCTTTTTGCGCGCGGGGAACGAGACGGTGCTGGTGGGGGTGGACGAGGCCCGGCTCCAGGACGCGGTGGACGTGATCAAGGCCCAGTCCCACGCCCGGCGGCAGAGCGTGCCCTCGGGCTTGGACATCGGCTATGAATACTACCCCGCCGCCCCCATGGAGGTCACCGTGGGCGGGGCCACCATCTTCGTGGTGGACATCGAGCACTTCGAGCGGGTATGAGCATGTTTACGCTGCCGCCCGCCCTGGCCGGGCAGGTGCAAGCGGGACGGCTGGTCAACGCCTACCTCTTCACCGGCGCCGACGACCAGGCCCTGGAAGCCCCCGCCCTGGCTTTAGCCGCCGCCCTCTTATGCGAAGGGCCCGGCGAGGAGCGGCCCTGCGGGGCGTGTAAGTCCTGCCGGAAGGTGGACAAGCTGGTCCACCCCGACCTCCAGATCGTGGAAAAGCTGCCGGACAAGACCCAGTTCACCGTGGAGCAGGTCCGGAAAATTCGCGCCGAGGCCTACGTCCGGCCCAACGAGGCCCCGCGAAAGGTCTATCTCCTCCGCCGGGCCTGGCAGATGAACGACGAGGCCCAGAACGCTTTTTTGAAGGTGCTGGAGGAGGGCCCGGCCTACGCCGTGTTTTTGCTCCTGTCCCCCAATCCCTCGGCGCTGCTGCCCACCATCCGCTCCCGGTGCCAGCAGGTGAACATCCTGGCCCAGGGCCAGACCGACCCGGAGCTGGAGCGCAAGGCCGGGGAGCTGGCGGGGCTGCTGCTGGGGGACGACCCCTGGCGGAGGGTGAGCTGGTGCGTGGCCTGGGAAAAGGCCAAGCGGGAAGAGGTCATCCCCCTGTGGCAGGAGACCCGAAGGGCCCTTTTGACCTACCGCACGCCGAAGACCACCGCCAAGGCGGTGGCGCTGGCGCGGTGCTTGGAGGAGCTTTTGGCCGCCGCCCCCAGCGGAAATCTGGGGGTGCTGTGGGGCCGGCTCTGGGCCCAAGCTTAGTAAAAGGCCCAGTCCTAATAAAACTCAGGCCCTTAGTATAAAAGAGGTGTTTTTAGTATGACAACGGTGATCAATGCCCGCTTTAAGCCCGGAGGCAAGGAGTACTCCTTCAACCCCGGCGAGCTGGAGGTGGCCCCGGGCCAGGGCGTTATCGTCTCCACCCCCAAGGGACCGGAGTACGCCGTGTGTACCCAGGGCAACCATGAGGTGGACGAGACCGCGCTGCTGTCTCCCCTGCGGCCTGTGCTGCGCCTGGCCACCGACGCGGACAAGCCCAAGCCCCAGCCTCCCAAGAGCCGGGTCAAGAGCGAGGAGGAGCGCAAAAAGGAGCGCCAGGCCCTGGCCAAGTGCAAGGAGATGGTGGCCCAGCGTGGGCTGGAGATGAGCGTGGTCAAGGCCGACATCTCCGCCGACGGTGGCAAGATCCTGTTCTACTTCACCGCCGAGAACCGGGTGGATTTCAGGGAGCTTGTCAAGGAGCTGGCCTCGGTCTTTCACGCCCGAATCGAACTCAGGCAGATCGGCGTACGGGATGAGACCAAGATGCTGGGCGGCATTGGCATCTGCGGCCAGCCCTACTGCTGCTGCCGGTTTTTGGACAAGTTCCAGCCCGTCAGCATCAAGATGGCCAAGACCCAGTCCTTGTCGCTGAACCCCACGAAAATTTCCGGCTCCTGCGGGCGGCTGATGTGCTGCCTCAAGTACGAGCAGGGGGCCTATGAGGACGCGGTGAAGCGCTGTCCCAAGAAGGAATCCTTTGTGGAGACCCCCGACGGCCCCGGCACCGTCAGCGACGTGAACTTTCTGCGCGAGAAGGTGAAGGTCCGCATCGAGGGCGGCGAGGAGCAGCCCAAGACCTACTATAACCAGGAGATCCGGGTCATCCGCTCGGGCAAGGGCAAGCGGCCCGAGGACTACGTGGCCCCGCCCAAGGAGGAGCTGGAGAAGCTCCGGTATATCCCCCCCGAGGCCGAGCGCAAGCTCTCCAGCGAGCCCAAGGGCGGTCTGGCCGAGAAGCTGGAGGCCCTGCTGGCCGAGCAGCCCAAGCGCACCCCCACCCGCAAGCCCAGCCATCCCGGCACGAACAGAAGCCGCCGCGGCGGCGGTCAGGGCCAGGCCAAGCCCGCCCAGCCCAAGGCCGAGGGCGGACAAAAGGCTCAGGGCCAGGGCGGCGGCCAGAGCCGCAACCACCGCCGCAGACGCAGAGGCGGCGGTCAAGGAGGCGGCCAGAGCGGCAGTCAGGCATGACGAAAGAGACAGCGCAAAGCCTTGCGCTGTCTCTTTTTTTGTGGCCATTTTTTCCTCAACTCCCTTGTATTCTTTTTATAGTTGTAGTATAATAAGCTCTAATGTGGATATTTATGTATTTCAAGGAGTTTGGCTATGATCACTGTTTCCGACCTGTCCCTCCAGTACGGAGGGTCCTACCTGTTCAAAAACGTGGAGCTGCAGTTCGTCCAGGGCAACTGCTACGGCATCATCGGCGCCAACGGCGCGGGCAAGTCCACCTTCCTGAAAATTTTGGAGGGAGAGCTGGAGCCCACCTCGGGCAGCGTCAGCGTGGATCCCAAGGTCCGCATGTCCATCCTGCGCCAGGACCAGAACGCCTTTGACGCTTTTAGCGTGATGGACACGGTCATCATGGGCAACCGGCACCTCTACGATATCGGCAAGGAGATGAACGCCCTCTACGAAAAGGAGGACTTCACCGACGAAGACGGCCTTCGGGCCGCCGACCTCCAGGCCGAATACGCCGAGCTGGGGGGCTACGAGGCTGAATCGGACGCGTCGCGCATTCTCCAGGGCCTTGGCGTAGGGACCCAGTTCCACGAGACCGAGATGGCCAGCCTGGACCCCCGGCTGAAGGTGAAGGTGTTGCTGGCCCAGGCCCTTTTCGGCGCGCCGGACATTTTGCTGCTGGACGAGCCGACGAACAACCTGGACATCAACGCCATCAACTGGCTGGAGGACTTTTTGCTGGACTTCGAGGGCACTGTGATCGTGGTCAGCCATGACCGGCACTTCCTCAACACCGTGTGTACCCACATCGTGGACATCGACTACGGCAAGATCAAGATGTACGTGGGCAACTACGACTTCTGGTACGACGCGTCCCAGCTCATGCAGAACCTGATGAAGAACCAGGCCAAGAAGAACGAGGAGAAGGCCGCCGAGCTCAAGGAGTTCATCTCCCGCTTCGCCGCCAATAAGAGCAAATCCAAGCAGGCCACCTCTCGCAGAAAGCTGCTGGAGAAGCTGACCATGGACGAGATCCCGGCCTCCAGCCGCCGCTATCCCTGGGTGGGCTTCTCCCCTGACCGGGAGGTGGGCAAGGACATCCTCTTCGTCACCGACGTGTCCAAGACCATCGACGGCGTGAAGGTGCTGGACAAGGTCAGCTTCGTGGTGAACAAAAACGACAAGATCGCCTTCGTGGGCGAGAACGAGAACGCCCAGACGGCGCTGTTCAAAATTTTGGTGGGCGAGCTGGAGCCCGACGAGGGCAGCGTGAAGTGGGGCCAGACCGCCACCTTTTCCTACTTCCCCAAGGACAACACCGCCTTCTTCAAGGACTGCGACGACAGCATTTTGGACTGGCTGCGCCAGTTTTCCGAGGACAAGCACGAGAGCTATCTCCGGGGCTTTCTGGGCCGGATGCTCTTCTCCGGGGACGACATCTTCAAGGCCGTGAAGGTCCTTTCCGGCGGCGAGAAGGTCCGGTGTATGCTCTCTCGGATGATGCTCTCCGGGGCCAACGTGCTGCTGCTGGACCAGCCCACCAACCACCTGGACCTGGAGTCCATCGCCGCGGTCAACAACGGCCTGGAGGCCGTGGGCTGCAACGTGCTCTTCGCCACCCACGACCACCAGATGGTGTCCACCGTGGCCAACCGCATCTTTGAGTTCCTGCCCGACGGCACCTTCATCGACAAGAGAATGGACTACGACGATTATCTTGCCTGGAGGAAAGAGCAAGAGGAGGCGCAGGGATGAAAAAACGCTGGGCCTTTGCCGCTCTTTTGGCGGTGACGCTGCTGGGCTCCATGGCCTGCCGGCTGTGGCAGCGCCAGGCCGCCTGGGAGGAGGGCGGACTGCTCACCCCGGGCCACCCGTCCACCTACCTTCTGCTGGCACTGACCGCCCTGGCGGCGGTAGGCTTTTTTGCTCTGGGCCGCTGGGCGGCCAAGGGTCGAGTTTTTGAGAGCTATCTGGACGCCTTTTCTCTGCCCCACAAGAGCCTTTTGGTCCTCTACGTCCTCTCCGGGGCGCTGATGGTGGCCGGCGGCGTGGTGGGACTGCTGGACTGGTCCCGGGGGCTGGAGCCCCCCCTCAGCCAGAACGCCATGAGCGTGGCCATGCTTTTTGGCGGCGTGGGGACGGCCATGGTGGGCTGGGTCAACGCCCAGCGTGAGGAGGCCGCGGGCCGCTTCGCCTGGCCGCTGCTGCTACCGGCCTACGCCGGCTGCGTGTGGCTCATCGCCACCTACCAAGCCCGGGCCACCGAGCCTGCAATTATGGGCTACCTCTTCGCCTTTTTGGGCGGGCTGTGCGCCGTGGTCTTCTGCGCCACCACCGCCGCCTTCTCCTTTGAAAAGCCTATGCCCCTCTTCACGCTGTGGCTGGGCGGCGTGGGCCTTACCGCCCTGGGGGTAGCCCTGGTGGACGCGATGGAGGCTGGGGATACCATTCAGAGCCTGGTGACCCTTGGCTATATGCTCTACCTGACGGCCCAGACGAAGTGTTTGCTGACGAGGGCGGACACCCCCGCCGCCCTGGCGCGGTGGACCCCGCCCGAGACCGAGGACGCTGAAAATGAGGTGACCGACCATGAGTAAAAAGCCCTTTTATATCACCACCCCCATCTACTACCCCTCCGACAAGCTCCACATCGGCCACACCTACTGCACCGTGGCCACCGACGCTATGGCCCGGTATAAGCGGCTCACGGGCTGTGAGGTCATGTTCCTCACCGGCACCGACGAGCACGGCCAGAAGATCGAGGACAAGGCCAAGGAGGCCAATGTCTCTCCCCAGGCCTACGTGGATAATATTGTCCAGGGAAAAAAGGGCGTTTTGGACCTGTGGAAGCTGATGAACATCTCTAACGACCGCTTCATCCGCACCACCGACGATTATCACGTCGCCGCCATCCAAAAGATCTTCAAGGCCATGTATGACAACGGCGACATCTACAAGGGCACCTACAGCGGCAAATACTGCAAGCCCTGCGAGAGCTTTTGGACCGAGAGCCAGCTCAAGGACGGCAAGTGCCCCGACTGTGGCCGGGAGGTCCAGGACGCCCAGGAGGAGGCCTATTTCTTCCGCCTGAGCAAATACGCCGACCGCATCCAAGACTTGCTGGAAAACACCGACTTCTTGGAGCCCCGCAGCCGGGTCCACGAGATGGTGAACAACTTCATCAAGCCCGGGTTGGAGGACCTGTGCGTGTCCCGGACCTCCTTCACCTGGGGCGTGCCGGTGGACTTCGACCCGGGCCACGTGGTCTATGTGTGGGTGGACGCGCTCTTTAACTATATGACCGCCCTGGGCTTTATGAACGACCAGTACGACGACTACGACAAGTTCTGGCCCGCCGACGTGCACTTTGTGGGCAAGGAGATCGTCCGCTTCCACTCCATCATCTGGCCCGCCTTCTGTATGTCCCTGGGCCTGGAGCTGCCCCGCAAGGTCTACGGCCACGGCTGGCTGCTGCTGGACGGGGGGAAGATGTCCAAGTCCAAGGGCAACGTGGTGGACCCCTATGTCTTAGCAGAAAAGTTTGGGGTGGACGCGCTGCGGTTCTTCCTGCTGCGGACCTTCCCCTTCGGCTCCGACGGCAACTTTTCTAACGAGGCCCTCATCAACACCATCAACGTGGACCTGGCCAACGACCTGGGCAATTTGCTCTCCCGCACGGTGAGCATGGTGGGCAAGTACTTCGGCGGCACCCTCCCCGGCCAGGGCCAGGCCACCGAGGCCGACAGCCAGTTGGTGTCCCTGGGCTCTGGGCTCCGGGACCAGTACGAGCAGGCTATGGAGCGCTACCAGTTCCAGGACGCGCTGGCGGCGGTCTTCTCCCTCATCGACCGGGCCAACAAGTATATCGACGAAAACGCCCCCTGGGTGCTGGCCAAGGACATGGAGGTCAATGGTCCCAGGCTGGCCACGGTGATGTATAACCTGCTGGAGAGCCTTCGTATCTCCGCCATTTTGCTCACCCCCTTTATGCCCGATTCCGCCGCGGAGGTCCTGCGGCAGATCGGGGCCTGCGAGGGCTGCTCCACCTGGGACAGCGCCGACCAGTGGGGGGCGTTAAGCTCCACCGTCACGGTGAACCGGGGAGAAAACCTCTTCCCCCGCATCGACCTGGACAAGGCCCTTGCCGAGCTGGAGGAGCTGCAAAAGCAAAACGCCGCCCCGGGCGGGGTGGACATCGAGCCCTACGCCACCGAAAACGTGGACTTCGACACCTTCTGCAAGAGCGATTTCCGGGCGGTAAAGGTGCTGGAGTGCGAGGCGGTGAAGAAGTCGGACAAGCTGCTGCGCTTCACCCTGGACGACGGCACGGGGACGACCCGGCAAATTTTGTCCGGCATCCACAAGTGGTATGAGCCCCAGGACCTCATCGGCAAGACCCTGGTGGCCATCGTCAACCTGCCCCCGCGGAAGATGATGGGCCTGGACAGCTGCGGCATGCTCCTTTCGGCGGTCCACAGCGTGGACGGCGAGGAAAAGCTGAACCTCATCATGGTGGACGACGCCATTCCGGCTGGAGCGAAATTGTGTTAAGAAAGCAGGTGCGTTGCAATGGCACACAAGGATAAGAGCCCTGATATTTCCTACGCCGACCAGATCATCAAGCCGGTGGACCTGAGGGAGGAGATGGAGACCTCCTTCATCGAGTACGCCATGAGCGTCATCATCAGCCGGGCCCTGCCCGACGTGCGCGACGGCTTGAAGCCCGTCCACCGGCGCATCCTCTACGCCATGTACGAGGACGGCCTGACCTCGGACAAGCCCTTCAAGAAGTCGGCCACCGCGGTGGGTAACGTGCTGGGCCGGTACCACCCCCACGGCGACGCGTCGGTCTACGACGCCATGGTCCGCCTGGCCCAGGACTTCTCCCTGCGCTATCCCCTGGTGGACGGCCACGGCAACTTTGGCTCCATCGACGGCGATCCCCCCGCCGCCTACCGTTACACCGAGGCCCGCATGGCCAAGATGGCCAACGAGATGATGCGGGACATCGACAAGGAGACGGTGGACTGGGACCCCAACTTCGACGAGTCCCGCAAGGAGCCCCGGGTGGTGCCCTCCCGCTTCCCCAACCTGCTGGTCAACGGCTCCTCCGGCATCGCCGTGGGCATGACCACCAACATCCCGCCCCACAACCTCACCGAGGTCATCGATGGGTGCCTGTGCGTGCTGGATAACCCCGAGGCCACCTTGGACGACCTGATGGAGCACATCAAGGGCCCGGACTTCCCCACAAAGGGCATCATCCTGGGCCGCAGCGGCATCCGGGCCGCCTACGCCACCGGCCGGGGCCACATCCAGGTCCGGGCCCGGACGGAGTTTGAGGAGTTCGGCCAGGGCCGCACCCGCATCGTGGTCACCGAGCTGCCCTACCAGACCAACAAGGCCATGCTCATCAAAAACATCGCCGACCAGGTCCACGAAAAGCGGCTGGAGGGCATCTCCGGCCTTCGGGACGAGACCGACCGGGACGGCATGCGCATCGTCATCGAGCTCAAAAAGGACGCCAATCCCCAGGTGGTGCTGAACCGCCTCTTCGCCCAGACCGCCATGCAATCCACCTTCGCCATCGTCATGCTGGCCCTGGTGGACAACCAGCGCCAGCCCAAGGTGCTCACCCTGCGGCAGATGCTGGACGAATACATCGCCTACCAAGAGGAGATCATCCGCCGCAGGACCATCTTCGACCGCCGCAAAGCCCAGGAGCGGGCCCACATTTTGGAGGGCCTGCTCATCGCCCAGGACAACATCGACGAGGTCATCAAGATCATCCGCTCCTCCTACGACAACGCCAAGGAGAACCTAATGGAGCGCTTCTCGTTGGACGACGTGCAGGCCCAGGCCATCTGCGATATGCGCCTGATCGCCCTCCAGGGCCTGAACCGGGAGAAGCTCCAAAACGAGTACGACGAGCTCCAGGAGAGGATCAAGTACTACACTGCCCTCTTAGAGAGCGAGGAGATGCTCAAGGGCGTTTTGAAGGACGAGCTCATCGAGATCCGGGACAAGTACGGCGACGACCGCCGCACCGAGATCGGCTTCGCTGAAAACGACATCGACATCGAGGACCTCATTGAAGAGGAGCAGTGCGTCTTCACCCTGACCAAAAACGGCTACATCAAGCGCACGCCGGTGAGCGAATACGCCGCCCAGAGTAAGGGCGGCATGGGCAAGAAGGGCATCACCACCCGGGACGAGGACTACGTGGTGGACCTCTTCACCGCCTCCACCCACGACTATATCCTCTTCTTCACCGACACCGGCAAGGTCTACCGCAAGAAGGGCTACCAGATCCCCGAGAGCGGCAAGGCCGCCAAGGGCACCAACATCGTCAACGTCCTCCAGGTGGAGCAGGACGAGCGCATCCAGACCATGATCCACACCTCCTCCATCGCCGACGACGGACGGTATCTGGTGATGGTCACCAAGCTGGGCGTGGTCAAGCGCATGGAGGCAAACCGCTTAAAGAACCTTCGCAACAACGGCATCCGGGCCCTTCGCATGGGCGAGGGCGACAGCCTCATCTCTGTGCGGGAGACCGACGGCGACCAGAACATCCTCATCGCCACCCACCTGGGCCAGGCGGTGTGCTTCCACGAGACCGATGTCCGGGCCGTGGGCCGGGACGCCGTGGGCGTGCGGGGCATCCGGCTCAAGGAGGGCGACTACGTGGTCGGCGCGGCCCGGGCCACCGCGGGCAAGTGCGTGCTGTCCATCACCGAAAAGGGCTACGGCAAGCGTACCAGCGTGGAGGACTACCGCATCACGAGACGCGGCGGCTCCGGCATCCGCAACTACCTGGTCACCGAGAAGACCGGCCCCGTGGTGGGCATCAAGGTGGTGGACGGCAGCGAGGACCTGCTGCTGGTGACCCAGGCAGGCATCCTCATCCGCACCCACGTGGACGCGGTGCGCCAGGCGGGCCGCTCCACCCAGGGAGTCATCGTCATGCGCTTCAAGGAAGAGGGCGACCAGGTCATCTCCCTGGCCCTGGCCGAGCGGGACAACGAAGAGGAAGTGGTCATCCCCGAGACCGAGATGGAGGAGGTGGCCGCCCCCGAGGAGCCCACGGAGGACGACGCCGCCGCCGACGACGAGCCCCAGGCGTAAATCATCCCAAAAAAAGAGGAATTTTCCATGAAGATCTGGACCAAGGCGCTGTGCGCCGCTTTGTGCGTGTGTCTGCTGCTGGCGGGCTGCGCCTCAAGTAAGCCCCAGAGCGGCCCCCAGGGCGAGCCCAGCCCCTCCCCCGCGGCCAGCGACGCGCCCACCGATTACAGCAAATATAACGCCTACATCGACCTGGCCGACGAGATGGCCGCGATGGAGGAGGTCTTGAACGTCTACTTCTCCAACGTGGCCTACCAGCCCGAGTTCGCACTGATGGACGGCGGGGACTACGCCGCCATCAAGGACGCGGTGCAGTTCTACACCGGCATGTCCTACACCGCCCAGAAGGCCCTGGACTACGCCTCGGACGAGCCCGCCTACCCCGACGCGGACGCGGCGGTGCTGGCCCTGGGCGACAGCGTGGAGAAGGTCATGGACGCGCTGGATCACCTGGGCAGCTATATGCGCTTTGACGACTATGTGGACGACGACATGGCCCGGGCCCCGGAGCTCCACGCCGAGCTGTGGGCCGCCTTGGAGACCTACGACGCCCACTACTCTGAGTTCCTCTCCGCCCTCAGCGCCCTGGATGACGAGACCGACGCGGAGAACCTCAAGCAGCTCCAGGAGAGCGGCCAGACCATCCTCTACCAGAGCCAGTTGTACATGAACGCCGCCCGGGACCTCCAAGACGAGATCTGGGACCAGATCGCCGCCTCCCTGGACGACCAGCCCGAGGCGGAGGGATTTGTGCTGCCGGCCATCGACCTGACCGCTCTGGCCCCCGCGGCTGGGGAGTTGGACGCCGCCTACCAGGCCCTTACCGCCGCCCTGGCCGACGAGACCGAGGCGGCCAAGGTCTTCAGCGGCAAGACCGCCGACAGCGCCAAGAAGCTCTACGCCAACAAGGTGGACGGCCTCTACGTCAAGGTGGGGGCCCTGGTCCAGGCCATGCAGGAGGGCGTGGACTACGGCGAGGCCCTGGACGCCGTGGATGAGGCCCTCAGCGACATGATCAGCGCCTACAACAACATCATCTGAGCGTGAAAACAGTCACCATCTACACCGACGGCGCGTGCAGCGGCAACCCCGGCCCCGGCGGCTGGGGGGCCATCCTCATGTACGGAAGGCACAAAAAGGAGCTCTCCGGCGGCGAGGCCCAGACCACCAACAACCGCATGGAGCTCACCGCCGTTATCCGGGCCCTGGAGCAGCTCAAGGAGCCCTGCGCCGTGGAGCTCTGGTCCGACAGCAAGTACATCATCGACGCTTTGACCCTGGGCTGGGCCAAGTCCTGGCAGGCCAAGGGCTGGCGCAAGCCGGACAAAAAGCCGGCGCTGAACCCGGACCTCTGGCAGCGGCTGTTGGAGCTGTGCGAGGCCCACGCCGTCACCTGCCACTGGGTCAAGGGCCACGCGGAAAACGAGTTCAACAACCGCTGCGACGAGCTGGCGGTGATGGAGAGCCAGAAGTTCAAGGAGGGATAAGCCAATGCCCGACATGAGAGAGGAATTTATCGACATCTTCCGGGAGAACATCACCCGGGAGGGGGCGGACGCCCTGCTGGACTACCTGATGAACAAGTCCGACTTCTTTACCGCCCCGGCCTCGGCCAAGTTCCACGGCTCCTACCCCGGCGGTCTGTGCGAGCACTCGGTGAACGTCTACGACTGCCTGAAGGACTATCTGGAGCGGCCCCGGGTGGCGGAGCTCTACGGGCTGGAGGTCAGCCCCGAGACTGTCGCCATCGTGGCCCTTTTGCACGACCTTTGCAAGATCGGCTGCTACAAGGCGGGGACCCGGAACGTGAAAAACGACGCCACCGGGCAGTGGGAAAAGGTGCCCACCTTCTTCTATGAGGACCCCCTCCCCTACGGCCACGGGGAAAAGAGCGTCTACATCGCCTCGGGCTTCATGCGCCTGACCCGGGAGGAGGCCATGGCCATCCGCTGGCACATGGGCTTCTCCGGCGCGGAGGACAAGGGCCTGGTGGGCAAGGCCCTGGAGCAGTACCCGCTGGCCTTTGCTCTCAGCGTGGCCGATATGGAGGCGACGTACTTTTTAGAGGGTGAGCCCAACTGACCTGACAGCATAAAAAACACCCCGGAGCACAAGCTCCGGGGTGTTTTTTATGCTAAGGCTGTCACGCTCAGGTTGGGCGCGCTGGTCGGGGTCGTTTCGCGGCTGCGCGGCCAAAATGCCGCTCACGCCTACGGCGTTCGCCTGTTTTTGGCCTGTCGCCGCTCCAACGCCCCTGGCGCGCCTACCTTCGCGCTTCTTTATTCATCCCAGTCCGTGTAATCCTCGTCGTCGCAGCAGCAGCCCTCGGCGTACTGGCGGCGGGAGCGGACCTTGTTGGCTACGCTGCCAACGCCCTGGGTGATATTTTCCCAGAAGACGATCACGGCGCAGATGGCGGCGGCGGTGGCCAGCACGGCGGCCAGGATCTTCATGACGTTTTTCATGGGGAGATACCTCCTTGCCCTAAGTTACCCTTATTTTACACGCTTTCACCGAAAAAAGCAATGGGGAACAAAGAAATATTTACCACCCAAACCAGCTAAAGGGGTTGTGGCCCCGGTCGTTAAAGTAGTCGTCGTAGTCATAGTCATAGTCGTAATCGTAATCGTAATCATAGTCGTAGCCGCCGCCCTGGCTGTCGTTCCACGAGCTGTCGGGGACCGCCTGGCCCAGGGGGTCGTCGGGCTTTTGCTCGTCAAAGGTCAGCTCCAGGGTCAGCATCCGGGCCTCCCGGTCCACGGTAAGGGTGACGGTGTCCCCGGCCTTGTGGCTGTTCTTGATCTCGATAAAGGCGGCGTGGCCGTCAATGTCCTCGCCGTCCACGGCGGTAATGATGTCGCCGCGCTTGAGACCGGCCTTGTCCGCCGCGCCGCCGGGGACCACGCTTTGGACGTAAGCCCCGCCGGAGCGGCCGTACTTGGCGGCCTCGGCGGCGTTGGTGGTGGACAGGGTGACCCCCACCAAGGGCTTGCCGGTGACGTAGCCGTGCTCCATCAGGTCCTTGAGGATGTCCTTCACGTCGTCGATGGGGATGGCGAAGGAGATGCCCTCGATGGCGGCCTGGGTGGAGCCGTTGTTGGAGTACTTGGCGTTGGTGATGCCGATGACCTGGCCGTACATGTTAAAGAGCGGCCCGCCGGAGTTGCCCGAGTTGATGGCGGCGTCGGTCTGCAGGACGTTGATGACGGTGCCGTCGGTCATGGTCAGGGCCTTGTCCAGCGCGGACACCAGTCCGCCGGTCATGGAGTAGGTCATCTCGCCCAGGGGATTGCCGATGGCGACGACGCTCTCACCCACCACCAGGTCGCTGGACGAGCCCAGGCGCACGGGGGTGAGGCCGGTGGCGTCGATCTTCAGCACCGCCACGTCGTTCTCCTCCTCCGCGCCCACCACCCGGGCGTCAAAGGTGTCGCCGTTTTTGAACTGGACCTTAATGGAGGTGGCGTTTTCAATGACGTGGTAGTTGGTGACGATATAGCCGTCCTGGGTGAGCACGAAGCCCGAGCCCGCCGCCGGGGCGGACACCTTTTGGCCCCAGACGTTGGTGGTGATCTGGGTGGTGATGCCCACCACGGAGTTGACGTTGCTGGCGTAGACCTCTGCCGCCGAGAGCACCCGGCCCTCGCCCTTGGCCAGGCTGACGGTCACCGGGGTGCCCGCGCCCTCGTAGATGACGGTGCCGGGCCGGTTGCCGGACACGGCCTGGCCCACCTGACGGCCCAGCATGGATCCGCCGAAGCCGGACAGCCCGCCGATCAGCGCGCAGGCCAGCGCCGCCGCCACCACCTTGGGCCACATCCGCTTTTTGCGGGGCTTCACTGGGGCTGCCGGGACCTCCGCCTGGACTGTGTAGGGCGCAGGCGCGGGAGCCTCCTGAGCGGGGGACTCCTCCTCGGGAGCCTCTGCCTCCGGAGTGGCCTGAGGCTGCAGGCTGGGGTCGTCCAGGATGTTTTCCTCGTGGTCGTCGATATACATAAAGGGTACCTCCTTTGTGGTTTCTATTGCACACAATACACTTAATTTGTGTCAAAAGTGTGACGAAATACAAAGAGTTTTTTGAACGTGGGCTGAATTTCAGCTGAAAGTCCCCAGGGGCCCAGGAAATGTATTCCCCTTGCAATTAGGCCTATATAATGATACAATAAATAAAATTTTGAAATGGGGCGGCGGATCGGCCGTCGCCTGTGGGGGAAGCTATGAGATACGAAAGCTGGGAGGTCCCGGCGGCCCCGGCCATACCCGTGCCGGGGGTACCGGCGCTGGTGGGCCGGGTGCTGGCGGCCCGTGGCATTACGAGCGAGGCCCAGGCCCGGGAATTTTTGCGCACCGACGCTGGACTGCTCCATGACCCCATGCTCCTGGCGGGCATGGCCGAGGCGGTGGCGCGGCTAGAGCGGGCCCTGGCCCAGGGCGAGACCATCGCCGTCTACGGCGACTACGACGTGGACGGTGTCACCGCCACGTGTCTGTTATTCGACTTTTTTCGCCGCCGGGGAGGCAAGGTCCTTTGGTACATTCCCCGGCGCTTGGAGGACGGCTACGGCCTCAACTGCCGGGGCCTGGACGCGCTGAAGGCCCAGGGGGCCCAGGTGGTGGTCACCGTGGACTGCGGCATCACCGCCGTGGACGAGGTGGAGTACGCCCGGGCCCTTGGCATGGAGGTCATCATTACCGACCACCACGCCTGCAAGGAAATTTTGCCCGCCGCCGTGGCGGTGGTGGACCCCCACCGGAGCGATTGTCCCTACCCCTTCAAGGGCCTGGCCGGGGTGGGCGTGGCTTTGAAGCTGGCTATGGCTATGGGCTGCCCCTACGAACAGTACGTGTCCCTGGCCGCCTTGGGTACCGTGGCCGACGTGATGCCCCTTTTGGACGAGAACCGGGCCATGGTCCACGCCGGGCTGGAGCGGCTCAACGACGGCGACAACCCCGGCATCCAGGCCCTTTTGGACGCCGCCGGGGCCGCCGAGACCGTCACCGCCGTCACCCTGGGCTACGGCCTGGCTCCCCGGCTCAACGCCGCCGGACGGCTCGGGGTCACCGAGATCGCCGTGGAGCTGCTGCTGAGCCCCACCTTCACCGCCGCTCTGCCCTTGGCCCAGCAGCTATGCGAGCTCAACCGCCAGCGTCAAGCCCTGGAGGGTGAGATCTTTGAGAGCTGCGTGGAGCGGGTCCGGGCCGAGGCCATGGAGGACGCGGCCATCGTCCTCCACGCCGAGGGCTGGCACCAGGGCGTGGTGGGCATCGTGGCCTCACGCCTGGCCGACCAGTTCCACAAGCCCACCTTTATGATCTCCCTCCAAGACGGCATGGGCAAGGGCTCGTGCCGCGGGGTGGACGACCTGTCCGTCTTCGAGGCCCTGCAAAGCGCCGCCGAGCTGCTGGACGGCTTTGGGGGCCACACCATGGCGGCGGGCTTCACCGTGAAGGAGCAAAACATCCCCGTGCTGAAGCAGCGCCTTTGTATGTGGGCGGAGCTGAACCGCACCCACCACGCCGTCTCTAGGCTCCACGTGGACGTGGCCCTGGACGACCCCAAGCTGCTGAACGTCCACGAGGTGGAGGCGCTGGAGCGGTTGGAGCCCTACGGCTGCGGCAATCCAAAGCCCGTGTTCTGCCTGACCGGGGCTGGGGTGTGCGACCTGGCCCGGGTGGGGGTGGACGGCAAGCACCTGCGCCTGCGGGTCAAGAGCGCCTCTCAGCGGCTCCAGGGCATCTATTTTTCCTGTCCCAAGGATAGCTGGGACCTGCACGACGACGACGTGGCCGATGTGGCCTTTACCCCCCAGATTAACGATTTTCGCGGCAAGCGCAGCGTCCAACTGGTGCTCCAGGACGCCCGCCGGGCCCCGGGCCAGGAGGAGCTGTGCCGCAAGTTCCACGACGGAGAGACCCTGACCCCGGGGGAGGCCCTGGCCCTCATCCCCAGCCGCCGCCAGTTCGAGGCCCTGTGGCGGCGGGTCAGCCAGCTCTCGCCGGTGACCCTGGCCCCGGTGGCGGACATCGCCGGCGACCTGGCTCTTTGCCGGGCGGTGGTGGGGCTGGAGGTCTTTTATGAGAGGGGCCTGATCGATCTATCCGCCCAGGAGGACCGAGTCAGCGTCATCGTGCGGCCCCGGGGGCCCAAGGTGGACCTGGACCAGAGCCCGATCTTGATACGCCTGCACGGCTTCGCGAAGGGAGGTTGAGGACGGATGGACCCTGTTTTGGAGCAATATGAACAGCTAGTAGAGCGGGTGCGCTCCTATAGCCCCGCCGCCGACCTGGAGCGTATGGAGCAGGCCTTTCGCTACGCCGACGCCCAGCACGCCGGACAGAAGAGAAAATCCGGCGAGCCCTATATCATCCATCCCCTCCACGTGGCCGCCATTGTGGCCGAGCTTGGCATGGACATGGACTCCATCCTGGCCGCCCTTTTGCACGACTGCATCGAGGACACCGGCTCCACCCACGAGGACATCGCCAAGCTCTTTGGAGCCACGGTGGCCGACATCGTGGAGGGGGTCACCAAGCTCACCCGGATGCAGTACGTCACTAAGGAAGAAGAGCAGATGGAGAACCTGCGGAAAATGCTCATGGCCATGAGCAAGGACATCCGGGTCATCCTCATCAAGATCTGCGACCGGCTCCACAATATGCGTACCCTGGAGTACCAGTCCACCAAAAAACAGCGGGAAAAGTCCCTGGAGACCATGGAAATTTACGCCCCCATCGCCCACCGCCTTGGTATGCAGAAGGTGAAGTGGGAGCTGGAGGACCTGTCGCTGCAATACCTGGACCCGGTGGGCTACGAGGAGATCGCCCAGGAGCTGGCTGCCCAGAGCTCGGTCCACGAGGAGTTCATGCACGGCGTGCAGAGCAAGGTGGAGCAGAGACTGGCCAGCGAAGGCATCACCTGCAAGGTCTATGGCCGGGTAAAGCACATCTACTCCATCTACCGCAAGATGTACACCCAAAATAAGACCATCAGCGAAATTTTCGACCTCTACGCCTTCCGGGTCATCGTGGACGATATCCCCATGTGCTACAACGTCCTGGGCTGCGTCCACGACATGTTCAACCCCGTGCTGGGCCGGTTCAAGGACTATATCTCCACCCCCAAGCCCAACGGCTACCAGTCTTTGCACACCACCGTCATCGGCCGGGAGGGCATCCCCTTCGAGGTGCAGATCCGCACCCAGGCCATGCACCAGACCGCCGAATACGGCATCGCCGCCCACTGGAAGTATAAGCAGGGGTTAGGCGGCTCGTTGGGTAGCGAGGAGACCTACGAATGGGTCCGCAAGCTCTTAGAGAGCCAGCAGGACACCGACGCCGAGGAGTTCGTCCGCAGCTTGAAGGTGGACCTCTTTGCCGACGAGGTCTTTGTCTTCACCCCCCAGGGCGACGTGAAGAGCCTGCCCGCCGGGGCCTGCCCCATCGACTTCGCCTACGCCATCCACTCCGCCGTGGGCAACCGCATGACCGGGGCCAAGATCAACGGCCGCATCGTGCCGCTGGACACCCAGCTGAAAAACGGCGACATCGTGGAGATCATCACCGCCAAAAACGCCCACGGCCCCAGCCGGGACTGGATCAAGCTGTGCAAGTCCAACGAGGCCAGAAACAAAATTCGCCAGTGGTTCAAAAAAGAGCGGCGCGAGGAGAACATCGCCAGCGGTAAGGTGATGCTGGAGGGAGAGCTCCGGCACATGGGCATCACCCTCAGCCAGGTCACCGCCTCGGAGAACCTCCCCGCCATCTTGAAGAAGGTGGGCCAGGGGTCCTTTGACGACCTGTGCGCCTCCATCGGCTACGGCGGCACTACCGCCGTCAAGGCCGTGGCCCGCATCAAGGACGAGCTCGCCCGCATCGCCAAGGCCCAGGAGGTCAAGGCCGGGCCCGACGGCCCCGACGTGATCTACCCGGGCATGGGAGCCGTCCACACCCAGCAAAAAGCGCCCAAGCACACCGAGAGCGGCATCGTGGTGGAGGGCCTGGGCAACTGCATGGTGAAGTTCGCCAAGTGCTGTACCCCCGTCCCCGGCGACCCGGTCATCGGCTTTATCACCCGGGGCTACGGCGTGAGCGTCCACCGGGCCGACTGCCCCAACGCCCAATTCGACCACACCGACGCCCACCAGGCGGGCCGGTGGGTGAACGTGAGCTGGGTAGAGGGAGATTTAGAGGGCTACCGCACCGCCCTGGAGCTCTCCGCCCCGGACCGGGACGGGTTGGCCCTGGATGTAGCGACGGTACTATCCAGTCTGAAGGTGCGGGTGTGTACCCTCTCCGCCCGGGCCACCGAGGAGGGCGCGGCCCTGGTCACCGTGGAAGTGGAGGTCAAGGACAAAAACGAGCTCCAGCAGGTCATCAACAAGCTGGGCCAGATCCACGGCGTGTCCACCGTCAAGCGGGTGACGGGGTGATGGAAATGGAGCAACGTCTCGGGGTGTTGGGGGGCATGGGCCCCCAGGCCACCCAGGTCTTTTACCAGCGCATCCTGGACCGCACCGACGCGGCCCGGGATCAAGAGCATCTACCCGCCCTCATTTTGAGCGACGCGGCCATGCCCGACCGCACCCAGGCCATCCTCTCCGGCCATGACGACGAGGTAAGAACGCGGCTGATGGCCGACGCGAAGCTGCTGGAAAACGCGGGCTGCACGCTGCTGGCCGTGCCCTGCAACACCTCCCACTACTTCGCCGCCGACATCCAAGCGGCGGTGTCCATTCCCCTTCTCCACATGCCCCGGCTGGCGGTGCAGAAGGCTCAAGCCCTGGGCCGCCGGCAAGTGGCCATCCTGGCCACTGAGGGCACGGTGAAGACCGGCGTCTACCAGAGAGAATTTGACGCGCTGGGCCTTGCGAGCTGGGTGCCGGATGAAGCGACTCAGGCCCTGGTGACCTCCATCATCTACGACGAGATCAAGCGGGGCGAACAGGGCAGCCGGGAAAAATTTGCCGCCATTGACAAAGCCTGCCGCGCCGCGGGGTGCGACGGGGCCATTTTGGGCTGCACGGAGCTGTCCGTCTACCGGGCCTACCACGGCCTGCCGGGCTACTACATCGACGCCATGGAGCTGCTGGCCGAGGCCGCCATCCTGGCCTGCGGCAAGCGGCTTCGGGAGGTGTGAGATGAACGAATACACCTTCGTGCTCCCGACGCTGTTCGGCGTGGAGGGGGTCACCGCCCAGGAGTGCAAGCGGCTGGGGCTTGGGGAGGTAAAGGGCGAGGACGGCCGGGTGCTGTGCAAGGGCTCCCTTTCCGACCTGGCCCGGCTCAACATCAACCTGCGCACCGCCGAGCGGGCCCTTTTACTACTGGGCCGGTTTGAAGCGTCGAATTTTGAAGAATTGTTCGACGGCGTGTCTGCCCTTCCCTGGGAGGACTTCATCCCCAAGGACGGGACCTTTCCCGTGCGGTGCCAGTGCGTGGACTCCCAGCTCCACGCCGCCGTCACCTGCTCCAACATGGTGAAAAAGGCCGTGGCCAAGCGGCTGGGTGGCAAATACGGCCTGCAGACCCTCCCCGAGACCGGGGCCCAATTTTCCATCCGCTGTCTCATCTTCAAGGACACCGTCACCATTGGCCTGGACTCCTCCGGCCCCAGCCTGCACAAGCGGGGCTACCGGGCCCTGGGGGTCACCGCGCCGCTGCGGGAGACCCTGGCGGCGGCCATGGTGCTCCTGGCCCGCTACCACGGCAAGGGCCCCTTTGCCGACCCCTTCTGCGGCAGCGGCACCATCCCCATCGAGGCCGCTATGATCGCCAAGAACCGGGCCCCGGGACTGAACCGCTCCTTCGCCGCCCAAAAGTGGCCTTTTATGCCGCGGGAAACCTGGCTGGAGGCGGTGGACGAGGCCATGGACAAGGAATACGACGGCGTGTATGACATCTACGCCGCTGACATTGATCCCGCCGCGGTGGCCCTGGCAAGGCAAAACGCCGCCCTGGCCGAGGTGGACGACCTCATCCGCTTCGCCGTGGCTGACGCCCGACAGTTCACCTCCGAGTTGCCTGCCGGACGTATTGTCACCAACCCGCCCTACGGCGAGCGGCTTATGGAAAAGAGCGAGGCCGAGGGGCTCTACCGGGACTTTGGCAAGACCTTCGCCGCGCTGCCCCGGGGCTGGGAGCTGTACCTTCTCTCCAGCCACACCGAGTTCGAGCGGTGCTTTGGCAGGCCCGCCCCCAAGCGGCGCAAGCTCTACAACGGCCCGCTGCTTTGCAACCTGTTCCAGTACCAATAGAGAGAAAAAGAGAAGAGAGAGGTGACGGCCGTGCTCCACGCCTTCCTCATCAACCCTCGAGCGGGCAAGCCCGGCGCGGCCAAGAAGGCGGGCCGGGCCATCGAATCCGCCTGCCGGTCCCTGGGTCTTCGCTACACCCTCACCTTTACCGAGTCCCCCGGCGACGCGGTGCGCGTCACCCGCCACTACGCCCACAGCGGCGAGGCCGTGCGCCTTTACGCCTGCGGAGGAGACGGGACGTTGAATCAGATCGTTCAGGTGGCGGCGGGCCGGGAGAACCTGGCGGTGACCAACATCCCCCTGGGCACGGGCAACGACTTTTTGAAGCTCTTTGGCGCGGACTACAAGCAGACCTTCTGGGACCTGGCCGCGCTGTCGGAGGGCCCCCAGGCCGCTATGGACCTCATCGACGTGAATGGCGTGCTGGGCCTGGACATCGTCTGCGCCGGCGTGGACGCCCGGGTGGCCGCCGACGTGGACCGCTACAAGGCCCTGCCCTTTGTGGGTGGCATGGGGGCCTATGTCCTGGCTCTGGCGGAGAACGTGGTCTTCAAGCCCCTGGCCCAGACTATGTCGGTGGAGCTGGCCGGCCAAACCTGGGACGGGCCCATCACCCTGGTGTGCGTGTGCAACGGCCGCTACTACGGCGGCGGGTTCATGCCCTCCCCCGACGCCCTGCCCGACGACGGCGAGCTGGAGTTCATCCTGGTCCCCGGGGTCCGCAAGCGGGACTTCCCCGGCCTGGTGGGCAAGTACGCCAAGGGCCGGGCCAGCGAGCTCACCGACGTGGCCCACATCTACAAGGGCGCCGGGCCGGTGGTCCTCCGCTCCGAAAGCCCCATCACCGCCGTCACCGACGGCGAGGTCCTGCGGTCCGAGACCCTGACCATTGGCTTATCCGACAAGAAGTTGAATTTTTTCTGGCCCGTGGGCGTGTCCTATCAGGTCGAAAAAACCCCCGCCGGGGCGGCTTTGTGAACAAAATTTTAACTTTTTGAAAATCGACCGCCTTTTTTCCAAAAAGGGGGTTGATTTTTTTTGGCAGGCGAGGTATTATCATACAAGCGTTAGCACTCGAATAAAAAGAGTGCTAAACCCTGAACTCGTTATTATATTATAGGAGGGAACCTATTATGAAGTTGAAACCGTTGGCAGACCGTGTGGTGGTCAAGCTGGTGGAGGCCGAGGAGAAGACCAAGAGCGGCATCATCCTCACCGGCGCGGCCAAGGAGAAGCCCGAGGTGGCCGAGGTGGTGGCCGTGGGCCCCGGCGGCATGGTGGACGGCAAGGAGGTCAAGATGACCGTCAAGAAGGGCGACAAGGTCATCACCAGCAAGTACTCCGGCACCGAGGTCAAGGTGGACGGCGTGGAGTACAACATCGTCAAGCAGTCCGACATCCTTGCCATCGTCGAGTAATTTAAGGAGGTAATTCATATGTCTAAGCTCATTTGCTACGGCGAGGACGCCCGCAAGGCCATGGAGCGGGGCGTAAACCAGCTCGCCGACACCGTGAAGGTCACCATGGGCCCCAAGGGCCGCAACGTGGTGCTGGATAAGAAGTACGGCTCTCCCCTGGTCACCAACGACGGCGTGACCATTGCCAAGGAGATCGAGCTGGAGGACCCCTTTGAGAACATGGGCGCCCAGCTGGTCAAGGAGGTCTCCACCAAGACCAACGACGTGGCCGGCGACGGCACCACCACCGCCACCCTGCTGGCTCAGGCCATCATCAGCGAGGGTCTGAAGAACCTGGCCGCCGGCGCCAACCCCATGGTCATGAAGCGCGGCATCCAGAAGGCCACTGACGCGGCCGTGGCCGCAATCCGCACCAACTCCCAGCCCGTCTCCGGCACGCAGGACATCGCCCGCGTGGGCGCTGTCTCCTCCGGCGACGAGACCATCGGCAAGCTGATCGC
>DBFBGR010000022.1:0-109497 GCA_048201935.1 Oscillospiraceae bacterium | reverse complement strand
TCGACATTTGTAGATTTTTCTTAAAATATTAGGAGAGGTAGATAAAAAGATGTCAGTCAACAAGAATGACGTCAAGGTGAAAGTGAGGAATTTCTTCAGCAAATATTTTTGGATCGGAACCATTATAATTTGTTCTTCGTGCATCTTGAACTTGCTTGTTCCGTTTCAAGCGAATTGGCTGGGCGAACGGTGGCTTGCCTTTTGGAACTATTGTGCAGAAGTGTTGATTGCTGTGCTTCAGACCGTCGGTATCGCTTTTATGCTGGGGGCGATTTTTGATTTCGCCAAAAATTCGGAAGGATTCCTTGAGTTTACATCCAAAATTTTGCAGAGCATTATGGTGGAGAAAACCTTTCTTGCAAAGCTGGAAAAAAGCGAGAAGGAAGAAGTGCTGAGCCGTATTCTGCAACCGACAGAAACGCAGGTCGTACAATACTCCAGGATTGATGATTACTTTAAGCAAAAAATAAGCGAAGCCATGAAGATGTGGGATACGAATTTCAAGACAAATATGGTTCTGACGATGGAAGCACGGAGAGATAAGAATGGGCACGTGGTCACAGTAGGAAAGGTGACGCACCGTATGTATAAGGTCAAGGACCGCTATGAAGATATCCCGCTTATTTTTGAACGTTCTGGCTCGATAGTTTCTGGGACAAGGCTCCTTTACCCGGGTGGCATTTGTGAAATACAAGATGGTGATCCACACCCAAAGCGGCAAGCGGGTATGGAATGCATGGAATATGTTTTTGAGGTGCCCAAAGAACTATACAAATATCCGTATCTTACCATTGAGCGAGAAGTGTTCGAGGTGGGCTATGACCATTGGACCAATTTCCACTGGACTTCACTAACTCCTTATGATGGACTGATTTTTACGTTGCGCTGCTTGGATGGCCTGACCATTAAAGAGCATATTATTTTCGACAAAAAATCGCTGTATGATGTGACCATCAGTCAAGATCGGACAGAAATGCGAATTGTGTCTACGGATTGGCTTGAGGCGAACACCGGATTCTCGGTTACCATTAGTGATACGCCGCTTGAAAGGGAATTCGGTGTGAAAGCAGAAGAAGTGTGTGTGAGCGGCGACGCAAGCGAGGCTGTGGAAGCGAGGAGCGAACAAGCGTATAAGGGCCCTGAGAGTGCCGTGTCTGACCAACAGGAAGGAGATAAATAATGACAGAGCAAAGCCTTGCGGTTATGTTCAAGGGTTTCGCCAAGGAGATCAAAGACTACCGCACGGAGTTGGGCACGCTCAGTCCCGAGGTGGACGAACGCTGCAAGGCCCTGGATGAGCTAGTAGAGGGCTTAGAGCGCCAAGCTCATGTTCTGACGGAGCAAGTTCTCCCTGTACATTAAAGAACTAGAAAGGAGCCGGTGATGGATACGCCGGAAGAAAAGCGGTCCAGAGAGCCTATATCCTTGGCCCTGACAGAAAAAATGAGGCAGGAGGTATAAACCGCCTGCCTCATTTTTGGTGGACCCGAAGGGATTCGAACCCTCGACCTCTCGGATGCGAACCGAACGCGCTCCCAACTGCGCTACGGGCCCGTGTCAAAACAGCTTTTACATTATAGCAACTCTTTTTCCACTTGTAAAGACCTTTTGCAAAAAATACCACGGTTGCGTTTTGGTTGCGGGTTTGGTATACTATAAAAAATATCCCCGCATGGGAGGAATATTATGTTAACCATTCAACAGCAGCCCATGGTATACCGCGCCGGCGCTCTGGTCCCCGGCACGGGGGACAAGGCCAAGACCATGGCGGCCCGGATCGTGGCAAACCACAACAGTTCTAAGGACCCGGAGCGGCTCAGCGTCAAATTTGACGCCATGGCGTCCCACGACATCACCTACGTGGGCATCATCCAGACCGCCAGGGCCTCGGGGATGACGCAATTCCCGCTGCCCTACGTGCTGACCAACTGCCACAACTCTCTGTGCGCCGTGGGCGGCACCATCAACGAGGACGACCACCGCTTTGGCCTCAGCGCCGCCCAGAAGTACGGCGGCGAGTTCGTCCCCGCCCACCAGGCGGTCATCCACTCCTATATGCGTGAGCGCTACGCCGCTCCGGGGCGGATGATCCTGGGCTCGGACAGCCACACCCGCTATGGCGCTTACGGCTGTCTGGCCGTGGGCGAGGGCGGGCCGGAGTTGGCCCGGCAGTTGCTGGGCAAGACCTACGACCTGGCCCGGCCCCGGGTCATCGCCGTCTACCTCACCGGCGCGCCCCGGCCCGGCGTGGGGCCCCAGGACGTGGCCCTGGCCCTCATCGCCGCCACCTTTGACGCGGGGGTGGTGAAAAACGCCGCGCTGGAGTTCATGGGCCCCGGCGTGGCCAATCTCTCTATGGATTACCGCTGCGGCGTCGACGTGATGACCACCGAGACCGCCTGCTGGTCCAGCGTGTGGCAGACCGATGAGCTGACCCACCGAGCCCTGACCGCCCTGGGCCGTGGGGAGCAGTACCAGGCGTTGGCCCCGGAGGAGGGCGCGGAGTATGACGGCGCGGTGTTCATCGAGCTGGATAAGGTAGAGCCCATGATCGCCCTGCCATTTCATCCCTCCCTGGCCTATCCCATCCGGGAGTTCAAGGCCAATATGGCCGACCTTTTGCATGAAGTAGACGTGCGCACCGCCCAGCAGTTGGGGGTGAAGAACGCCCCGTCGCTGACCGAGAAGGTCCGAGACGGCAAGTTCTATGTGGACCAGGGCGTGATCGCCGGATGCTCGGGCGGTACATACCAAAACCTCAAGCGGGCCGCCGAAATTTTAGCCGGCGGCTCCACCGGCGACGGCCACTTCTGGCTCTCTTGCTACCCCGGCTCCATGCCCATCAACCTGGAGCTGACGAAGGAGGGCTATCTGGCCCAGCTCATGGCGGCGGGGTGCTCCATCCGCTCGTGCTTCTGCGGGCCCTGCTTCGGAGCGGGGGACGTGCCCGCCAACGGCGCTTTCTCCATCCGCCACTCCACCCGGAACTTCCCCAGCCGCGAGGGCGCCAAGCCCGGAGAGGGCCAGGTGAGCTACGTGGCCTTGATGGACGCCCGGAGCATCGCCGCCACGGCCAAGAACGGCGGCGTGCTCACCGCCGCCGACGAGATCGACTGCCCCGCCGACCAGCCCGAAGAGCAGTGGGCTTATGACGACAGCGCGTACAAGGCCCGGGTCTACTACGGCGTGGGCAAGCCCCAGCCTGAGACTGAGCTAGTCTTCGGCCCCAATATCGCCGACTGGCCCCAGCAGATCCCCATGCCCGAGGACCTTTTGCTTACCTGCTGTGCCGCCATCTACGACCCCGTCACCACCACCGACGAGCTCATCCCCTCCGGCGAGACCTCGTCCTACCGCTCCAACCCCATCCGCCTGTCTCAGTTCGCCCTGTCCCGGAAGGAGCCCCAGTACGTCCAGCGCGCCCAGGCTATCCAGGCCAAGGAGCTGGAGCGCCGGGCGGGGAAGGACGCGACCCTGGGCGACTACGCCGCCCGGACCGGCCTTGGCTCCTTCATCATGGCCCTGAAGCCCGGCGACGGCTCGGCGAGGGAGCAGGCGGCTTCCTGCCAGCGGGTGCTGGGGGGCGTGGCCAACGTGGCCGCCGAGTACGCCACCAAGCGCTACCGCTCCAACGTCATCAACTGGGGCATGCTGCCCTTCATCGCCGAGGACGTGGCCCAGTGGGGCCTGCAAAGCGGCGACAACCTCTACATCCCCGGCATCCGCAAGCTATTGGAGGGCGACGGCGAGGAGATCGCCGCCACCCTCATCCAAGGGGAAAAGCAGACCCCGGTGACGCTGAAGCTGCCCGGTCTCAGCCGGGAGGAACGGGATATCATCCTGGCCGGGTGTCTCATCAACTACTACAAGCAGTAAGACCGATCAGAAGGGTCCCCGACACGGCAAAAGCCGCGCCGGGGACTTTTTTGGCACAGCGCAACATTTTGGGACCCTGATGCGTCATATAGGCAGAGAAGGAGGTGGCGCGCGTGGCGCAGACCATCCGGCCGGATTGGGAGACCCTTGTCACAGAAAATGAAAACAAGCTCTACCGCGCGGCGCTGGCCATCCTGGGCCACCGCCAGGAGGCGGAGGACGCGGTCCAGGACGCCTTTTTGCGGTACCTGGAAAAGGCCCCGAAGGACCTGGAGAATCCCGGGGCGTGGCTCATGCGGGTGCTGGTCAACGGCTGCAAGAGCCGGCTGCGGCTCAAGTGGCGGCAGGTGGTGGAGCTGCCCGAGGACCTGGCCGCCCAGGGCCCGGAGGAAAGAGCGGAGCTGGAGGAGCTTTGGCAGCTGCCGGCAGAGGACCGCACGGTGCTCCATCTCTTTTACTACGAGGGATATTCCACCGATGAGATCGCCGCGATGCTCAGCACCCGTCCCGGCACGGTGCGCTCCCGGCTGTTCCGGGCCCGGCAACGGCTGAAAACACTGCTGGATGAAGACGAAGGAGGTAATTTGAAATGAACGGATATTGCCGATATATGGACCGCCAGACCCTTTCTCAGACCGCCCACGACAAGCTGCTGGCCCTGGAGGCCCCCGCCAAGCATAAGACTCCCTGGATGGCCTACGGCTCCCTGGCCGCCGCGCTGCTGCTGGCGGTGGGGCTGGGCTTCTATGGGCTCCGGGGCGGCGGGATCGTGCCCGGGCCCGGGCCGCAGCCCCCCACGCTGAGCCTGGTCACGCCCTCCCAAAGCCCTACCCAGGAGGACCAGAGCGGCACCAGCTTCACCGCCCAGGGCCCGACGGACGCCGCCAAGCTCATGTTCCCCGCCATCCACAGCGTGGACTATGCCGACCTGAGCGAAGTGCCTGAGCTGTCCGCTTCCCTGGCTCGGACCCCCGGCTCCTTTGATGTGGAGCTGGACAAAGAGGATATTTTGAAGCTCTTCTGGGGTCCTGAGGGCAAGCCCGCGGTGGAAAACCCCAAGGTGGACACCGGGGATTTTCCGCTCTTTTTGATGAACTGGCAGGGCTACGACATCAGCGGCATCGCGCTCTATGACGAAAATGGGGACCTTTGGCAGGTCAACGTCTACGGCGAGAAGGAGGGCGATTCCTTCACCCTGATGGCCGCTCCAGGGCGCATCCCCCCCACCTGCTGTGTGGAGAGCGGCGCGGTGGTCACCACCGTTATCGACACCGAGGTCAGCGGCTGGTACCGAAGCTATGACCGGGATGGTGACGGCGTGGCAGAGCACGTCTGCACCAGCGAGTTTTTGACCAACGGCGTGGGCTACCGCTATGAGAACATCAATTCCGGCGGTATGCGCGCCGGGGTGGACCAGGCCAACGACCTGGGCGGCGCCATGCTCTTCAACGCCATGGTGGTCAACCACTTCTGCCGGGACAATACGCTCTACCTGGACGACATCGCCCGCACCGACCAGGTCCCCGATTGGCGGGAGGAGAAGTTTGATACGCTGGAACAGGCCAGGGAGGAGACAGCCTTTGCCCCTTATCTGCCCAAAAATGACCCCATCACCTTTGGCATCCCCAGCCACTACGAGTTCGAGGCCTGGCTGAGCTATCACCAGGACCGCTATGACCGCCTGAGCGTGCGCTGGAGCCGGGGCTACGACGACATTCTTGTGACGGTATGGCTCCCCGAGGGCCAGGACCGCTACCCCCAGAGCGAGAAACCTGTGGACGTAAACGTCCCCGCCAGCTACGACTGGCGGCTCTATGACGGCCCCATCTGTGACACGGTGCCCGAGGAGTACCAGATGGATTTCTATATGCCCACCTTCCGGGCCCAGGATATGTCCCTGGCGGTGATCGAGGCCCGGGGCCACGAGAAGGATACCGGCGGCATGGCCTACCGCTTCCGGGTGCGCCATGAAAACGGCGTGGTGGTGGACTACGACTGCTCCGCCGTCACCGCCGACTACGTTTGGTCCCTGGTAGAGCCCACGCTGTAAGCTCCGTTCAGGCAGAAAAAGACCGCCTCATCCAGTTGGATGAGACGGTCTTTCTTTGGAAAAACAGAAGGTTACCCCTCGGGAACGATGAGGACCTGGCCCACGAAGATGGCGTTGGGGTCCTTCACCTTGTCCCGGTTGGCCTCAAAGAGGAGGGCGTATTTCATGCCGCTGCCGTAGAGCCGCTGGGCGATGGACCACAGGCTGTCGCCCTTTTGGACGGTGTAGGTCCCGGCGGCGGGCTGGACCGGCGCGGGCTGGGTGGGGGTCACGTCCGGGACCTGGGGCCCGGCGGGCCGGTCGGTGGCGATGGCGTCAAAGAGGCCCTGGCCCACGCCCTCCCAGTAGGGAGCCTTCTCGGCGTAGTCGGTGAGCATATCGTAGACCGTCAGCCGGCCCTGGCCGTCGATGAGGAAGGCGGTCTCCCCCTTGGGGGTCTGGCCCAGCACCTTGGCTGGGGCCTTCACGGCGTAGGAGATGTCCAGCCCCAGGCCCTGGATGGCCCGGGCCATGAGGGCTGCCTCGATCATGCCGCCCAGCTTGTTGGAGTGGGTGGACTCGCCCACGCTCATGGTCTGCTGGCCGTAGGTATCCTTGCCGCAGGCTTTGTACGCGTCCACGAACATCTTCTCGGTGAGGGAGAAAGCGTCCACGCACAGCACGTTTTCCTCGGCGGCCAACTGCTTCACAGCGGCGCAGTAGGCGTTGTTCTTCACCTCGCTGGTGGACTCGTCGTGGTGAGGCCGGATAGAGCCGTCGCTCTCATAGTACATCCGGGCCACGGGGGTGACCAGCACCGGGGTGGCCCCGGCATTTCTCGCCACGTCGATGTACTGCTTGAGGTACCACTTATAGGTGCCGCCGCAGTCCCAGGTGTAGCAGGTATCGCCCCAGGCGGCGGGCAGGCCCGCGGGGGTGGGGGACTTCACGCCGGGGGTGGTGGGGTAAATGCCGCTCTGGTCCGGGGTCCCCAAGGGCGCGTGACGCTCGGTGAGGTGGCTTTGGTCGGCGTTGGAGGCGTCATTGTGGCCAAACTGGATGAAGAGGTAGTCCCCCGGGCCGATCTTCTCAGCGATGCGGTCCAGCGAGCCCTCGTTGATGAAGTTCCGGGTGGAGCGACCCCCCTGGGCGTAGTTCACCACGGTGACCTGGCCCGGGTCAAAGAAGGCTTGCAAAAACTCGCCCCAGGAGCCCTCGGACTGGTTCTTGCCGTCGTTATACATCCCCTGGGCGGAGTAGTCCTTCACGGTGGAGTCCCCCGCCAGGAAGATGTTGACGCCCTGGCCTAAAGCCACGTCGCCGGGGGCGGCGCCGGGGTCGTTCCAGCCCTCTTTGACCGTCTCGAGGAGGGTGTAGCTCTTGGTCTCGCCCATTTCACCCGAGAGGGTCAGGGGGGTGACGGACACCTTGATGCGGCAGCCCAGGTCGCCTTGTTGGATCTTATAGCTGCGGCTGACGTTGGCGGCAGAGGACTTCACAAGGGTCTCCGCACCGTCGGGAGAGACGGCGTACCAGTTGATGAGGGAAGCGTCGTTTGCGTCCTGCGCGCCCAGGGAGTAGCCCACGGTGAGGGTGTGGCCAGCCTTGGGGAGGTTGATGTCGCCATTGTCGGTGAGGATGGGGTCGCTGGCAAAGGTGGTGAGGATATCGTCCGCCTCCTCGGTGTAATAGTGGGGCGTCCAGCCGCCCAGGTAGTCGGCCACCTGGGCCACCTTGACCGCCGGGGTCACCACGCGCTGGTCGGCGGCCATGCTGTGGCCGGTCATGTCAGTGGTGGCGCGCTCGCCAAAGCGGGCGTTCTCGGGCTTGTTGCCGCTCATCTCGGTCCAGCCCTCGGCCACGATCAGGCCGGCACGCTCCAGGCGGGTGTGCTGGAACCGCACCGCCGCGTCGGCCCCCCAGGGGCGGCCAAAGTAGCCGGGGGTGACGGTAAGGCCGTCGTTGGCGGTGACGGCGCAGGAGCGGAAGAGATAGCCCGCCTGGTCGCTTTCTTGCCGCGCGGCGGTGATGTAGCCGCCGGTGGAGCCCTCGGAGTAGCCCTTCCAGCGAAGCTCACAGCCGTCAAAGACCACGTTGCCGGAGCCGAAGATGTAGTCGGTGTTGCCCTCGATGAGGCAGTTTTTGAAGTATGCGTCGCTGGCGGTGTAGAGGGTGTCCTGGCTGGAGAGGAACTTGCAGCGAAGGAACTCGCACTGGGGAGCCTCCACGCATATGGCCGCCGCCCGCTCGGTGGCCGCCTTGGACTGGACATCTAGGGCGTAGTTGCGCGGGGGCTTCTCCGCCTCGGGCTCTACGCCGTCGGCCAGCTCCTCGTCGGTGATGTAGCGGTTGAAGGAGTTTTCAAAGGTGATATTCTCTGCCCGGAAGCCCACGGCCTGGGGCATGATGCGCACCGCCGTGCCCCAGCGGTCGGCCACGTGCTTTTCAAACTTGTCAAAGGCCCGGGCCTGGTCATAGTAGCCGTTGCCGTCAGGCCCCGCGGAATAGTATTTGTAGCCGATGCCGTAGTACCAGGTCAGCAAGACCTCGCGGCTGGGCTCGTCGTTGACAAAGCTGACGTAGGGCGTGTCCACAATGACCTGCTCGCGGTAGGTCCCGGGGGCGATGTGGACGGTGACCCGCTTGGCTTCGCTGTCTACGCCCATGCGGGAGACGGCGTCCATCGCCTCCCGGACCGTTTCATAATTGTTGGGATTCGTCCGGTAGCCCACATACACGTCCGAAGTCCAGGCCACGGCGGGCTTTTGGGCGGTGGAGACGCACCACAGGTCTTTGTCCACAGGCTCGTCGGTCACCACCACATGGCTGGTGGTCTCGTAGCCGTCGCAGCCGATGTGGACGGAGTAGGACCCGGGGCGGAGGCTGGCGGCATAGCCCTCGTCGCCGGCGGCGGTGTCATAGATGTACCCATCCTCCAAATTCACAAAGCCCACGCGCCGCACCGTCCCGGGCTCCACGCCCAGGAACTGCCCGGAGACCGGATAGGTCGCCTTGGGCTCCACCACGATGTCCTCGGTGTAGGCGCTCTCGCCGGTCACCTCCAGGGGGGTCTTGACCTGGTAATCGTAGGCCCCGTCCAGCTTCACGGTATAGACCACCGAGGGGTCCAGGGTGCCGGAGAAGGAGCCGTCGGCGGCCACGGTGAGGACGGTCTCCTGGCTGTCCGAGCCCTCCTCGGGGACCATGGTAAGGGTGTAGGGCTTGTCGTAGCCCTGGGCGAAGCCGGTGACCTTGCCCGAATACGTATAGGTGCTCTTGGGCTCCACCACCAGAGTCATATCGTCCATGTCTTTGCCCGCGTCAGCGATGGGCACCTCCACCAAGCGGCTGTCGGCGGTAAGTCCCCATCCCGGAACTCCGGTGAGGACGGCCCGGTAGGTATAGCCCGGGGCCAGACGCCCGGTGAAGGTCAAGGTCGGGACATCGAGAGAGGTCTGAGCCCAGGTCTCTGCCTTGGTCTCCTGGTTGATAAATTTTATCGTACAACGCTTGGCGGGAAAGTCTTTAGGCAAAGCCAGCTTGCCAGACAGGGAAACATAGGGATAGCGCACCACCCGGTGCCACATGGCCTTGCCCGCGGCCTCGGTCCAGAGCTTGTGGGTCCCCGTATACTGGGCCACGAAGGTGACCTTGGCGAACTCCTTGGCGGGGATCTTCACTGTCTCGGGAAAGCCCCAATCAATGTCGGCAAAATGGAGGGTAATATCTCCGCTGGCCGAGCCCATATAGACCTCGATTCTGTCCCCGGGTTCAACGTTGGCCAGCTCGATATAGCGGCGTTCCGGGCCGCCCGCGCCGTTGCAGTACCAGCCGCCCTGGGCCTGGTAGCCGTCGTCATAGGTGAAGCCGTACTTGTCCTGGGCGTTGCCCCCCAGCACGCCGCCCCAGTCGGCGCTCTCTGCGGCGGAGTAGACCCGGTCGTTGGCGTTGTGGACAAATGTCAGGTCCCCAAAGCTGGCCTCGGTGCCGTTGGACAAGGTACCGTCCACCAACTCCCCGCTCTCCACCCAGGCGGCAGGGGTGATATGGTTGTTGGCCCCTTCCATAGTCGCGCCTGTGAAGTCCCACACGTCGCAGGGCTTAGGCCCGACGTGCATGATCTGATGGGCCCCGGCGGGGACCACAGCCAGAGAGACCACCAGCGCCAGGGCGCAGAGGGTAGATAGAATGCGTTTCATATCAAAAAACCTCCCTTTAATAGCCCTCGCCCTGCTGGCCTTTTACCAGCTTGACGATGCGGCTGGTGCCCAGGCGGTCCGCGCCCAGGGCGATCATGTCCTCCGCGTCCTGCAGGGTGGCGATGCCCCCGGCGGCCTTGACCTTGACCTCGGGGAAGACGTGCTCACGCAGCAGGGCCACGTCCTCCCGGGTGGCCCCGCCGCTTGCAAAGCCGGTGGAGGTCTTGATGAAGTCCGCCCCAGAGAGGCTCACCAGCTCGCAGAGCTTGACCTTCTCGGCCTCAGTGAGCAGGCAGGTCTCGATGATGACCTTCAAAATGCGGCCCTGGGTAGCGGCCTTCACCGCCTTGAGCTCGGCCAGGATGTCGTCCCAAAGGGCGTCCTTCACCCAGCCGATGTTCACCACCATGTCGATCTCGTCTGCGCCGTTTGAAACGGCGTTCTCCGTCTCGAAGACCTTGACGGCGGTGGTGGAGTAGCCGTTGGGGAAGCCGATGACGGTGCAGATCTTCAGGCGGTTGCCCACATACTCTGCCGCTCTTTGGACATAGGTGGGCGGGATGCAGACGCTGGCGCAGTGGTACTTGAGGCCGTCGTCGCAGATGGCGCGGATCTGCGCCCAGGTGCTCTCTTGCTTGAGCAGGGTGTGGTCGCAGCGGGCCAAAATGTCCTTTTGCTCCATAAAGGTCACTCCTTTGGGTCAAATATTACCTTTATTGTAGTCCAAACCAGGCCCCAGGTCAAGAAAAAATCCCCACTGCCGAAGCAGTGGGGATGGAAAAAACCAAAGGGGTTTTTCTTACTTCTTCTTCTTGGCGACAGCGTCCTTCAGAGCCTTGCCGGCCTTGAAGACGGGGACCTTGGAGGCGGGGATGGTGATGGGCTCCTTGGTCTTGGGGTTGCGGCCGGTGCGAGCGGCGCGGGACTTCACCTCGAAGCCGCCGAAGCCGACCAGCTGGACCTTATCGCCCTTCTTCAGGGCGGCGGTGATGACGTCGATGGTGGCGCCGACAGCCAGCTCGGTGTCCTTCTTGGACAGACCGGCCTTATCGGCCACGGCATTGATGAGTTCAGCTTTGTTCATTGGTGTATTCCTCCTATAATTTTTGTGCGGCTCGTGCCGCGAATATACTTAAAGACGGCCCGGTGGTCCATCTTTTAAGTCGTCCTTGGCCTGGTCCCAGAGCTGGTCCAGCTCCGCCAGCGTCATGTCCTTCATGTCCCGGCCTAGGGCCTGAGCCTTTCGCTCCACCAGAGCGAAGCGGGAGATGAATTTGTCGGTGGCGGCGGTGAGGGCCTCCTCGGGCTCCACGTCCACAAAGCGGGAGACGTTCACACAGGCAAAGAGCAGGTCGCCCAGCTCCTCAGCCACATCGCCTTTGCCGTCCATGGCGGCTCGGAGCTCCGAGAGCTCCTCGGAGAGCTTGTCCACCGCCCCTTGGGCGTCGGGCCAGTCAAAGCCCGCCTTTTTGGCCTTTTTCTGGACCTTCTGCGCCCGCCACAGCGCGGGCAGCGAACGGGCCACGGCCTCCAGGGTGTCGGTGTAGGTCTGCTGGGATTTTTCCACCCGCTTCATGGCGTCCCAGGTGTTCAGGGCCTGGCCCACATCCTGGGCGTTCACGTCCCCAAAGACGTGGGGGTGGCGGAAGATAAGCTTTTTGCAGATGCCGTCGGCCACATCGTCCAGAGTGAAGGAACCCTGCTCGCGCTCCATCTGGGCGTGGAGGGCGACCTGCAGCAGCACGTCGCCAAGCTCCTCCTTCAGATGGGCCGTATCGGCCTGGTCGATGGCCTCGCAGGCCTCGTAAGCCTCCTCCAGCATGTTCTGCCGGATGGACTGGTGGGTCTGCTCCTGGTCCCAGGGACAGCCCCCCGGAGCGCGGAGGATGGCCACGATGTTGACCAGGTCATCCATGCCATAGGAAGGCTTGCTCTCAAAATCTATCATATTTTCCCTCTTTCCGCAAGTGCTTTTTTGCAATTTTTTCATTTTCTCCCGAAAAAAAGAGGCAAATTTCCCGTCTGGAGGGGGAAGTAAAGGGATGGGCCCTTACTAAATGCGCAAAATTTTGGCGATCTTGTCCCCCTTGGGCATGAGCTTCAAGTCCTCCTTGGAGAACACCCGCAGCAGGACGATGAGGGCAAAATAGACCACCATGCCGGCAAATATGCCCAGCAAGCAGCCCAGTTTCACGCCCACGAACCGCTGGGCCAGGCCGCACACCGCCCAGGCCGCCGCCCCCATGAGCCCAGAGGCGACGAGGGGCTTGGCAAAGGCCCGCAGGAAGCTGGGCGGCGAGGGGATGACAAAGCGGATGAAGAGGATGTCCAGCAGCGCCACTACGCCAAAGCAGCACAGAGTGCCGATGGGCGCGCCCAGGATGTTGATGTCGTAGTTGCCCACCAGCAGGTAGTTGACGGCGATCTTCACCGCGCCGCCGGCCACCACCGCGATGACGGGCAGACCCACCCGGCCGTTGGCCTGGAGGATGGAGTTGCAAAGGGACATGACGCAGACAAAGATGGTGGCCAGGCCCAGGATGGACATGATGGGCCCGGCGATGGCGGTGTCCACGCCGGGGTACAGCAGTTGCACGATGGGGGAGCCCAGGGCGAAGAGCCCCCCGCCCATGGGGAAGGCCAGCACCATGCCGATGCGCAGGGCGGATTCGGAGGTGGCGCTGGCGGCTTCAGCGTCCCGCCGGGTCAGGCAGGCGGAGACGGCGGGGATGATGGAGGCGGTGATGGCCACCATGAGCTGGGAGGGGAGGTTATAGATGGCCATGCACTTGCCGTAGATGCCCCGAAGTCCTTGGGCCATAAAGAGCTGGGGAGATACGCCGCCCTCCTCGAATTGCTGGGCCACCGCCTCGGGGGTGATGAGCTCGGGCAGGTCGTGATACATCTTCTCCAGCAGGTCCATGACGATCTTGGTATCTACGATGGTGACCAGGCTGATGGCGGCGGAGCCCAGGGTGATGGGGATGGCCAGGGACAACAGCCGCTTGAGGATGGTCCCAGAGCTGTCGGGGGTGTCGGTGGCGGCGGCGCGGTCCTTCCGGGTGCGGAAATAGTGGATGAGCATATAGCAAAGGGCGATGACGCTGCCGATGGACACGCCCAGGATGGCCCCCGCGGCGGCCAGACGCTGGCGGTAGGTCTCCACCCCTGGGACCAGCCGAAGGGCGGCCAGAGCCAGAGCCAGGCCGAAGACCAGCTTGCCAAAGGACTCGATGATCTGGCTCACAGCGGTGGGCACCATGTTGGAGTGGCCCTGGTAATAGCCCCGGAAGGTGGCCATGACGCACACGCACAGCACCGAGGGGGCCAGGCACTGCACGCACCAGACCGCGGAGGGATTCTCCAGGAAGGAGGACAGAGGCGCGGCGAAGAAGCTCATGGCGATAAAGCTCAGCGTGCCCATGAACAAGAAGGTCTTGAGGGCCACGGAGAACACCCGCTCCACCTGGTTGCGGCGGTTCAGGGTGTTGGCCTCGGACACCATCTTAGAAAGCGCCACCGGCAGCCCCGCCGTGGCGATGGTCAGGAAGAAGTTGTAGATATTATAGGCGGTGTCAAAGTCGGTGAAGGCCTCGTTGGGAAGGATGTTCCCAAGGGGGATCTTGTACACCGCGCCGATGAGCTTCACGGCGATGGAGCCCAGCATCAAAATGGCCGCGCCTCCGTAGAAGGTGCTTTTCTTTTCGTTTGCCACAAAATCACTCCTGTCAGCCGAAGAGCTTGGGCATGGCGTAGTCCGCCAGCTCCGCTTTGACCCTTTCCATGTCGATGGTCAGGAATTGTCCATCTTTGTATATGACCTTGCCTCTGCACATATTCATCACCACGTTGGAGCCGTGGGCGGCAAAGACCAGGTTCTCCGCCACATCGTGGCAGGGGATGAGGTTGGGCGCGTCAAAGTCCACCAAGATGAGGTCCGCGTCGTACCCCGGCGCGATCCGGCCCGTCTTGCGGCCCAGGGCCGCTCCGCCGTTGACCGTGGCCATCTCCAACGCCTCCCAGGCGGTGAGGGCCAGCGGGTCGTGGTTCACGCCGTTGTGGAGAATGGCGGCCAGTTTCACATCAAAAAAGAAGTCGGTGGCGTTGTGGGAGGAGACGCCGTCGGTGCCCAGGGCGATGTTGACCCCGGCCTTTTTCATGGCGGGGATGGGGGCCACACCGGAGCCCAGCTTCAGGTTGCTGGCGGGGTTGTGGACGGCGGTGACCCCGTGGCGGGCCATGATGGCCCAGTCCTCGGGGGTGGTCCACACGCAGTGGGCAGCGATGGCGCGCACGTCCCAAAGGCCGTATTTCTCAAAGAGGGCCGCCGGGGTGAGCCCGTGGCGCTGGAGGCACTCGGCGTGCTCCTTCTCGGTCTCGGAAAGATGGACGTGCATCCCCAGCTTATGCGTCCGGGCAAACTCCGCCACCCACTCCCACACCGGGGCGCAGGAGGTGTACTCTGCGTGGATGGAGCCGTCCACCATGATCTGGCCGTCCCCGGCGTTGTGCCAGTCCTCATAGAGGCGAATGAGGCTTTCGCAGTCGGCGTGCTGATCCGGGGAAAAATCCGCCGGGTCGCCAAAGTACACCACGCCGTTGCACAGGTTGGCGGAGATCCCCGCATCCAGCGCCGCCTGGGCCACCACCCCCATACGCATATACATATCCGCGATACAGGTGACCCCGGAGGATATCATCTCGGCCAGACCCAGATCGGCGCAGGCCCGGATGGCCCGGTCGTCCCACCTGGCCTCGGCGGGGAAAATGTAGTCGTTGAGCCAGTCCTGCAAATTATGCCCGCCGCCGTAGCCCCGCATGGCGGTCATGGGGACGTGGGTGTGGGCGTTGACGAAGCCGGGCATCAGCACCCGGCCCTTGCCGTCTATCTGGGAGCCGTCAAAGCCCTGGGGCCGGGTCTGGGAGACGGAGACGATCTTGCCGCCGGAGATCTGGACGTAGGCGTTTTTCAGCATGGTGTGGGCGTCGTCCATCACCACGGCGGTGACGTTGGAAATGAGTAGATTGGTGGCCATCATATCTCCTCCAAGCAAGCCAGCACCAGCGCCGAGAAGTGCTCCCGGGCCGCCGCGGCGGCCTCCAACACCTCCTCCTCGGTGAGGGGCTGGTCCAAAATGCCCGCGGCCATGTTGGAGAGCAGGGTGAAGCCCAGCACCTCCATGCCGCAGTGTCCGGCCACGATGACCTCCGGGGCGGTGGACATCCCCACCGCGTCCGCCCCGGCGATCCGGGCAAAGCGCACCTCGGCCGGGGTCTCGTACTGGGGACCGGGGAAGTACATATAAACGCCCTCACGGAGCGTCAGCCCCAGGGCCTGGGCCTTGCGCCGGGCCAGGTCTTGAAGAGCGGGGGTGTAAAGATGGCTGGCGTCGGGGAAACGCACGCCAAACTCGCTGAGATTTTCTCCCCGGAGGGGGGACTCCATAAAGAGCTTCATGTGGTCGGTGATGAGCATCAGGTCTCCCGCCTGCCAGGCGGTGTTGACGCAGCCGGCGGCGTTGGTGACGATGAGCTTGGAGGCGCCCAGCAGCTTGGCCACCCGCACTGCGTAGCTCACCTCTTCATAGGAGTAGCCCTCGTAATGGTGCATCCGGCCCTGCATGACGGCCACGTTCACGCCCCGGAGGGTGCCGAAGACCAGCTGGCCCTTGTGGCCCGGCGCGGTGGAGTGTTTGAAGTTGGGGATGTCCCCATAGGGCACGGCCACGGCGTTTTCCACCATGTCGCCCAAAAAGCCCAGCCCCGAGCCCAGCACCATCAGCACCCTGGGCGTGAAGTCCCCGATACGCTGGCGCAGGTAGTCGGCGCTTGTTTGATAGTCGGCAAAGGTATAATGCATGCTCGGCCCCTCCTCAAATTCGTGGAATTATTAGCATTATACCCCAGGAAGGGCCGAAAGGCAAGAGACGGCGGGCCTTTGGACGGAAAATTTGAAAAAGCCCTTGACTTAGAGAAAAAAGCGGGGTATAATAACCTTCGCTGTTCAGAGGAACGGCAAATTGTGACCTGCAGTGGTATCGAAGAGGTCATAACGAGCACGATTGGAAATCGTGTGGCGGTCTAACAGCTGCCCGAGGGTTCGAATCCCTCCCACTGCGCCAAAAAATCAGGCAACCCCTATAGGGGTTGCCTGATTTTTTTAATTACCTTTCAGCGTGGCCTCCCACTCGCTCTGGCGAAAGCCTACCAGTACGGTGTGGTCCAGCACCAGGATGGGCCGCTTGACCAGCATGCCGTCTGAGGCCAGCAGGGCCAACTGCTGGTCCTGGCCCATGGCGGGCAGCTTGTCCTTTAGCCCCAGCTCCTTATACTTGAGCCCGCTGGTGTTGAAAAACCGCTTGAGGGGCAGACCGCTCTGGGCGTGCCAGGCCGCAAGCTCTTGGGCGGTGGGGGGCTGGAGCTGGATGTGGCGGCTGTCAAAGGCCACGCCCTGGCTCTCCAGCCACTTGCGGGCTTTTTGGCAGGTGGTGCATTTGGGATATTCGATGAACAGCATGGCAAGGTCCCCTTTCTATCTGTTGATGGCGCGCTCCGCCGCCTGGCGGTCCCGGGTCACGATGTCGTAAAACCGAAAGCCGCCGGAGAAGTTGTAAACGTCGAAGCCGTATCCGGCCAGGATACGGCAGGCGATATAGCTGCGAAGGCCGCTTTGGCACATGACGTAGACCGGTTTTCCGGCGTCCAGCTCCGAGAGGCGGTCGCGCAGGGCGTCCACCGGGATGTTGACAAAGCCCTGGGCGTGGCCCCGTTCATACTCCGCCGCCGTTCGTACGTCCAGCAGCGTCATGCTGCCGTCCCGGGGCAGGGCGTCCACATCCGCATGGTGGAACTGCCGGACCACGCCCTGGGCCAGGTTTTCCACCATAAAGCCCGCCATGTTCACCGGGTCCTTGGCGGAGGAGTAGGGCGGCGCGTAGGCCAGGTCCAGGTCCTTGAGCTGGGAGGCGGTGAGCCCGGCGTGGATGGCGGTGGCCAGCACGTCGACGCGCTTGTCCACTCCCTCGTAGCCCACGATCTGCGCGCCCAGAAGGCGGTAGGTGCCCTGCTCGAAGACCACCTTCATGGTCATGGGCTTGCCGCCGGGATAGTAGCTGGCATGGTTCATAGGGGACAAGACAACCTTATCCACCGCCAGCCCCGCCGCCCGGGCCTGGGTCTCGTTGACCCCGGTGGTGGCCGCCGTCAGGGCAAAGACCTTGAGGATGGAGCTGCCCTGGCTGCCCCGGTAGCGGCTGTCCCCGCCGCAGATGTTGTCCGCGGCGATGCGCCCTTGCTTGTTGGCGGGCCCGGCCAGGGCGAGGAGAGCATCCTGCCCGGTGACCGCGTGCTTGACCTGCACCGCGTCGCCCACGGCATAGATGTCGGGGACGGAGGTCTCCATGCGGTCGTTGACCACGATGCTGTCCTTCAAGCCCAGCTCCAGCCCCGCCGCCTTGGCCAGGGCGGTATCCGGGGTCACGCCGATGGCCAGCACCACCATGTCGGCGTGGAGAGGGCCGCTGTCCTTCAAGAGAACGTCCACGCCCCCGTCCCGCTCCACAAAGCCCTCCACCGTGTGGCCAAGGGCCAGGGTCACGCCGTGGCGGCGCACCTCGCTGTGGAGCAGGGCCGCCATGTCGGGGTCAAAGGGGGTCATGAGCTGCCGGGGCCGCTGGACGATGGTAACCTCCAGTCCCAGCTCTCGCAGGTTTTCCGCCAGCTCCAGGCTGATGAAGCCGCCGCCGGCCAGCACGGCGGACCGGGGCCGGTTTCGCAGGATGTAGTCCTTGACCCGGAAGGTGTCCTCCACCGTCCGCAGGGTGAACAGCTGCTTAAGCCCCACCCCGGGCAGCCGGGGCTGGGTGGGCTTGGCCCCGGGGGCCAGGAGGAGCTTGTCGTAGGTCTCCTCAAACTCCGCTCCGGTGTCTAAATTGCGGACGGATACGCATTTTCGCTGGGGGTGGATGGCGGTGACCTCGTGGCGCACCCGCATCTCCACCCGAAAGCGGGAGAAAAAGCTCTCCGGGGTCTGGAGGGTCAGCGCGTCCCTGTCCTGGATGGCCCCGCCGATATAATAGGGCAGGCCGCAGTTGGCGTAGGAGACATAGCCCGAACGCTCAAAGACGACGATCTGGGCGCTCTCGTCCAGCCGCCGCAGCCGGGCCGCCGCCGTAGCGCCTCCCGCCACACCGCCCACGATCACGACTTTCATACTCGCACTCCTCCTCGTTGCAATAGACCAGTATGTATCGTATCGCCTACTTGGGCTAAATATTCCATGCGGCCATGCTGGGCTATCCCAACTGCCGCAGCCGGTGCAAAACGGTGGCGGTCTCGGCGCGCAGGGCGGTGGCCTGGGGGGCCAGCACGCCGCCGGGGCGGCCCTGGATGAGTCCCTTTTGGACGCACCAGGCCATGGCCTGGGCGCCCTGGGGCGAAAGCTGTTCCAGGTCGGCAAAGCCCGCCAGTTCTTCGGCCTGGGGACAGCCCGCCCAGCGCCATAGCAGCTCGGCCAGCTCCTCCCGGGTCACGCTCGGGCTGTCCTGGCCCACGGTGGCCACACGCTGGGCCCGGCCGCTGTCCAGGTGCCTCAGGGCGTTCAGGACCATGACACGGTCGGTGGGGGCCTCCGGGGCGAAGCGACCGGGAGAAAATTCTTGAAGAAGGCCCTGTTCGGCCAGCTCCAAAATGGCGGCCTGGGCCCAGTGCCCGCTCAAGTCGTCAAAGGTCGTGGGCTTGGCCTCCAAGGGCTTCGCCACCACGCTCCAGGGACGGCGCGGCGGCGTGGGGTCCGGGTCCTCGATGGGCGGCGGCGAGGGAGGCGTGGGCTGGTCGTCGGGGAGGCTGCCCACGGTGAGGGTGATGGTCACGTCGGGCCCGGCAAAGTGGGCGTTGGCGGCGGCGAGGGTGAAAGCGATGACCTGCTCGGCCTGGTGGGCGGTGGGCACAAAGGACAGCGCGTCCTTCTCCCACGCAAGCTCAGGCAGGTCGTCCGGCTCCACGGCCTGGCCGTCCACGGTGAGGCCGCTGAGGGTATAGACCAGGTCGTCATCGGGGTAATCGTAGAGCTGGTCCGGCTCCAAACGCCAGCCCTGGGGAGGGGTGAGGCCGTCGGCGGAGCCGGGGCGGACCTGGGCTTCGATGTGGTTGGTCTGACCCGGGGCCAGGGCGGGGAGGTGGAAGGACAGGTCCACCGTCAGAACATAGTCCTGGGTCACGCCGCTGGGGGCGGTGACCTGGACGCTCCAGATACCAGGTTGGTCGGTGGTGACCACGGCCTGGGCGTCGGGGTGGGCGGTCTCCACGTCCATGACCGCCCCAGTGAGGTCGGTGCCGGCGGGGAGGTAGATGGCGTTCTCGGTGTCGTTCAGATCAAAGGGGTAGCGCGCTTGGTCCAGGGTGAGCTCCGCCCGGGTCAGGGTCGCGTCGTCGCTGAGCCAGGCGGCGTAGAGCGTCATGTCCTCCGCTAGGGCGGGCAGGGCCAGGGTGGTGACGCTTTCGCCAGCGCAGTCGGCCTCGGTATACCAGCCCGCGAAGGTGTAGCCCTCTCGGACGGGGACGGCAAAGACCACGTCCTCGTCTTGATAGGCGCGAAAGGCGGTCTCGGGTTCGGTCTCCCAGGTCCCGCCGTTGAGAACGTAGTCGATGTGCCGCTGGGGCAGGGCCTGGGCCATGGCGGCGGCGTCGGCGGCGCCGTGACCGTAATAGGGGTCCCAGCCGGTCTCCCCCCGGTCCTCAGCAGTGAGGGCCAGGAGATTTTGGAACTCCGAGGGAGTCATGGCCGGGTCGTATTGCTTGCAAAGGGCGGCCAGACCGGCCACACAGGGCGCGGCGTAGGAGGTGCCGCTGGGGTAGTCGTAGACGCTCTGGCCCTGGTTGTTGATCCGGGGCGCGCACATCTGGGTGCCCGGGGCGGTGAGGAAGACGCTGGTATTAAAGTTGGAGTACTGGGCCCACTTCTCCGGGTCAGCCAGCTTGTATTTGAGGGCATTCATGTCCGCCACCTCTCCCAGCGCGCCCACGCCAATGACGTTTTCGAAGGCGGCGGGATAGTTGAGCAGGGAGGTCTTGTCGTTGCCCACGGCGGCGATGACGATGCAGCCCTGGTCCACGGCGTAGTCCACGGCGGTCTCGATGGCCGCGCCCACGTCGGGACTGCCCAGGGAGATGTTGATCACGTCCGCGCCGTGGTCGGCGGCCCAGCGGATGGCGTCGATGATGTGGGCGTCGTCGGCGCCGATGGAGCCGCTGGGCAGGACCTGGCACACCATGCAGGGCATGACGTTGGCCTCCGGGGCCACGCCGGCCATGCCCAGGCCGTTGTTGGCCTCGGCGGCCAAAATACCGGCTACATAGGTGCCGTGGCCGTGGATGTCGGCGGCGTCGGTCTCCGGGTCCACGCTGTTGTGGCCGGGGAGCATCCGCGCCGGGGCCAGGTCCTCATGGGGGGAGAGGCCGGTGTCCACCACCGCCACGGTGACTCCCGCGCCGGTAAGCCCCTGGCCCGCCTGGTCCTCCAGAGCCCACAGTGGCCCCAGGTCCAGCGCGTCCAGGTTCCACTGGAAATCCCACTGATAGTAGGGGTCGCTGACCAGGTCCCCGGCAAAGAGCGTTCGGACGTAGTTGGGCTCCACAAACTCCACCGCGCTCCCCAGGGCCTGGGCGTCGTCCAGGTCCTCCACGGCGTAGAGCCCCAGGCCCAGGTCCCGGGCGTTTTCAGGCAGGGAGAAGAGCGTGGCGGCACTGGGGTCAAGCTTGACGATGTAGCCGTGGCTGGCCTCTTGGGCGTCCTGGGCCGCGGCCCGGGGCAGCAGGCAGAGCGTCAGAGCCAGAAGAAGGCCCGGGACCAGGCCCAGGGCCGTCCGCCGCTTCAACACCAACCTCACGCTCCTTTCCTTAGTATAGTAAGGCTATCATAGCACATTTTCGCTCCAGGCGCAAATGCTGTAGGAATACGTCCCGTCGGGCCGGTCCAGCCGGTCCTGGGACCACCACAGCTCCTGGGAAGGCGGCTCCAGCGAAAGGCCCTGGCCGGTAAGCTTGCCCGCCGCCTCCTGGGCGGTCCACCAGGCGAAAAAGTCCGCCTGGCCTTGACCCTGATAGCCCGCCTCCCTGGCCCGGCGGAGGAGCGCGTCGGAGACGCTCTTGTGCCGCTGAAGGTCTGCCCCCACAGGGAAGGAGGCGGCGGCGCAGAGCACCAGCGAGCCCGAGTGGGACAGGCTGAACTGGGCCTCCAGCCCGGGGGCGTAGGGCTTGCCGCCGGGCTGCTGGGCGAAGACGATGGCGGCGGGGTCCGCGCCGGTGAGGGCGTGGAGGGCCTCCCGGGCCAGGGCGTCGGCCAGGACGCACCGGGCCTTGTCCATATCCCGGCGGTAGCGGCGGCAGCGCCCCTGCCGCTCGGGGTCCATCTGGGCGTACAGCCCGGCCCAGGCGTCCTGGGCTACGCCGTCCACCGAGGCCAGCCAGGCGTCGATCCCCGGCCCGGCCCGCCAGCGCAAACACTCCACGCCCTCGCCTCCTTTTGGCCTTATTTTACCGTTTTTAGGAGCTGGACGCAACATAATTTTTCGACAATGGCGCATACTGGAGCTATCCGAGGTGACAAATATGCGCTCTCTATGGACCCAGACCGCCACCCTGCCCACCTTCCCGCCCTTGGAGGGGGACGCCAGGACGGATATCCTCATCATCGGCGGCGGCATCGCTGGGCTTTTATGCGCCTGGGAGCTGAAAAAGGCCGGTGCTGACTATTTGTTAGTGGAGGCCAGAAGTTTGTGCTCAGGGGTGACGGCGGACACCACCGCCAAGATCACCGCCCAGCACGGCGCGCTCTATCAAAAGCTGCTGCCCAGCCTGGGCGTGGAGCGGACCAGGCTCTATTTTGAGGCCAATCAGAGAGCCGTGGCGCGATACCGGGAGCTGTGCCGGGACATGGACTGCGACTACGAGGAAAAGACCGCCTGCGTCTTCTCCCGCCGGGATGCCGGCGTTTTGGAGCGGGAGGCGGAGGTCTACCGGGTCATTGGAGCGGAGTTGGCCTCCCACAGCGTCAAGGCTCTGCCCTTCCCGGTGGCGGGGTGCCTGGGACTGCCGGGGCAGGGGCAGTTCCATCCCCTGAAATTCCTGGCCCACATCGCCCAGGGCCTGCGCGTCCACGAGCACACCAAGGTCCGTCAACTGGCCCCGGGCCGGGCGGAGACCGACCAGGGTGTGATCCGGGCCAACAAGATCATCTTGTGTACCCATTTCCCCATTTTGAACAAGCACGGGCTCTACCCGCTGAAGATGTACCAGCACCGCTCCTATGTTCTGGCGTTGGAGGGCGCTCAGGCGGTGGACGGGATGTACGTGGCCGCCGAGGACGACGGCTACTCCTTCCGCATGGCGGGCGAGCTGCTCTTGCTGGGCGGCGGCGGACACCGCACGGGCAAAAATGGCGGCGACTGGCGGGAGCTGGAGCTGGCGGCCCAGCGGTGGTATCCCAAGGCTAAGATCGTGGGCCGCTGGGCGGCCCAGGACTGTATCACCCTGGACGGCGGAGCCTATGTGGGGCAGTATTCGGCCAAGACCCCGGAGCTCTTTGTGGCTACGGGCTTCAATAAGTGGGGCATGAGCACAGCCCTGGCTGGGGCGGAGCTTTTATGCGACCTGGTCCAGGGCCGGGCCAACGTGTACGCCCCCGCCTTCGACCCCAGCCGCCCCTTGGCCAAGGCCGCCGCCTTGGGAAACGCCGCCTCCGCTACCCTAAATATTCTCACCCCCACCGCGCCCCGGTGTCCCCACCTGGGCTGCGCCCTGCGCTACAACAAGGCCCAGCATAGCTGGGACTGTCCCTGCCACGGCTCTCGCTTTGACGCTGAGGGCCAGCTTCTGGACGGCCCCGCCACCGATGACCTGCAAAAGCGCCCACCGACCAGGTAACGAGGTGAGCGGGGCGTTACGGTTACCGACCCCTCGTATAAAAGGCCGCCGTCTCCACATGGAGACGGCGGCCTTGCTTTACTTGACAAACAGGCGGATAAGTCTGTCTTTCCAGCTCTTATAGGGCTGGTAACGGAAGGGCAGGTCGGGGAAGGCGTAGTGCTTCAGAAGGCTCTTATAGTGGGTAAAGGTATCGAAACCTACCTTGCCGTGGTAGGCCCCCATGCCGCTCTGGCCCACGCCGCCGAAGGGCATGGTGCTGGTGGCCAGATGGACCAGGGTGTCGTTGACGCAGCCGCCGCCGTAGGAGAGACCGGCGGTAACCGCCCGGGCGGCCTTTTTGTCCCGGGTGAAGATGTAAAGGGCCAGAGGATGGGGCAGGGGCCGCAAAGTGTCCATGAGCTGGTCCAGGCTCTCGTAGGTGAGGATGGGCAAAATGGGCCCAAAGATCTCCTCGCCCATGACAGGGTCCTCCCAGGTGACATGGTCCAGCACCGTGGGGGCGATGCGCAGCCTTTCGGGCTGGGTCTGGCCGCCGATGACCACCTTGGCCGGGTCCAGCAGGCCCAAAAGCCGGTCAAAGTGCTTTTGGTTGACGATCTTGCCGTAGGTGTCGTTGTCCAGGGGAGCCGGACCGTACTGCCGGGCGATCTCCTTTTGGAGGGCGGCGAGAAAGGCGTCCTTCACGTCGGCGTGGCAGTAGACATAGTCCGGGGCCACGCAGGTCTGGCCGCAGTTGATGAACTTACCGAAGACCACCCGCCGTGCCGCCAGGGCCACGTCGGCGGTCCGGTCCACGATGCAGGGGCTCTTGCCGCCCAGCTCCAACGTCACCGGGGTCAGGTTCCTGGCCGCCAGGGCCATGACCTCCTTGCCCACGGCGGGGGAGCCGGTGAAGAACACGCAGTCCACGTCCAGCTCCAAAAGGCACTGGTTCTCCGCCCGGCCACCGGTGACCACGCTGACATACTCAGCGGGGAAGACGCTCTCCGCCAGCCTCTGGAGCACGGCGGAGACGTTGGGGGAGTAGGCGCTGGGCTTGACGATGGCGGTGTTGCCCGCCGCCAGCGCGTCGGCCAGGGGCTCCAGGGTCAGCAGCACCGGGTAATTCCACGGGCTCATGATGAGGGCCGTGCCGTAGGGGCAGGGCTTCACCCGGCTGGTGGAGAGCCACAGGGCCAGGGGCGTGTGGACCCGCTTGTCCTTGGCGTAGCGGCCTACATGGCGCAGCAGGTAGGAAATTTCGCTCTTCACAAGGCCCAGCTCGCACATATAGCTCTCCGAGCGGCTCTTGCCCAGGTCCTGACGCAACGCGTCGTAGAGGTCGTCGGCGTGAGCGTCGACGGCGCTTTTCAGCGCCTTGAGCGCCGCCTTTCGGGCCTTGACGGGGAGGGTGGCTCCCGTGGCAAAGTAGCTCCGCTGGCGTTCCAGCAGGGCCTTGGCCTGGTTGGCGTCCATATCACTCGCCTGCCTTTCGGTAGATCTCTTCCAGTTCTTTCGCGTTCCAGAGGACGGGGACGGGGTAGAGGGGGTTGCCCTCGTGGTCGGCGTATTTGGCTAGCTGGGGGATATCTTCGGGGTGGATGTTGGGGATGCTTTTGGGGATGCCCAGAGCGTCGTTCAGCTCCCGCACCGCATGGATGAAGCGTTCGGCCAGGTCGGCGGGGTCCTCTCCATCCTGCCCAAGTCCGGCGACCACGGCCAGCTTTGCCAGCTTTTTGTGGGCTTTGGTGCCGTACATCTCCAGCACCATGGGCAGCAGCGTGGCGTTGGTCTGGCCATGGGGCAGGTCGTACATACCGCTGAGGGCGTGGCTGGCGGCGTGGACGTAGCCCACGTAGGACCGGGTGAAGGCCCGCCCGGCCAGGTGGGCGGCACGGAGCATGGCCCCCTCGGCCTGGGGGCTTTCGTGGTCGGCGGCGGCTTGGATGTTGGCAAAGACCAACGCCGTGGCCTCTAAGGCATCCTTGCGGGTGTGTTTGGTGGTGGAGCGGCCTATGTAGGCCTCCACGGCGTGGGTCAGCGCGTCCATGCCGGTGGCGGCCATCAAATGGTGGGGCAGGGAGTGGATGAGCTGGGGGTCCAGCACCGCCACCCGGGGGATGAGGGCAAAGTCGTTGATGACGTACTTGTGCCGGGTCTTGGCGTCCACAATGACGGCGGCCAGGGTGGTCTCGCTCCCCGTGCCCGCGGTGGTGGGCACCGCCACTAGGTAGGGCAGCTTGCGCCTTACCTTAATAATACCCGCCATCTTGCCCAAGGGTTTCCGGGGCCGGGCCACCCGGGCCCCGACGGCCTTGGCGCAGTCCATGGGCGAGCCGCCGCCGAAGGCGATCAGGCTGTCGCAGCCGCGCGCCTGATATAACTCCAGCGCCTTGTCCACCATGGCGGTGGTGGGGTTGGGCCGGGCTCCGTCAAAGAGGGCGAAGTCCAGTCCCCGGGCGGTCAGCGCCTCCTCCAGGGGCTTGGTGAGGCCCAGGGCGTTGATCTGGCTGTCGGTGACGATCAGCGGGTACAGCCGCCCCTTGCCCGAGAGCTGGGCGGGAACGTCGGCCACCGAGGTCAATATCTTGGGGTCGTGGTAGGGCAGGATGGGCAGGGCCAGGCGGAAGGCCCCTTGAAAGACACGGCAGTACGCCTTACGAAGCAGGTTCATACGCGGACATGAGCTCCTTTCCACAGCGGTGCGTTCGCCCCGTAGTGTACCACTTTGTGGCGAGATTGTCAACATTTACGCCTGGAAATGTAGAGGAATAAAAATTGGGCAAAGCATACAAAATCTTGTGGTGATTTTTTATGTAAATGCCATTGCCAAACAAGATATAGTATGTTAGAATAATGCCCAGCACAACATATCCGGCTTTGCCGGATGGAAATAGAGAGAGGGAAACGCTATGAAAGTGATCAAACGCAACGGTTCCGAGGTAGTTTTCGACATCGACAAGATCATCGCCGCCGTGGCCAAGGCCAACGACTCGGTGGAGGAGGGTCTGCGGCTGACGCCGTCCCAGATCAACCGCATCGCCCAGTTCGTGGAGCTCTACTGCCAGTCCATGAACCGCTCTCCCAGCGTGGAGGAGATCCAGGACCAGGTGGAGGTCCAGATCATGGCCCACGGGGCCTATGAGGTGGCCAAGCACTACATCACCTACCGCTACGTCCGCTCCCTGGTCCGCCGCAGCAACACCACCGACGAGAAGATCCTGTCCCTCATCGAGTGTTGCAACGAGGAGGCCAAGCAGGAGAACGCCAACAAGAACCCGGTGGTGAACTCCACCCAGCGCGACTATATGGCCGGCGAGGTCAGCCGGGACATCACCGAGCGTATCCTGCTGCCCGACGACATTGTGGAGGCCCACCAGGAGGGCCTGATCCACTTCCACGACAGCGACTATTTTGCCCAGCACATGCACAACTGCGACCTGGTGAACCTGGAGGATATGCTCCAAAACGGCACCGTCATCACCGGCACCATGATCGAGCGGCCCCACAGCTTCTCCACCGCCTGCAACATCGCCACCCAGATCATCGCCCAGGTGGCCTCCAACCAGTACGGCGGCCAGTCCATCTCCCTGACCCATCTGGCCCCCTTTGTGGACATTTCCCGGCAGAAGATCCGCAAGATCGTGGAAAAGGAAATGGCCGACATTGGCGCCAAGCCCGACGAGGCCAAGCTCACCGAGCTTGTGGAGTCCCGCCTGCGAGAGGAGATCCGCCGGGGCGTGCAGACCATCCAGTATCAGGTGGTCACCCTGCTGACCACCAACGGTCAGGCCCCCTTTGTCACGGTCTTTATGTACCTCAACGAGGCCCGCAGCGAGCAGGAGAAGAAGGACCTGGCCCTCATCATCGAGGAGACCCTGCTCCAGCGCATCCAGGGCGTGAAGAACGAGAAGGGCGTTTGGGTCACCCCCGCCTTCCCCAAGCTCATCTACGTGCTGGAGGAGGACAACATCACCGAGGACTCCCCCTACTGGTATCTCACCAAGCTGGCGGCCAAGTGCACCGCCAAGCGCATGGTCCCCGACTACATCTCCGAGAAGATCATGCTCCGGGACAAGGGCGACTGCTACACCTGCATGGGCTGCCGTTCCTTCCTGACCCCCGACCGCTTCACCGAGGCGGGCATCGGCAACATTGCCAACGCCGGCAACTACGAGCCGGGCAAGCATAAGTACTACGGCCGCTTCAACCAGGGCGTGGTCACCATCAACCTGGTGGACGTGGCCCTGTCCTCCGGCGGCAACGTCCAGAAGTTCTGGGACATCTTCGACGAGCGTTTGGAGCTGTGCCACCGGGCCCTCCAGTGCCGCCACGAGCGGCTCAAGGGCACTTTGTCCGACGCCGCTCCCATCCTCTGGCAGTACGGCGCGCTGGCCCGGCTGGAGAAGGGCGAGACCATCGACAAGCTGCTCTTCAACGGCTATTCCACCATCTCCCTGGGCTACGCCGGGCTCTATGAGTGCGTCAAGTACATGACCGGCAAGAGCCACACCGACCCCGAGGCCACCCCCTTCGCGCTGGAGGTCATGCAGCACATGAACGACGCGTGCAAGGGCTGGAAGGCGGAGAGCAACATCGACTTCTCCCTCTACGGCACGCCCCTGGAGTCCACCACCTACAAGTTTGCCAAGTGCCTGCAAAAGCGCTTTGGCGTCATCCCCGGCATCACCGACAAGGGCTACATCACCAACTCCTACCACGTCCACGTCTCCGAGGAGATCGACGCCTTTGAGAAGCTCCGCTTCGAGGCCCAGTTCCAGGCCCTGTCCCCCGGCGGCGCCATCAGCTACGTGGAGGTCCCGGACATGCAGGACAACCTGGAGGCTGTTTTGCAGGTGATGAAGTTCATCTACGACAACATCATGTACGCCGAGCTCAACACCAAGAGCGATTACTGCCAGTGTTGCGGCTGGGACGGCGAGATCGAGATCGTAGAGGAGGACGGCAAGCTGGTGTGGCATTGCCCCCAGTGCGGCAACGAGGACCAGGACAAGATGAACGTGGCCCGGCGCACCTGCGGCTATATCGGCACCCAGTATTGGAACCAGGGCCGCACCCAGGAGATCAAGGACCGGGTCCTGCACTTGTAAGACATACCATTAAGAGGGGACGGGATATCCCGTCCCCTTTTTTCATGGAGGGATACCATGTACTACGGTCAGATCAAAAACTGCGACGTGGCCGACGGCGAGGGCGTTCGTGTCACCCTGTTCGTCTCGGGCTGTACCAACCGCTGCGAGGGCTGCTTCCAGCCCCAGACCTGGGCTTTCGACTACGGCCAGCCCTTTACCGCCGAGACCGAGGACCAACTGCTGGAGCTACTGGCGCCGGACTACATCAACGGCCTGACCCTGCTGGGCGGCGAGCCCTTCGAGCCAGAGAACCAGCGCTCGTTGTTACCCTTTGTCCGCCGTGTAAAGGAGCGATACCCCGCAAAAAATATCTGGTGCTTCACCGGCTTCACCCTGGACCGGCTGCTGGATCCCAACGACCCCAAGCACTGCGAGGCCACCGAGGCGCTGCTGGGGCTCATCGACGTGCTGGTGGACGGGCCCTTCGTCCTGGCGAAAAAGAACCTGGCCCTTCGTTTCCGGGGCAGCGAGAACCAGCGGCTCATCGACCTCAACGCCACTCGGGCGGCAGGAGAGATCGTCCTCCTGCCCGACCGGCAGCGGGGACAGGACGTGTGATAAAAAAGGCGTGCCTAGGCACGCCTTTTTTGTTGCCTGCGGGGACGAACTGTGCTACAATAAGAGGTAATTTTGAGGAAAGGCGGCGAGGGGATGCAAGTGGATATCCAAGAGGCCCTTCGCTATCTGGGGGTCCGGGAAGAGCCGGGAGAGGAGCTGCTGGGCCAGGTCCGCGCGGTGGCGGCGGAGCTGGAGGCCGCCCTGCGGCCCCGGTGGACCTACCGGGTGCTGGACCTTGTCTGGACCGATGGAACGCCCAGCCTGGGCGGCGTGAGGCTGGAAGGGAGCATGGCGCGGCGGATGTTGAAGGAGTGTGACCGGGCGGCGGTCATGGTATGCACCCTGGGCGCAGAGTTTGACCAGCGCTTGTTGGCGGCCCAGGCCAGGGACATGGCCCGGGCGGTGGTGCTGGACGCCTGCGCCGGTGCCTACGTGGAGGCCGGGTGCGACGCGGCCCAGGCTGAGCTGCAGGACCTGGCGCCGGAGAAATTTCTCACCGACCGCTTCTCCCCGGGCTACGGCGACCTGCCCCTGGACGCGCAGGGGCCGCTGTGCGCCCTGGTGGACGCCCCGCGGCGGCTGGGGGTGTACGTCACACAAAGCCAAATGCTGGACCCGGTCAAGAGCGTCACCGCCGTCATCGGCCTGGCCGATACGCCCCAGCCCGCTCGGGTCCGGGGCTGTGCGTTTTGTTCTATGAGAGAGACCTGCGCGCTGCGAAAGAGAGGGGACCGCTGTGAAGGCTGATTTTTGGACAGAGGGCTTCGTCTTGCTGGACGGAGCCATGGGCACCATGCTGCAAAAGCTGGACCTGCCCCAAGGGACCAAGCCCGAGCTGCTGGGGCTCGACCACCCGGAGCTTTTGAGCGCCATCCACCGCTCCTACGTGGAGGCGGGGAGCCAGGTGGTGTGCGCCAACACCTTTGGCTGCAACGCCAAAAAGCTGGCGGGCACGCCCTACGGCGTGGCGGAGGTGGTCTCCGCCTCGGTGGCGGCGGCCCGGGCCGCCGGAGCCCAGGCGGTGGCCTTGGACGTGGGGCCTTTGGGCGAACTGCTGGAGCCGCTGGGCACCTTGCGTTTTGAGGGGGCCTACGCCCTCTTTCGAGAGGTGATGGAGGCCGGGGCCCGGGCCGGGGCCGACCTCATTTTCATCGAGACCATGACCGACCTCTACGAGACAAAGGCCGCTGTGCTGGCGGCCAAGGAGCATACCACCCTGCCCGTCCTCGTCTCCATGAGCTTCGACCCTTCGGGCCGAAGCTTTACCGGCTGCACCGTGGCCTCCATGGCGGCTACCCTGGAGGGCCTGGGGGCCGACGCCATCGGCTTCAACTGCTCCCAGGGCCCGGATACCCTGGCCCCGCTGGTGGCTGAGCTGGCCCGGCACACCCGTCTGCCCATCATCGCCAAGCCCAACGCCGGCCTGCCCCATCCGGTGGACGGGAGTTATGATATGGACGCGGTGGCCTTCCAAGCCGCCATGGCGGTGTGTATCGAGGCCGGGGCCACCCTGGTAGGGGGCTGCTGCGGCACCACGCCGGAGTATATCGGGAGAGTTCGAGAACTGCTGGACGGCATGGAGCCAGCAAAACGTTGCTATGAGGGTGTTTCCAGGGTGTGTACGCCCACCAGGTGTCTGGACCTGAGCGGCGTGGCGGTCATTGGTGAGCGCATCAATCCCACGGGCAAAAAGCGGCTCCAACAGGCCCTTTTGGAGCGGGATCTGGACTATATTTTGGACCTGGCCGTCCAGCAAGAGGACGCGGGGGCGGACATTTTGGACGTAAATGTGGGCTGCCCCGGAGTAAACGAGGCCGAGCTGTTGCCCCTGGTGGTGAAAAAGCTCCAAAGCGCGGTGTCTCTTCCCCTGCAGCTGGACTCTGCCGACCCCGCCGCCCTGGAGGCGGCCCTGCGGGTCTACAACGGCAAGCCGGTGATCAACTCGGTCAGCGGTGAGGCCGCCTCCATGGAAAAGGTCCTGCCCTTAGTAAAAAAGTACGGCGCGGCGGTGGTGGGCCTCTGCCTGGATGACAAGGGCCTGCCCAAGACCGCCGGGGAGCGGCTGGACATCGCCCGGCGCATCCTGGACGCTGCCTTGGCGCTGGGCGTCCCCCGCCAGGACGTGTGGGTGGACTGCCTGACCCTCACCGTCTCCGCCCAGCCCGGCCAGGCCGCTGAGACTCTGGCGGCGGTCCACGAGGCCCGCCACGGGCTTGGTCTGCAGACGGTGCTGGGGGTGTCCAACATTTCCTTCGGCCTGCCCCAGCGGGGCGTGGTCAACCGCACCTTCCTAGCCGCCGCCCTGAGCCAGGGGCTGACCCTGCCTATTTTGGACCCCAACAAGAGCGAGATGATGGACACCGTCCGGGCCTTCCGGGCCCTCAGCGGCCAGGACGCCCAGTGCGCGGACTATATCGCCCATCTCTCCGCCGTCCCCGCGCCCGCGGCCCAAACGGCCGCCGACCTGAGCGATTTCACCCTGCGTCAGGCCATTTTGCGGGGCCTGCGGGGAGAGGCTGGGCGACTGGCCAAGGAGGCTCTGGCCACCCGGGAGCCCTTGGAGCTGGTGGAGCAGGAGTTGATCCCCGCCCTGGACCAGGTGGGAGAGGAATATGAAACGGGGCGGCTCTATCTGCCCCAGTTGCTCTCTGCCGCCCAGGCTGCCCAGAGCGTTTTTGACGCGGTGGCCGACCATCTGGCCGCCGCGGGTCAGGCCCCAGTGCGCCGGGGCGAGGTGGTGGTGGCCACCGTCCGGGGCGACGTTCACGACATCGGTAAGAACATCGCTAAGACCGTCATGGAAAACTACGGCTACGCCATCACCGACCTGGGCCGGGACGTGCCGCCGGAGACGGTGGCCGACGAGGCCCAGCGCCGGCAGGTCCGGCTGGTGGGGCTGTCGGCGTTGATGACCACCACCCTGCCCGCCATGGAGCGGACGGTGAAGCTCTTGAAGGCTCTGCCCCGGCCCCCCAAGGTCTTCGTGGCCGGAGCGGTGGTGACCGAGGACTACGCCCGCTCCATCGGCGCGGACTACTATGCCAAGGACGCCAAGGCCTCGGCCCAGATCGCCAAGGAGGTGCTGGGATGAACGGACTGTGGGACAAGCTCCAGCGGGGCCAGCGGGTGGTGTGCGTGGAGCTGGACCCGCCGGTGGACGACACCATTGAGCCCTTTTTGCAGGGTGTTGCCGCCTTCCAAGCCGCCGGAGCGGACGCGGTGACCATCGCCGACTCCCCGGTGGGACGGCCCCGGGCGGACAGCAGCCTCCTCTCGTGCAAGATCCGCCGGGAGCTTGGGATGGAGGCGCTGCCCCACATGACCTGCCGGGACCGCAACGAGATCGCCGTCAAGGCGCTGCTGCTGGGGCTGTCCATCGAGGGGGTCCACAACGTGCTGCTGGTCACTGGCGACCCGGTGCCCGGCGAGCGCCGGGGCACGGTGAAGAGCGTGTTCAACTTCAATTCCCGCCGCCTGGCCCGGTATGTGTCCACCCTCAACGACGAGGTCCTGCGCACCCCTTTTCGCATTTTCGCCGCGCTGAACGTGAACGCCGCCAACTTCTCCGCCGAGCTGCGCCGGGCCCGGGAGAAGGAGGAGTGCGGCGTGGTGGGCTTTTTGACCCAGCCGGTGCTGTCGGCCCGGGCCCTGGACAATCTGGCCCGTGCCCGGGAGGTCCTCCGGGGCAAGCTGCTGGGCGGGGTTTTCCCCGTCGTCAGCCACAAAAACGCCCTCTTTTTGGACACCCAGGTCTCCGGCGTGTCGGTGGACCCGGCCATCATCGCCCGCTACGAGGGCAAGAGCAGGGAGGAGGGCGAGGCCCTGGCCCGGGAGATATCCCTGGAGGTGCTAAAGCGCATCGCCCCCATCACCGACGGGGCCTATCTTATGACCCCCTTCCACCGTGTGGAGCTGATGGCCGGGCTTATCCAGGCGGCGAAAAATAATTGAAAAATAGGGCTTGACAAATCCCTACCAAAGTAGTATGCTTTTGGCATTCCAAAGGAGAGGTGGTCTTTTCCATGGCAAACATCTACACCGCCGCCGACCAGCTCATCGGCCGCACGCCCTTGCTGGAGCTGAAGAATCTGGAGCGGGCGCTGGGCCTGGAGTGCCGGGTGCTGGCCAAGCTGGAGTACTTCAACCCCGCGGGCAGCGTGAAGGACCGGGTGGCCCGGGCCATGCTGGACGACGCGGAGAAGTCCGGCAAGCTCAAGCCCGGCGGCGTGATCATCGAGCCCACCTCGGGCAATACCGGCATCGGGCTGTGCGCGGTGGCGGCGGCCCGGGGCTACAAGGTGGTCATCGTCATGCCCGAGACCATGAGCGTGGAGCGGCGGCAGTTGATGGCCGCCTACGGCGCGGAGCTTGTCTTGACCGAAGGGGCTAAGGGCATGAAGGGAGCCATCGCCAAGGCCCAGGAGCTGGCCGACCAGACCCCGGGCAGCTTCATCCCCGGGCAGTTCGTCAACCCCGCCAACCCCGCCGCCCACTACGCCACCACTGGGCCGGAGATCTGGGCGGATACCGACGGCCAGGTGGACTATTTCGTGGCCGGTGTGGGCACCGGCGGCACCGTCACCGGCGTGGGCAAATACCTCAAGGAGCAAAAGCCCGCCGTCAAGGTCGTGGCCGTAGAGCCTGCCGACTCCCCGGTGCTGTCCGAGGGCAAGGCCGGGCCCCACAAGATCCAGGGCATCGGTGCGGGCTTTGTCCCCGATATTCTGGACACCGATATTTATGACGAGGTGGTCACCGTGACCACCGAGAACGCCTTTGACCTGGGCCGGCTCATTGGGAAAAAGGAGGGCGTGCTGGTGGGCATCTCCTCCGGGGCCGCTTTGTGGGCGGCGGTGGAGGTGGCCAAGCGGCTTGAGGCCAAGGGAAAGACCATCGTGGCTCTGCTGCCCGACGGCGGCGACCGCTATCTGTCCACGGCGCTGTTTGCCCAAGGCTGACAGCCCCATCATCCCAGGATCATTTCCATAGGAGGCCCTGTTCCATGTCAGCCAAGCAGTCCACACGCACCTTGACCCTGACCGCCCTTTTTGCCGCCGCTGTGGCGGTGACCACAGCCTATGTGCTCCACATCCCCTTGCCCACCGGCGGCTATATCCACGTGGGCGACGCGCTCATTTACCTGGCGGCCTGCCTGCTGCCCACCCCCTGGGCGGTGGCAGCGGGCGCGGTGGGCGGCGCGCTGGCCGATGTGCTCACCGCCCCTATGTGGGCTCCGGCCACGCTGGTGATCAAGGCCCTCATCTGCCTGCCCTTTACCAGTGAAGCCCCGAGCATCCTCACCGGGCGCAACGCCCTGGCGGTGGCGGTGGCGGGCGTGCTTTCGCCCACCCTCTACGGACTGGTCAACGTTTTCTTCGCCCAGAGCTGGGCCGCCTTTTTGCCCCAGTTCATCGGCACCCTCATCCAAGGGGTGGGCAGTGCGGTGGTCTTTTTCGTTTTGGCCCTGGCCTGTGACCGGGCGGGGCTGAAGGGACGGCTGGCACGGCTGTGAGCTTCGGGACGTTTTTTGCCGAAGGGGAACAGGTTTTGCTTGACAACACCACCAAAGCAGTGCTACAATGCGGGCAATGATATTTTTCCAAGAAAGGAGGGGAACCGCCATGACGGGCCGTGATGCCATGATGATGCGCTGGATGGACATGCGGAGCATGCCCACGCTTTGTCGCGCCGGTTTCCCCCAGGTCACGCGGTAACACACCGCCGACGTTTGGAACAGTGGGAAGCGCGGGCGCTTCCCACTTTTTTATGGAATGAGGGATCAGAGATGATACGGCTGGAACACGTGAGCAAGACCTTCACCGGGCAAAGCGAGGTCCATGCGGTGCGGGACGTTTCGCTCCACATCGCCCCGGGGGAGATCTTCGGCATCATCGGCTTCTCCGGCGCGGGCAAGTCCACCCTGGTGCGGTGTATCAACCTGCTGGAGCGGCCCACGGAGGGTAAGGTGTTCGTGGACGACGTGGAGCTCACCGCCCTGGGCGAGCGGGCCCTGCGGCAAGAGCGCAAGCGCATCGGCATGATCTTCCAGCAGTTTAATCTGCTCATGCAGCGCACCTGCTTGGACAACATCTGCTTCCCCATGGAGATCGCCGGGGTGTCCCGGACGGCGGCCCGGAAGCGGGCCATGGAGCTTTTGGAGCTGGTGGACCTGCCCGACAAGGCCAAGGCCTATCCCGCCCAGCTCTCCGGCGGGCAGAAGCAGCGCGTGGCCATCGCCCGGTCTCTGGCCTCCGAGGCCAAGGTCCTGCTCTGCGACGAGGCCACCTCCGCCCTGGACCCCCAGTCCACCCGCGCCATCCTGCGGCTCATCCAGAAGATCAACCGGGAGACGGGCATCACCGTGGTCATCATCACCCACGAGATGTCGGTGGTGGAGGAGATCTGCCACAAGGTGGCCATTTTGGACCACGGCGACATGGTGGAGACCGGCCGGGTGGAGGACATCTTCTCCAACCCCCAGACCGACGCGGGGCGGCGGCTGGTCTATCCAGACGGCGTGGCCCTGGAGCAGTTCCCCACCGCCAACGTGGTCCGGGTGGCCTTCAACGGCGGCTCGTCCTACGAGCCCTTGGTGGCCTCTCTGGCCATCGACTGCGGCGTGAAGGTGAACATTCTGGGCGCCGACACCCGGAACATCGACGGCAAGGCCTTTGGCACCATGCTGCTGGGCCTGCCCCAGGACCCGGCGGAGGCGGCCCGGGCGCTGACCTATCTCAAGGGCCAGGCCAATGTGACGGTGGAGGAGGTGCGCGACTACCATGGATAAGTTTTTTGACCAGCTAAGCGAGGTATTCACCACCTCCAAGTACCTGGACGAGTTTTTAGGCGGCATCTGGGAGACCACCTACTCCACCATCGTCGCCACCACCGTGGCCTTCCTGCTGGGCCTTTTGCTGGCGGTGCTGCTGGTGGTGGGGGAGAAGGACGGCATCCGTCCTCTGCCCGGACCTGTGATGAAGGTCCTCAACGTGGTCATCAACATCTTACGCTCGGTGCCATTTCTCATTCTGATGCTCTTTGTTTTGCCCCTGAGCAAAATTTTGGTGGGCACCAAGATCGGCACCATCGCTTCCATCCCGCCGCTGATCATCGCCGCCGCGCCCTTCATCGCCCGGCTGGTGGAGACCTCGCTCAGGGAGACCGACCGGGGCGTGATCGAGGCGGCCCAGGCTATGGGCTGTTCGCCCTGGCAGATCGTGTGGAAGGTGATGCTGCCCGAGTGCAAGAGCGCCCTCATCTCCTGCTTCACCACCGCCTTCATCACCATCCTGGGCTACGGCGCGATGGCGGGCGCCATCGGCGGCGGCGGCCTGGGCAAGACGGCCATCAACTACGGCTACAACAAGTATAACTACGCCGTCATGCTGGTGGCCACCGCCCTCATCGTCATTTTGGTCCAGTTGGCCCAGTCCATCGGCGGCTGGCTGGCGAAGCGAAGCGACAAGCGCCTTCGCTAAAGTACAGACCCCTTTCCCAGTGGGAGAGTTCTGAAAATAAACAAGTCCGAGAATGAAAAGGAGTGTTCTACCATGAAGAAATTTCTGACCCTGTCCCTTGTCCTGGTGCTGTGCCTGGGGCTGCTGTGCGCCTGCGGCGGCGAGACCGCCGACGTGACCAGTCCCGCCCCCAGCGACGCCGTCACCGACGCCCCCACCGAGCGCGTCACGCTGAAGGTGGGCGCGTCCCCCACGCCCCACGCGGAGATCCTGGCCGTGGTGAAGGACGTGCTGGCCGAGCAGAACATCGACCTGGAGATCGTGGAGTTCACCGACTACATCGTGCCCAACGAGGCGGTGGAGTCCGGCGAGATCGACGCCAACTACTTCCAGCACATCACCTACATGAACGGCTTCAACGCCGACAACGGCACCCACCTGGTGAGCGTGGCCAACATCCACTATGAGCCCTTCGGCATCTATGCCGGCACCACCGACAGCCTGGAGGCTCTGGCCGACGGTGCCACCGTGGGCATCCCCAACGACCCCACCAACGGTGGCCGGGCGTTGCTGCTTTTGCAGGAGCAGGGCCTCATCACCCTGCCTGAGGACATTGGCCTCTCGCCCACGGTGCTGGACATCGTGGACAACCCCAAGAACCTGAAGATTGAGGAGCTGGAGGCCGCCCAGTTGCCCCGCTCCCTGGACAGCCTGGACCTGGCCGTCATCAACGGCAACTACGCCATCCAGGCCGGTCTGAAGGTCAACGAGGCCCTGGCCATCGAGTCCGCTGAGGGCGCCGCCGCCACCGCCTACGGCAACGTGCTGGCGGTCAAGGAGGGCCGGGAGAACGACCCCGCCATCCAGGCCCTGGCCGCCGCCATGCAGTCCGACGCGGTGAAGGAGTACATCGCCTCCACCTACTCCGACGGCTCCGTGGTCACCATTTTCTAATTGCCCAAAGACCCGGTCGGCAAGACGCCGGCCGGGTCTTTTTTTCCAACTTTCGCATTTTGTGCGAACTGGGTTGACGAATGGGTTTTTTTGTGATAAAATAGCCAATCGCAAGTACCGGGAATACCGGAATGAAACCAGAGTACAATATTTTTTGGAGGTAATACAAATGATCAAGCCCGAAGAGAAGAAGACCCCCGTGGTCGCCGCGGCTCCCGCCGTGAAGGCCGAGGCCCCCAAGGCCGCCGCTCCCGCTGTGAAGGCTGAGCCCAAGGCTGCCGCCAAGAAGCCCGCTGCCAAGAAGGCTCCCGCCAAGAAGGCCGCGGCCAAGAAGGCTGCCCCCGCCAAGAAGGCCGCTCCCAAGGCTGCCGCCAAGAAGCCCGTTGCCAAGAAGGCCGCCCCCAAGACCGCCGCCGCCAAGGTGGAGGATGTTGTGGTGCTGCAGTTGGGCGGCGCGGAGTGGAACATGGCCGACATCAAGGCCAAGGTCCTGGCCGCCGCCGGCAAGAAGACCGCCAAGAAGGTGGAGCTGTACGTCAAGCCCGAGGATGGCAAGGTCTACTTTGTCGTGGACGGCAAGGGCGGCGCGGTGGAGCTGTAAGCCCCAGCGCAAAGCGATACGCAAACGAACCTCCCGCCACGTTGGCGGGAGGTTTTTTGCGCGAAAACACGGATAAAAAATGGAGACCCTCTTTCGAGGGTCTCCATTTTTGGTGCCGGTGGCCGGAAGTCGGCCAAGGCCGACATCAAGCGGCTCTAGGCGGACAAGCCGCCAAGACCCGCTAGATCGAACCGGGTCCTCGTCCCATGGATCAAAAAAACAAGAGCCAAAAGGCTCTTGTTTTTTTGGTGCCGGTGGTGGGACTCGAACCCACACGGGGGATTAGCCCAACGGATTTTGAGTCCGTCACGTCTACCAATTCCATCACACCGGCAGGTGTGGGGCACTGGCAGACATTATAGCGCATTTTTACGTGATGCGCAAGAGGTTTTGGAAAAAATCAGAGGAGGATGACCCCGGCGGCCTGGCAGACCTCCATAGTGCGCTGGTCCCAAATGCTGGCCTGGACCTCGCCGATATGGGCCTTGCCCAGCAGGAACATGGACATCCGGGACTGGCCGATGCCGCCGCCCATGGTCAGGGGCAGATCCCCGGCCAGCAGAGCCTTGTGGAAGGGCAGCTCCCGGCGACTGTCGCAGCCGGCAAGGGTGAGCTGGGCGTCCAGGGACTCGGGGCTGACCCGAATGCCCATAGAGCTGAGCTCAAAGGCGCAGTTCAAGACGTTGTTCCATACCAGAATGTCGCCGTTGAGGGACCAGTCGTCGTAGTCCGGGGCCCGGCCGTCGTGGGGCTTGCCGGACTTCAGCGCGCCGCCGATGCCCATGAGGAAGGTGGTGGGGTGGTCCTTGACCCAGGCGCTTTCCCGCTCCTTGGGGCTCAGGTCGGGCCACTTGTCCTCCAGTTCCTGGGCGGTGACGAAGGACACATCGGTGTCGATGACCGGCAGCACGGTGAGCTGGGGATAGACCGCACGCATGGTGGCCTGGGTATCGGCGGCGGCCTTGACAATGGCGCGGACGGTGTCCTTGAGGTAGTCCTCGTTGCGGTCCCGGGGCGCGATGATCTTCTCCCAGTCCCACTGGTCCACGTAGATGGAGTGGAGGTTGTCGGGCTCCTCGTCCCGGCGGATGGCGTTCATGTCGGTATAGAGCCCCTCGCCCACGGAGAACTGGTAGCGCTTGAGGGCCAGGCGCTTCCACTTGGCCAGGGAGTGGACCACCTGGGCGTCCCGCCCGGCGGCGGGCACGTCGAAACTGACGGGCCGCTCTACGCCGTTGAGGTCGTCGTTGAGGCCGGTGGCGGCTTCCACGAACAAGGGCGCGGACACCCGGCGCAGCCGCAGGGCCACGGCCAGATTGTCCTCAAACAGGCGCTTTAAGAGGGAGATGGCCCGCTGGGTGTCGTAGAGATTCAAAAGGGGCGCGTAGCCCGCGGGGATGACGGACTGGGGCATGGTTCAGGACTTCCTTTCTGTGGGGGAATGGTAGCTTTTGACCGCCTCAAAGGCGTTTTCCAGTTGCTTTTTGGTGAGCTGGACCCCGCCGCCGGCCACCCGAGCCCGGTAGCAGAGCTGGGCCAGAAACTCCAACTGCTCGGCTACGTCCATAGCGAAGGGCAGGTCGGGGCCCACGCACACCAGGCCGTGGCCACCCAGCAGCACCGCCCGGCCCTCGCCCTTGGCCTCGTAGGCGGCCTGGGCCAGCTCCATGGTGCCGAAGGGGTGGTAGGGGATGCAGGGGACCTCCATGGCCCCGGCGTAGGCGATGAGGTAATGGATGGGCTCCAACGGTAGGCCCAGACAGGCCATCAGGGTGGCGTAGGTGGAGTGGGTGTGGACCACCGCGCCCACGTCGGGGTCGTGCTGGTAAAAGACCCGGTGGAGGTCGGCCTCGCTGGAGGGCTTGCGGGTGCCGTCCAGCACCACGCCGTCCATGGTGACCACGCTCACGTCCTGGGGCCCCACCTGGTCATATTCCATACCCGAGGGCGAGATGACCATGACCTTGGCCTCGGGGACGTAGACGCTGAGATTGCCAAAGGAACTGTTGGTGAGCCCGCGGCGGAGCAGCTCCCGGCCGTAGTGGGCCACCTGCTGACGGGCTTCCAGCAATAGCATATCCAGCCCTCCCTTCCATGACTTCCTTCTGTTTCTATTGTGGGGGTTCGGGCTCGAAATGTCAAGAAATTTTTGTGAGGGCTTAGCCGTCCAGCAGGGCTTTGATGCTTTTGTAGCAAAGCCATAGAGCTAATGCTAGAAGTGACAGCCCGCCCAGGCGCAAAAAGACCTTCACCGCCACACCCAAAAGGAGCCCAGCGGCGATGACGCCCAGCCATTTGGGCAGCCGCTGGGCCCAGGTGGTGGGCAAAAGCAGCGCGCACAGGCTCTGGAGGGCCCGGCTGCCGTCCAGGGGATGGATGGGCAGCAGATTGAAAAGCCCCAGGGCCAGGGACAGCCCGGCAAAGAGGTAAAACCCCCACCGGGCCGCCAAAAAGGCGCACAGCAGGCTGACCCCCGGCCCGGCCAGGGCGGTGGGCAGCTCGGCGGCGTAGGACAGGCTCCGCTTAGGCACCAGCTCCGCCCCTACCGCCGAGAGCTTCAGCCGCCCCACCCCCGCGCCGGTGAGGCCCAGGGCGGCACAGTGGCCCAGCTCGTGGCAGCAAGCGGCCAGGGCAGTGGGTAGCAGCAGCGCCGGCTCCACCGCCCAGACCAAGACCAGCAGTCCCCAAAAGCCTGGGGAGACCTTGACGCGCTTCATGACTGGGGCAGATAGTAGATGGGGTCGTGCCAGACGCCGTCTACCCGGACTTCAAAGTGAAGGTGGGGCCCGGTGGCCATGCCGGTGGCCCCCACCAGGGCGATGGGGTCCCCCTTTTTGACCTGGGTCCCCTTGGGCAGCAGCAGCTCGCTGCAGTGGGCGTAAAGGGTGGTAACGTGGTCGGAGTGGCGTAGCTGGACGTACTTTCCGTAGCTGTCCCCCTCACCCACAAAGTCTACGACCCCGTCGGCAAAGGCCAAGATTTCCGTGCCCTCCGCCGCACCCAGGTCCAGGCCGTGGTGGAAGTTGGCGTCGCCGGAGATGGGGTGGGTCCGCCAGCCGTAAACGTCGGTCTGCCGCCCGCCGTCGGCCAGAGGCGGCGCGGTGTCGGTCAGGTCCAGAGGATCGTAGGCCATGGTGGCGTTGGCGGGAGCGTCGGGGCCATTGTAGGGGTAGGAGGTGGGCTCCGGCGAGGGCTCGGGAGTGGGTTCAGGTGTGGGCTCGGGAGTGGGTTCCGGAGTCGGCTCCGGTGTGGGCGCGGGGGTTGGAGTGGGCGCAGGTTCCAAGGTGGGCACGGGAATGGGCGTGGGGACAGGCGTGGGCTCGGGGGAGGGGCCTATCCAGAAGAGGCTCAGGGCCTGGGCCACGTCGCCCTCGCTCTCCAGCGACTGCCCCAGCCGGGCAAAGGCCGCCTCGAAGTCCGTGTCCGAGGTCATCACGTCCCGCAGTGCCGCCGCGCCCCGGGGCAAAAATCCCCGGCCAAAGAATACAGCGCAAAAGACCCCCAGGGAGAGGAACAGCTGGGTGAGCCGCCGTTTCTCCCGTGGGGTCAAGGGTCTTTCTTTTCGCTTCGTAGGCTTACGCTGGGCCATGCTCGCCGCCTCCTTGGTGTGATGGCACAGTCTATGCCGCCCTTGTCCCAAAGAGAACGGAAAAATGCCCTTTACCTGGGCGGCCTTCGGGGGTATAATGAAGGTGGAAACAAGAGCGAAGGAGGCCGGGGCTATGACGGGGTATGAGTTTGTAAAGGCAAACGGCTTGACAGCTACCGAGCGGGAGTTTCGCCGGTGGATGAAGGACTTCCAAAGCGAGATGACGGCGGGGCTGGCGGGGGAGAAGAGCTCTCTTCGCATGATCCCTACCTACCTCTCCGCCGAGACCCTGCCCCAGGAGGGCGCGCCGGTGATCGTGCTGGACGCCGGCGGCACCAACCTGCGCATCGCGCTGATGGAGTTCGTCCCCGGACAGGGACCCAAGGAGAGCTACTTCCAGACCGTGCCCATGCTGGGCACCCAGGGCCAGCTCACCGCCGGGGAGTTTTACGACGGCCTGGCCGCCCTGGTGGCCCCCATTGCCGATAAGTCCGACCACATCGGCTTTTGCTTCTCCTTCCCCTGCGAGATCTTGCCCGACCTGGACGGCCGGGTGCTCCACTTCGATAAGGAGGTGGATGTCGTCGGGGCCGAGGGCACGGTGCTGGGAGAGGGGCTGCGGGCCGCTTTGGAGCGGCTGGGCAAGCCCCACCACCACCGCATGGTGGTCATCAACGACACCGTGGCCGCCCAGTTGGGGGCTATGGCCCAGGGCGTGGGCGGCAAGGGCGCGTATATGGGCTTCATCCTGGGCACGGGGACCAACATCTGCGCCTCCTTCCCCAACGCCGCCATCACCAAGGTCCCCGGTCTGGCGGCCAAGGTGGGCTCCACCATCATCAACCTGGAGTCCGGCGGCTTTGACAAGCTGGAGCGGTCCCTGGTGGACCTGGGCTTTGACGCCACCACCGCCAACCCCGGCGATCAGGTGCTGGAAAAGCTCCTCTCCGGGGCCTACCAGGGCCCCATGGTGCTGGCCTACCTCCGCGCCGCGGCGGAGGCGGGGGTCTTTTCGCCTCAGACCGCCGTGCGGGTAGGCGCGCTCCAGAGCCTGCAGGCCAAGGACATCAGCGAGTTTTTGGTCTATCCCAAAAATAACCCCCTGGATTTCTTCACCGGGGCGGACAAGGACCAGGCTATGGTCATTTTGGAGGCCTTCTTCCGCCGGGCGGCCCGGCTCACCGCCGCCACTTTATGCGCCGTGTTGGAGGCCACGGGCCAGGCGCTTGATCCACAGAGGCCGGTGAACATCGCCGCCGAGGGCACCACCTTCTATCGCTGCCCGCTGCTCAATCAGTATTTGCTGGAGGATATGGCCACCCTGGGGCCCAAGCTGGGCCTTTACAGCCGCTTTGTCCAGGGGACCAACCCCAACCTGACGGGCTCGGCTCTGGCGGCGCTGGCCCAGGCGTAAGGAGGAAGCGCCATGCATAACGAACTGACGAAGAAGGACCTGGAGCTGATGCGTGCCGAGCTGGACCACCGGCGGCTGGTGCTCATGCCCCAGCAGCTGGAGGCGGTGAAGACCGCCCGGGCCTTTGGCGACCTCAGCGAGAACTTTGAGTATAAGGCCGCCAAGCAGGAGCTCAACCGCAACAAGGGCCGCATCCGCTACCTGGAGGGCATGATCCGCACCGCCCACGTCATCGCCGACACCGGCCCCGCCGCCGGAGCCCAGCTCTACGATAAGATCACCGTCTACCTTCCCGACGACGACTGCGAGGAGACCTATCAGGTGGTGACCACCGTCCGCCAAGACGCCCTCCACGGCCGCATCAGCAAGGAGTCCCCCGTAGGCGCGGCCCTGCTGGGCCGCCAGGTGGGAGAGACCGTCCATATCCAGGTGGATAAGAGCTTTGGCTACGACATGGTCATCCGCGCCATCGAGAAGGGCAGCGACGACGGCTCCGCGCCGCTGAATGAGTATTAAGAGCGGGAAAGCCTTATAGATGTGGGAGATTTTTTCGATACTCCCGCAGATCCTCTTCCTTTTCGCTCTCAAGGATCCGATCAAGCGCCGCAACAAGAGCCTCTCTATCCTCGGGCAAGGTCCCTTGAAACTGGAACTCGTTTGACGCGCCTAATGCGGCAAATCGGGTGGGGATATCCAGGCTTTCGAGAAGCGTGCGGACCTCCTTGTATTTTTCAAGCTCGTTTTCCTCTTGCCAGTTGCTCCGCTGGATCTCCTGATAGAGCTCTGAGTCCGGATAGATGGTCAGCATATTGACGCCGATGCGTGTGGGGTGAAGCTGGTTGCAAATGGCGGCGGTCGCCTTCGCGCCGGCCTCGCCCCGGCCCGCGCCGGAGATGCCAACCAAATAGAAGAAACTGTAATGAATGCCGGCTTGGTCTAACCGCCGGCATTGCTTTACGATATCGGCGGAGAGGTAACCCTTGTTCATAAACCGCAGAGCGTCATCATCGCCAGTCTCGATCCCGATGGTCAGGCCGTCATATCCAGCTTGATGGAGTGATGCCAATTCCTCGTCCGACTTTAGCGTAACATCCGTAATTCGGGCGAAGCACCCGATGGTTTGGATGGAGGGGATGTACTGCCCGATCAGCCGGGCGATGGCCATAAGCCGTTCGTGCTTTAACACAAAAGGATTCGCGCCGGTCAAGAATGCCCGCTGGAGCCGCTCCGGCCTGGGCATGCCCTGCAGGCGGGCCGTTAACATTGAAATGGGATCTGTGCTCCAAAGCTGGGCCTCCCGCAGGTCGCTTTCCACATCCTCAAGAGGCGACATCCTGAATTGGAACGGCAGGTCGTTGTAGAGGGTACAGAATTTACATTTGTGGTGGGTGCAGCTGGCCGTGACCTCTAGCAGCAGCGAGGCCGCCTCATAGGGTGGCCGCCATATCGTTCCTGTGTAGTGCATGGCAAAACCTCCTTCGTTTTTTGCCATTATATCATGGTACAAAGAAAATAAAAGTACGGTACTTTTTTGTAGTACCTTGCTTTTAAGCGGTAGCGGCGGTATCATGTGCTGATAGGAGGTCATGAACATGAGAAAAACAGAGACAGCGGTCCAGCGCTGCAAGACCATGTCAACGCTCCAAAGGATCTTGGGCGGCAAATGGAAGCTGGAGATCCTTTACTATATAGCGTTTCACGACATTCACAGGTTTGGCGCTTTGCGCCGCCAGCTTGGTGAGATCACAGAGTCTTCTTTGACAAAACAGCTTCGAGAGTTAGAAGCCGATGGATTCTTGCTCCGGCACGACTATCGGGAGATCCCGCCCCGGGTGGAGTACACGCTGTCTGAGCTGGGAACGAGCTTTATGGATGTTATCGCCTACATGAAGCAATGGGGAGAGCGCAATCTGCCCGAGCATATGGACTAAAAAAACCTCCCAGGTATCAGACCTGGGAGGTTTTTCGTTTGCTTACGATCAGGCGTCCGACCACTTGCTGTCGGAGACGGGGACAGGCTCGTCGTGCTCTTTGTTGAGCCGGGCGTCCCGGATGAGGTGCCGGGGGCACTTGGCGGCGCACAGGCCGCAGGAGACGCACTTGGAGTAGTCGATGCGGGCCAGATTGTCCACCACGTGGATGGCGTCGTGCTCGCAGGTCTTCTCGCAGATCATGCAGCCGATACAGCCGATGTCGCAGTATTTGCGAAGGGTCGCTCCCTTGGCCTGGGAGTTGCAGGCCACGGTGATGTCGGCGGAGTAGGGCACCCGGACGATCAGGTCCCGGGGGCAGGCGTCGGCGCACTTCATGCAACCTACGCAGGTCTCGTGGTCCACCATAGCCACGCCGTTTTTCACGCTCATGGCCCCGAAGGGACAGGCCTTGACGCAGGTACCAAAACCCAGGCAGCCGTTGGGGCACTCGTTGGGGCCGCCGCCGGGGAGGCGAGAGGCGGCCAGACAGTCGGACAGGCCGTCGTAGTCGTACTTCTTCTGGGCATGGCCCTCAAAGCCGGAGCACTTCACCAGCGCCACGCAGCGCTCGGGCTCCTCCACGACGACGCCTAAAATTTCGCCCATGGCCTTGCCCACCTCGGCGCCGCCCACAGGGCACATGCCGGGCTTGGCCTTGCCCTGGAGCACCGCCTGGGCGTAAGCGCCGCAGCCGGAGAAGCCACAGCCGCCGCAGTTGGCGCCGGGCAGGGCCTCAGTCAGCGGCTCCAGCCGGGGGTCCTCCTCTACGGCGAAGACCTTGCCCGCCACAGCCAGCACCGCGCCGAACACCACGCCCAGCCCGGCCAGGACCAACAAAGCATAGATGATTTCCATGTCGATTCACACCTTTCTTTTCCGGTCTCAGCCGATGGACAGGCCGCTGAAGCCCATAAAGGCCATGGCGATCAGTCCGGCGGTGATGAGGGCCTGGGGAAAGCCCTCAAAGGCCTTGGGGAACTTGGCAAACTCCAGCCGCTCCCGGACGCTGGCGAAGAGGACGATGGCCAGAGTGAAGCCAAGGCCGGAGAACACGCCGAAGGCGATGGATTGGATAAAGGAATAGCTGCTTTGGACGTTGATGAGGGCCGCGCCCAGCACGGCGCAGTTGGTGGTGATGAGGGGCAGGTAGATGCCCAAGGCGGTGTAGAGTGCGGGGATGAACTTCTTGAGGAAGAGCTCCACGAACTGCACCAGCGCGGCGATGACCAGGATGAAGGCCACCGTCTGCATATAGGCAAGGTCCAGGGGGATGAGCAAAAACTCATTGACCAGCCACGTGACCATGCTGGAAAGACCCATGACGAAGACCACCGCCATGCCCATGCCAAGAGCGGTGTCCGTCTTCTTGGAGACCCCCAGGAAGGGGCAGATGCCCAGGAACTTCACCAGCACGAAGTTCTCCGCCAAAATAGCGGTGAGGGCAAGGGAGACCAGCTCAAACAAACTCATGCCTTGTCCCCTCCTTTCTTGTCAGCGGCGCGGTTTTTGATGTACTGGGTCAGCGCCACCAGGCACCCCAGCACCAAAAAGCCTCCGGCGGGGGCGGCGATCATGGCAAGGCCGGTGGGCAGCACCTGGTTGCCCAGGATGGCCCCGCCGCCCAGCAGCTCACGGATGAAGCCCATAGCGCACAGCGCCAGGGTGAAGCCCAGGCCCATAGACACGCCGTCGATGGCGGCGTAGAGGGGCGCGTTCTTGCTGGCGAAGGCCTCCGCCCGGCCCAGGATGATGCAGTTGACCACGATGAGCTGGATAAAGAGGCCCAGGCTCTGACTCAGGCTGGGCAGGAAGGCCTTGAGCAGCAGGTCCACGATGGTGACGAAGGCGGCGATGACCACCACGTAGCACGCGATGCGGATCTCCTTGGGGATGATCTTACGAAGCAGAGAGATGACCACGTTGGAGCAGATGAGCACCGCCGTGGTGGAAAGGCCCATGCCGATGGCGTTGGTCAGGTTGGTGGTGACGGCCAAAGTGGCGCACATACCCAAAAACAGCACCAAAATGGGGTTTTGGAACAGAAGACCGTTCATCACGATCTCCTTGACGCGGCCATCCTTTTCCTTGACGTTCTCCTCCACGGGGGGCTGGAGCTTGGTATTTTCCGCCATTACTGCGCGCCTCCTTCCAGGTAGAAGTTGGCGGCGGCCAGAGCGCTGTTGACGCCCCGGGTCACCGCGCGGGAGGTGATGGTGGCCCCGGAGATGGCGGAGATGTCGCCGCCGTCCTGACTCAGAGCCACCGAGCCGGACTTGCCGGGGAACTCAGCGATGAGCTCGCCGTGCTTGTCCGTGCCCATGGTCTCCTTCTGGGAGAGGATGGACACGCTGGTGACGGCGCCGGTCTGGTCGATGCCCACCATCAGCTCGATGGCGCCGTCGTTGCCGTTGGTGGAGGTCTGGACGCAGTAGCCCAGGGTCTGGTCGCCCTGCTGGGCCAGCAGGACCTCGGTCACGTCGCCCAAGCCTTCGGGCACGGCCAGCGTCTCAAAGCCATCGGCGCCGGGCATGACCTGGGCGATGGCCTGGGACTTGGTGCCGTCGGCGTGACGGGCAATGGGCTCCTTGGTCAGGGCGTAGACCCCGGCCAGCAGCACCGCCACGATGGCGGTAATGGCGAACAGGGTGCCCACGATGCGGACGTAGTAGGCGCTGGCGGAGGGCTTTTTCGCGGTCTTGGTCTCGTCCATCACTTGCTCGCCTCCTTTGCCTTTTTCTTGAACCAGGGCGTACCGAAGCGGTGGGGCATGAAGGCCTTATCCAGAGACCAGACCATGACGTTCATGATCATGATGGAGAAGGACACGCCCTCGGGATAGGTGCCGAAGTAGCGCAAAAACACCGTCAGCGCGCCGCAGCCGATGGCGTACACCGTGCGGCCTGTGGGGGTGACGGGGCTGGTGACGTAATCGGTGGCCATGAAGATGGCGCCTAGCATCAGCCCGCCGGAGAAGAGGTTATAGAGCATCCAGTCAAGCCGCCCCACATTCCCCAGAGGGAAGAGGAAGGTGAGCACCGCCACGGTGCCGATGTAAAAGAGGGGGATGCGCGGAGAGATGACCTTCCGGAGCACCAGATACACCCCGCCGGCCATGAGCATCAGCGCCGCCACCTCGCCCAGGCACCCGGCCTGCTCGCCCACCAGGAGCTGCTGCAGCGTCAGGCTGCCGGGGAGCTCTCCAGCGTGGAGAGAGGCCATGGGCGTAGCCTCGGTGATCACGTCGGCACTGGACCACACGCTGGTCCAAAAGTCCCGGCCCGGCGCGGCGTAGTTGCTGATGAAGGCGGGCAGGGAGGCGAAGAGGAACACCCGGCCACCCAGGGCGGGGTTGATGAAGTTCTTGCCCAGGCCGCCAAAGAGCTGCTTGACGATGACGATGGCGAACACGCCGCCGATGATGGCCACCCAGTAGGGGGTGCTGGCGGGCAGACACATGGCCAGCAGCACGCCGGTGACCACCGCGGAGAGGTCTCCGATGGTGGAGGGCAGCTTCATCAGTTTGCGGTAGAGCCACTCTGAACCCACCGTGGCGCACACCGTCACCAGCGTCAGTGTCAAAGCCCGCCACCCGAAGAACCACACCGCGCTCACCAGAGCGGGGATGAGGGCGATGACCACGTCCAGCATGATGCCGGCGGTGGAGTCCGCCGTGCCCAGATGGGGCGAGGAGGCCACCGACAAGGGGCGATTCAGGTTGGTTTCCGTTTCCTTCATTTTATACTCGCCTCCTTCTGAGCTTCTTCCTGGGCCTTGGCGGCCTCCGCGGCGGCCTTAGCCTCGGCCTGGAGCCTGCGGACCTCCACCTTGCCGGCCCGGATGGCCTGGACCAGGGGGATGTGGGCCGGGCAGGAGTAGGCGCAGGAGCCGCACTCGATGCAGTCCAGGATACGAAGACCCTCCAGTTCCTCATACCGTCCCGCGCCAAAGCGCTGGTTGAAGAAGAGGGGCGTAAGCTTCATGGGACAGGCCGACACGCACCGGCCGCAGTGGATACAGGTAAGTACGCCCTTTGGAGTGGGGGTGAACTCCCGGTTTTGTAGGCACAAAAGGGCGTTGGTACCCTTGATGACCGGGGCGGTGAGGTCGAACTGGGCCACGCCCATCATGGGACCGCCGGAGAGGATGCGCCCGGGGTTGCCCTTAAAGCCACCCGCGGCCTCCACCAGGGTCTGGAGGGGGATGCCCAGGGGCACCAGCACGTTGGTGGGCTTCATCACGGCCTTGCCCGAGACGGTGACCACCCGGTGGGTGACGGGTTTTCCGTGGATGCACGCGTCATAGACGGCGGCGGCGGTGGCCACGTTGAACACCGCGCAGCCCACGTTGGCGGGCAGCCCGCCGGGCGGGATCTGCCGGCCGGTGACGTTTTGGATGAGCTGCTTTTCCGAACCCTGGGGGTAGCGCACCCGCAGGGGCCGGACCTCCACGTCGGCGGGGGCTTTGGCCCGCAGGGCCTCCACCGCGTCCATCTTGTTGGCCTCCACGCCGATGATGAGCTTGGAAAGGCCCAGGCAGCGCATGAGGATGCGCCCGCCCTCGATGACCTTCTCCGGGCTCTCCAGCATCAGGCGGTGGTCGGCGGTGATGTAGGGCTCACACTCCGCGCCGTTCAGGATGATGGTGTCCACCTTGCCAAGGCCGGAGGAGAGCTTTACGTGGGTGGGGAAGCCCGCGCCGCCCATGCCGGTGATGCCGGCCAGACGGATGATGTCGATGATCTGCTCCGGGGTGAGCTGTTCCGCCGGGGCGGGCCGGGGAATGGGGTCGGCGGGGGTGTCCAGACCGTCGTTTTCGATGACCACGGCCATCACCGCGCCGCCGCTGGTGTGGGGCCGGGGCTCCACGGCCACCACCTTGCCCGAGACGCTGGCGTGGATGGGCGCGCCAAGGCCCGTGGGCTCACCCACCACCTGGCCGACCTTCACCGCGTCGCCCACCGCCACGGTGGGCTTGCAGGGAGCGCCCACGTGCTGGGACATGGGCAGCACCACCTGGGGCACCGGCTCGGCCAGAGGTGTGATGGGGACGCGCTCGGTGGCCTCCTTGTTCCCCTGGGGGTGGACGCCGCCGAAGAAACGATGTACCATTGCTTTCACCTCTCCTAGTTCTAATGGTAGTGCAGGGCACAAAATGCTATCCTTTATCATACACGTTTCCATGGATTTTGTCCAGCGTTTTCACGAAAAAAACCGAAATTTTCCTCCGCGATTTAGACGCATTGCCCACAGCGGGCCGTCTGGCGGCATTTTCATTTGACAAGGGGGCCTGGTAGGGAGTATGATAATGGACAAACCGCCCTTTATTATTGTAGGGCCAAGAAAGGGGACACGACCATGAAGATGCGGGGCGCCCGAATTGTCATGGAGTGCCTGCTGGAGCAAGGGGTAGACACGGTCTTCGGCTACCCCGGCGGCACCATTTTGAACGTGTACGACGAGTTTGAACTCTCCGGCTATGCCAAGCGGATCACCCACATCCTCACCTCCCACGAGCAGGGGGCCTCCCACGCCGCCGACGGCTACGCCCGCGCCACGGGCAAGGTGGGCGTGTGCTTTGCCACCTCCGGCCCTGGGGCCACCAACCTGACCACCGGCATCGCCACGGCGTACTACGATTCCTCCCCCGTGGTGTTCATCACCTGCAACGTCAACGAAAACCTCATTGGCAAGGACTCCTTCCAGGAGGTGGACATCACCGGCATCACCATGCCCATCACCAAGTGCAACTACTTAGTCCGGGACGTGAACGAGCTGGCCGACGTGATGCGCGAGGCATTCGCCATCGCCCGCAGTGGGCGGCCCGGCTCGGTGCTCATTGACATCGTCAAGAACGTCACCTCTGACGAGTGCGACTTCGAGCCCCTGCCCCTGGACCAGCATCCCCAGCATGGCCGCCTGGCCAAGCTGCTGCGCCAGTCCAGCCACGACCTGAAGGACCCCGAGCCCGACCGCCAGGACATCCAGAAGCTGCTGGACATGATCGCCGCCAGCCAGCGGCCCATGGTGCTGGTGGGCGGCGGCGTGGTCCGATCCAAGGGCGCGGTGCCGGAGTTCCGCAAGTTCGTGGAGACCCTAGACGCGCCGGTAGCCTCCACCATCATGGGCGGCGGCGCTCTGCCCGGCGACCACCGGCTCTTTACCGGCATGATCGGCATGCATGGCTCTCACGCCTCCAACTACGCCGTCAGCGAGTGCGACCTCCTGATCGCCATCGGCTGCCGTTTCTCCGACCGGGTGGCCACCGACCCCTCTACCTTCGCCGCCAAGGCCCAGGTGGTCCATATCGACATCGACCGGGCGGAGATCGACAAGAACGTGAAGACCGCCCACCACATCATCGGCGACGCCAAGGAGGTCCTGGAGCTGCTGAACCAGGGCATGGTGGAGCGGCACTTCGAGCAGTGGCGGCAGTGGGTCTTCTCCCACGGCGAGGTCCCCTTGAAGAAGGACGACATCCTCCATCCCCACGAGGTGCTGGAGGTCATCCAGCAAGTGACGAGCGGCTCGGCCATCATCGCCACCGACGTGGGCCAGCACCAGATGTGGTCGGCCCAGTACTACCACTTCTCCCGGCCTGGCCAGCTCATCACCTCCGGCGGCTTCGGCACCATGGGCTTTGGCGTGGGCGCGGCCATGGGGGCCCAGATGGGCAACCCCGGCCAGGTGGTGGTGGCCTGCGTGGGCGACGGCGGCTTCCGCATGAACTGCAACGAGCTGGCCACCCTGCAGCACTACAACATCCCCGTCATCGTGGTGGTCTTCAACAACCACACCCTGGGCATGGTCCGCCAGTGGCAGCACCTCATCTACGGTGAGCGCTACTCCCAGACCGACCTGGAGCGGGGCCCGGATTTTGTGAAGCTGGCCCAGGCCTACGGCATCGATGGCGCGCGCTGCGCCAGCATGGACCAGTTCGAGCTCACCTTCCGCAAGGCGGTGGAGAGCAAGCAGCCCTGGGTCATCGAGTGCGCCATTGATAAGGATGCCATGGTCCATCCCATGGTCCCCGGCGGCGCGCCCAGCACCAGCTTTTTGCTGGATTAAGGAGGGCAGAGGATATGAGCGAGCAAGTGAAACGCAGGACCCTTTCCGTCCTGGTCTCCAATACCTCCGGCGTGCTGAGCCAAGTGTCCCGGCTCTTCTCCCGCAAGGGCTATAACATCGAGTCCCTGGCCGTGGGCACCACCGACGACCCCGACCTCTCCCGCATCACCATCGAGGTCATGGGGGACGACGCCTCCACCCAGCAGGTGATGAACCAGCTTCGTAAGCAGTTTTGCGTCTACTCCGTCCAGGAACTGGTCCCCGAGCACTCCATCCGCCGGGAGCTGGTGATGTTCAAGGTCAAGGCCGAGACCGCCGACGTGCGAAACGAGATCATCCAGGTGGCCAACATCTTCCGAGCCAGCATCATCGACGTGTCCATCAAGTCTTTGACCATCGCCCTCATCGGCGACGAGTCCAAGGCCGAGGCCATGCAGGGCCTGCTGGACAACTTCGGCATTTTGGAGCTGGTGCGCACGGGCATGGTGGCCCTGGAGCGGGGCGCCTACACCATCGAGGACGCCAGCAAGGAGAAGACCGAGTTCAATCTGGGCAAGAGCGTTTTGTAGAGGGAAAGGCACGAGGTGTTTTGCATGAGACGCAGGCTACTAGCCGGAGGGCTTTTGCTGGGCCTCGCGCTGGTCCTCTCTGTGTCCGCTTGCGGCAGACAGGAGCCGGATGTCGGCAAGTCCCTGTACGACCAGGGACTTGAGGTGGTCCAGCTCATGGCGGAGATGGCTCGCAGCGAGGACTACGTCGCTCTTTACTCCGGCTCCAGTGACGTTCAAGCCATCTTGGAGCGAGCGGGCCGGGGCGATTTCACCGCACCCCAGGCAGTTTACCGCCTGACGGTCCCCGCTTCCGCGTTGCTGACCCTCGCCGAGGAAGAGACTGATCTGGAGCTGAGTGGCCTCACCCCTGCGGTGCGGAAAGTCGTGGAGGATAAGCTCCAACCCGCCCTGGCCACCATGATCAACGCCCAGGCGGGAACGACGGCCATTGCGGCGGCCAGCATCTGCGCGGCGGATAAAATCTTTGTGAGCGGTGAGCTAAAGGAAAACGCCCTTTATCTCTATACCTTTGAAAACGCCGTGCCGGCGGCGGTCTCCTTCACCGCCGGGGAGGATGGGGCAGTCTCCGCCTCTGGAGTACTCATCCTGAACGACGCCTTTTCTGAGGATGGGCTGTCCCAATATGCGGTGGAATTTGGCGTCACGGTGGAGGAGGTCACGCCGTAGGAAAGACTGTATCATAGTTTATATTTTTCTCTCAGGCCCCGCATTATGATAAACGAGCGATCACAGCAGATGACGTCGGCGCAAGCCGGCGAACTCGACCACAGAAATCATACATATGTAAGGAGTGTGTTCATTATGGCAAAGATGTACTACGAGAAGGACTGCGACCTGAGCTACCTCAATGGCAAGAAGATCGCCATCATCGGCTACGGCTCCCAGGGCCACGCCCACGCCCTCAACCTGAAGGATTCGGGCTGCGACGTGTGCGTCGGCCTTCGCGAGGGCTCCAAGAACTGGGACAACGTGAAGAAGGCTGGGCTGGAGGTCAAGACGGTGGAGGAGGCCGCCAAGTGGGGCGACATCGTCATGATCCTCATCAACGACGAGGTCCAAGCCGATGTCTACAAGAAGTCCATCGCCCCCTACATGACCGAGGGCAAGGCCCTGGCCTTCGCCCACGGCTTCAACATCCGCTACCAGCAGATCGTGCCCCCCAAGGGCGTGGACGTGTTCATGGCCGCCCCCAAGGGCCCGGGCCACACCGTCCGCTCCACCTATGTGGCGGGCAAGGGCGTGCCCTGCCTGGTGGCCGTGGAGCAGAACGCCACGGGCAAGGCCTACCAGATTGCCCTGGCCTACATCGCCGGCATCGGCGGCGCCCGGGCCGGCGTGATGGAGACCACCTTCCACGACGAGACCGAGACCGACCTCTTCGGCGAGCAGGCCGTCCTCTGCGGCGGCGTGGTGGAGCTGATGAAGTGCGGCTTCGAGACCCTCGTCGAGGCGGGCTATGAGCCCGAGAACGCCTACTTCGAGTGCATCCACGAGATGAAGCTCATTATCGACCTCATCAACAAGGGCGGCGTGGCCGCCATGAACTACTCCATCTCGGACACCGCCGAGTTCGGCGAGTACGTCTCCGGCCCCCGCATCCTGCCCTACGAGGAGACCAAGGCCCGGATGAAGGCCGTTCTCTCCGATATCCAGGACGGCACCTTCGCCGGCCGCTGGATCGCCGAGAACAAGAGCATGGGCCGCACCTTCTTCAACTCCAAGCGTCAGCAGTTGGCCAAGCACCAGATGGAGATCGTGGGCGAGGAGCTCCGGCGCAACATGATCTGGGGTGGCGACAAGGATCTGGACACCGCTTCCAACTGATCGAGCGCGATACAACACAAAAAAGCGTCCATCCGTTCAACGGATGGACGCTTTTTATACGTTTCAGCGCTGGGTGGAACGCCACTGGTCGTACTTCATTAGCATCTGGGCGGCCTGGGAGCGGTTGGCGGTGCCCTGGGGCCGGAAGGAGCCGTCGGGATAGCCGGTGAGGATGCCCGCCCCCACGGCCCAGTCCACGCCGCCCTTGGCCCAAAAGCTGATGGAGGTGGCGTCGGCAAAGCCGTCGCCGGAGCCCTGGGCGTCGGGCCAGCCCGCCAGCCGCCACAGCATCAGGGCTAGTTGCTCCCGGGTCACCGGGTCGTCGGGGCGAAAGTGGGTGGCGTCCACCCCGGTGACGACCCCCTTTTCCGCGCACCAGATCACCGAGTCGATGTACCACGCCCCGGCCTCCAGGTCGTCGAAAAAGAGCCCCGCCGTGGAGTGCTCGCCGCCCGCCTCCCGGTGGAGGACGGTGGCCAGCATCCCCCGGGTCACGACGCCGTAGGGGTCGAAGGAATCGGCGCTGACGCCGTTCATGATGCCCCTTTGCTGAACGTAGTCCACCGCCGGGGCGGACCAATCCCACTCCATCACGTCGGAGAAGGCGGCGTGGGCGGGCAGGGCCAGCAGGGAAAGGGCCAGGACGAGGGTGGCGAGGCGTTTCATGGGCAAGCTCTCCTCTCAGGGATTTTGTCCCATTATAGCGCGCTTTGGGGCAAAAGGCAAGGGTCAGAGGTTGGTGTAGCCCATCAAGAACCGGTCCACTGCCCGGGCGCACTCCCAGCCCTCCCGAATGGCCCACACCACCAGGGACTGGCCCCGCCGGGCGTCGCCACAGGCGAAGACCCCAGGCTGGGAGGTGGCGTAGTCCTCCGTTTTCAGGTTGCCCCGGGGGTCGGTCTCCAGCTCAAAGGCCTGGGCTACGTAGCCCTCCGGGCCCAAAAAGCCCGCGGCGATGAGCAGCAACTGGCAGGGGAGCTCTTGCTCGGTGCCGGGGACCGGCACCATGCTGGTCTGGCCTGTCTTGGGGTCGGTCTTGGGCTCTAATTGAACGGTAACGGCGGCTCGGAGCGCGCCCTTTTCGTCGCTCAAAAGCTCCTTCACGGTGGTCTGGAACAGCCGGGGATCACTGCCGAATTTGGCGGCGGCTTCCTCCTGGCCGTAGTCGGTCTTCTTCACCCGGGGCCACTGGGGCCAGGGGTTGGTCTCGGCCCGGGTCTCAGGCGGGCAGGGCATCATCTCCAGCTGGGTGACGCTTTTGCAGCCCTGGCGGATGGCGGTGCCCAGGCAGTCGTTGCCGGTGTCGCCGCCGCCCACCACCAGTACGTCCAGGCCCTTGGCCTCGGTACTGGGCGCGCCGTCCAGCAGGCTTTGGGTGGCCCGGGAGAGGTAGTCCACGGCGAAGTACATCCCCTGGGCCTCCCGGCCGGGAACGTTCAGGTCCCGGGGCTGCTTGGCCCCTACGCACAGGCACACCGCGTCAAAGTCCCGGCATAGGTCGTCAGCGCGGAGGTCCCGGCCCACGTCCACGCCGGTGCGGAACTCCACGCCCTCGGCCTCCATCAGGGCCAGACGCCGCTCCACCACGGACTTTTCCAGCTTCATGTTGGGGATGCCGTACATCAAAAGCCCGCCGGGGCGCGGGGCGCGTTCAAAAACGGTGACGCTGTGGCCCCGGCTGTTGAGGGCCTGGGCAGCGGCCAGTCCGGCCGGGCCCGAGCCCACCACCGCCACACGCTTTCCGGTGCGGTTTTTGGGGGGCTTGGGGGCCATCTGCCCGGACTGCCAGGCGGTCTCGACGATCCCAAGCTCGTTTTGCCGCACGGTGACGGGGTTGCCGTGGAGGCCGCAGGTGCAGGCGGCCTCGCACAGGGCCGGACACACCCGCCCGGTGAACTCGGGGAAGGGATTGGTCTTCAAAAGCCGCTCCAGGGCTAGGTCGAAGCTGCCCTGGTAGATAAGGTCGTTCCACTCAGGCACCAGGTTGTGCAAAGGGCAGCCGGTGAACATCCCGCCCAGCATTACCCCGGACTGGCAGAAGGGCACGCCGCACTCCATGCACCGCCCGCCCTGCCGCCGCCGCTCCTCTTGGGGCAGCATGGGGTGGAACTCGTTCCAGTGGCCCACGCGCTCCAGCGGGGCCTGGGCCGGGTCCTCCCGGCGGTCAAATTCCAAAAATCCAGTGGGCTTTCCCATTATTTGGCCCCTCCCTTCGCCACGGCGTAAAACGCCTCGATCTCCGCCTGCTGGCGGGTCATGCCCTTCTCCTCGGCCTGGGCGATGGCCCGGAGCATCCGGTCGTAATCGGTGGGCAAAATTTTCTTGAAAAGCGGCAAATAGGTCTCAAAACGCTCCAGGATCTCCTGGCCCCAGGCCGAGCCGGTGGCCTGGACATGGCGCTCGATGAGGCTTCTGAGCTCGTCCACGTCGTGCGTTTGGGTGACCTGCTCCATGCTCACCAGAGCCTTATTGAGCCGGGTGTAGAGGTCCCGCTTTTCGTCCAGCACATAGGCCACGCCGCCGCTCATGCCCGCGGCGAAGTTTTTGCCTGTGGGACCCAGGACGACGACTCGTCCCCCGGTCATGTACTCGCAGCCGTGGTCGCCGACCCCCTCGACGACCGCCACCGCCCCGGAATTGCGCACGCAAAAGCGTTCCCCAGCCTGTCCGGCGATGAAGGCGCTGCCCGAGGTGGCGCCGTAGAGGGCCACGTTGCCGATGATGATGTTGTCCCGGGCCTGGAAGGGCGAGCCCTTGGGCGGATAGACCGCCAGAGCGCCGCCGGAGAGGCCCTTGCCGAAGTAGTCGTTGGAGTCTCCCTCCAGCTCCAGGGCCACCCCCTTGGGGAGGAAAGCGCCGAAGGACTGCCCGCCGCCGCCCTGGCAGTGGACGGTGATGGCGCCCTCGGACAGAGAACCGCCAAATTTCCTCGTCACGTCGCTGCCCAGGATGGTCCCCAGGGTGCGGTCGGTGCTGGACACCTTCAAGCTCACCTTGGCGGCAGAGCCGTTTTGGAGGGCGGACTTCAGCTTGCGCTCCAGCACCTTGAGGTCGGCGGTCTTCTCCAGTTGGAAGTCGTAAACGTCCTTGGGGTCAAAGTGGGTCTTGGGGGCTCCGGCGTAGGGGTTGTCCAAAATGGCGGAGAGGTCCACCGTCTCGGCCCGCTGGTTCACCGCCGGGGTGCGCTTTTGGAGAAGGTCGGTCCGGCCCACCAGCTGGTCTACGGTGGCCACGCCCAGCTTGGCCATGTACTCCCGCAGCTCCTGGGCGATGAAGCGCATGAAGTTGACCACATATTCCGGCTTTCCCGCGAAGCGCTTGCGAAGCTCGGGGTTCTGGGTGGCGATGCCCACAGGGCAGGTGTCCAGGTTGCATACCCGCATCATCACACAGCCCATGGTGACAAGCGGCGCGGTGGCAAAGCCGAACTCCTCCGCCCCCAACATACAGGCGATGGCCACGTCCCGGCCCGACATGAGCTTGCCGTCGGTCTCCACCATCACCCGGGAGCGCAGGCCGTTGTCCATCAGCGTCCTGTGGGTCTCGGAAAGGCCCAGCTCCCAGGGTAGGCCCGCGGAGTGGATGGAGCTTCTGGGCGCCGCGCCGGTGCCGCCGTCGTAGCCTGAGATGAGCACCACCTGGGCTCCGGCCTTGGCCACGCCAGCGGCCACAGTGCCCACCCCCGCCTCGCTGACCAGCTTGACGCTGACGCGGGCCTGGCGGTTGGCGTTTTTCAGGTCGAAAATGAGCTGGCTTAGGTCCTCGATGGAGTAGATATCGTGGTGGGGCGGCGGAGAGATGAGGGTGACCCCCGGCGTGGAGTGCCGGGTCTGGGCAATCCAGGGGTAGACCTTCCCCGCGGGCAGGTGTCCACCCTCGCCAGGCTTGGCTCCCTGGGCCATTTTGATCTGAAGCTCCTTTGCGCTGACCAGGTATTCGCTGGTCACGCCGAACCGGCCCGAGGCCACCTGCTTGATGGCCGAGCCCCGGTCGGTGCCCAGGCGCTGTGGGTCCTCGCCGCCCTCGCCGGAGTTGGACTTGCCGCCCAGAGCGTTCATGGCCTGGGCCAGGCACTGGTGGGCCTCCTCAGAGATAGAGCCGTAGCTCATGGCCCCGGTCTTAAAGCGCTTCACGATGGAGTCCACGCTCTCTACCTGGTCGATGGGGAGCGGCTCCGGGGCGAATTTCATCTCCAGAAGGCCCCGGAGGGTGTGGGGGGTGGTCTCGTCGTCCACCAGGGCGGTGTACTGCTTGAAGAGGGCGTAATCTCCCCGACGGGTGGCCTCTTGCAGCAGGTGGATGGTCTGGGGGTTATACATGTGGTCCAGTCCCGCCGAGCGGGACTTGTGCTCGCCCTGGGAGTCCAACGTGGGCGCCGGGCCCAGGCCCAGGGGGTCAAAGGCCCGGGTGTGGTTGCGGTCCACCAGCTCCTCCAGCTCCTTGAGGCCGATGCCGCCGATGGGAGAGACGGTGTTGGTGAAGTAGGCGTCGATCACGTCCTGGGCGATGCCGATGGCCTCAAAGATCTGGGCCGACTGGTAGGACTGGATGGCGGAAATGCCCATTTTGGAGGCGATCTTCACGATGCCGTGCAAGACGGCGGCGTTGTAGTCGTCCACGGCGGCGTGGTAGTCCTTGTCCAGCAGCCCCCGGTCGATGAGCGAGCCAATGGTCTCCTGGGCCAGGTAGGGGTTGATGGCCCGGGCGCCGTAGCCCAGCAGGGTGGCGAAGTGGTGGACCTCCCGGGGCTCGGCGGACTCCAAAATGATGGACACCGCCGTGCGCTTTTTGGTGCGCACCAGATACTGCTCGATGGCGGACACCGCCAGCAGCGAGGGGATGGCCACGTGGTTTTCGTCCACGCCCCGGTCGGAGAGGATGATGATGTTGGCCCCATTGCGCCAGGCCCGGTCCACCGCCACGAAGAGGTGGTCCAGGGCCTTTTTCAAGGCGGTGTTTTTATAGTAGAGGATGGAGACGGTCTCCACATGGAAGCCCGGACGGTCCATGTGGCGGATCTTCATTAGGTCCGTAGAGGTCAAGATGGGGTTTTTCACCTGGAGCACCCGGCAGTTGGCTGCCTTCTCCTCCAGAAGGTTGCCGTCGTCGCCTAAATAGACGGTGGTGTCGGTGACCACCTCTTCTCTGAGCGCGTCGATGGGCGGGTTGGTCACCTGGGCGAAGAGCTGCTTGAAGTAGTTGAACAGGGGCTGGTCCTTGTGGTCCAGCACCGCCAGCGGCACGTCGGTGCCCATGGCCGCCGTGGGCTCGGCCCCGGTGCGGGCCATGGGGAGGATGGAGTCCTTCACGTCCTCCCAGGTGTAGCCAAATGCCCGCTGGAGCCGCACCAGCCGCTCAGGGTCGGCGGTGTCCACCTTGTGGTTGGGGATGGGCAGGTCGGCCAGCTGCACCAAATTGCCGTCCAGCCACTCGCCGTAGGGCTGACGAGCGGCGTAGCGGGCCTTCACTTCCTCGTCGGAGACCAACCGCCCGGCCTTGGTGTCTACCAGCAGCATCTTCCCCGGCTCCAGCCGGGCTTTTGACCGGATATCTTCGGGAGGGATGTCCAGAACGCCCACCTCGGAGGCCAGGATGAGCCGGTCGTCGGTGGTCAGGTAATACCGGGCGGGCCGCAGACCGTTGCGGTCCAGCACCGCCCCTACCTGCTCGCCGTCGGAGAACAAGATGGCCGCCGGACCGTCCCAGGGCTCCATCAAAATGGCGTAGTACTGATAGAGGTCCCGCTTGGCCCGGTCCATATTGTGGTCGCCCTGCCAGGGCTCGGGGATACAGGCCATGACGGCCAGGGGCAGGTCCATCCCCGACATCATCAAAAACTCCAATGTGTTATCCAGCATGGCCGAGTCTGAGCCCGACACGTCCACCACCGGCAGGACCTTGTCCATGTCGCCGTCCAGCAGAGGAGAGGACATGGTCTCCTCCCGGGCCAGCATCCGGTCGATGTTGCCCCGGATGGTGTTGATCTCACCGTTGTGGAGGATGAGGCGATTGGGGTGGGCCCGCTCCCAGGAGGGGTTGGTGTTGGTGGAAAAGCGGGAGTGGACCAGGGCGATGGCGCTCTCATAGTCCGGGTCCTGAAGGTCCAGATAGAACTGCCGTAGCTGCTGGACCAGGAACATCCCCTTGTAGACCACCGTCCGCGACGAGCAGGACACCACATAGGTATCCGAGCTGGACTGCTCGAACTGCCGCCGGGCCACATAGAGCCGGCGGTCGAAATCCAGCCCCCGCTCCACGCCTTGGGGGCGCTTGACAAAGCCCTGCTCGATGCGGGGCATTTTGGCCAGGGCCTTTTCCCCCAGCACTTCCGGGCAAACAGGCACCTCCCGCCAGCCCAAAAACTCCATGCCCTCTTTTTCCAGGATCAGTTCAAAGCGCCGCTTGGCCTGGGACCGGGCCAGGGACTGGGGCGGGAAGAAGAACATCCCCACGCCGTAATCCCCCTCGCCGCCCAGGGAGATACCCAACTCCCGGGCGGTCTTGGTGAAGAATTTGTGGGAAATTTGCAGCAGGATGCCCACGCCGTCGCCGGTCTTGCCCTGGGCGTCCTTGCCCGCCCGGTGCTCCAGCTTCTCCACGATCTTCAAGGCGTCGTCCACCGTGCGGTGGCTCTTGCGGCCCTTGATGTCCACCACCGCGCCGATGCCGCAGGCGTCGTGCTCAAAGGGGCCGTGCCCCTCTTGTCTCCATGTCTGTTCCATGTCTCGTCCCCTCACTTTTCTAGATGTCCGCCCGGTCCCACCGCCGTGGCGTAGTTGCCGGTAAAGCAAGCGTCGCAGAGCTCTAAGCGGCTCCCCCGGCACGCCTCCAGCAGGCCCTCCACACTGATGTAGCCCAAAGTGTCCGCCCCGGTGCGCTCACGTATCTCCTCCAGGGTCAGACGGTTGGCGATGAGGTTTTCCTCGTCGTCGATGTCGGTGCCGAAGTAGCAGTTGTGCAAAAAGGGCGGCGCGGAGATCCGAAGGTGCACCTCTCGGGCTCCGGCCCGGCGGATGGCCGCCACGATGCGGGCGCAGGTGGTGCCCCGAACGATGGAGTCGTCCACCAAAATGACCCGCTTGCCCTCCACCGCCGCGCGCAGGGGATTGAGCTTCAGTGCCACGGCGTTCTCCCGCTGGGCCTGGGTGGGGAAGATGAAGCTGCGGCCGATGTAGCGGTTCTTCACAAACCCTGTGGCCAGCGGTATCCCGCTCGCCAGCGCGTAGCCCTGGGCGGCGTCCAGGCCGCTGTCGGGCACGCCGCAGACCACGTCGGCCTCCACCGGGTGCTCCCGGGCCAGCTGCTTGCCCATATTCAGCCGGGCCTGGTAGACGCTCAGTCCGTCGATGACCGAATCGGGCCGTGCGAAGTACACATATTCAAATACGCAAAGGCTTTTTCGCCGGGCGGTGAGGGCGATCTGGGAGCGGACGATCTGGCCGTCCTCGATGAGCAGTACCTCCCCGGGCTCCACATCCCGGACGTAGCGAAAGCCGCAGCTGTCCAGCGCGCAGCTCTCCGAGGCCACGCACAATCCCCGGTCATTCTCTCCGATGCACAAGGGCCGGTAGCCGTTGGGGTCCCGGACGGCCACCAGCTTGTGGTTGCTGGCCATCACCACCAGACAAAAGGCCCCCGAGAGCATTTTGGCCGCCTCGGTGACGCCGCCCAGCAGTTCTCCTGAGCGCATGATAAGGTAAGCGATGAGGCCGGAGATGACCTCGGTGTCGCTGGTGGCGGAGAAGTCCAGCCCCAGCTCCTGGAGCCGGTGGCGTAGCTCGGGGGCGTTGACCACGTTGCCGTTGTGGGCGGTGGCGATGCGCCCGGTGAGAAAGTCGTGGACAAAGGGCTGGACGTTCCCCAGGCTGTTGCCTCCGGTGGTGGAGTAGCGGGTGTGGCCGATGGCGCAGCGGCTCTCAGGCAGCCGGGCCATAGCCTGGGCGGTGAGCACCTCGCTGACCAGTCCCACCCCCTTGACGCAGGGGATGGCGCTGTCCTGCCCCGCGGCGATGCCGCAGCCCTCCTGCCCCCGGTGCTGCATGGCCAGCAGAGCGTTATAGGCGATCCCCGCCCCCTCTGCCGCGCCCCCGGGCTTCAGGCTGACGCCGAAGACGGCGCACTCCTCCTGGGGCTTGTTTTCCCTTATCATAAGCGCTCGCTCCGTTTCTCTCAGGCCGCTCAATCCCGGCCCAGCTCCGCCACGATCTCCTCGGCTACGGCCCGGCGGGTGAGCTGGCGGTCCATGGCCTCCTTTTCGATGTGGTGGTGGGCCTCGGGCTCGGTCAGGTCCCGGTAGCGCACCAGCAGGCACTTGGCCCGGCCCACCAGCCGGGCGGTGGCCAACTGGTCGCGCAAAGAGGCGTTCTCCGCCTCCAGTTCATGGATGCGTTCTCGTTCTGTCATAGCCTTCACCATTCCTCATATATGGGGTGGACCAACAAGACCGGACGCCGTTGTCCTGCCTTCGATTATAGGACGGCAGGGGAGAGGTTGTCAAGAGAAAATGCAACTTCTTGCAAATAAAGTTTCACAGCGCCTGGGGATTACCCGCAAAATTACCTAAAGTGTCCAGGATATTTGCAAGCAAATATTATGCAACTTGCAGAAATCGCCAAAAACCCATTGACAGCACCCCTGGGCGGGCGTATAATGCGGCTATCCTGGCAAGGGCGCTGAAGGGGTTTTCCCTTGAGCGCCCTATTTTTGCTTGAGACACAAATCTTCAATGGAGAGGAAGGACGCGAGATGGAAGACAAGCGAAAGAGCGTGCCGCAGCTATTCGGGAGCATGGTATTCAATGACGACGTTATGCAGGAGCGGCTGCCCAAGGACGTGTACAAGTCCCTTCGCAAGACCATGGACGAGGGCCGGGATCTGGACCCGGCGGTGGCCAACGCCGTAGCCGGGGCCATGAAGGACTGGGCGGTGGAGCGAGGCGCGACCCACTTCACCCACTGGTTCCAGCCTCTCTCCGGCGTCACCGCCGAAAAGCACGACAGCTTTATCTCCCCCACCGGCCATGGCCGGGTCATCATGCAGTTTTCCGGCAAGGAGCTCATCCGGGGCGAGCCTGACGCGTCCTCCTTCCCCTCCGGCGGGCTGCGGGCCACCTTTGAGGCCCGGGGCTACACCGCCTGGGACCCCACCAGCTACGCCTTTGTGAAGGGGGGCACGCTCTATATCCCCACGGCCTTCTGCTCCTACGGCGGTGAGGTGCTGGACAAGAAAACGCCGCTGCTGCGGTCCATGGAGGCGTTGAGCACCCAGGCGCTGCGGGTGCTGCGGCTCTTTGGGGATGACCGCGCCCGCCGTGTGGTCACCACCGTGGGCCCCGAGCAGGAGTATTTCCTGGTGGACAAGGCCCTCTACGACAAGCGGCCCGATCTGATGTTCACCGGCCGGACCCTGCTGGGGGCCAAGGCCCCCAAGGGCCAGGAGTTGGAGGACCACTACTTTGGGGCCATCAAGCCCCGGGTGGTCGCCTTTATGAAGGAGCTGGACGAGGAGCTTTGGAAGCTGGGCATCCTGGCCAAGACCAAGCACAACGAGGTGGCTCCCGCCCAGCACGAGCTGGCCCCCATCTTCACCACCACCAACATGGCCACCGACCACAACCAGTTGACCATGGAGATGATGAAGAACGTGGCCGCCCGGCACGGCCTTGTGTGCCTCCTGCACGAAAAGCCCTTCGCCGGGGTCAACGGCTCGGGCAAGCACAACAACTGGTCGTTGTCCACCGACACGGGCAAGAACCTGCTGGACCCGGGGAAGTCTCCGGCGGAAAACGTGCAGTTTTTGCTGTTTTTGGCGGCGGTCATCAAGGGCGTGGACGAGTACCAGGACCTGCTGCGCATCAGCGTGGCCAGTGCGGGCAACGACCACCGCCTGGGGGCCAACGAGGCCCCGCCGGCCATCATCTCCATGTTCCTGGGCGATGAGCTCACCGCCGTGCTGGACGCCATCGAGCATGGAAAGGCCTACGGCGGCGCGGCCCAGGCCAAGCTGGAGACCGGGGTCCACGTGCTGCCCGACCTGGCCAAGGACACCACCGACCGCAACCGCACCTCGCCCTTCGCCTTCACCGGCAACAAGTTCGAGTTCCGCTCCCTGGGCTCGGCCATCTCCATCGCCTGTCCCAACATCATGCTCAACACCATTGCCGCCGAGGAGCTGCGGCAGTTCGCCGACGCGCTGGAAAAGAGCAAGGACTTGACCAAGGACGCTCTGGCTCTGGTGAAGAAGACTGTCAAGGCCCACAAGCGCATCATCTTCAACGGCGACGGCTACTCCGAGGCCTGGGTGAAGGAGGCCAAGGTCCGGGGGCTGTTGAACCTGAAGACCACCGTGGACGCGCTGCCCCTCTACATGGACCCCAAGAACGTCAAGCTCTTCGCCCAGCACCATATCTATACCCAGACCGAGATGGAGGCCCGGTACGAGACCAATTTGGAGGAGTACGCCAAGACCCTGAACATCGAGGGCCTGACCCTCTCGGAGATGGTCCGCCGGGACGTGATCCCCGCCGTCAGCGGCTATGTGGGAGCGCTGGCCAAGGGCGTGAAGAACCAGCAACTGGCGGTAAAGGGCCTCAAATGCAAGGCCCAGACGGCGCTGATCGCCAAGCTCTCCGCCCTGCTGGACACAGCCTACGACCAGGTGGACGCGCTGGACGCCGTTTTGGATAAGGTGGGCAGCCAGAAGGACGTTCTGGCCCAGGCCAAGTACTGCAAGAGCAAGCTCATCCCCGCCATGGAGGCTCTGCGCCAGAGCGTGGACGCTATGGAGCTGGACGTGGACTCCAAGGCGTGGCCCTATCCCAGCTACGGCGACCTGATGTTCCGGGTGTAAGGGGAAAAACCTTTACATAGCTCGACCCAAAGCATACAAAGGCGTATGCGGCGCGCTGCCGCATACGCCCTTTTTATGGACAAAAAAGAGGAGGAATCAGCAATGGAAGAGATCCTGAGCGTGGTACAAAGCGAGGTATTCAGCGTTTGGTTTTTGATCGGCGCGGCGCTGGTGTTCTGGATGCAGGCGGGTTTCGCCATGGTGGAGACCGGCTTCACCCGGGCCAAGAACGCGGGCAACATCCTGATGAAGAACCTGATGGACTTCTGTATCGGCACGGTGGTCTTCGTGCTGCTGGGTTTTGGACTGTTTTTGGGCGAGGACGCGCTGTTTGGCCTGGTGGGCATCCCCAACCTGGACATTTTCAGCAACTACGCCCAGTTTGACTGGTCCAACTTCGTGTTCAACCTGGTCTTCTGCGCCACCACCGCCACCATCGTCTCCGGGGCTATGGCGGAGCGGACCAAGTTTTTGAGCTACTGCATCTACTCCGGCGTAATCTCCGCCGTCATCTACCCCATCGAGGCCCACTGGACCTGGGGCGGCGGTTGGCTGGCCCAGATGGGCTTCCACGACTTCGCCGGGTCCAACTGCATCCACATGGTGGGTGGCATCGCCGCCTTCATCGGGGCGTGGATGCTGGGGCCCCGCATCGGCAAATTTACCCGGGACAAGGCAGGGCGGGTGACCAAGGTCAACGCCTTCCCCGGCCACAGCCTGCCCCTGGGCTGTCTGGGCGTGTTCATCTTGTGGCTGGGCTGGTACGGCTTCAACGGCGCGGCGGCGGTGACGGTGGAGGAGATGGGCTCCATCTTTGTCACCACCACCATCGCCCCCAGCGTGGCCACGGTGGTGTGCATGGTCTTCACCTGGCTCAAGTACGGCAAGCCTGATGTGTCCATGTGCCTCAACGCCTCGCTGGCGGGGCTGGTGGCGGTCACCGCCCCCTGCGACGTGTGCGACGTGGCGGGCGCGGCCTTCGTGGGCGCGGTCAGCGGCGTGCTGGTGGTCTTCGGGGTGTGGCTGATGGACCATAAGCTCCACATCGACGACCCCGTGGGCGCGGTGGCCGTCCACATGATGAACGGTATCTGGGGCACCATCGCCGTGGGACTGGTGGCCACGCCCGCCGCCCCGGCCTTCGCCCGGGGCATCACCGGCGGGGCCAACCAGATCGCCGGGGCCGGGCTCTTCTACGGCGGCGGCTTTGGGCAGCTTGGTATCCAGCTGGTGGGCATGCTGTCCACGGCGGCGTGGACGGCGGTGACCATCACCATCACCTTCTGGGTCATCAAGAAGACCGTGGGCCTGCGGGCCAGCGCCGAGGAGGAAATGGAGGGCCTGGACAAGGCCGAGCACGGCCTGCCCTCGGCCTACGACGGCTTCACCTTCGCCCCCGAGAGCGTGGATTATGCCGATGCTCTGGCGGTCTCCGGCGACGTGCCCGTGGCCGAGGCGGTACCGGTCAAGGCCGAGCCGTCCTTTACAAGCGAGCCCCGGGACCCCAGCCGGCCCAAGTTCACCAAGGTGGAGATCGTGTGCAAGGAGAGCCGCCTGGAGCGCCTGACCACCGCCCTCACCGCCCTGGGGGTCACCGGCATGACCGTCAGCCACGTCATGGGCTGCGGCGCTCAGAAGGGCGCGCCGGAGTACTACCGCGGGGTCAAGGTGGAGGCCACGCTGCTACCCAAGGTGCAGCTGGACGTGGTGGTGAGCAAGATCCCCGTCCGCAGCGTCATCGACGCGGCCAAGCGGGCCCTTTACACCGGGCACATCGGCGACGGCAAGATCTTCGTCTACGACGTGGAGAACGTGGTGAAGGTCCGCACCGGCGAGGAGGGCTACGACGCCCTCCAGGACGTGGAATAACAAAAAGCGAAAGAGCCCGGACCATCTTGGTCCGGGCTCTTTTTTTCAGCGTTCAGGCTTGGGGCAGCAGGTTTTGTCCGCTCTCGGGGTCAAAGAGGTGAATGAGCCGCCCGGGCACGGAGAAGGACAGCTCCGTTCCCGCCCGGACGCCGCCACGCCAGGCCTCGCTCAGCTCCGCCGTGGGCAGCACCAGCACCACCTCCTGGCCCAGAGCGGCCAGGTGGAGGTGGATCTCGCTGCCCATCATCTCGCACACGTCTACCGTGCCCGTCAGGGCTTCGGGCTCCTGGGCCGAGGCCAGCTTCATGTGGGTGGGCCGGATGCCGGCGATGACCGGGCCCTCCCGCCCAGCCAGGGCGGCGGCGCTGTGGCGGGGCAGGGCGATGGCGGTCTTGCCCAGAAGCACCGTGCCGTCGGCGGTGAGGCGGGCGTTTTGGAAGAAATTCATCTGGGGCATGCCGATGAACCCCGCCACAAAGAGGTTGGCCGGGTGCTCAAAGACCTCCTGGGGGGTACCCACCTGCTGGATGTGGCCGTCCTTCATGATGACGATGCGGTCGCCCAGGGTCATGGCCTCCACCTGGTCGTGGGTGACGTAGACGAAGGTGGTGTTGATGCGAGTGCGCAGCTTAATGATCTCCGAGCGCATCTGATTGCGCAGTTTCGCGTCCAGGTTGGAGAGCGGCTCGTCCATCAGCAGGACCTTGGGCTCGCGGACGATGGCCCGGCCAATGGCCACCCGCTGGCGCTGGCCGCCGGAGAGGGCCCGGGGTTTGCGCTCGAGGTACTCGGTGATGCCCAAAATGGCCGCCGCGTCCTCCACGGCGCGGGCGATCTCCGCCCTTGGCCGCTTTTTCAGCTTCAGGGGAAAGGCCATGTTCTCCCGGACGGTCATGTGGGGATAGAGGGCGTAGGACTGAAAGACCATGGCGATGTCCCGGTCCTTGGGAGCGGCGTCGTTGCAGCGCTTGCCGTCGATGAGCAGCTCGCCCTCGCTGATGTCCTCCAGCCCGGCCACCATCCGCAATGTGGTGGATTTTCCGCAGCCCGAGGGCCCCACCAATACAATAAATTCCTTGTCCTTGATGTCCAGGTCGAAGCCGTGGACGGCGGTGACATTGTTGCCGTAGACCTTCTTAACGCCCTTGAGCGTAACGGTTGCCATAGGCGTGAGACCCTCCTTTGTCGGCGTTTGGTCATAGTCTGCCCCGGAATCGGGGAATGAAACCAATATACGCCAGACCTGGCGGGAAAATCCGTCGCAAAGAGCCCCAGAGGCAAAAAAAGAGACACGCCGCGCATTTGATACACCATTCACAAAAATCGTAGATACGCCAGGATTGCTATACTGCGAAGGTATAGTGAATTATTTGGTATAAGTATTTGCTATTGTTAAAAGGCTGCGATACAATGACGGCAGAGTCAGGTGGTGGAACGCGGGGAGCCACCGAAAACAACAAGGAGTGAAAGAAACATGAAAAACATCAAACGACTTGGCGTTCTGCTGCTGGCCGTTGCCATGGTGCTCTCCGTGGCGGTCATGGGCCTCGCCGCCGAGGGGGACAGCCCCTTTGCCGATGTACCCGCTGATACCTGGTACACCGAGGCGGTGGAGTACTGCCGCACCAACGGTCTGATGAGCGGCACCTCCGCCACCAGCTTTGACCCCAACGGCACCATGACCCGTGCTATGCTTGCCACCGCCCTCTACCGGCAGGCGGGCGAGCCTGCCGTCACCGGGACGGACAGCTTTACTGATACGGCGGAGGGCACTTGGTACACTAACGCCGTTCTCTGGGCCTCCCAGCAAGGTATCATTAATGGCTACGGCAACAGCCTATTCGGGACAAATGACCCTGTGACCCGGGAACAGATCGTGACCATCCTCTGGCGCATGGCGGGCAGTCCCGCTGTGGAGACTGGCGAGCGCTTTGCCGACCAGGACGCCATCTCCGACTTTGCCGTCACCGCCGTGGCCTGGGCCAAGCAGAACGGCGTGGTCAACGGCAAGGACGGCAACCGCTTTGATCCCAAGGGCAACGCCACTCGCGCTGAGGTCGCGGTGATCCTGGCCAACCGCGCTAAGGCCGACCAGGACACCGCTGCTCCCAGCCCCTCGCCCAGCACCCGGCCCTCTGGGGGCGGCAGTTCGGGCGGTGGTGGCGGCTCTCGTCCTTCCGGCAGCGGTGGCTCCACGACGCCTACTCCCACCCCCACGCCTACCCCTGTGGAGGATGACTTCGCCCTCATCCAGGGCGGGACCTTCCAGATGGGCAGCCCCGCCGGCGAGCCCGAGCGGGATTCCGACGAGACCCGCCACAGCGTCACCGTGAGCAATTTCTATATGTCCAAGACCGAGGTGACCCAGAAGGACTATCGGGCCGTCATGGGGACTGACCCCAGCGAGACCAAGGGGGACGACCTGCCCGTGACGAACATTACCTGGTACGACGCCATCGAATACTGCAACAAGCTGAGCGTGGCGGCGGGCCTGACCCCGTGTTACACGGTTTCGGGCACTACCGTCACCTGGAACCGAGCCGCCAACGGCTACCGTCTGCCCACCGAGGCCGAGTGGGAGTACGCCGCCCGCGCCAACACCACCACGCCCTTCCACTTTGGCGATTACGTTCACAACAGCGACGCCAACTGCTACAACGCCTACGGCTACAACAACGACGCCAGCGGAAATTGGGTCAACGGCTCGGGCGCCTACCTGCGCCGCACCGTGGCGGTGACCCAGTATCCCGCCAATTCCTACGGTCTCTACAACATGCACGGCAACGCCGCCGAGTGGGTGTGGGACTGGTACGGCGCATACGGTAGCGGCGCGGCTACCGACCCCACTGGCCCCAACGGCGGCAACGCCAAGGTGGTCCGGGGCGGCGGCTGGAACGACCATCCCAAGCACATCCGCTCCGCTTATCGGGGCGCCCAGTCCGCTGACGTGGGCCTTTACAGCATCGGCTTCCGCCCGGTGCGCAGCGCCGGGACCGCCGCTGGGACGGCCACCAGCACCTACACCGCCAAGGCGGAGGTCAAGACCGGCAAGACCCTCATCGTCTATTTCTCCCAGACGGGCAACACCGAGGGGCTGGCCAACCTCATCCACGACATGAGCGGTCTGGACATCGTCCGCCTGGAGCGGGCCACGCCCTATTCCTCCTCCAGCAACGGCCCGGTGCTCTACGGCGAGGCCCTGGACGAGTTGCGCGCCGAGGCCGCCCCCGCGCTGAAGTCCATGCCCGACGTGAGCGGGTACGATACCATTTTGCTGGGCTACTGCAACTGGTGGTCGTCTATTCCCGCCTGTGTGCGCACCTTCCTGACCAGCAATGACCTCAGCGGCAAGACCATCGTACCCTTCTGCTCCATGGGCGGCGGCCAGTTTGGCCAGACCATCAGCGCCATCGCCAAATATGCTCCCAACAGCGTCATCCGTGAGGGGCTGATGGTGAGCTATTCCGCTTACGACAGAAACGAGATCACCGCCTGGCTGGAGAAGTCTCTGCCTGCCAAAGTCGACCCCACGCCGGAGCCTGAAGGAGCGCGCATTCTGGTGGCCTATTTCTCCGCCACCAACACCACCGAGGGCATCGCCAACCACATCAAGACCGCCCTGGGCGATGCCGCCGACCTCTATGAGGTCGTGCCCGAAACGCCCTATACCTCCGCCGACCTGAACTACAACAACAATTCCAGCCGGGCCAATCAGGAGCAGAACGACCCCACCGCCCGGCCTGCTATCACCGGCTCGGTGGAGAATATGGCCCAGTACGATGTGGTCTTCCTGGGCTATCCCATCTGGCATGGTCAGGCCCCCAAGATCCTGTATACCTTTGTGGAGAGCTACGGCCTCGATGGCAAGACCATCGTGCCCTTCTGCACCTCCGGGAGCAGCCCCATCGGCTCCAGCGCCACCAATCTGGCGGCGGTGACTACCGGGGCCACCTGGCTCTCCGGCAGCCGCTTCTCCGGCGGGGCCAGCCAGTCCGCCGTGGCAAGCTGGGTGAACGGCTTGGACCTGCCCAAGACCGGCCCCGCGCTGTAAATTACGCTTTTGGAGGCACAGTTATGGAATATGTTACCTTGAAAAACGGCGTTCAAATGCCCATGGAGGGCTTTGGCGTGTTCCAGGTGCCCGAGGCCGAGGTGTGCGAAAGGGCGGTGCGGGAGGCCGTCGACACCGGCTACCGGCTCATCGACACCGCCGCCGCCTACTTCAACGAAGAGGCGGTGGGCAAGGCCATCCGGGAGTGCGGCGTTCCCCGTGAGGAGCTGTTCATCACCACCAAGCTGTGGGTCCAGGACCAGGGCTACGAGAACGCCAAGAAAACCTTCCAGACCTCTCTGGACAAGCTGGGCCTGGACTACCTCGACCTCTATCTCATCCACCAGCCCATGAACGACTACTACGGCTCCTGGCGGGCCATGGAGGAGCTTTACGAGGCCGGTCGCATTCGGGCCATCGGCGTGTGCAACTTCTATCCTGACCGGCTCACCGACCTGTGCCTCAATACCAGGATCGCCCCCATGGTGGATCAGGTGGAGCTCCACCCCTTCTTCGCCCAGAGCGGCGCCATTGAGAACATGAAGGAGCTGGGCGTGGTCCCCGAGGCGTGGGGCCCGCTGGCCGAGGGCAAGCACGGCATCTTTACCCATCCCGCTCTGACCCAAATTGACGAGAAGTACGGCAAGACCGCCGCCCAGGCGGCCCTGCGGTGGAATGTCCAGCGGGGCGCGGTCGTCATCCCCAAGTCCACCCACAAGGAGCGCATGGAGGAGAACCTGAACATCTGGGATCTCCAGCTCGACCAGGAGGATATGACGGCCATCGCCGCCCTGGACCTGGGCCACAGCGAGATCATCGACCACTCCGCCGCCCAGACCGCCAGGTTCCTCAACGGCTGGAAGATCCATGACTAAAATGGAGCCGGCGCAGGCCATTGTTTGAAAAAGGGGATGCCGCGAACAGCGGCATCCCCTTCTTATATTTCCATTGCGTTTGTCACTTCCTCCTGCAGCAGCTCCAGGAATTTCGTCCCCGCGGGGGAAAGAGTCTGATAGCGCTTCCACATCAGAAACAGCTCCACCTCCAAAGGCGGGGACAGCGGGCGATAGCACAGAGAGCTGTCGCCGGTGGTGTTGATGAGCCCCGCCAGCGTCACCGCCACCCCCAGCCCCTGGGCCACCATGAGGGAGGCGTTGTAGATGAGATTGTGGGTGCTGACCACGTTGAGTTGGGATAAATTTTTCCCCATCCAAGCCAGGAAGGGCGTGCCATCCTGGACCTGGCGGGAGAGCAAAAGGGGCTCTTGGTACAGATCCTCCGGCCGGACGGCGGACTTTTGGGCCAAGGGATGGTCCTTTCGCAACAGCACGCTCCAGGTGTCCCGTTGGGGCAGGCACAGGTGCTCATATTTCTTCTGCGCGTCCGGCCTGCCTACCAGCACAGCGAAGTCGATCAAGCCCTTATCCAGTTGCTCTACGATATCCATTCGATCGCCGCTGACGATGTGCAGGTGTATGTCCGGGCAGTCGTGGGCAAGGGTGCCCGCCACACGAGCCACCAGTTGCATGCCCTCGGTTTCTCCCGCGCCGATGTATACGTCTCCCGCCAGCGTCTCCGCGCTCAAGGTCAGTTCTCTGGTGGTTCGGTCCACCAGCTCAATGATCTCCTCCGCCCGCTTGCGCAGGAACATCCCGTCCTCTGTTAAGGTAATTTTCCGCCGTCCCCGGAGGAACAGGGTCTTGCCCAGCTCCTCCTCCAGCTCTTTGAGCTGCCGGGAGAGGGAGGGCTGGGCGGTGTGCAGGGCCTCCGCCGCCCGGGAGATATTCTCCTCCCGCGCCACGGCCAAAAAATATCGCAAAACACGCAGTTCCATGACAATAGGCCCCCTTTGCGCAAAATTTTATCACGGGGGTCATATAGCTGTCAAGCATAATGGCGCATTCGTTATAAGTATTTGATATTGTTATATGTGGGGTCTATAATAGGATCACAGGGGGTGAAGAAATGATCCCAACCATGACAGAGGAACAGATCCGGCAAAACCTGATCGACGCCGGCTGTGATGACCAACTGATCCAGAGCTACATGACGGCAATGAAGGAAAAGGACCGTTTCCAGTGCTCTTGGCTTTTGGATAACTGGCGCAGAGTGCTGCTGGACGAGATACACGGCGGAGAAAAGCGGCTGGACTGCCTGGACTATCTGCGTTACCAACTGCAAAAGCAAGGAAAGGAGAATAGACAATGAAGATCAAACAGACCGCGGGCCGGGACCAACTGGGGGAGTTTGCCCCCAAGTTTGCCCAGCTCAACGACGATGTACTTTTTGGGGAAGTCTGGAACGGTTCAGGACTCAGCATAAAAATGCGCTCCATCCTCACCGTCACCGTGCTGGTGAGCAAGGGGCTCATCGACAGCTCCTTCCAATTCCATGTCCAAAACGCCAAGAAGAACGGTGTGACCCGTAGCGAGATGGCGGAAATTTTGACCCATGTGGCCTTCTACGCCGGCTGGCCCAACGCCTGGGCCGCCTTCCGCACGGCGGTGGAGGTCTACAAGGACGACCCTGGTGTGGACGGTGGGATGTTCGGTCTGGGTGCGCCCAACGACGCCTACGCCCAGTACTTTGACGGCCAGAGCTACCTCAATCCCTTGACCGATCCCAAGGAGACCATTTTTCTGGCCAACGTCACCTTTGAGCCGGGCTGCCGCAACCACTGGCATATCCATCACGCCAAGAGCGGCGGTGGGCAGATCCTGTTGTGCACCGATGGGCGGGGCTGGTATCAGGCGTGGGGGGAAGACGCCCGAGAGCTCCGCCCCGGCGACGTGGTCTACATCCCCGCCGGGGTGAAGCACTGGCACGGCGCGGCCAAGGACAGTTGGTTCAGCCACATCGCCTTTGAGGCCCCCGGTGAGGACTGCTCCACCGGATGGTGCGAGCCAGTGGATGATGAGCAGTACGGCAAGTTGGGGTAAGGAGCGTAGCCATGAAAAGAGACCGGCGTTCCAGCCTTTTGGCGGTCCGTCTGCTGAAGGGAGCTCTGCTATCTGACCCTCACCTCACCACTGCGCTGGTGGAGAACGCCGGCTCGCACGCGCAAAGACAGTAAAAAGGCATAGAAAAAACCGCTCTTTCCGAAAGGAAAGGGCGGTTTTGTGGTGGACGATACAGGACTTGAACCTGTGACCTCCCGCACGTCAAGCGGATGCTCATACCAGCTGAGCTAATCGTCCAAACAGCTTGTATAGTATACCGCCTTTTCTTGCCGGTGTCAAGTGCCTTGTGTGAAAATCGTATATTTTCTTTGCCCGCCGACTTGAAAGCGGCGGGCAAATGTGGTACAATGCCAGCGTATGCCTTCGTAGCTCAGCTGGATAGAGCGTCCGCCTCCTAAGCGGAAGGTCACGCGTTCGAATCGCGTCGAGGGTGCCAGGATGGATAGACCCCGTGGGGCGCCATGATCCGCGGGCCCCACGGGGTTTTTGCGGGCAGAAGGGAGCTGGATGGGCCGTGACAAGCAAAGAAGCTAAGGCATCGGCCCGGCGGACCCTTCGGGGTCACTGGCCGCTGCTGGCGGCGCTGTGTCTGCTCATGGCGCTGCTGGGCGGGGAGTGGGCCGCGTCGGTGACGGCGTGGCGGTCCCTTCGGACCCAGGCTGCGCCCACGCTCCAGACCGCCGCGCTGCCCCTTCCCTGGGACATGGCCCGGCGGCTGACAGAGCTGGCCCAGGACCCCCAGGGCCAGACCCTGCGGCTCCGGGAGCGGGAGGCGGAGCTGGCCCGGAGCGGCGGCGTAGCCCTGGGTCGCAGCCGGGGCGAGATCGCCCGGTGGCTCAACAAGCTCCAGTCAGGGGCCTACATGGCCGACGCGCTGGAGCCGCTGACATCGCTGACCCACTCATCCGGGGCGGGACTTGCTCTGTTGACGCTTTTCTGCGCCCTTTTGGTCCTTTTTGTGTGGGTCTTTGTCAAGGGCGTTTACCAGGTCCTCCTGTGCCGCATGGCGCTGGAGTGCCGGGTGTACCAAACGGTCCCCGGCGGGCGGCTTTTCTGGCTGGAGCAGATGAAATGCCTGACCCGGGCGGCTTGGGTCATGGCGGCGCGGACGCTGACGGTGGCCCTGTGGAGCCTGACGGTGGCAGGCGGCGTGGCGCAGTACTGCGCCCTCTTCCCCGTGCCCTACCTGCTGGCGGAAAACCCCTCTATGGGTCGCCGGCGGGCCATGGAGCTGTCCCGGTGGATGATGGCCGGGCGCAAGGGGGAGCTGTTTCGCCTGGAGCTGAGCTTTTGGGGCTGGAAGGCCCTGAGCGTGGCCACCTTTGGCCTCTCCGGCGCGCTGTGGTCCCGGCCCTACCGCCAGGCGGCCCTGACCCACTATTACGCCGCCGTGCGTCAGGCTTGGCTGGCCCAAAACCTGTCGGACGAGGCGGTTTTGAACGAGCCCTGGCTTTATACGCGGGCAACGGACGAGGCTTTGGAGCGGGCCTACAGCGACCTGCCCCCGGAGCCGGAGCTGCCCGGGCTAACTGGCCTTGTGGGCTTCGCGGCCCGGAGCTTTGGCCTGCTTCTGCGGCAAGGCCCCCAGGAGCTGGCCTACGCCCAGGCCCTGGAGGACCGGGCCCGGTTGACCCCGGCCCGGCTGGAGGCCCGGGGCCTTTCCTATCCCATGCGCCTGGCGGCGAGCAAGCCCGCCAAGGAGCGGGCGGTAGACACCGACCCGGTGCGGTGCTACGGGCTTTGGTCGGTGGTGGCGCTGTTTTTCGCCTTCTCCATGGCGGGCTGGGCGTGGGAGGTGCTCTATGCCTCGGTGGACACAGGCCAGCTCATCAACCGCGGCGTGCTCCACGGGCCCTGGCTGCCCATCTACGGCTCGGGGGCATGCCTCATCTTACTGCTGCTCTACCGCTTCCGGACCCGCCCGGGGCTGGAGTTCTTCCTGGCCATGGCCCTGTGCGGCGCACTGGAATACGCCACCGGGCTCTATTTGGAGCTGGCCCACGAGGGCCAGCGGTGGTGGGACTATGTGGGCTACTTTTTGAACCTCCAGGGCCGCGTCAGCGCCGAGGGACTGCTGGCCTTCGGCATTGCGGGCACGGCGGCGGTATACGCCCTGGCGCCCTGGCTGGACAACCTGCTCAAACGCCTGCCCCGGCGGGCCTTGAGGGTGATATGCGCTGTTTTGCTGGCGCTGTTTTGTCTGGATCTACTTTGGTCGGCGGTGGAGCCGAACATGGGCCCGGGCATCACCGACATCACCGCGGCGGCGGTCTGGACAAACCGATGAAAGGGAGAGAAACACGATGAAATGGACAAAATGGATAGGCTGTGCGCTATGTTTGGCTCTGCTGGTCGGCTGCGGCGGTCAAAACGCGCAGGACCCTGCCCAGGACGAGGGAATGCGGGTGCCCGACTTTACCACCGTGGACTTAGAGGGTAACGCCGTCACCCAGGAGGTCTTCTCCCAGGCGGAGGTGACGGTGGTGAACCTCTGGGGCACCTTCTGTCCGCCCTGCATCGGTGAGATGCCCGAGCTGGGGGACTGGGCCCGGGAAATGGACGAGGACGTTCAGCTCATCGGCATCGTTTGCGACTATTACGCCGGGGACGACGAGACCCTGGCCCAGGCCCAGGGCATTTTGGCGGACAGCGGCGCGGACTTTGTGAACCTGGCCGCCGACGCGTCGCTGGAGGAGTTTTTGTTCCAATTCCAGTTCGTGCCCACCACCCTTTTGGTGGACAGCGAGGGCTATGTCATCGGCGAGCCCATCGTGGGGGCCAACGTGTCGGGCTATCAACAGGCCGTGGCCGACTATCTGGGACGGTAGATCTCTTGCGGGAAGGAAGGACCTAGGAATGCTGGTCTTGATCGCCATGGGCCTTGGCTATGTGGCCCTCAACGGATATTTCCTCTTTCGACTTCTGACATGGCTGAAGAACGTGGACCTCTACACCCGGAAAAAGCGGGTCCGCTTGCCCGCCATCGCCCTGTTCGTCTTCTTCTCCACCGCCGTCATCGTCTCCGCCTTTCTCCCCGGCGGCAGCGCGCTGAAGGCGGCCTATGTCCGGGCGGGCAACTTCTGGTACGGGATGTGCCTTTACGCCATGATGACCCTGCTGGCGGCGGACCTTCTGCGGCTGGCGGTCATCGCCCTGGAGAGGTTGCCCCGGGGGCCTGCCGGTCTGCGTACCCGCAGGGCCCATGTCATTGCGGGAGCGCTGTGCATCGCCATCATCGCCGCGGTGACCATCGGTGGCACCCTCAACGCCCGGGTCATCCGGGTCAAGCACTTCGACCTGGCCATACAAAAGACCGCCGGAGCCTTTCAGGAGCTGAACATCGTGCTGTGCGCCGACCTCCACATGGGCTACAACATCGGCGTGCGCCAAATCCGGCAGATGGTGGACAAGATCAACGCCCAGCACCCGGACCTGGTGGTCTTCGCCGGGGATATCTTTGACAACGACTACGACCGCCTGGAGGACCCCGACGCGCTGCTGGCGGAGTTCCAACGTATCGAGAGCAAATACGGCCTCTACGCCTGCTACGGCAACCACGACGTGAAGGAGATCGTGGTGGGCGGCTTTGCCGCCGCGCCCGCGGAGCCCAAGGCCAGCGACCCCCGGATGGACGTGTTTTTGGAGCGGGCAGGGGTGACGCTGCTACGAGACGAGGCGGCACTCATTGAAAACAGCTTCTACCTCTATGGCCGGCCCGACTTCCGCCACCCTGGCCGGGGCGTGGTCCAGCGCAAGACCCCGGCGGAGCTCACCGCCGGCCTGGACAAGACCAAGCCCATCATCGTCCTGGACCACGAGCCCTATGAGCTGGGCGAGCTGGCGAGGGCCGGGGTGGACCTGGACCTGTCGGGCCACACCCACGATGGCCAGCTCTTCCCCCTGACCATCGCGGTGAACTGGATGTGGGAAAACGACTGCGGGTATCTCTACAAAGACGGCATGCACAGCGTGGTCACCGCCGGGGTGGGGCTCTACGGGCCCAATATGCGCGTGGGAACTGTCCCCGACATCAGCGTCATCCACCTGCGCTTCCAGGGCTAACAAAAAGCGGCGTCCAACCGCCGAGTGCTGATAAAGACACACGGCGGGGCGGGAGGAAGCCGGGGCGTTTGCCCCGGCTTTCTTCTGCCCTGGGCCAGCCCTTACCCATGCCCGCAGGCATGAGAGCGACGCAATACCGCCCCGGCCCTCGCCGCTGGGTCTGTATCTCCCACATGAGAAGCACCACCCCCGGAACGCTCCCCCGGCGTCCGGGGGTGGTTTTGCATGGAGCGTACCTTCCTTGTTCCCCGCCTTTCTCCCACCTTCCAGCCCCCACCCAGCCGCCCTACCGTGGCGGGCCACCCACCGGGAGGGCAAGTAGATACCCACTCTTAGGAGCAAAAAATATGCCGTCCCGCTGTCCGTAGACAGAAGGGCGGCAAAGAAAAGCCCAGCCCGGAAGGAAAGTCCTTTCAGGCTGGGCGTTGGTATGTCAGGCCACAATGTGGAGCGTGTCGGTGTGGAAGGTGGGAATGGCCGTCTTGTCCGCCTTGGGCGGGTCAAAGCGTCCGATGTAGTTGTAGAAGATGTCTACCCTCTGCTGTCGGTGGCCGCTGGACTTGTCCGGGGCGTGTACCTCAATGCGGGAGATAAATTCATTGACGATTTCCGGGGTCAGCTCCGTGACCTCCGTGTATCGCCGTACCAGCTTCAAGAACCGCTCCGCACCGTCGGCCCGTTCCTCGTCCTGTTCCAGACGTGCGGCCAGTTCCTCCACCTTGGGGGCAAGGGCGGCTTGCTCGGCCTCGTAGCCGCTGGACAGCTTGTTGAAGCGTTCCTCGGTCAGCTTGCCCGCCACCATGTCCTCGTAGATACGCTGAAAGAGGGCGTCCAGCTCGGCTATGCGCCGCTGGCCCTGCTTTAACTCCTGGTGCATGGCGGCTTGCGCCCTCTTGCGCTGGGCGGCGTCCTTGTCGGTGACGGCTTGCAGAAAGGCCGCCTCATGGTCACGGGCAAAGGCCAGGGTCTGGCGCAGATGGTCGGTCACAAGCTCCCGCAATACGTCCTCCCGGATGAAGTGGGCCGTACAGCTCCCGGTGTTGCTCTTGTAGTTGGCACACCTGTAATGCTCCTGCCGCCGCTCAAAGGACTTACAGGCGGCGAAGTAGAGCCTTGCCCCGCAGTCGGCGCAGAAGGCCACAGCGGAGAAAAGGCCCTGCCGCCCGGTCTTGGTGGGACGGCGGCGGTGCTGGCGAAGCTCCTGTACCCGGTCAAACTGTTCCTGGTCGATAATGGCCGGGTGGGTGTCGGGGAAGATACGCCACTCCGACTTGGGCAGTTGAAGCACCTTTTTGCTCTTGTAGGACTTCTTCCGGGTCTTGAAGTTCACCGTACAGCCCGTGTACTCCATGTGTTCCAGGATATGGGCCACCGTGGAGCTTTCCCACTTGGTAGGGTCGGCGGGCGGTGGGTTGCAAACCTTCTGTCCCTTGGACAGTCGGTAGGCGGTGGGGGTCAGGTGTCCCTCGGCGGTAAGCCGTTTGGCAATCTGCATAGGCCGAGGCCGGAAATGGCAAGGTCAAAAATCTCCTTGACCACGGCGGCGGCCTCCGGGTCGATTTCCCACTTGTACTTGTCTCCAACATAGCCGTATGGCACAGTAGTACAAAGCCGCTGGCCGCTCTCCCCCTTGTTCTTGAACACGGCCCGAATTTTCTTGGACGTGTCACGGGGGTAAAACTCGTTAAAGAGCTCCCGCACCGCCACCATGTCGTCCAGCCCCCGCTGGCTGTCTATGCCGTCGGTGACGGCGATATACCTCACGCCGTAGTCCTCGGTAAACCGCTCCATGAGCGCACCCACCACAAGGCGGTTGCGGCCCAGACGGGAGTGGTCTTTGACGATAACGGTGGTGACGATCCCGGCTTCGATATATCCCATCATCTCTTGGAAGCCGGGGCGTTCAAAGTTCGTCCCGGAATAGCCGTCGTCAAAGATGAAGCGGGGATTTTTGAAGCCGTGCTCCTGGGCGTACTTGAAGAGGAAATCCCGCTGGTTGAGAATACTCCCGCTGTCGCCCTCGTTGGCGTCCTCTTGGGAGAGACGGCCATATAGTATCTCTATCTGCTCTCCCGGCTGGGGTGGGCCGCAGGGGATATACTCACCCCGCAGGGGTTCATATCGGAGCGTAGGGGCAACCCTCCTTTCTTTAGAAAAGCCGGGTCACACACAAGGCGTCGCTTGCGTGTAACCCGGCTAAGATAGCGGAAATCGGGAATGTGAAGTTGTCAGGCGTGGGCGTTCAGCATGAGCCGCTTTAGCTTGGCGGTGGCGGTCTCTCTGGCCGTGGGAGAATATCGCCCGGTGACGATGTACTCCGTGCCGCCCCGCTCCCGCCGCAGGGTGGGAAAGGGATTGTAGACGGCCACGGTCTGGTGGAGCTGGGCCAGGAATTGGGCCGTCGGCCCGTCCCAGCGCAGGGTGACGCCGCCGTGACAGACGTTGGAAAGCATAGGCGTTTCCCTCCTTGTGGGGCCAGTCTACCACAGGGAGGGCGGGATGGGAAGATGGGAAAACGCTGATATTTTCGGAGAAAACCCGATTATTTAGGCCACCTTGAAACCCTCTTTTGGCCTCTGGTCTGCAAAACCTTCACAGAAACCAGAAGTTTTGTAAAAGTATAAATCATGCACAAAGCCTATTTCCAGGGCCTCTCCCAAAACTCCATCCGCACCGTCCAGCCCCGGCGTTCCGCTTCCGCATTGAAGCCGTCCACCTCCTGGCTCAATCTGCGGCGAAGGTCTGTTTCTCCGCTCTCGTGTACTCGGGCGGTGATACGGTTATACACGTCGGATTGCTCACGGGTGAAAACGTCCGTATAGGCCAGGTGAAAGATTTCTCCCGTGTCCTCGTCCTCCACCCGTACCACCACCTTGTCCTCGGTCAGTCCTCCCCACATAGGCGGCAATAGGAGGGGCCGGGGCCGTACTTGTAAACGTCGTAGTCTATCATGCGGTGCCACGGCTCCATGTGGTCGAGCATTTCGGCGGTCACGTCCCAGCCCTGCTTTTCCGACAGGCCGTTAAAGAGCTTCACGGCGAAGTCCACCACTTGGGTGTTGTCATAGCCGGGGCCACCGGGGGAGCCCTCTTTCAGACAGACACGGAAGAAGGCGGCCTCGTCCTCGGTGAGAGGGCGGGAGAACTTGACGCACTTGGCCGTCTCGGTGCTGGCGGTGAAGCTGCCGTCTACACAAACCACCTGGGCCAGCGGCGGGCAGTCCTCCGCCAGACAGCCGCTCCCCTCCACCACCTCGCACGCCTTGATAATGCGGGGATTGGCGAAGCGGTCAAACTCGCCCAGGTGCTTTTTGGCATAGGCGGTGGCGGTCTCCACCGTTTCGCCGCCCTGGGGGAAGGTGACCTCGGTGACGCAATCCGCCAGACAGCGCACATGGAAGGTAAACCGCTGGGAGCGGGGCTTCTCCCCCTCGGCCTTGGCCTCGCCGTAGGCCACCTCGTAATCCCAGGGGGTCTCCGTGGCCCGGATGGGCTTCTCCGTCTGGTAGGCCGCATAGCGGGCTTGCTGGTTGAGCTGGTCGGCGGCGTGGGCGGCTACCTGGGCCGGGGTAAACTCCGGGTTGCTCCTGGCGATACCCGCCAGCCGCTTCTCCAGATTTTCCAGGGCCACCGGGGGCAGAAGGTGGGGGAATTTGAGGTAGACGCTCTCGCCGCTCCCCCTGTCCGTGACCTTCACGATATAGCGGGGGTCTTTATAAATGGGGTCTTTCATGGGTATGTACTCCTTTCAAGATATAAAGTCCTTCCCGTTCGGAAGTCCAGCCCCGACCCCGTGGCGATAGATCGCCACGAACACCGGGGATAGTCCATCTTCGCTTCGCTCGATGTCCTATCTTCCTCGGGCTTCGCCCTGCGGGATAGTCCGCCTTCGGGCCTTCGGCCCTCGCCGTACTATCAAAATCCCCCTCCCGCCACGGTGGACGGAAGGGGGAAGGGTCGTTTTCATCTTTGCCAGTCCAGGAACCACTCCGCCGTGAACTCGCGGGTCATGCCGGCACGGTACAGCATGGCACAAATCTCGGCGCGGGTGACCTTGCCGTTGGGGTTGCACGTATGGTTCGCGTCCACGCCGTCGGTGAGTCCGACGTTATAGGCGGCGAGCACCTGGTCCTGGTCGACCGTAATAAGGGGCCTGAGCAGGGGGTTGCGGAAGGCCACGACCGCGTAGTCGTAGTCGGTGCGGCCTACACCCTGGCCCATCGCGTAGTCCACCTCGTCAATGGCGCGGACCTCGTACAGCCAGTCCTTGTAGCCGAAGTTCAGGTTGCCGTCGAGGTACAGGACGCCGTACTTGCATCTGGGGTGGTTTTCGTGGTCGCCGAGCACGTCCTCCCAGTCGGGGATGTCGTCGGGCGTATAGTCGTGCACGGGCGTGAGGTCATGGTAGTAGTCGGGGCACTCGTTGTTCATGGCCGTCATCAGGCGGTAGATGCTGGCGATGGCGGCGGCACGGGGCACGGGGAGGTCGATGTCCTCGGGCTCGCACATGTTGTCCATATAGAGGGGGGTGCCTATTTCTCGGTCGAACGTGAACATCCAGGCGTAGGCCGCCCAATGGTAGGGCTTACCGTCTTTGTATATCCAGATGCAACGGTCGCCGTAACCGCGGGAGCCACCGATGATGCGGGTGGTGTTTTCCTGTTCGCAATAGGCCTCGAGGCTACCGTAGGTCTCGTTCATGAACGTCTCGGCGCCATAGAGCCGGTAGAACATCGTGTACAGCTCGGCGAAGGTCACGGGGTCGTCGGGGTGGAACAGGCCGTCGGGACCTCCCTTGACGATGCCGTTTGTGGCCAGGGTGTTGACCGCCTCGGCGTACCAGGCGTCGGGGTCGACGTCGGCGAAGGCGGGGGTGGTGCCGGTCTCCGCCTCGGCGGCGGACACGGGGATTGCCATGGCGCCCAGGACGAGGGACACGGCGAGGAACATGGAAATGATTTTCTTCATGTGTATTACCTCCTATACGCTTTTGTGGGACAAGGTATAGTGCCGGGAAATCCGCCCTCGGTTTTACGTTGGGCAAAAATTTTTGAAATTTTCCTCGGCAAGTTCGGCCCAAGGGGGCGGGGCAAATGTCCCGCTCCCAAGGGCTTCCCCCGCCGAGAAAATGAAAGCGGCGCAGGGTATACCCCTACACCGCTCAAACACACAAACTCACAACACGCATTCCGCCCTTGAAATGTCGGGGAGAAATGGTTATAATGAACTGGGTGCATTTTTAATGCTGTGTGGGAGGTTAGCTCTCCTGCATAGGGCCTCAGGGTGCTACCAACACCCTGGGGCCTGCCTTCATCTTCTCGGCGATTTTATTGTACCCCCTTGCGGCGCAAATTGCAAGGGGTTTTTCGCTCTTTGGCAAGAGCGTCAGCACTTCGCCCGCCGCTCGGAGAGCGGCCCGCCCTCTCAACGGGGCGGCGTAGCCGCCGCAGAGCACCCGAGCCAACAACAACGGCCACCCCGCAGGGGTGGCCGTTCGCCGTCCTTGACGGCGGTGGTGAGGGCAAGCGTAGGGGACGTGCCAGTGGCACGTTCCCGGAGCGCAGTAAGGCCCCCAAGCCCCCGTAGGGGGCGCAGGGGTTGGCCTGTTACGGCGTGCCAGTGGCACGCCGTAACAGGCCAACAGCTCCCGGCTATGCCGGGCGCCATCCCCCTCGTTAGAGGGGGGTGGCGTCAGCTGGCCTTATGCTCTTCCCCCCATTTTCGGCTGTTTTTTGTCCCGAAGGGAAAAATGAAGCCGAAGTGCTTGCGGCGGCTTGGCTCTGGGATTTTCCCGAGCCGTAAAAAGCCGCTGGAAAAGTGGGAAAAATTTTCCTACTTTTCCTGGCGGCTTTGAAACCCTTGCGTCGCAAGGGCCTACTCGCGCGATTTTTTCCCAGTGTTCCGGCGCAAAGACGCCGGTGGAAAAATTGGCGGGCTGTGTATTGGGGCGTTAGCGGGAAATCCAATCTGCTGTTCTGGGGCCAATTTTCTTGGATTTTTTATCCAAAAAATCCAAACGGCCCGAAAACCCGCAATACACGGGGCCTGGATTTTCGTTTCGCATCCAAGGCCAACGGCGCAAAGACGCCGTTGGATGCGAAGCGGCAAAACGAAAAATCCACAAAAACGCTGTGCATTTTTGTGGGGCCTCCGGGCTGGGGGGCAGTCCAACGGTGGCCCGCCAGAGCGGGACAACCGCTCCCAGACCGGGACGGCCAGCCGCGGGGGAAAGCAGACCCAGCGGCTGGCCGAGCCATAGGAAAAGGGCCAGTTGAGCGGCACCGCCGCCCAACTGGCCCTCTGTCGCCCCCCTCAAGCCTGTGTCCTTATGAACACCCGGCTACTGGACGCCGCTTTTTTTATGCGCTTTGGTTCAATTTTGCCGGTAGATGACCGCCTGGTGGAGCATGGGGTAGGACACGGGGGAGACCCCCTCCAGGTCCTCGCGGCGCATATCCACCGCCGTCAGGCCGCCGTTTTGGTAGGTGGTGTAGTAATACACCCCGGTGTCGGCGTTGCAGCAGCAGGAGTAGACCGTGGTCTCAAACAGGCCCTTGCCCATGTCGATACAGCCCCGGGACATGGAAACGCTCTGCAGGATGTGGAAAAACTGGGTCACGCTCTCTGTCTCATCCCGGCCCGAGCGGGCGTTGGAGCGGGTAAAGGCCGCCCGGACGAAGCGGGAAGCGGAGGAGAGGTCGCCGGGCAGGCCCAGAGCGCCCATGCCCCGGCTGTAGGGCTCCAGCTTCAGGCTCTGGCAAAAGTGGTTTTGGGGAGGTTGGTTGGACAGGCACATATAGTTGCTGAGGTTCTGGGTGTGGTAGGGAAAGGGCGGGTTGTTGGTGAGTACGCCCATGGGGTCGTCGTAGACGTGAAGGCCATCGGCGGTGGACTCCACCACCAAGCAGCCCTCGCGGTTGGCGATCATCCAGTGGAGTTGGGCGGCGGGCAGGTCGAGAGAGTAGTCCATCTGCAGCAGATTGACCCGCTCCAGCAGGGCGCGTACGTCCGCCATGCAGTCGCACTGGCCCAGCATCCAGGGGATGAACTCAAAGGGGGCCAGGTTGTCCTTGCCCGGGACCTCCTCCTGGGCGTACACGGCGTTGCCTACGAAGTTCAGCCCCGCCATGGAAAGGCCCTTTTCGTTGGTGGCCTCGTAGAAGAGGGGATAGCCGTCCTGAACGTAGCTCATGCCGATCATGGCGTAGTGGCTTTGCAGGGCCTTGGCCTTGCGAAATACCAGGGGAAACCGCCTGGGCAGCACGGTGACCGACTCGTCGTAGTTATACTCCAGGTCCAGATTCCGGCCAAAATAAAAGGAATCGGTCAGATAGGTGATGGCGGTGCACATGATGCGAGACCTCCCAGGTCCAAAATTGCCGCGGCGGCTCAGCCGTCCAGGTCCACCAGCTCGTACTCCCGGCTGCCCACGCCCAGGGCCGCGGCGGCCTCAATAGTATGGACGCCGTGGCGGGACTCGATACGCTCGATGAGGTGGTCCTTGCCCGGGTCGTCCGAGGCGTACACCAGGTCCACACAGGCCTGGTCGATGGCCACCGGGTCCAGACTGGCCAGGATGCCCACGTCCTTCATGCAGGGGCCCTCGGCCACGGCGCAGCAGTCGCAGTCCACCGAGAGGTTGGCCATGATGTTGAGGTAGACCGCCTTGCCGCCAAAGAGCTTGACCACGGTTTGGGCGGCCTCGGCCATGCCCTGGAGGAAATCGTCCTGCTCGGCCACATTGTCCCAGAATTTTGTCTGGTCTGTGGTGGCTCCGGCGGAGTGGATCAGGCACTTGCCCGCAGTGGAGGCGCAGCCGATGGAAAGCTGCTTCAAAGCGCCGCCGTAGCCACCCATGGGGTGGCCCTTGAAGTGGGACAGCACCACCATAGAGTCGTAGTTCTTCAGGTTTTTGCCCACCAGGTTCTCCTTCAGCACCTTGCCGCCCACGACAGGCAGGACCAGGTCGGGGCCCTCGGCGTCCAGCAGGTCCACGGTGAAATACTTGCTCCAGCCGTGGCTCTCCAGCAGCTTGAGGTGCTTGTCGGTGTAGTTGCGCGCGCCGTCGTAGGCGGTGTTGCACTCCACCACCGTAGCGTCCAGGGCGTGAATGACCGGGGCCCAGAACTCGGGGTGGAGGTAGTTCTGGTTGCCCTCCTCGCCGGAGTGGACCTTGGCGCAGACCTTGCCGGTGAGGGGCATGTCCAGAGCCTTATAGAGCTCCAATACCCGCTGGGGAGTGATGACCCGGCTGAAATAGACCTTTGACTTGCTCATAGCGTACCGTCCTTTCCGCCCACGAGGGGCACACAGTTTTCTTCGGCCAGTATAGTCGTGCCTTTTTGAGACGTTTTACAACTGCTCCAGAGTGCCCAGGAACAGGGGTATGCCGGTGTCCAGGTCCACGATGCCGTAGACAAAGGGCTGGTCGAAGGTGAGGTAGATGATCTCCTCCGGGGGCCTGGCGCTGCCGGCCATACCCGTGATCACCGTCACCGCCGCGGCCTCGGTGCCCGTTTCGTTGATGTCAAAGACGGCCTCGTGGAGGACACTGTCCAGAAAGATCCTCCCCCGGGGGCTGCTGCCCATGGGGGTAAAATCGGCCCCGCCCGAAAAGGCTCGGGTCAGGCCCATATCCGCCAGGTAGTCCTTCAACTCGCCGCGCCATTTGGCCTGGAACTTGGGCACCTCCAGCGACACCTTCTGGTCGCTCTGGCCCTCCAGCAGCGTGGCGATGGTCGCGCCGTCCCAGCTGGCCAGGTACTCGGTCAGGCTCACGCCCTCGTCAGGGAGCATGAGCAGCAGCCCCAGCGCGCCGTCGTCATAGGGCAGGACCACGCCCTGGCCGCCGTGGTGGGAGAGGTAGGTCTCCCGCCGGGTCCCGTTTTTCATCCCCTGGGGCTGGGACACGGTGCCGTCGGCGTTGTGGAAGTCTATGGTCCACACGCTGTGGGAGGTCTTGAAGGGCCGCTCGAACTTGTTTTTGAAGTAGACCGCGTTGATCAGCGCCAGCACCGCGTCGTCCTCAAAGGGCTTTTGCAGCACCTCGGGGACCTTGCCCCGGGTGGCCTTGCTGGCCCAGCGGTTGACCTCCCGCACCGTCTGGCGCGCTTGCAGGTCCACGTGGAAGAGCTCGGCGTCAAAGTAGTCCCGGCAGGTCTGGGTAAAGTCGTCGGTCAAGGTCAGGTCCTCGTCGCACCACAGGCTGTTGGCCAGGTTGGTCTGACTGGAGCCGCCCAAGCGGCTGTATTTGTCCATCAGCCCCTGGCAATAGGGGTCCAGCACCTCCGGCTCCATGCCAAGGAGGTCGTTGAACTCCTCCAGCGTCTCGCTCCCCGCGCCGTTGGCGGTCATGCCCAGGGCCAGGGTCACCGACAGCGGAGACAATAGGGTGTTTTTGCCCTCTTCCCGGCTGGCGCGCAGGAGCTTTAGGGCGAAGCCGGCATAGGCGGTGTCGGGGTCCGGGGCGGTGACGGACACGCTCACCTCCGTCTGGTCCACGCCCGTTTGCTCCCCGCTGGGGGTCCCGCCGCCAGGCTGGCCCGCCAGCATGGACATGATCAGGAACAAGGATAATATCTGCTTCATGGCGCGCGCTCCCTTCCAATATATCAAGCTACCTCTATTTTAAGGGAAAACCTGGGGCAAGTCAAGCCCGACCCAAAGCGCGCGCCTGGGGAGAATGGGACTTTACGAACGGGCGAAAAAGGTATACAATACTTCTCGACACTCTTTTCAAAGGAAGATGACCATGCCAGAGCAGATCAAAACCACTGCCGGGGTGTTCCGCCAGGGGATGCGAGACGGCATCCCCATCGGCCTTGGCTACTTCGCCGTGGCCTTCGCCCTGGGGGTCAAGGCCCAGGAGGCCGGGCTGGACCCTATCCAGAGCTTTTTGTCCAGCCTTTTGTGCCGGGCCTCTGCGGGAGAGAAGGCGGGGCTGGACGTGATCGCCGCCGCCGGGAGCCTACTGACCATGATATTGACCACCATCGTGGTCAACGCCCGCTATCTTTTGATGTCCACCGCCATGAGCCAGCGCATGGACCCCCAGGGACGGCTGGTCCACCGCTTTGGCATGAGCGCGTGCATTACCGACGAGCTCTTCGCCATCTCCATTGCCCGGGAGGGCTGGTTGGAGCCCTATTACCTCTACGGCGCGGCTCTGGTGGCCTCGCCGTGCTGGGCGCTGGGCTCTTCCCTAGGCTGCGTGGCGGGGGACCTGATGCCCGTGTGGGCGGTGAGCGCCCTCAGCGTGGCCCTCTACGGGATGTTCCTTGCGGCCATCATCCCTGCCGCCCGCAAGGATCGGATCATCGCCGGGCTCATCGCCCTGGCCTTTGTGGTCAGCTTCGCCGCCAGCCGCCTGCCTTGGATCTCCACCCTGGAGCCCAGCCTGCGTATCATTTTGCTGACGGTGCTCTTGTGCTCAGGGGTGTCCATCCTCTTTCCCCATCCCATGGAGGAAGGGGGCCGGGAGCGGTGAACTACGTCTACATCCTGGTCATGGCCCTGACCCTCTACGCCATCCGGGCCCTGCCCATGACCATCTTCCGCAAGCCCATCCGCAGCAAGTTCATCCAGTCATTTCTATACTATGTGCCCTATGTGACCCTGGCGGTGATGACCGTTCCCGCCATCATCGACGATCCCCAAAGCCCCATCGCCGGGGCCCTGGCCCTGGTGGTGGGCATAGTGGCCGCCTGGCTGGGGGCGGGGCTGATGCCTGTGGCGGTGCTTTGCTGTATCACGGTGCTGGCCACCGAGCTTTTATGCTAAAATAAAACAAAAGGGCGTTCCCCGCTGTGTGGGGAACGCCCTCTTTTGCTGTCTGACTTAGAAGATCTCCGGCGTCCAGTAGTGGTTCTGGTAAATATCCGTGACGCGGAAGGCGGCGATGTAGTCGTCGTTGTCCATGGCCAGGTTGCCCAGCACCAGCGGCCCGTCCACCGTCACCGGCTGGCCCAGGGGATAGTTGTCCTGGAAGGTCTTATCGTAGTCGTAGTAGCTGCAAAGGAAGTCCAGCTTGTCGCCGTCTTGGAGCTCCATGAGGCCCCGGGCCACGGTGTCGGTCTCGCCCTGGTCGTAGCAGACCTGCGCGCCCAGCACCGTCCAGGACTGGGTATCGTTGGCAAAGGAGACCATCAGCTCCACCCGCTGACCATTGAGCAGAGCGGGGATGTAGCCCCAGGAGAGGCCCGCGTCGTCGTCGGTCTCCAGCAGGTAGTAGGCCACGATCTGGCCGTTGACGCTGAGCCAGGTGCCGTCAAAGCCGCCGATGAGGTCGCCGTCGTCATTGTAGTCGAAAACGTTGTCCAGACCCAGGTCGATGTACCCCTCGCCGTCGTCCACGAAGACGCTGAGAGCCACCTGGGCCACCAGGTCCCACTGGTCCTCGCTGAGGGCCAGCACCCGCTCCCCGGCCTTGGAGGTCCACTTGAGATCGCTGGGGTCGAAGCGGTTTTCACTGAGGTAGTCGGCGCTGTTTTCCACCAGTTCGCCGTCCAAAAAGTCCGCGCTGTCGGCGTCGAGGCCCACGTTAGAGAGGTCCCGCCCGCCCAGTAGCGAGCCCAGCATTCCCAGCACGTCGCCGCCAGAGGAGGAGCTGGAGCCGGAGCCGCCGGTGAAGAGGTCGAACAGCGAGCCCAGCTGACCGCTCTGACCGCCGGCGGCGGCCTGGCCCGCCACCTCCAGGGAGGCGAAGGACTTGATGCAGTCGGTGTAGGCGCTGTCCAGACCGATCTGGCCGTAGAGCTTGCTGGCGGTGGACACGCTGGAGGTCTTGCCGTAGGGGAAGTAGATGGAAACGCCGTTGGCGTTGGAAATATTCCGAGAGGTAGCGTTATATTTGACCGCGCTGCGTAAAGCCTTGGCCAGGGCCCGGCTCTGGACGGTGTCCAGGTTGTCGGCCAGGTGGATGAGGTCGATCTGGTCGATCTTGCTGGACTGGGCGAACTCCTTGGCGTTGGCCCGGGCGGAGGCCACGGCCTTATAGTCGCTGCTCTGGATGCTGGCATTGGTGGACTGGGCAAAGTCCCGGAAGGCCGGGGGCACCGTGCCCGCCAGCTCCGCCAGGTCGATGACCGACAGGGTGGCCTGCTGGCCCGAGGCCACCTGTGAGCACACGCTGACAAAGCTGTCGGCGATGTTTGTCCCGATCTCCAAAGCGGACATGGACGGGTCCTTGGAGAGCTTGGTGAGCCAGTCGGTGTAGTACCAGCCACAGCCGGGCTCGGTCTCCTCCGAGGCGATGAGGTAGTCGGCGTAGGGCTCGGCCACCATCGCCGTCTCCAGCGTGGCCATCAGGCACGCGTCGAAGCCGATGAAGTCGAAGGTGCAGCCGCCGTCCTTCAGGGCCTTGGCGATGCCGCTGAGGCTCATGGAGCCCGCGCGGGGATGGACCTCGTCATAGCCGTAGCCGCTGAGCGATCCGCCGCCGTGGTCCCAGAAAATGAGCTCGTAGCGGTCGGCGGGGTAGTTGCGCTTGCCCCACTGGATGAAGCCCGACAGGGTATCGGGGTCGGTCATGGCCTGGAGGGAGTCGCTCTCCCACTGGAGCTTGAAGCCGCCGTCCAGGACCTGGTAGATCTGGTTTTTGCTGTTGGAGATCAAGCTGTTGCGCCAGCTCTTGCACCCGCCGGTGTAGACCAGCAGCCGCACGTTGTCGCCGATCTCCGCCGCCGCCATCTCCTGGAGGTCCTTGGTGGCGAAGCCGCCGTTGGATTCCAGGTCGGTGCCGCACATGTAGACCAGGATGGTGGTGGTGTCGCTGCCGTCCCCGGCCAGAGCCACCCGCTTGTCCCGAGCCTTGCTGGAGACAGAGGTGTTCACCGCGCCGCCGCTGGTGTTGGTGGTGTAGGTGGGAGTAGAGCCGCCCAGGGAGTTCCCCAGAGAGCTCAGGCCGCTGTCCCCGCCGCCAAAGAGGCCAGTGAGGCTGCCCAGCCCGCCGCCGCCGAAGATGAGCACCGCCGCCAGGATGAGGATGGTCACAAGAGACGGCTTTTTCTTGCCCGAGCCGGTGGCCGAGCCCACCGCGCCCACCAGGTTGGCCACATCGCCCAGGTCGATACCTCGCTGAGCGTCGTTTGGCTGGCCGGTCTTAGACGCTCCGGGCCGCTTACCGCCAAAGGCGCCGCCGCCCACGCCGGACGCGCCCTCTCGCCGGCCCACATGGCCCGAGCCGCCCAGCACGTTTTTCTTTCGGCCCACCGGCCGGTTCCTGCGCTCCATAAAGATCGCTCCTTCCCGTTTCTCTGCGTGGTCCATTATACGAAAAGATGGCAAAAATGTAAAGCCCAGCCGGAAAAATGGGCACAAAAAAACAGCCATCCGTGTGGATGACTGTCTCTTTTGGTGGAGATAAGCGGGATCGAACCGCTGACCTCTTGAATGCCATTCAAGCGCTCTCCCAGCTGAGCTATACCCCCAAATTCGGCGGCGGGCCGCTGAACAAATGGTATTCTAGCACCTTCGCCGCCGATTGTCAAGGCTTTTTTCGATTTATTTTCCCCGATTTTCAAACCAGGCTCGGACCACGGGGGCCAGAGCGTCCACCAGGGCGTGCATATCCCAGCCGCTGGTGTTCACGCACAGGTGATAGGCCGCCGGGTCGCCCCAGCGGGTGTCGGTGAGCAGGGAGCGGTAACGGGCCCGGTCCTTGTCCACCTTGGCCATGCGGCGCTTGAGGTCGTTGGAGCTCAGGGCCTTTTCTCCCTCGCTCTGCCGGGCCTTGCAGCGGCGGAGCTTGCTGTCCAGGTCGGCGTACACGAAGAGGTTGAAGGGCTCCTCCTCCCGCAGCACCACGTCGGCGCAGCGGCCCACGATGACGCAGTCGCCCTTGCGGGCCAGCTCCTTGAGGAGCTTATTCTGCTCGGCCATGACCTCCATCTGGGGGTCCACCAGGCTGGAGGAGTAGGCAAAGGTGTGGCCGAAGGTGATGGGGTAGTATGCGTCCACGCCCCGCTCGGAGATGCTGGCGATGTACTCCTCGGCCAGGCCGCTCTTCTGGGCCACGGCGGTGATGATCTCCCGGTCATAGTAGGCCACGCCCAGGGTCTGGGCCAGCCGCTTGCCCACCTCCCGGCCTCCGCTTCCAAATTCCCGACTGACGGTGATGATCCGATGGCTCATGACATCCACCCCGCTTTCAGATTGGGCCCTTGGCCCAAGTCCAGTTTACTTGATTTTAGGAAAAAATGCAATAGAAAGATTCGCCGGGATGTGCTATACTTGCTTTGTAAAAAGAGATTTTTTGCGGAGGGTCGACCATGTATTTTCCTGACAACATGAATTTTCAGTACTTCTTTTTCGATACATACCCGGGACTTTTCCTGCAGATGATCCCCATCGCGCTGCTGGCCGGGGCGGTCTACGTGCTGGTCCGGACTCGACGGGAGCCCAGGCTCTCCGCCGGTCAGGTCGTGCTGGGCTCCCTTTTTGTGGGCTATCTGGCGGCGTTGGTGGGCTTGACTCTGTTTGAAAAGTTCGTCGGCGGGGCGTATTACCGCCTTTTCTACCATATGCCCAGCGGCACCAACTACCGCTGGTTCACCTTCGAGTACTACCTGGTCCCCGACTCCTTCCATCGCTTGAGTGCGGAAAACCTGGCCAATATCCTGCTTTACCTCCCCTTTGGTATCCTTTACCCGCTGTTTGACCGCCGGGCCTCGTGGAAGAAGACCTTGTGCGCAGGGCTGCTGACCTGCCTGGCCATCGAGCTGATCCAGCCCATTTTTGGCCGCAGCTTTGATATCAACGATATCATTTTGAACGCCCTGGGCCTAGCCGTGTCCACGGCCCTCTTCTTCGCGCTGAAGTCCGCCTTGGGGCAGAAGCGGTAGGATGTTTTGTTGTTTATGCGTAAGGTGTTTATTATGAAAAGTCACTCTAATATATTTAGTTGGTTTCTTGTCCTAGTTATATTATTGACGCTTTCGGGTTGCGAGTTTGTGCTTGGCCCCAAGATGACTCCTGATTCAAATCCTGAGGATCTATGGGTATCTAGCGAACCTGACATTTCATTTGTTGGGCTTGATGAAGAAACAGGAGGGGCAACAGGACGACTTGTAAAAGATGGTGAAGTAATCGAGGTCGTGATGGTCTGGGGATATGGATCGCATTTTGAAATATGGCGCGATCCCATGGAAGATGCTGATGACTTGCTGGCTCGAGGCAAGTGCAACTTCTCTCGCGATGAAGGGACTGTTCAAATCGTTGAGGATATAGGAAATGTTTTTGACGGCGTGGAGGAGCTTCATTTTGTGAGAGAGGATAGGAGTTTGAAAGACACTTTGAAATGAGCCGGAGGGCCAGGCTTTTCCGCATAGGGACAATCCGGCGACGCATAGGCTACACCTCGGAGGTGGAGCAAAATGCTGTCAGCCTGGCTCGTCTTGATGCTCAACTCGCTGTTTCTCACCCTGCGCCTGTCGGGCAACACCGGGTCCTTCCCCAAGCCCCTCAAGCCAGACGAGGAGCGGCACTACCTGGAGCTCGCCCAGCAGGGGGACCTGGCCGCCCGCAACACTCTGGTGGAGCACAACCTCCGCCTGGTGGCCCATATCGTGAAGAAATACTACACCCAATCCGCCGACCAGGACGACCTCATCTCCATCGGCACCATCGGGCTCATCAAGGCGGTGAGCACCTTCAAAAGCGACAAGAATATCAAGCTGGCCACCTATGCCAGCCGGTGCATCGAGAACGAAATTTTGATGTACTTCCGCAGCCGCCGCAAGCTGCAAGGGGAGGTCTCTCTGTCCGACACCCTGGAAAACGACGGCGAGGGCAACAACCTCTCACTGATGGACGTTATCCGGGTGGATGACACCATGCTGGAGGACCTGGACGTGAAGGAGTCGTGCAAGAAGGTCCGGGAGGTGGTCAAGCGTTGCCTGACGGGCCGGGAGGCGCGCATTATTGACCTGCGCTACGGCCTCAGCGGCCAGGCCCCGCTGACCCAGCGGGAGATCGCCGCCCAGTGCAACATCAGTCGCAGCTATGTATCCCGTATTGAGAAAAAGGCGCTGGAAAAGCTGAAGAAGGAGCTGGAGTAGTTTACATAACTCTTGGAAGAGGGGCGAAAAAGACGCCGTTTCGGCGTCTTTTTTATAGGCTAATGGTCGTTAGTTAAAAGCCTCTGGGCCAGGGCGACAATGCGCTCCGCGGCGTTGGGGGCGATGGCCTCGCCCTGGCGGCGAATGACCTCAGGGGCCAGCGCGTCAAAGTCCTCCAGCCGGTCGGTGGGGATGGACAGCCCAAGGCGGGCAAAGAACCTGGCGTTGCGGGTCTCGCAGCCGGGGATGGGGGAGAGGTGGGCCAGGGCCACCCCGGCCACCGCCGCCTCGGTGGAGGACAGCCCGCCGGGCTTGGTGAGGTAGAGGTCGCAGGCGCGCAGGTAGAGGGGCATCTGGCGGGTGGAGTGGAGGAGAACAACGCTGTCGTCGCCGCCGTAGCGCTTTTCCAGGGCTTTGTAGAGCTTGTCGTTGGTGCCGCAGATGACGATGAGCCGGGCCCGGCCCCGCCACTGGGCGTAGAGCCGCTTCACCGCTTTTTTCAGCACCCCCGCCCCCATGCTGCCGCCAGAGAGGAGCAGATAGGTGGCGTTGACCTCCAGACCCAAGGCCCTTCGGGCCTCGGCTTGGGAGGCCGCCTGGGCAAAGGCGGCGGAGACCGGGATGCCCAGAGGGTGGAGCTTTTGGGCGGGGATGCCATAGGACTGGAACTCGTCCAGTAGGTCCTTGTGGGGGATGACGTAGGCGTCGCAGTCGGTCTCCTCGGTGAAGGGGATGCAGGCGTAGTCGGTGGCCACGAAGATGGTCTTGGGCAGGGCCACGTCCCGGTTTTTCAGGATGGTCAGGGCCTCGCCGGGGTAGACGTGGGTACAGATGACCACGTCAAAGTGTTGCTGGGTCAGATAGGTCTCCAGGGCCTTGGCGGTCTTGCGCTGGAAGTAGTACACCGGCGAGCGCCAGGGGAGATGGCGGTAGAGCTCGCCCAGGCGGTAGACAAAGCCAAAGGTCCGGGGCGAGTGCTGGGCCACGGAGATGTACACATCGTCCACCAGCTCCACCGTCTTCTGGCCCCGCAGGGCGTAGGGGTTCATCAGCACCGCCCGGTGCCCCTGGGCCTCCAGGGCCTCCTGAATGGCGTGGGCCGCGGCGTGATGCCCGCCGCCGGTGCCGCAGGAGAGGATCAGCGCATCCATAGCAGCTTCACCGCCGGCTTGGCCCGGCGCTCCTTGCTCCAGTGGAGCCGCAGCAGCACCGTGCCCGAAATGAGGGCGAACCCGCCCCACACCCCCGCCGGGTAGCGGAAAAAGAAGGTCACGGCGGTGACTAGATAGGTGATCATAGTGCGGTAAAAGTGGGGGTCGATGCGCAGCACCACCGAGAAAAAGACGAAGATCAGCGCGAACAGCACCGCCGGCTGCCACAAGGGACACAGCCCCAACAGAGAGCCGAAGGAGGCGGCAATGCCCTTGCCGCCGTTGAAGTGCCACCAAAGGGGAAGGGCGTGACCCACCACTGGCGCGGCGATGACCAGGGCTAGGGAGACGGGGCCCTGGCTGAGACCATCGGCAAAGCGGCAGTAGCAGTAGACCGGCGCGAAGGCCTTGCCCAGGTCGCCCAGCAGGGCAATGACGCCGCACCAAAAGCCCCGGCGAAAGGCGTTGGCCGTGCCGGGATTGCGGTCCTCCCCGGCGTCCTCCACCGCCTCTTTGCCCAGCAGGGCCGTGGCCACATGGGCGAAGAGCACACTGCCGGAGAGATACCCGGCGATGATATAGAGGATGGTGGTCGTGGTCATGCCGGGCGCCTCCTTTCGAGGGGTTTCGTGGTAAATAAGTATACGCACATGGCGGGGCTTTGTCAAGTTCGGCTTCTCCACTTTATACTTGCAATTTGAGGAGAAGTGTGGTATTTTATATGAGACAAACAAAACATCAGAACTTTTGGAAGAAAGAAGGAGTGCGCTATGCCTATCCGTATCGTCACCGATTCTGCCGCCGACCTACCCCAGCCCTGGCCCGAGGGGGTCAGCGTGCTGCCCATGACGGTGAGCTTTGGAGACAAACAGTACCAAGACGGCGTGGACCTGACCCACCGGCAGTTCTACGAGCTGCTCATCGAGGGGGACAGCCTGCCCACCACCAGCCAGATCGGCCCGGGCCAGTTCGAGGAGGCCTTTTCCCAGGCGGTGGAGCGGGGCGAGAGCGTGGTGTGTGTCACCCTGTCCTCCAAGCTCTCGGGGACCTACCAGAGCGCGTGCATCGCCGCCGCTGAGTTCCCCGGCCAGGTCTTCGTGGTGGACAGTCTCAACGTCACCATCGCCGAGACGCTGCTGGTGCGGCGGGCGGTGGAGCTTGTGGCGCGGGGCTTGGACGCCCAGGCCATCGCCCGGACGCTGGAGGAGGAGCGCAGCCAGGTGCGCATCGTGGCGCTGCTGGACACCTTGGAGTATCTCAAGCGGGGCGGGCGGCTGTCGGCCTCGGCGGCGCTGGTGGGCGGACTGCTGTCCATCAAGCCTGTGGTAACGGTGGCCGACGGCGAGGTGAAGGTCATCGGCAAGGCCCGGGGCTCCAAAAACGGCAATAATCTGCTGATGGAGGAGTGCAAAAAGGGCGGCGGCGTGGACTTTGAGCGGCCCTACGGCCTGGGCTACACCGGCCTCAGCGACGAGCTGCTGCGCAAGTACATCGAGGACAGCCGGGCCCTTTGGGAAGGATATGTAGATTCTCTGCCCATGAGCACCATCGGCGGTACCATCGGCACCCATGTGGGCCCCGGGGCCATTGCCGTGGCCTTTTTTGAGAAGGGCTGAGACAGGAACTTTTTGGGACGCGCTTCGTCTAAGGGGACATCCGAGAAAAAGGGAGTGTGGCCCTATGGGACGTGTATTTTCACTGCTGTTATCCCTCATTATGCTGGCGGGCTGCGGAGGAGACAAGGCCCCGGCCCCGGAGCCCATCCAGGCCCAGGGAATCGTGGACCTGTTCCCCGGTGAGCGGACCGCTCAGGCCGAGACGGCCTACGCCGACTTCGCCCTGGAGCTGCTTCGTGCCAGCCGTGTGGAGGGGGAGAACACCCTCATGTCTCCGCTGTCGGTGACGCTGGCCCTGGGGATGACCGCCCAGGGGGCCGCCGAAGATACCGCCGGGGAGTTTGCCCAGGTCTTCGGCATGGAGCCCGGTCAACTCAGCGGCTACTGCCTGGCCCTGATGGAGGACTATTCGGACCTGGGAGGCTCCAGCCAGACCACCCTGGCCAACAGCCTGTGGTGCGACCCGGACCTCGTCTTGAACGACGAATTCGTCCTCACCTGTCAAAACTACTTTGGCGCGGAGCTCTACCACGCCGACCTCCAGGCCCCGGACACCGTCAAGATGGTCAACGGCTGGGTGAAGGAGGCCACCCATGACATGATCCCCAGCGTGGTGGACCGCTTCGACGACCAGGCGGTGCTGGCCCTGGTCAACGCCATCTATTTTAAGAACCAGTTCCAGCGGCCCTTTGAGACCCCCGCCAGCGAGTGGACCATGAACTTCCGCAATGCCGACGGCACCGTCTCCCAGCCCCGGGGCATGAGCAACGGCGAGCGGCAGGAGCTCTACCTCTCCCACGACAAGGGCCAGGGCGTGGTCCTGCCTTACGACGACGGCAAGCTGGGGCTGATGCTCATGCTCCCCGACGAAGGCGTGAGCCTGACGGGCTACCTGGCGAGTTGGGACGGCGCCACCGTCAAAAGCCTGCTGGACAGCAAGGCCGAGACCCTGGTCCAGCTCACCGTGCCCAAGTTTGAGACCGAGTGGAGCGGCGGTTTGGAGGACGCGCTGAAGGCTATGGGCCTCGCGGGGGCCTTTGAGCCCGACGCCGCCGACTTTACGGCTATGGGCCACAGCGAAAACGGCCCGCTCTACATCGGCCAGGTCATCCACAAGACCGCCTTCGAGCTCAACGAAAAGGGCACCGAGGCGGCGGCGGTGACGGCGGTGATCATGGACGCGGCGGCCTGCATGCCCCCCGACGATCTGATCGTCCTGCGCTTCGACCGGCCCTTCGTCTACGGCATCGTGGACCTGACCACCGGCGCGCCGCTGTTTTTGGGCACCATGGAGCACATGGACTGAGAGAACGATAAAAGAAAAGCAGCCGTCCATTGGACGGCTGCTTTTGTGTACGCAGTTGGAAGGTTAGCGCTTGGAGAACTGGGGCGCGCGGCGGGCGGCGTGCAGGCCGTACTTCTTGCGCTCCTTCATACGAGGGTCGCGGGTGAGGAAGCCGGCGGACTTGAGGGCCGGGCGGAACTCCTCGTTCATCAGCAGCAGGGCACGGGCGATGCCGTGGCGGATGGCGCCGGCCTGGCCGGTGACGCCGCCGCCGGAGACGGTGGCGACCACGTCCACCTTGCCGATGGTGGAGGTGGTGACCAGGGGCTGACGGACGATGAGCTTCAGGGTCTCCAGACCGAAGTACTCCTCGATGTCCCGGCCATTGACGGTGATGGAGCCGGTGCCGTTGGGGAAGAGGTGGACCCGGGCCACGGAGGACTTCCGGCGGCCGGTGCCGTAGTGATAAGGCTTCTTACTCTTATACATTGTGTTGATCCTCCTTACGCCTGGGTGTAGAGTTCAGGCTGCTGGGCAGCGTGGGGGTGCTCCGCGCCGCGGTAGATCTTGAGCCGGGACAGGGAGTCCTTGGTGACCGTGTTGCGGGGCATCATGCCGCGCACCGCCAGCTTCATGGCGAGCTCGGGCTTATCCTGCATCAGCAGACGGTACTTGGTCTCGTGGAGGCCGCCGGGGTAGCCGGAGTGGGTGCGGTAGAACTTCTGCTCCATCTTCTTGCCGGTGAGGATGGCCTTCTCGGCGTTGATGACGATGACGAAGTCGCCGCAGTCGGCGTGGGGGGTGTACTCGGGCTTACGCTTGCCACGCAGCAGGTCGGCGACGATGACGGCGGTCTTGCCCAGGGGCTTGCCGGCAGCGTCGACCACATGCCACTTGCGCACGATATTGCCCTTGTTGGCCATAAAGGTGGACATAGTGTGATCTCTCGCTTTCGTTTGGAATGTCCGGGAAGACCCGGAAAAGGTTGACTTTACAAAGTCGAGCGTGTTGTATTATAATGCTTTTGACCCCCGGTGTCAACGACTTTTTGGAATTTTTTTGTCTGAAAAATCAAATCCTTCGATTTTCGCGCTTATGCTCGTCTATACTCGTGAATACTCGCTTGCAAATTTATTTTTCTTCCCGGGAAGGAGGGCGCGCTGATGCGTCAGATCGTGTCTCAAACACGCCGCTGCGTGGAGGATTACCATATGATAGCCCCCGGCGACCGCGTGGCGGTGGGGGTGTCCGGGGGCAAGGACTCGGTGGTGACGCTGTGCGCCCTGGCCAAACTCCGGGAGTTCTACCCCAAGCCCTTCACCGTGGAGGCCATCACGCTGGACATGTCCGGCGGGCAGATGGATTTTTCGCCTCTGGCGGAGCTCTGCGAGAAGTTGGAGGTGCCCTTCCACCTGGTCAAAACGCAGATCTTCGAGGTCATTTTTGACTATCGAAAGGAGAAAAACCCCTGCTCGCTGTGCGCCAAGATGCGCCGGGGAGCGCTCCACAACGCCATGGCCGAGCTGGGGCTGAGCAAGATCGCCCTGGGCCACCACCGGGACGACGCGGTGGAGACCTTTTTTATGAGCCTGTTTTACGAGGGGCGGCTCAACTGCTTCCAGCCGGTGACCTACCTGGACCGCACCGGGGTGACGCAAATTCGCCCGCTGTTATACTGCACCGAGGGCCAGGTCCGCTCGGCGGTGGAGAGAAACGGCCTGCCGGTGGTGAAGAACCTCTGTCCCGCCGACGGCTCCACCAAGCGCCAGGAGGCCAAGGAGCTGGTGGCGGAGCTGTCCCAGCGCTATCCTGATCTGAAGGAGTACGTCTTCTCCGCTATGCAGAGGTTGCCCCTCCCAGAGTGGGGCGTTCTGCCTCGGGAGTAGGCCCGTCCTCCTGAAATTCGGTCATGCAGGGCCAATACCGCTTGGGCATATGGCTCTGGCGGCACTTGGGATTGTAGCGGCTCTCGATGGCCAGGGTCTGGTAGAACCGCCGCCACAGCTCCCGGTAGGCCCGTTCCTGCTGGTCGGGCGGCGGCATGGAGAAGTCCTGGGCGTCCACGATGCGCCAAAGGCCCCGGCCCCGGTCGGCCGAGGGGTCTGGCTTATGGACCAGGAGCTGGCTGTGGGTCTTATCAAACAGCAAAAAAGCCTCCTGGGCCATCCGGTCGCAGAAGTGGACCCGCAGCACAGGCAGCACCCAGTTCTTGGGGGCGATCTCCGCCACCAGCAGGCCGTTATAGTCGGAAAACCGGGTAAAGCCCGTCAAAAGCTCACACTCTCGCTGGAGATGGCGGATGGCGGAGCCCACCTGGAGGACATTGGAGTCCTCCAGGTGTTTTTCTATCCCCGGGCCTGTCCGAAGCCCTAAGTCGATAAGCTGATAAAGCCGCCGCTCCTTGTGGTCCAGAGTGGTCAAAAAGCCCTGGGCCACCGTCAAGAGGCTCTTGCGGCCCAGCCGCTGGGCCAGGCGGCGGTGGACCCGCTGGGCCAGGGCCTCGTCGGTGTCCACATGGCGCTGGGGGTAGAGAGTGGGCTGGCACAGGTCGGGAGAGAAGAAGAGGGCGGGGGGCTCGTTGTACTGGTAGATGTCCCGCACGCAGCAGAGAAACCCGGCGAAGGAGCCGTCATAATAGTAGGCGAAGCTCTCCATATCAGGCCCCTCTTGCGTCGAAGAGGGAGAGCTGGTCCATGCAGGCCTTGGGGGCGGCGTCCATTGCGGCCAGCCGGGGGCCCAGGCTCTCCCATTTCACCCTGAGCCCCGCTGGGGGCTTGCCGTCGCACAGCAGAAAATACTGGGCCCGCTTGAGCACCACCCCCAGCTTTTTGAGGTGGGGGAAGGTGAGGGAGCCGTACCGCCGGGCCAGGACGATCTTCTTGGCTGAGGTGACCCCCACCCCGGGCACTCGTAGCAGGGCCTCATAGTCCGCCCGGTTCACCTCCACCGGGAAGAACTCCGGGTGGTTCAACGCCCAGCAGCATTTGGGGTCCAGGCTGGGGTCAAAGTCGGGGTTCCTGTCGTCCAGCAGCTCCTCCGCGTCAAACTGGTAATAGCGCAGCAGCCAGTCGGCCTGGTAGAGCCGGTGCTCACGCAAAAGAGGCGGCTGAAAGCTTTGGGCCACGGGCAAATTGGGGCCCGAGCCCATGGGGATATAGGCCGAGAAGAACACCCGCTTGAGCTGGTAGCGGCGGTAGAGGGCCTGGGTGAGCCGGAGGATTTGCAGGTCGCTCTCCGGGGTGGCCCCCACGATCATCTGGGTGGACTGGCCCGCCGGCGCGAACTTAGGGGCGTGTTTGTAGATCGCCAGGTCGTGCTTGCTTTCCACGATGCCGTCTCGTATCTGGGCCATATTGCCCAAAATGGGCTTTTTTGCTTTGTCGGGGCACAAAAGGTTCAGGCTCTTTTCCGAGGGTAGCTCGATGTTGACGCTCATCCGGTCAGCCAGCAGGCCCAGCTCCCGCACCAATATGGGGTCGGCGCCGGGGATGGCCTTGGCGTGGATGTAGCCGTTGAAGCGGTACTGGGTCCGCAGCAGCCGCAGGGCCTGGATCATCAGCTCCATAGTGCGGTCCGGGGTGCCGATGACCGCCGAGGAGAGGAAAAGCCCCTCGATATAATTGCGCCGGTAAAAGCCCATAGTGAGCTCGCACAGCTCCCTGGGGGTGAAGGTGGCCCGGGGGACATCGTTGCCGCGGCGGTTGACGCAGTAGGCGCAGTCGTAGGCGCAGGCGTTGCTGAAGAGCACCTTCAACAAACTGACGCATCGGCCGTCGGCGGTGAAGGTGTGGCAGCAGCCGTAGTTCACCGCCGAGCCCACCTTGCCCGCTTGGTGGTTCCGCTTCACGCCGCTGGAGGTGCAGGCCACGTCGTACTTGGCCGCGTCGGCCAGAATGGTCAGCTTTTCCATCATGTCCACAGCCCGCGCCTCCCTTTGAACTAGAATTTATGTTCTAATTATAGCACGGGCGTTCTAGCCTGTCAAGAGCAAAATGACGGTTAGCCTTGACTTCTTTTTGGGGCGGATGGGATAATATACTAACGATGAAACTTTGGGAGGTGAGGGCGTGAGGATGCCGTCTGCATGGCTGGCGGGCCGGCTGCTGGCCAGCCGCGAGGGAGAAGGGCCCGGCCCAGCCCGGGCCTGGGCGGGGCGGTGCTCCGGGGCCATCGGCGTGGGGCTCAATCTGCTGCTGGCTACGGGGAAGTGCCTGGCGGGGTGGCTGTCGGGGTCCATCGCCATGACCGCTGACGCCCTCAACAACCTGACCGACGCCGCTTCCAGCGTGGTGACGCTGGTGGGCTTCAAGGTGGCGGGGCACAAGGCGGACAAGGAGCACCCCTTCGGCCATGGCCGGGCGGAGTATGTGTCCGGGCTCATCGTGTCGCTGGTGATCTTGCTGGTGGGCTTTGAGTTGGCCCGGACCTCGGTGGAGCAGATCGTCACCCCCCAGACCGTGGCCTTTTCCTGGCTGGCGGTGGGGGTGCTGGCGGCCTCCATCGCGGTCAAGCTGTGGATGTGGCGCTTCAACGCCGCTTTGGGAAAGGCTCTGGGCAGCGCGGCGCTACGGGCCACGGCGCTGGACGCCCTGTCGGACAGCGTGGCCACCACGGCGGTGCTGGCGGGGACGCTCATCGCCCACTTCTCCGGGCTCAGTCTGGACGCGTGGCTGGGCCTTGGGGTTTCGGTGTTCATTCTCTGGTCGGGCTTTATGGCGGCCCGGGACACGCTGGATCTGCTGCTGGGCCGGGCTCCCAGCCAGGAGACGGTGGACCAGATCGCCGCGGCGGTGTTGGAAAACCCCGAGATTGTGGGGCTTCACGGCATGGCCGTCCACGAGTACGGCCCGGGCCATCTCTACGCCACCATCCACGCCGAGGTGCCCAGCGACATGGCCCTCCTGAGCGCCCACGCCGCCGCCGACCGGGCCGAGCGGGTACTGCTGGAGCGGTATGGGGTCCAGGCGGTCATCCACATCGACCCCTTGGGCAACGACGACGAGCCGGAGGGGTAAATTTACAAAATATCCAACTTTTTTGGAAAAAAACGTGTATGATAAAGCCATGGACCAAAGGAAAGGATGAGGCGCATGGCGCAGAAAATTCTAGTTGTCGAGGACGAGAAGAACATCTCCGACCTGCTGCAGCTCTACCTGGAGAAGGAGGGCTACGAGACCCAGGCCGCCGGGGACGGCGTCAAGGGCGTGGAACTCTTTCGCTCCTGGGAGCCCGATCTGGTGCTGCTGGACATCATGCTGCCGGTGATGGACGGCTGGAGCGTGCTGAAGAAAATTCGCGAGGACGGCAAGACCCCCGTCATCATGCTCACCGCCAAGGGCGAGCTGGAGGACAAGGTCACCGGATTGGAGCAGGGCGCGGACGACTACATCACCAAGCCCTTCAACACCAAAGAGGTGGTGGCCCGCATCCACGCCGTGCTGCGCCGTTATGGGCTGGAGGAGGAAACAGCGGAGAAGAAGCTGACCTTCGACAAGTTGGTCATCAACCTGGATTCCTACGAGCTGGTGGTGGACGGCAAGCGGGTGGACACGCCCCCCAAGGAGCTGGAGCTCCTCTACCGCCTGGCCTCCGCCCCCAACCGGGTCTTCACCCGCAACCAGCTTTTGGACGAGGTGTGGGGCTTTGACTACTTTGGCGACTCCCGCACCGTGGACGTACACATCAAGCGCCTTCGGGAGAAGCTGGAGGGCGTCAGCGATCAATGGAACCTGAAAACGGTCTGGGGCGTGGGCTATAAGTTCGAGGTCACCGCGTGAAGTCGGCGTATTCCCGGCAGTTCGCCATGGTGGCGGGACTGATCCTGGTCTCTTTCCTGGTGCTGGGCGTGAGCTTTGTGACCCTGAGCTACCAGTACACCACCAACCGCCAGATGGACGCGTTGGAGGACAACGCCGCCTTCATCGGCGAGTTCACCGCCACCTACCGAAGCCAGGGCATGGACATCCGCTCCGACGGCTTTCGGGCCTATATCTACTCCTTGGCGAAGATATCCAACGCCCATGTGCTCCTCTGCGAGACCAGCGGCGAGGTGGTCTACTCCGCCGACGGCGCGGGCCAGGGGGAGCTAGACACCCTGGTGGGAAAGACTCTGCCCGGCCTGGTCACCAGCCGCCTGCTGGCCGACGGCCACTATAACCGCATGGGCGACCTGGGCGGGCTCTTTGACGCCACCCGGTACATCGCCGGGCGGCCCATCGTGGTCCGTACCGCCGCCGGGGACGCCACCATCGGCATGGTGCTGGTGTCCACCGCCGCGGACAATATGACCGAGCTCTGGCGCAGCCTGTCGGGCATTTTCATACTGACGGCCCTGGCGGTGATGGTGGTGGCCTTCGCCTTTACCATGTTCACCACCCGGCGGCAGACAAAGCCCTTGAAGGAGATGGCCCAGACCGTGCGGGAGTATGGCCGGGGCGAATTTGACAAGCGCATGAGCGAGACCGAGCGCACCGACGAGATGGGAGAGCTGGCCCGGGCCTTCAACGCCATGGCCGACTCCCTGGACCAGGCGGAGAAGCGGCGCAGCGAATTTGTGGCCAACATCTCCCACGAGCTGAAGACCCCCATGACCACCATCGCCGGCTTTGCCGATGGCATTTTGGACGGGACCATCCTGCCCCAGCAGGAGGCCGCGGCGCTGGAGACCATCTCCTCGGAGACCAAGCGGCTGTCCCGGCTGGTGCGGCGGATGCTGGACGTGTCCCGGCTCCACGCCCAGGACGGCGTTACCGCCCAGCAGCCCTTTGACATCGTGGAGCTCACCGCCCGGACCATGGTGAGCCTGGAGAGCAAGATCAACGACAAGTCCCTGGACGTGGTGGCCGCCCTGCCCGAGACCGCCATCAAGGTCTGGGGCGACCCTGACGCCATCACCCAGGTGTGCTACAACCTGCTGGAAAACGCCATCAAGTTCTCCCGTCCCGGGGGACATCTTTGGGTGGAGATCACCGAGCAAGGCGGCAAGGCGGTGGTGGCCATCCGCAACGAGGGCGAGACCATCCCCCCCGAGGAGCAGGCCCTCATCTTCGACCGCTTCCACAAGTCGGACAAGTCCCGGTCTATGGACCGCGACGGCGTGGGGCTGGGGCTCTATATCGTCAAGACCATCCTCAACGAGCACAAAGAGGACGTGAGCGTCCAAAGCGAGGACGGCGTGACGGAATTTCGCTTCACATTGACCATTGTATAAGAAAAACGGACCGCTTTTCAGCGGTCCGTTTTGTTTATTGCAAGAAGCCCTCCAGGATCTTTTCCTCCGCCTCTTCCTCGGTGAGGCCCAGGGTCATCAGCTTGAGGAGCTGGTCCCCGGCGATGCGGCCAATGGCGGCCTCGTGGATGAGCTGGGCGTCCACGCTCTGGGCGTCGATGGCGGGGATGGACTTGACCTTGGCCTGGTCCATGATGATGGAATCGCACTGGACGTGGCCAAAGGACTGGGCCTTGCCCGTCATGCAGGGCCGGAAGACCTGGACGCTGTCGCCCCGGGCTACCGAGCGGGAGACCACCCGTCCGGTGGCCTCGGCCCCCTCCAGGACGATCTCCATGTTGCTCTCGGCCCTCTGCGCACCGTCGGTGAGCAGCTTTTCGTTGATGATACACTCCCCGCCGGGGCCCACGTGGCACACCGTGTCCCGGATGGTGGAGTCCACCCCGCGAATTTGGGTCATCTCCATGGTGATGGAGGCCCCTTCCTCCAGATAGACCTCGGTCTTGGGGTTGAGGATGTTCTCCCCGGTGCCCGGGCCTTCGCCGTAGTGGCGCTCCACATAGCGCACCCGGGCGTTCTTGGCCAGGTGGAAGACGTGGATGCCGTCGTGCTGGGCGGTCTCGCAGCCGGTGTTGTGGATGCCGCAGCCGGCCACGATGTCCACCTCGGCTCCCTCGCCGATGTAGAAATCGTTGTAGACCACGTCGTGAAGGCCCGTCTGGCTGAGCACCACAGGGATGTGGACGCTCTCGCCCTTGGTACCGGGCTTAACGATGATGTCGATGCCGGGCTTGTCGGTCTTTGAGACGATGTCGATGTTTTCCGTGGTGTGGCGGTCGTCCAACTGACCGTTGAGGCGGAAGTTATAAGCCCCCTGAGGGGTCTTTTCCAGCTCGGCGATCTCCTTGAGGACCTTCCATTCGGTCTTATCCATGGCGCTCCACCTCCTTTTTGCCATAGCACGAGCGCTCCACCGGGGCGGAGCCGTCGGTGAGCAGTTGGGGGAAGATCTCGTCCTTGGGTCCGTGGGCGGTGACCTGGCCCTTTGTGACCAGCACGATCTCGTCGGCCAGGTCGATGATGCGCTCTTGGTGGGAGATGACGATCAAGGTGGCGTCCCCCTGGTCGTGGATGGCCTGGAAGGTCTTTGTCAACTGGGAAAAGCTCCACAGGTCGATGCCCGCCTCGGGCTCGTCGAAGATCATCAAGGGGGCCTTCCGGGCCAGGACGGTGGCGATCTCCACCCGCTTGGCCTCGCCGCCGGAGAGGGAGGTGTCCATCTCCCGACCGATGTAGTCGTTGGCGCACAGGCCCACCTTGGTGAGGTACTGGCACTGCTCGTCGTGGCGCAGCACCGTGCCCGCCGCCAGCTCCAAAAGGTCGCCGATCTTCAGGCCCTTGAACCGGGCGGGCTGCTGAAAGGCGTAGGAAATGCCCGCCTTGGCCCGGCCGGTCACGTCCAACTCGGTCACGTCCTGGCCGTTCCAGACGATCTGCCCGGCGGTGGGCTTCACAAGGCCCATGATGGTCCGGGCCAGGGTGGTCTTGCCGCCGCCGTTGGGGCCGGTGATGACCACGAATCTGCCGTCGGGGATGGTGAGGGATACGTCCTTCAAAATGCCCAGACGGCCCTCCTCGCCCTCCACCTCGTAGCACAGGTTTTTGATCTCAAGCATGGTATTTCTCCTTTGGCTTGGATATATCATAGTAAATCACTAGGAATATGATAGCACACCCTGTCAGCAATTGCAAGGGCCAGTTTGGGCCGCCGCGCGCTGGGCTTGTTTTTTGCGCTTTTGGGCCAGGTAGCGGTCCTCCTCGCTGAAGACGCAGCCGCAGTATTTCTGCATATAGAGCCCCAGCTCCCGGGCCCTGTCCTGGCCCTCCCGGAACCGGGGACGAAAGTCGTAGGGCAAGAACTCCACGCCGTATTTCTCCCCCATCTCCCGGCCCACGTCCAACAAAAGCTCATGGTTTTGGTAGGGCGAGACCAGCAGGGTGGTGGTGAAGGCGTCAAAGCCGTGCTGGGCGGCATACTGGGCGGTGGGCTCCAGGCGCATGCGGTAGCACTTGCCGCAGCGGTGGTCAATATCGTCGGCCACCGCCTGGACGAAGGGGCGCAGGCCGTAGTCTCCGGCCAGGATCAGCTCCAGGCCGATGGACTTGGCGTAGTCCACCAAGGTGTTCTTGCGCTGGCGGTACTCGGTGTAGGGGTGGATGTTCAGATTGTGCCAAAAGCCCGTGGGCTCCAGACCATCGGCGCGCATGGTGTCGATGCAGGTGATGGAGCAGGGCGCGCAGCAGATGTGCAGCAGAGGTTTCATGGAATAGTTCTTCCCTTCCGGCGAACAATAGATACGGTTTTCTGTCTAGTTCAATCATCTATTATAACAAGGAGAGAGAAAAATGCAAGTCAAAGAGCTGATGTGCTCCAGCGTGGTGTCGGTGGACCCCGCCGACACCGCCCAAAACGCCGCCGCCATGCTGGCGCGCCACAACGTGGGCTCCCTGCCCGTCTGCGGCGAGGACGGCGGGCTGCGGGGCATGGTCACCGACCGGGACATCGTCCTTCGGTGCGTGGCCACCCAGGAGGACCCGGCCAAGACCCCGGTCCACAAGATCATGACCCGCAACTGCGCCACCGTCTCGCCCACCGCCGACACCCGGGAGGCCGCCCGCATCATGGCCGCCAAGCAGGTCCGCCGCCTGCCGGTGGTGGAGGACGACAAGGTCATCGGCATGGTCTCCCTGGGCGACCTGAGCCAGTCCCATTCCTGCGACATGGAGGCCGGGGCCGCCCTCAGCGAGATCAGCGAGGACGCCCACGACCCCGAGGCGTGAGGGGAATAGACAGGGCCGGGAGCAACTGCTCCCGGCCCTTGTTTTATTGGTTTTCTCCGCACGACATTTCGTTTTTCAATCGCTCAAGATCGAATATTATCCCATCCATGTCATATCCATCCGCAATGAGTTCATCCAACGACCTATCGCCCATATCTTGGTAGCGCTGGATGTAGTGTTCGATCAACTCTTGATGGGCCGGGTGTGCGGCTTTTGCTCTGGTAAGGGCAATCAAAAGCTCTTCCCAGGGATGGAGGATGATCGAACCATGTTGCTCATCCTCAGAATAGAAATCATTGATAAAGAGTTCTAGTTTGAACTTTATTTCCTGCTTTGTCATTCGGCAATAGCTCCTTTTAACAACGTGGCTGGTAACCCTCTGGTTGGTAGCGTTTCAAGCGGCCATCCTCTACGATCAAAAACGGAAGGTAAAAACCATAGCATAGTTCTCCTTTATATAATCCATTGTATACGTCTAAGCCATCGTAGCCCGGTATTTCGTCGCAGCCTATTATTTGGCAGAAAAGAGGCAAGCAAAAACTCCATGTATAGTCATCATCGTACATGTCGCCCTGCATAGTGAAAAAATCACTCAAATACAAACGACCCTGTGAGTCATGGGAAAGTATGTCGAGCTGGAAAGCAAGCTCTTTTAGGTGTTCATGCTTGTTTTGAAAAAAATAAGGTGCAACAGCTGGTGCCGCTTGGGGCATAGGGGCTTTGAAACGCTCATAATAATCTAGTGAAATCGTAAAGATAAGCAGCTTCTGGAGCGTGTACTTACTAAGTACCTGTGCATATGGCACATGAGATTGGACATCTATGAGGTGGGAAAAGTCTGGCAGATTATCGATAAGACGTGTTGCGCTATCGCAAAAATCAAGGTACTCATCAACGGAAGGAAGATGATCTTCATCAAATTCCTGGGGGTCTGCAGAGGGCAACTTAAATATGCTGTATTTTTCCAGATAGGTATATACGTTAAAGGCTAATGTGAGGAATTCTTGCTCGGAGAGGAATAGAGCGGGTGGGGTCACATTTCTACTATCCATAATATGATACCTCCATTATTCTTCGACAGTGTAGCCGCACTTATCGCAACAGTAGGTTTTTCGCTTTTTGCCTAGGGCGCCGGCCGCAAGTCCCAACGGGCCCAGTAGTACCGCTCCGACAGCGGCTTTTCCGCCGCTGAATCCTCCCGTGCGCTCTCCCACAGGTTGCATATGTCCCCAAAAACATTTGGGACAGTTTTTGTACGCCATGGACATTGTGTTATTCCCTCCTCTAGAATATTTGAAAAACACCTGGAGATTTTAATCATCTTTTTTATAACTATAACCGCGAACTGTGGTATTGTCAAGGAAAA
>DBFBGR010000021.1:0-2895 GCA_048201935.1 Oscillospiraceae bacterium | reverse complement strand
GATGGAGGACGCGGCGATCCGGGAGGGCTTTGCCGACCTGCGCCCCGGCGCGGACTATGACCCTCTGTATCAATCGGCACTTTGCCGCCAAAAGGCGGACTGGCTTATTGGGATCAACGCAAGCCGCCTGTTCTCCGTCCTCTACCATCGCACCCTGAATGTGGGGCGGGTGCAGACGCCCACCCTTGCCATGCTGGTGGACCGGGACAGCAGGATCACCCTGTTCCGCAAGGAGAAATACCATCATGTGCGCCTGGCGCTGGATGGGGCCGAAGCGGTGTCCGAGAAGATTACTGCCCTGGAGGAGGCGGAGAGCCTGCGGGTGGCCTGTGCCGGGGCTTCGGTGCGTTGTATCTCCGTCACCCATGAGAAGAAGAAAGAGGCGCCGCCCAAGCTCTACGACCTGACCACCTTGCAGCGGGAGGCAAACCGGGTGTTCGGTTACACAGCCAAGCAGACCCTGGACTACGCACAATCGCTGTATGAGAAGAAACTGCTGACCTATCCCCGGACCGACAGCCGGTATCTGACGGTTGATATGGCGGAGACCGCCTCTGTGGTCCTGCATCTGGCGGCGCTGGTGCCGCCCTTCGATGCTTGCCCGGGCTTCTTCCCTGATGTTGCGGCGCTGGTGAATGATGGGAAGGTATCCGACCACCACGCCATCATCCCCACGCTGGAGCTGGAGAAAGCCGACCTGTCCGAACTGACTGTGGGCGAACGGAACACCCTGCTGCTGGTGTGCCGGGAGCTGCTGTGCGCGGCAGCGGAACCCTATGTGTATGAAGCGGTCACGGCCGCTTTTGACTGTGGTGGACACACCTTCACCGCCAAGGAGCGGCGTGTCCTCTCCGAGGGCTGGCGTGGAATCGACCGCATTTTCCGTGCCTCCCTGAAGGAGCAGCCGGAGGACGAGGCAGAGCCCATCGTCCTGCCGGATTTCACCGAAGGCCAGACCTTTGACCAGGTGGATGCCGCTGTTACCGAACACTTCACCGCCCCGCCCAAGGCGTACACGGAGGACACCCTTCTGGCGGCGATGGAGACCGCCGGAAAAGAAGATATGCCGGAGGACGCCGAGCGCAAGGGCCTGGGCACCCCGGCGACCAGGGCGGCGATCCTGGAAAAGCTGGTGGCGGCCGGTTTTGTGGAGCGCAAGGGAAAAAGCCTCATCCCCACCAAGGCGGGGATCAACCTGGTCACTGTCCTGCCGGACACCTTGACCTCTCCCATGCTCACGGCGGAGTGGGAACAGAAACTGACCGCCATCGCCAGGGGCGAGGGCGACTCCGCCGCTTTCATGGCGGGGATCTCTGAAATGACGCGGGAGCTGGTAAAAACCTATTCCCATATCTCCGAGGAAGGTCACAAACTGTTCGCCCCGGAGCGGGAGACGGTGGGCCTCTGCCCCCGCTGCGGCAAACCGGTCTACGAGGGCAAAAAGAATTTTTACTGCTCCGACCGCTCCTGCCGCTTCGTTCTGTGGAAGGATGACCGCTTCTGGACCTCCCGCAAAAAGGAGCTGACCCGGAAGATGGCTGCCGACCTGCTGAAAAAGGGACGCACCTCCGTCAGGGGGATGTGGTCTGAAAAGAAGGGCGCCGCTTATGACGCTGTGGTGGTGCTGGATGATACCGGCGAAAAGTATGTCCGCTTCAAACTGGAGTTTCCCAAGCGGAAGGAGGGTGTGAATGGCAAAAAGTAAATCGGATATTCCCCTGGGCGGCGCGGAACAGAACATGAGCCGGGAGGAACTGGCGGCGGTGGCGAAAGCCGTTGCCGCCCTCTCCCAGGAGGACCGGGACCTTCTGGCCGCTGTGCAGGAGTCCCCCTTCCGGCTGACCACGGCGGAGCAGTTTTTGGAATTTGAGAAAAATGTGGACTGCTTCGTGCTGGAGCCCCATGTCCAGGCCCTGGAGGATCTTGGCTGGGAGTACCTGGAGGAGAAGCTGACCATCGGCCTGACGGATGACCTCCGGGCCGCCATTGACCCCGCCCCCTTCGGCCGGCGCGCCCTGGAGGAGGACCGGGGGTGCTTCACCAGCCGGGGGTATCTGTTCCCCACGGATGACGAATGGCAGCATGACCGCCCCCAGGCGAAGCAGGCGGACCGTAAGCCCTCCATTCGGGAGCGGCTGGAACAGAGCAAACAGGAGTGCAGGAACAAAAATAAGGCCCAGACGCCCCACAAGGGGAAGTCTGAGCCGGAACTGTAAGGAGGTGCGTATATGCCCCATTATGAATATGACAAGGACTATCCCTTTGCCGCCTTCATCACCAACCTGGGCAAGTACAACGAGGGCGACCTGGTGGGCGAATGGGTAAAGTTCCCCACCACGCCGGAGGAGATGCAGAAGGTGTTTGAACGGATCGGCATTGGGCAGAAGGACGACTTCGGCCAGCCCTACGAGGAGTGGTTCATCACAGACTACGACTGCTATGTGGACGGCCTCTATGACAAGCTGGGCGAGTATGAGAACCTGGATGAGCTCAATTACCTGGCCTCCAAACTGGACGAGATGAGCCAGGGCGAGTATGAACAGTTCCAGGCGGCGATGGAGATCGGCGACCATTCGGGCAGTTTGCAGGAGATCATCAACCTGACCGAGAACCTGGACTGCTACGACATTTACCCCGACATCCACGACCATGACGACCTGGGCCGGTATTACATCGAGGACCTGGACGCCATGCAGGTGCCGGAGCACCTGCGGAACTACATCGACTATGAGGCCTACGGGCGGGACATCGCCATGGAGGAAAGCGGCCAGTTCACCGACCTGGGCTATGTGCGGGACACCGGGGACAGCTTCCATGAGTATTACGATGGCGAGCGCGGCAGCATCCCGGAGGAATACCGGGTGATGACCTTCCAGGACGACATCCCCGAAGAAG
>DBFBGR010000020.1:0-47006 GCA_048201935.1 Oscillospiraceae bacterium | reverse complement strand
TCGACCCTTTAGGCCTTACATGTGGGCGGGGTGTGGGATACACCCCGCCCAGGGTAAAGTTTTCAGGGCCTTATTCTGGTTTTGTCAAGACAGAAGAACCGTCCCCTTATTATCCAAAAGTCGCTGTCTCTGGGGTTTTCTCCTTTTGAACATCAACCGTCCCCGTGTCTTCTTTACCACTCAGCACCTACTCGTATATAGTAGACATTAACCATGCCCTCATTATTGGCCTGAGTGATAGCACAATATCTATGTGGATGAGCGCCTGTATTACGGTAGTCGTGCCCACATCCAAGACGATAATAATTCGCGCACTCTGCAGATACTCCATATATGTTGTCAAATCTTTTTATCAAATGTTCGTTTGCACTAATTTCTGTCCCTTCCAAACCGAGCTTTTCTTGCGGAGTCGAAAAGCAAACCGCTAAAGATGGCTGCCGAAAACCGTAAAAGTAGAGCCTTCCGGATATATTTTTCATCGCGGACCCGTCAAAATAATACTCAAGTTCGCCTTCAAGTGCCAACTCATCCAACACATAGCTTTGGCTAACCGGCATAGATACATTTCCAAATGTCAAAATGACCCATGATATTCCATACAAAATTACAAAGGCAAAGAAAATAATTAGGACTATATTGAGCAATTGTTTTCTCATTAATGCCTCCCATGCTCAACTGCTAATTCAATTAGCGTTTTAATTGAAGATACCGAGGAATACCCTGTTGGCATTGTGGTAAAAGATGTAGTGTTATTCGTTTCCCAGTATTGGTATAATATAAACCCTCTCGACTTTCGCTCTCCATTTTTCCAACCATCTTGAAAAGTCTCATCCCCTATAACATGATTAGTTATACCCGGCAGAAATCCAAGCCATCGTCTGCGTCTTACATGCGTTCCATCCGGTGCAATCACACTTTTCACATTTTGATTTACCGCAAACTGTATTCCAACATTATTATTTTTTGAAAAGTAGTTGCTCCGATCAATATAGTCCATGTGCCCTGTATTGCATGCTAGCAACAGAAGGCATCCAATATCCTTTCTATCCAGTAGACTTAAATCAATTGCATCTTTTTTGTCCTTTGTAGCGTAAAGTGTTTCGGGGTCTCCATGCAAATTAATTACCACATAGTCAATTGATTCGCCTTTCCCATAGATAGTTCCCATCCCATTCCACGCTTTGTAAAAATCGTCTGGAGTTTTAACCGTCATTGAATAAATCGTTTGTGTCTCATCATAACTCAGAATCTCTAGACAATAGTCAGGGGCAGCATACGCCTGATCGTCTCCAAAAATTATGTAGGCAGCAAGCCCACTGGAATCTACAAACCCCACCGGATTCCCCGCGCAGTAGGCATACCAGTTCAGCCCATCCCGGATGGGGTCCTCCTGGGTAAACCGTCCCGTCCCCGGGGTATAGTTCCTGGCCCGGAGATAGTAGTCCCCGGTCTCGGCGTCGAACTGCTCCCCGCAGTAACGGAAGGGGTTGGTATCGGTATCGTCAGCGTTCTGCTCCACGCCAAAGGCGTCGTAGGTGTAATCCTTCACCAGGGCCCCGGTGCTATCGGTGAGCTGGACCACATCGCCGTGGGCGTTGTAGTGGTAGTAGGTCGCCTTTCCATCCTTCACCGAGGCGATCAAATTCAGCCCCCGGACGTAGGTGGCGCCAGTCATGGTGGGATCGTTCGCATAGACCTTCACGACCGCGCCGCCAGGACCGTACATAGTCGTGGTCTTGGTATCCAAGGCGTAAATGATGGCCACATCGCCTGCAACCAGGGAAACGTATTCGCCCAAGCTTACCGGGGGCTCATCGGGATCGGGCGGGTCCACCGGCGTCTCCGGCTTATCTTCGCCACCCATAGGAAGGGCATAGGTCGTGGTGTGATACCCTTCTTCCGCCCGCGCGGGATACACGACCCCATCCACTTCCACATAATAGAACTGTTCGGCAGTCAAAGCAAAGGTCGCATCGGAAGAACCATCAGGGGACGCAGTCGTAGAAAGCAACAGGTTTGCCGGCGGGACGATGGTCACCACCAGCTGGCCGTTGTCGTAGACGTAGTATTCCGAGCCACCGCTGGTGGTCTTGCTGGCCCAAAGCCCATCGGCATCATAAGTATACACCGTTTCGCCGCTGTTGTCACTAAATTTTTGCAGACGGTTGAAGCCGTCATAGGCGCAGTTCACCGTGCGGGAGGTATCCCCCACCGTGAGCACCATTTGGGTCATGTTGCCTTGGTTGTCGTAGGTATAGGTGGCGGCGTTGCTGCCCGAGGTGGACAGGAGCCGGTTGGCGGCATCGTAGGTGTAGTTGGTGGTCGTCCCCGCGCCGGTGGTCATGCTCTGGCGGTTGCCGTAGGCATCGTAGGTATAGGCGCTGGTGGCCCCTACCACGTTTGCCTTGCTCTCCCCGGTCAGGCGGTTTAGGCCGTCGTAGGTGTAGTTGGTCTGGACGCTCTGGCCATTTCGCTTGTCGGTCTTGGTGAGCTGGTTGCCATCGGCAGCGTAGGTGTACTTGAAGTTGGACAGCTCCGCCCCATTACTCTTGTTTTTGATCTCGGTGACCATGTCGGCTTTGTTGTAGGTATAGTTGGCGGTGGTGCGGTTGCCGTTGGTGACGTTGTTCACGTTGCCGTTGCTGTCGTAGCTGTAGTGGGCCTCCACGTTGCCGGAGTTCACCTTGGTCAGATACCCCAACTTGTTGTAGTCGTACTGATTGTTCAGGTAGGACTTGCCGTTGGCCGAGACGGTAAAGCTGTTGCGAACACCGCCAATTCCATAGGTCATGGTCTTGGTGGCAACAGGGGTGACCTCCTTGAGCAGGTTTCCCATGGAATCGTAGGTGTAAGTGCTGATCGTACCATTGGAGCTGGCGGTGCGCCGCTGGCCGGTCTTGGTGTAGGTGAAGGCCAGGCTATCCTGTCCTGCCGCACTCCGGGTCAGTCGGCCCATAGCGTCGTAGGTGTTGGTGGTGGTAATGCCACGGCGGTCCGTTTTGCTGGTCAAAAGGCCGTTCAGGTCGTAGGCGTAGGTCTCCGCACGGCCCAGCGCATCCTTGTACTGGGTCAGGCGAGAGTAGCGGTCATAGGTGTACTGGGTGGTTTTCTGGCTGGTCCCATTGCCCACGGACATGGTCTTGATATTGCCCAGGACATCATAGGTGTAGTTGGTGTACTGGTACTGGTCAGCGCCGGTCTGGCCCTCCTGCTTGGCGTTGCCCTTAGCCTGGGTCAGGCGGTTCATATTGTCGTAGGTATAGTAGGTGTTCCGGGCGTTGGAGGTGTTGCCCTTGGCCCCGGTCAAGGTCCGCTCCTGGGTCACGTTGCCGTTGGGGTCATAGGTATAGTCGGTCTGTCCGTTGTGCCCAGCGGCAAGCGGAGTTTTCACCTGAATCAGTCGGTTCAGGGCATCGTATTGGTAGGTGATGGGATAGGTGACCTTGCGGCTATCAGGCTGGTTCTTGGGGGAGGTCACAGAGAGCTGGTTGCCCAGCCAATCGTAGGTGTAGGTGGTGGTGTTGCCATCGGCGTCCACAGTGGACAACACCCGCCCGGCGTGGTCATAGGTGGAGCTGGTGGTAATGCAACCCTTGCTTTGGGAGAACGCCGTCTGCACCTGGGTCTGATTGCCCATGAAATCATAGGCATAGATATTTGGCTCCTCCACATTGTTGCGGAAGACGCCGGTCTTGACCACGTTCCCCATGTTGTCCTGGTAGCTGGTGGTCACCATCGAAGGCGCATTACTATCACCGGAAACGGTCTTTGTGACCTTTCCGGCGCCGTCTTCATACTTGTAGCTTTCATCGTAGATAACCGCTCCGTTTTCGTCAACCCGCTCCAGTTCGACCAGGCGGCCATCAGTATCATAGCGGTAATAGGTGGTCTGGTTGGGCGTAGTGTTGCCGTAGACCACCTGCTTGACCAGCCGATCCTTTCGATCATAGGTATTCTCTTGAAGTTTCTGGTTGGTTGTCAGGTCGGTCACTCTCAGCAGCTTGCCGGAGTCACCATAGAGGCACTTCCACTGATTTCCGGCCTCGTCCGTGTAGGTAACGGTTTTGCCCACTACACTGTAGCTATAGCCAAGCGTATCTCCATTCGGATGGGTCACCCCAGTGATGCGGCCCACTGCGTCATAGGTGTAGTTGGTCGTATTGCCGTTGGCGTCTGTCTCACTGGTGACCCAACCGCGCTTATTATAGGTCTGCTTGCGGCCTACTGTCCCAGCAGGGAAACTCGGGGAACTGGCAGCATCCACATTGCCAGCCGTCTTTACCCCCGCCACAGACACTTGAATGGGCAAGGCACTGGTGGCATAGTTGTAACTGTAACTGGTGGTCACACAGTTCTCGGCGTCTTTGTAGTCGTCCTGGGCAAGGAGCTGGCCATAGCTGTCATAGCGGTAAACGCTTTTGCTGACCGTCGCATCGTTACTCTTGACCTCTGTACTCGCAATGCTCTTCCCATCGGCAGACAGGGTGTTGGTGGTAACAAGCGTTGTATTCACATCCTGCTTGCTCGTAATAGTGAGCGGGATGCTGTAGGCCTCATTGTAGGTATAGGTATCCGTTTCCCCGTTCGGCTTCTTGTAGGTCAAGACATTGCCCTTGGTATCATAGGTATACTCTTCCTCTCTGGTCATCTGCTTTTCAGAAGTTTGATCTTTATATGTGGTCTTAATCGTTTTAGGCCAGAGAGACCAGGTGTTTTCGTAGGTATACTCGGTGATTTGCGCCACCCAGGATGTCTGATTGCGAAGAAGATTCTTCATCTCTCCCTCGGGAATGCCATCCTGCCGCAAGGGCATTTCACTATAGGACCACTTCTCAACCTTGGTGTTCTGCGCCGAGGTATTGAAGGTATAGGTAAGTTCGCTATCCGTCCAAGGCATTGCCCCATTTGCAGCCTCATAAGTAGCATACATATGCTGGGACTTCACTGTTGTGGCATAGCGTTGGTCGCCATAGTGGCACAGCTCAAGCTGGTCAAAATCGCCGTATGTGTATTGCGTGTTTGCAGGATTAGACGTGCTTTCGCTATTCATAGGAGTGAGCCTGTCGCAACGGATATAGTGACGGTAACCATTTCCGCTAAAGGTTTTCACTGGCTTTTGGGTGTGTGAGACTGTTTCACTTCCGTAATTCGGATAGCTAACTTGATACATGGTCACCAGCAGGTCATAACCGTCTGTAGCGTGTAATTTTTTGCCTGTGTTCAACGATTCCCGCTCAGTCGGCTGCATAAAGCAATTATAGAAGACCGGTGTGCAGGCATTACTATATCCGGTAACTTCTCCGGCTTCGTTTTCCACCGCAAGCAAAGTCACCGGGTGCGTGGTCCCATCAGTGGATACCTTCCAGTCCTGCTCATAGCTGTAATATTTCCGAACTACAGCCCCATTTAGGGACAGCTTCCACATTTTATTATAGCGCTTCGAGCCAGCCGGCGTCTTCACCGTATACCACTGGGTGTCGTCCAGAGGAACCTCTTCATAAACCACCAAATTGCCCACTGTATCGGTAATCTGAATCTTTGTCACCTTTTCCGAGTTGGCCGTCGCCCTCGTATAGGCAATGGTGATGGTATTGTCAAGACGATCCCGGATGGCAATGTTCTGCCCATAACTATTAAAATACTCTACGCGGCCATCCTTGTAACGCAACGCATATGCCGCATTGGGATACTCACTGGACGTGCACTCGCAGAACTTCAAGTCATCACCGTCATAGTTTTCGATCCCATTGCCCCAAAAATCTTTGTCGATCATATACTGCGTCCCGTCCGACAGGACAAGCTGAATGCGCCGATTGATAGCGGTGTCCAAGTCCCCGCCTCCATAGCTGATCCAGCGCAAATGAGAGAGCCCTAGCATCCAACCGTGGCCCAGGCCAAATTCGTTTACATAGAAGTCTTCATCGTTACCTACACTGTAGATATATTTTCCGAATGTTGCTTCATCAATTATATCAATGGTCGGTAACAACTGGATAAGATACGCTTTTTCATCTCTATCAAACACCTGCATCGTTACCACGCCCAATGCAAGCATCCTCGCTTTTTGGTGCACCGCCGACTCATAGTCATCAAAGGTGTATATCTCTTCGTCATTGATCAATGCCTCGTTATACGGGTCATCTGCATGGTAGTTTCCCTTGTTCACCAGTTCTTGAAGCAAATCTCCGTGTGTATCAACCTCATACCAGCGATAATGTACCTTAAACATATCACGGCTGGTAATACTCCGGGTAGCGTAAATAAGGCTTTCGTTCTCTATCGTATTGGCTCGGTCGGAGTGATACTGACGGGTCAAAACCAGGTCAAGGCCATTTTTGCCGGGGATGCTCAGGTCCGTTTCACTGTACGAATAGGAGCCTGTATTCAGATTGACGTTAAAATCTCCCTGTTGTTCGTACCGATACGGCTGGCCCAGCACCTCTTCCGGGGCATAAGTAACTTGGCTATAAGCGGCCGCAGCCATAAGTGCCCCCTCTTCATTATCAGCCGGGGCGGCATAGGTTTGCCGCATAGCGGCAGTAATATCCTCCTCGATGCCCTGAGCATCCTTCCCTATCAATTCCACGGCTTTTTCCGCTAAAACAGTGGGCAGTCCCACGATGTCAGGGGGCGTTTCATCCTCGTTTGTCTCTTCTTGCTCCTCCAGCGTGATCTCTTCGGCCTCCTCCTGTTCTTCGGCCTGGATCTCCTGCTGCCGGGCGGTCTTTAACTCGTCCAGTGTAAAACCAAGGAGATCCTTGGCAGCCAAGGCTCTCATGGCGTGATAGCAAGAATAGCCCGAGGAGATCAAGTCCACCAGTTCAGCCATTTGGGTCTCGCTTACATTCATATATTCAGCCTTAACGGCTAGGTTGCCCAGCTCAGTGGTATAGTTCAGCCTGCTACCATGGAGACTGCTCCCCAGCTCAATGTCAGCATCCGTCAGCCCAAACTTTTCCCGAAGCTCCTGGTTCGGATTGCTTTCACTCCGCAAGGCATAATTCGCCACAGGCGAAAACAGGATTTTCATTTCCTCAAAAGTGATGTTGTCCTTTGAGCCAAGAACAGCAACCGGCTCCCCATCCTCCGACAAAACCACGCTGTCCAGGGCCATAAGTTCCTCCCTGGAGCGCGGATGGTCAGGCACATCAGTCGGAATGTCTTCCACTCCGCTTTGCACCCCCAGCATGGGATCGCTCACCGGCAAAACCGATTCGTTGACCGGCTCAAATACCTCCTGGGTGTCGTCCTCTTCCGCCGCAAACGCAGGGACAAGCCCCACCGTCAGCGCCAGCACTAGAACACTTGCGATCATGCGGGATATCTTGTTTTGTTTCATTTTCCATTCCAGCCCTTCTGTTTATTTTGGGGAACCTGCAGCTTAATGTTTTCCTATATTTTCTATGTTCCCAACTACTGGCAATTGGACATCTTTTCTAAATTTTTTACATAATTCGCCTCTCGAATACTGTCTATTAGTCAATATATAAGCTCCTATTGGGCTATCCTTATCCTGACTGATAGACACTATAATTTGACTATCTAGCCGAAAAGAGGGGGCGAGACTATGACTCAAAAGAGCGAATTGATGCACCTGATTGGCAATAATGTCAGAAAATACAGAATGGAACGCAACCTGACGCAACACCAGCTGGCTGACATAGTCAACTGTGATAATTCCGCCATTACAAGGATCGAAAGCGGCACTCGAATGATGAGCGTTCCAATGTTGCGAACAATATCCCAAGCTCTAGGCGTCAGTTGTGATGCCTTGCTTTTTAATGGCAATTCGGACGTTCACATACACAATATCATCGCCATGCTTCAAGGCCAGAGCCCCGAAAGTCTTGCTCACACCGAGCGAGTTGTTCAACTTCTTTTGCAAGAATACGGAGATCCCAAACACAATCCGGCAGAAATGTGATATAATTATTACCCTGACTGATTGAGTAAGGAGAGAAATCAACCATGTCACCGGAGCAGGACGCCTTTTTATCTCAGCTATACCACGAAAACTTCAACCGCCTTTTAGGGCACGCTTTTCACTACACAGCAGACTGGGCCAAGGCCGAGGTCGTTGTGCAGGAGGCTTTCTGCGTCGCGGTTGTGAAAATTGAGGCAGTTATGGCCAGCGAAGTCCCTTTACGTTGGATGAACGCTACGATCAAGAATCTTGCCCGCAACATGGCGCGACACGAAAAATATCAAAAAGCCCTATTCCTCTATCTAGAGGATTTGAAGGCATCTCCTTCCACCTCCGACTGCTTCCGTGACATAGACATTCTCGAATGGTGTGAACAAACCGTCGGGAAAGAAAACTTCCAGCTTTTTAAGCGGGTCGTGCTGGATGGCGTCCCGTATATAGACATGGCAAAAGAACTTGGCATAAGTATGTGGGCCTGTCGAAAACGTGTACAAAGAGTATCCGACGCCCTACGGGAAGGTTTGAAAGATTTTTTCTGATGACTTGTCCAAAAATTTCATTCTCAATACATAAATAGTAGATGGGAGGGTAATGTATGGCAAACCAGCAGAAGGACCCTACAGGCAAATACCCTTTTTTGAGATCTCTGGATATAGAGCAGCTGGAAAACCTGTTGAAAACCGATTTCAGCAATTCTATACCTGAGAGTATTTCAGAAGAGTTTGTTGATGCCATTGTTGAGGTGATGCTAGAAAAAGAAAAAGAGAATCCTTCCGGCAGACTGGCAGACGTCGATCAGGCTTGGGCAGACTTCCAGTCTTACTATAATGTCCCCGAACGTGCAGGTCAGCGTTTGTACCCTGACCCTGCCGTGTCAATCTCTGCCCTACCAAAAGCACAACCCCATCGCCCCAACCTCCTTCTGCGCCGTTGTGCAGTCGTTGCCGCAACGATTGCCGTCTTTATGGGCTTGCTGATAGGCGCTCAGGCCGCCGGCTTGAATGTGTTTGGCAGCCTTGCCCAATGGACCGATGATATTTTCTATTTCGCTCCCTCCTCCCAATCCGACGCACAGAATCCCAAATATTCCGCTGCACTTCGGCAAGCTCTGGAGCAACAGACATTGCCGAAGGAACTGGCCCCCACATGGTTTCCAGCCGATTTCACGGCCGGAGAGCCAAACATTTTCCACAGTGATTTGCTCGACGCTGTAAATCTCTTTTTCTACAACGAGGATGGGCGATCCTTTTCTGTAGGAGTAAGCCGTTACTATAATCAGGCAGTTGCGAATATTCCCTACGAAAAAGACGCCGGCCCAGTGGAAGAGTATACACACGGGAACATGGTTTTTTATATCATGTCTAACACTGACTTTGTCCGCGCCATATGGAATGACGGCAACCTGACAATGGAAATCAATGGGGCGCTCAGCACAGATGAAATCAAAGCGATCCTCAATTCCATAGGAGGTCTATAACATGAAAAAGCGACTCTTGGCTATGGCCCTGGCAGTCTTACTTTCCTTTGCCTGTTGCTCTGGCGTAGCTCTCGCCACAGAGGCACGGGCCAGCCTGACCCTTTCCTCTTACACCGCCATTGCGACGGTGGGCAATAAAGAAGGCGAGGTCAAATTCTCATATGATGTCATGGCAAATGCGTCAGCGGACGAGGTAGGTATCTCCTCTGTCGAAATCTATAAGGCCGACGGCACCTATGTAACCACCATTTCTGGTACGGTCAGGAATGGCTTGATTACCACCGGAACTATGCGCCACGCCTCTGTCTACACCTACAAAGGCACTTCCGGCGTGTCCTACTATGCGGTCATGACCGCTTATGCCAAGATCGGCTCAAACTCAGACACCAAGTCGATGACCACCAATTCGGCGGTCGCGCGCTGATCATGACAGGGCCGGCATCCTACGATGCCGGCCCTGTTTATCATTGAAAAACGCACTTCAAATTAAGGTGCATTTCTGTCGAAAAAACGCGCCTCAAATTGAGCTAAATTTTTATAGGCAGTGAATTCAACCACAAATGATAGGAGTGACCACCATGGAAATCAAAAGAACGCGCCCTCGGGCCGCTATTGTCGTCAACAAGCGCCGGGAAGCAGAGGGCTTTTTGCAGGGGTTGAAAGGCTCGGCCTTTCTTCCCAACCTGCTCATCAAAGAGGAAAACACGCCGCCCGCGCCCTGGCATCGTATGGCAAACTGGCGCATGAACGCCAGTTTGGAGCAGATGGATTTCACCGTCCTCTGTATCGAGGACATCATGCCGCCTGCCAACAGCCGGGTGCCCGAGACCAGCGGCTCCCACTCCCAGCAGAAGGCCATGCTGCTACCGGGCTATCTGCAGGACAACAACGCCGATTTGGTCATCAGCGTCAGCACGGCGGAGTCCACTCCGATGATCCAGCCTCAAGGTACATCGCTTAACGGCAGCGTCGTGCTGGGCGGCGGCTTTTTCACCTTTGACGCCCACAGCTTCGACTCTCAGTCCCCCAGCCACCTGGCGCCCCCGGACTTTGCGGACAACAATGTGGACGAGCAAATCTACCAGCTTTTGGCTGCCCCGGCGCTGCAAGAGGAGGCCGTGGGACGCTTTCAGGCCCCGCCCCACGCCCCCGCTGAACCCATGCAGATCTTGTGCGATCCCAACTATGTCTGCGTGGCGGCCATCAATGTCATCCACTACCAAGCCTATGAGCAAGCCGATCCGGAAGCCTACAACGCCTGCTTGAAGGCCCACAAAGACAAGTGCCCGGCTACCATTGAGACCACCCACGGCATCGTGCGGATGGCTGCGGACGGCGCTCCCACTATCTTTGTCTCCCCCATCACGGACCGCTATAAGAACTTTGCCGAGGACGTGGACCCCCAAGGCAAGCAAAACCACGCAGCCAGCTACAACGCCGGGGTGACGGTGGCCCTATTCCTCCGGGAGCTGGACAAGGAGGCCCACCGGCTGATCAAGATCCGGTGAGCAAGGGAAGAACAAAAGGCCGGGGCGCAGTTGCGCCCCGGCCTCTTAAAACGAGTTGGAAAATATGCCTCAAATTGAGGCACGTTTTTTATGGGCTGTAAATGCCCGGCCTGCCCAGGATAGTGAAGCCACTGGCGGCGAACTCGGTAATGACCACATTATTGTCTCCGCTGGAGCAATGGCAGATCAGGAGTTCTCCATCGCTGTTTCGACCCACCACCATACCGATATGGGAATCGTCCGGGTACAGAGCCAGGTCACCGGGCAGGGCGTCAGCCTGAGTCACTTCTGCTAGGTTTATCCCCACATACCAATTCCCATCACTGGGCAGACCGGCGTTGCGAAACGTCCAGCCTATGAAGCCGGTGCAATCCAGGCCGTAGGGCCGATAGGTGCCGGTGCTGGGACTGCCGTCAGCGGCGACCTTGGCGACCTGTCCCCACCGGCTGTCCCCGCCAATCACATAGGACTTGCCACCCCAAAAGTAATTGACCTTGCCCACAAGCTGGAGGGCTGTCTCCACCGCCCTCTTGCGGTCAGCGGACAGCTCTTCCGGCAAGGCGTCTAGGGCGCTTTTTGCCTCCGTGTTGGTGATTTCCAGACTCCCCGCCAACGAAGCCAGCGCCGCAGGATCGGCCAGCAGCTCATCAAGGGCGCTGATTTGATAATCCGTAAAGTCATAAACCGTTTTCATGTCCTCGGCGGTCTTGGGGGTTATGGTGATATGTAGGATACGCTCCGTCCAACCGCCACCGTTTCCAGTGGAATGGTGTATTGTCTCCACCCTTGTTGTGATTTTGGTCATGTCCCAAAAGGTTTCGCTCAACTTGTCCACCCGGTCTTCATCGAGGGTAGCCACGTCTACTCCCTCCTCGTCATCAGCTGCATAACGGGACGAGAATACCGCCAACACATCGGGCCAATCCGCCGCCTGGCCAACCAGTTCAACGCTGTTGTAGTTTCCGGATTGCAACTGGGACAATTTCGTGTTGTATTCCATATTGATTGTGCTAACCGCTTCGCAGACTGCCACCGTGGGAACGCTGCTCCCGCCTGTCCTGCCACCGCCGGAGAAGAAGATACCAAAGGGCGAGCTGGCCACGGCGGCAACGATGGCGACAAAGATGAGTAGTAGCAGAAGGACGCCACCACCCAACAGTCCTACAATGGCACTTACCAAAGCTGCCACAGCCTTGACCACTGCGGCAACTGCCTTTTTACCCAGGTCAGCGGTGACCTGAGCAGCCCGCTTGGCCTTTGCTACTGCCTGCTGTTTCATCCGCTGCTGGGCGGTCTGTTTTGTGGCTTTGACCGCTCTAATTGCCGGTCTTGCCTTGGGAGAAGGACCAGGGGCCTTGCAGAGTACACCGGCCTTACCCTTAAATACGGTGCGGGGCCGCTCTTTCAAGGCGGTGGAGCGTTTGGGGCGCTTTGGTGTGACCGTTCCACCGTCAGAAGTGGACAGTTGCCCCCTTGGACGGCTCTGCCGCTTGGACACAAAGGATCGCCGTCCAATCTCCTGGGGCTGGGTCAAGCCGTCGGAGGGATGCGGCAAATCAGCCGCTGTTCCCGGTGTCATAGAAGGCTTGGGGTAATCGGTGGCTTTTTTCACGGTAGCAGTTGTCCGTTTCCGTGGGGCATTGGAGGGCGACTGCTGGGGCTTGGCCCGCTCCTGTGATGCCTTGGTTTTCACCTGCGTATCCGGGCGTGTCTTTGGCTGTTGTCTTTTCCCTTGGGCCTTTGACCTTGTTCGGGGTGTGGCCGCCTCCTCCTTGCGCTTGATGGGTTTTTGCCTTTGAGCGAATCGGGGCCTATAGGTCGTTGCCTCGGCCACAGTTCGCCACCCAGCCCCCTCCATTTTATCGGTGGTCTCGTTGATCTCGTTCTCGTTTCCCTCCGGGTGCTGGTCAAGCTGATTGCGGTATTTCTCCTTCAAAATGCGGGCGGCTTGCTTGAGGGGACTGGTAGCCGGCTTGGGCTTGTCCATCTTGGGACGTTCCTTAAATTCGGGCATAGTATCAACTCCTTCACAAAAGAAAAACGCGCCTCAATTTGAGGCGCGTTTCGACAATTCTGGTTGCTTCTTCAATATAAATACAGTATACTAATTTTACATTCAAGAAAGAGGCGATTCTATGCTGGAACAATTTTTACAACCTACAATTATTGGTGTTGTGTCTGGAATCTTCTCTGCATTTTTGTTCCATTGCATATTAAAACTATCAGCACCCAAAATCCTCATCTCATCCGTTATTGAGGAACGTAAGGTTGTGGGAGTTACAAAGTATCACATAAAAATTGTTCCTTGAAACGGAGGTTTCTTGTTCATATTATTCTATACTTGGAAGTTGCCTATCATTCAAATGGTGGTGATGGCCCTGTGCTACGAATTAAAGTATTACCAGCATCTACGGAAATGATCCCATATATTGACCCATATTGCAAACGAGATTCAGAGAAAAAGTATGCTTACGGTACGAGTTACCAGATAATCTTTTAAAATTATGGGATGACGACAGCGAAGGATATTTAATGTTCAAGATATACTGTACCGATGCCTTCAGCAAATCAGGGAAACTCTTCTGCATGAATATCGCCGACACTCATGTGTTGTTGCCGGAAACTTTAAGACAGGGAAATCTGTGGATATTATTCCGGCATAGATCTTTTCATTAGACAAGATGTGAAGCGTCGAGAAAGCCAACTAAATTTTTTACAAGGTGGGATAAGAATGGGTATTTTTCTAAAATCGCCCTTCAAATCAAACAGATTAGAAACCAATCCATATACTTATGGACTACGTGAAGATGTGATTCGTGAGTCGGTAGCAGAATTACTCAATGATAGAAGCATATTGCTTACAGGCTCTCGAGGAATAGGAAAGTCCTCATTAGGGTTTCAACTGCAAAATGTTTTGCAGGGGGACACTACGCTACTTAATCGTTGTGGTATGAGTGCAACGATTCCAGATTATGTCACATTAGATTACACGTGTACGCATTCCGATACTCTGAAATCTATTATCTCAGATTATAGTGGAACAACTGAATAATCAGATTATTTGCTTTTTCTTGACATGAATTGGTACGAAATGATAAACTATTCAGCAAAGACACGGTGGGAATTTGGTCTAAAAGTGGCCCGGTTGGGAGCGCGTTCGGTTCGCATCCGAGAGGTCGAGGGTTCGAATCCCTTCGGGTCCACCAAGCCAGAAAACCACCATGGCAACCGCTATGGTGGTTTTCCTTTGCAAAATTCGGTCTTTATGCTGTCGTGAAGCCGCCCAACCGGAATTGGAAGGGAAAACGAAATGAATATTTATGAACCGCAGACGCGCCCGCCCGCGCTGATCGAGCGCCTTTTGAACGTTTGGGAGGCGTCGGTCCGCGCCACCCACCAATTTCTCTCTGACGCTGAGGTCGAAAAGATCAAGGAATATGTCCCCCAGGCGCTGGGCGGCGTTGCCCATTTGGTCGTGGCCGAGGAGGAGCCGGGCATCCCTGTCGCCTTTATGGGCGTTGCCCATGGGCGGCTGGAGATGCTGTTCCTCTCCCCATCGGCGCGGGGCAAGGGGCTGGGGCGGCGGCTCCTTCAGCTGGGCGTCCGGGACTATGGCGTGACCGAGCTGACGGTAAACGAGCAAAACCCCCAGGCGGTGGGATTTTACGAGCACCTTGGTTTTGAGACCTACAAGCGTACCGAGCATGATGAAGAGGGCAACCCCTATCCGCTGTTGTATATGCGCCTGAGGTGAGCCACTGGGATATCGACAAAAGATGGCGTATTATATAAAGTAGGAGTTGACCCATGTGATCCCGGAAACCAAACGGCTATATCTGCGGGAGATGACACACTCCGACCTCCCCGCTCTGTGCCTGATCTTACAGGATGATGCCACGATGTACGCCTACGAGGGCGCGTTCAGCGATGCCGAGGCGCGGGAGTGGCTGGATCGGCAGCGCTCCCGCTATCAGGCATGGGGCTTTGGTCTATGGGCGGTCATATTAAAAGAGACGGATGAAATGATCGGCCAGTGCGGGCTTACCATGCAGCCGTGGAAGGACACCCAGGTCCTGGAGATCGGCTATCTGCTCAACCGGGCCTATTGGCATCAGGGCTATGCCACCGAGGCAGCGGAGGCATGCAAAAAATACGCCTTTGAAACACTGGACGCGGCCGAGGTCTGCTCCATCATTCGGGACACGAACCTCCCCTCTCAGCAAGTTGCCCTGCGTCTTGGCATGATGAAGACGGATACCTGGATCAAGCACTACCGTGGGGTGGATATGCCCCACTACCGCTATCTCATTCGTCGTTGAATGCGTCTTACTCCTCCTCGTGCTCCTTCTGCTTGCGGTACTGGCCGATGAGGCCGTCGTATTTACGGCCGGTGAACTGGAAGTAGATATCAAAGCCCACCGTCATCACCCCGAAGATCAAAAGGAAAATGCCGATGAACATTCCCCACGCCCCAGGCTGGTCGGCGGGGAACCAGTTTGTCCACCAGGCGATGAGGGACAGCGACGGCAAAAATAGCGCCACAAACAGCAAACTGCGCCAGGTATAGCGCATCTTCTTGATGAGCCAGTCGGAAAAGCACACCGCCTGACAAAGAGACCCGGCTATGCTGGCCCAAAAAAGTCCCCACAGTGCGCGAGCGGACACCTGCTCCGCGCCGTAGAACCAGGAGACCAGCAGGTAAAAAAACGTGGAGGCGGTGAAGATGGCGCAGGCCGACAGCTTCCAGCGCACCATGCCTCTGAGAAAGTCCTTCATTGAAAAACGCTCCTTTCCGCTTGACGCAGCTTTTCCTTCAGCTCCCCGGCGTACTGCCGGGAGACCCAGAGCTGCTCGCCGTTGTCCATGGTCACCAAAAACCGCCGCCCCAGCTCCGGGCGCACCGACTTGACCCTCCGGAAGTTGCAGATGGCCGACCGCCCCGCCCGGAAGAAGTCCAGCCCCCGCAGGGTCTCCTCCAGCTCGTAGAGGCGCAGGGCGCTTTGATACACCGCCGTTTGCGTGTAGAGAAAGGTCTTTTTGTCCGCGGTGTCGATGTAGAGAACGTCCTTCACGTCCAGCAGGTGCCGCTCGCCGTCCAAAATGCCCACCAGCTTCCTTTGGTGGACCCGCAGCATAGCCACCAGCCGCAAAATGTCCTCGTCGGCCTGTGGGCAGCGGATGATGACCTCGGTCTCGCCATAGCCCGGGTCCTGCTCCAGCGTGATCCTCATGCCCTCCCTCCTTTCACCGCTATTGTATCAGGCTCACAGGGAAACGCAACCGCTTTTTCCTCTGTGGGCCGTTTTTTGTCCTAAGGTGTACATTTGAGGATGCGCGTGCTATAATAAAGCAACCAAACCTATCTCACGAGGTAATGTGCACATGAAAAAGAGTGTCCGCGTCACATATTACATAACCGTCACAGCGAGCGCCCTGGTTGGCCTGTGGCATTTCTTTGTGCCGTGGATGTTTCAGTGGTACGACTATCTGCCTATGCAATATGAAAATCTCATTGTGGGGATCGACTATACCAACGATTGCTTTTCCCTGTTGCTGTTTGGCTTGAGCGTCATGCTGCTCCTCTTGGGCAAGCGGGCCTTGGCGGGCAATCACGAGGTCGTCTACTTTTACGATCTCCTCACGGTGGTCTGGCTGTTTCGCGCGTCTCTCTCGCTGTGGATCGAGCCTTGGCCGCTGGAGCCCATCCCCGCGGCAGCCATCGGGCAACTGATCGCCTCGGTTTCCCTGTCTGTCCTCATGCTGTTTGTCTGCGTATCCTTTATCAGAGCAAGGAGGCCCCTATGAATAAGGCAGAGACCTATCAATATCTCACCGACCACGGCGTGGCCTATGAGGTCACCGAGCACCCGGCGGTCTACAACATGGAGGAGCTGGGCTCGGTAGCGCTCCCCTACCCCGAGTGGGACGCCAAAAACCTGTTCGTCCGGGACGACAAAAAGCGGGGTTACTACCTCATCACCGTCCGTGGCGACAAGCGTGTGGACCTGAAGGAATTTCGCAAGGCTCACGGCCTTCGCAACCTCTCCTTTGCCTCGGCGGAGGACCTGGCGGCCATCCTGGGCCTGGTCCCCGGCGCGGTGACGCCCCTGGGACTTTTGCAGGATGAAGGCCACCGGGTCCGGCTCTACCTGGACGCGGAATTTTCCGGCCATTTGATGGGGGTCCATCCCAACGACAACACCGCCACCGTGTGGCTCCAGGCCGACGACTTAGTGTCCCTGCTGCGAGACCACGGCAGCGAGGTGGAGCTGGTGGCGCTATGAGTGTCGTCATTCGGCAAGAAGAAGCCAGGGACCACGCCGCGGTGTATTCCCTTGTGAAAACGGCCTTCGCCACCGCCGCCCACACCGACGGCACCGAGCACGAGCTGGTGCGCGCTCTGCGGCGGAGCGAGGCTTTCATCCCGGAGCTCTCCCTGGTGGCGGAGGTAGACGGCGCTTTGGCAGGGCACATCCTGTTCACCCGGGCGTGGGTGGGAAGTGCCGCCGTCCTGGCCCTGGCTCCCCTGTCCGTGCTTCCCCAATACCAGCGCCAAGGCGTGGGCGCCGCCCTCATCCAGTCGGGCCACCGCGCCGCCCGTGGACTGGGCTACGGCTGGTCCATCGTCCTGGGCAGCCCGGCCTACTACCCGCGCTTTGGCTATCTCCCGGCGGATGCTTTTGGCATCCAGGCTCCCTTTGACGTGCCCCGGGAGAACTTTATGGCCCGCAAATTGTCCGACAACGCCCCCAGTGTCCACGGCGTGGTCCGGTACGCCGCAGAATTTGGGATAGAAACCCCCTAGAAGGAGGAGCAGCCCATGTATCAAGTCAGCAGCGAGGAGCTTTTCTTTTTCCAGGAACACATGGAGGCCCTACCCATCTACGAGGCCTTCGCCGGGGAGCTGTTCGCCCGCTTCCCCGGCACAACTCTGCGGGCCCAGAAGTCCCAGCTCACCTTTTCAAACCGCCACGTCTACGCCTGCGTCTCCTTTGCCCGGGTGAAGAAAAAGGCAGAGCTGCCCCCGGCCTACATCGTGGTCACCCTGGGCCTCGACTATCCGCTGGAGTCTGACCGTGTGGCGGTGAAGACCGAGCCCTACCCCGGCCGCTGGACCACCCACATCGTGGTGGGCGACCCGTCCGAGCTGGACGACCAGTTCTGGACCTGGGTGGGTCAGGCCTACGAGTTTGCGGAAAACAAATAAATGGATATAATAGGAGAAAACCATATGACCCTTCAAAAAATCGAGACAGGCGGCGTAGTATGCGCCTTGGTCCAAAGCGACGGCCTGGCGATCGTGGACTCCCAGTCCGCTCTGGACGTTTTGATGACAGCCAAATACGAGGCAGGCACTAAGAACATCGTCATCGACAAGGCGCTGATTGCAGAGGAGTTCTTCGTCCTCAGCTCGGGCCTGGCGGGCGAAATTTTGCAGAAGTATATCAATTACGGCGGGCGCGTCGCCATCTACGGCGACTTTTCCCACTATACCAGCAAGCCCCTGAAGGACTTCATCTACGAGAGCAACCAAGGCCGCGACGTATTCTTCGCCGCCACCCTGGAAGAGGCTGTCTCCATGCTGGCACACGCCGCCTGCTGCCTGTAAAGAGGGGACCTCCATGAAAGGAAGCGAGAAAATGCTGTGGTTTTGGTTTGCCCTGGGCTCGGCAGTGTTTGCCGCCTTGACCTCTATCCTGGCCAAGGTGGGCATCGAGGGGGTCAACTCCAACCTGGCCACCGCCCTGCGGACGGTGGTGGTGCTGGTCATGGCCTGGGGCATGGTGTTTTTGACTGGCGCACAAAAGGGGCTTTCTGATGTCAGCCCAAAGAGCTGGCTGTTTCTCATCCTCTCCGGCCTGGCCACCGGGGCCTCGTGGCTGTGCTACTACCACGCGCTGCAGTTGGGCGAGGCGTCCAAGGTGGTGCCCGTGGACAAGCTCAGCGTGGTCATCACCTTGGTACTGGCCTTCGTCTTCCTCCACGAGCAGTTCACCGCCCGGTCCATCCTGGGCTGCGTTTTCATCGGCGCGGGAACGCTGCTGATGGTGCTATAAGCCCCTGAAAAGAAGGGATATTCTATGACAGTTTTGACGCAAACGGCGGCCTTCCCCTGTGGCCTGGAACGGCTCTGGGAGCTGGTGACCTCCCTGGATGCCTACGGTTGGCGTAGTGACCTGGACCGCATCGAGATCTTGCGCGACACCCAGTTTGTAGAATACACCAAGGACGGCTACGCCACCACCTTCACCACCACTGCGTGGGAGCCCTGTAAGCGTTGGGAGTTCGACCTGGAAAACGGCAACATGACCGGGCACTGGAGCGGCCTTTTCTCCCAACAAGGCAGCCAGGCCCAACTGGAGCTGACCGAGGCCGTCACTCCCAAGCGGTTTTTCCTGCGTCCCTTCGTCAAGGGCTACTTAAAAAAGCAGCAGACACGCTACCTGGCGGACCTGCGGCGAGCGGTGGAGGGAAATACATAGATGGACATTGCGCTGCATTACCAGGAAAACGGCCAGGGCGAGCCCCTCATCCTCCTCCACGGCAACGGCGAGGACGGCTCTTATTTCCAACACCAGACGGCGTATTTTTGTGACCGCTACCGGGTCATCGCCGTGGACACCCGGGGCCACGGCCAGTCGCCCCGGGGCGGCGCGCCCTTTACCATTGGGCAGTTCGCCCGGGACCTGTCCGATTTCATGGACGCCCACAGCATCCCCCGTGCCATCATCCTGGGCTTTTCCGACGGGGCTAACATCGCCATGAAGTTCGCCCTACAGTGGCCGGACAAGGTCAAGGCCCTGATCTTAAACGGGGGCAATCTGGACCCAAAAGGCGTGAAGGGCGTGCCTCAGTTTTTCATCGAGCTGGGCTACAGGCTGGCCAAGCCCTTCGCCGCCCGGTCTCCCAAGGCCAGACAAAACGCTGAGATGCTGGGGCTGATGGTCAACGACCCCAACATTGCGCCCGGGGAGCTCTCCAAGATCGCCGCCCCTACCCTGGTCATCTGCGGCAGCCGGGACCTCATTAAGCGCTCCCACAGCCAGACCATCGCGGATCATATCCCCAACGCTACGCTGTCGGTCATCCCCGGCGACCACTTCATCGCAAACAAGCAGCACGCCGCCTTTAACCGAGCGGTGGAGGACTTTTTGAAGCGGAGGGACGCGCCATGATCCTTTTGCTTGCCGGGGCGTCCCACACCGGGAAGACCGCCCTGGCCCAGCGGCTGCTGGAGAAATACCACTACCCCTACCTGTCCATCGACCACCTGAAGATGGGCCTCATCCGCAGCGGCCACACCGCCCTGACCCCCGCCAGCGACGACCAAGCGTTGACGGACTACCTCTGGCCCATCGTCCGGGAGATGGTCAAGACCGCCGTCGAAAATGAGCAAGATCTTATCGTAGAGGGCTGCTACATCCCCTTCGACTGGGCCAGGGACTTTGACGAGACCTATCTGCCCCACATCAAATACCTCTGCCTGGTCATGAGCGAGGGCTACATCCGGACCCACTTTGACGACATCCGGCGCTACGCCAATGTGGTGGAGCGGCGCGTGGACGACGATTGCACTCTGGAGACCCTCCTGCGCAGCAACGCCCAGGCCTTGAAAAACTGCCGCCAATATCAAGTGGACTACCTGCTCATCAACGAAGAGGACCATTGGAGTCGAGCTTGGTCATATTTTATATGAATCTGTCTTGACTTTAGGGGTACACTTAAGTTATAATGTTTATGCCATAAGATATCTTATTTGATCCACCATTTGAGGAGGAAGCGCGTATGCACCTGCGGCAAAGCGAAATGGAGATCATGGAAGCCCTTTGGAGCAACGGGGAGCCGATGTCCTCCGCCGCGCTCACCGACGCGATTCCCCAGCGCAAGTGGAAGGGGCGGTCCATCTTTGCCATCCTGGACGGGCTTTTGAAAAAGGAGCTCATCTATGAGGCGGGGTTTGTGCGCCGGGGCAAGACCATCGCCCGCACCTTTGCCCCCACCATGACCTATCCCGAGTTTATCGCCAAGCAGGTGAACGAGTCCCCATCCAAGTTCACCCTGCCCTCTCTGTTTTCCGCCTTCCTTGGAACGGAACACGTGACGATGGAATCGCTGACCCAGCTACAGGAGATGATCGACCAGCACAAGGCCAAGCTTCAGGACAAGGATGATTAGCACTTGGTCGCTCTTGAGCGCCACGCTGTGGTTCACACTTTTCTCGTTGCTCCTCTGGCTCCTGCGCCACCGCACCGATTTCTTGATGCGCTACGGCACGGCCTTTTGGTCAATGGCAGTTTTGTTGACCGTTGTGCGGTTGCTCCTTCCGTTGGACAGTTCGCATGTGATCGTACTGCGCTCATATAAGCTTCTGCCCATGCTCCGGCGTTTTCTGAAATTTGAGCTCGTCCCCGGGGTATCCGTTCGGCTCATCCTTCTGTTGTGCTGGATAGGCGGAACGCTGGTCTTTCTCATTCGCTCCATCCGCGACATGCGCCGCAGCATACACACTCTGCGCCGCCGCGCTGTCCGGCCCATACCGCCTCAGGTCCTGGAAGCCGCGGACGCTTGCGGCGTCAGCGAACAGCGCGTCTGTGTCACTGACGCAACGTCCATACCGTTCTCCTTGGGCGCGCTCCATCCCACCATCTACTTACCCGACATCACGTATCAAGGCGACGACCTGATTTGGATATTGCGGCACGAGACGGCCCACATCTCCGGTCATGACACTTGGATAAGGCTGGGCTTTCTGCTATTTCGCGGCCTGTTCTGGTGGAATCCGCTGGTCCATCTGGCCCAGAAGTCCCTGGACGACATTTTGGAGCTTCGCTGTGACAAAAACGTGTTGGCCGATCTGGACCACGATGACCGGGTCGCCTATACCGAGACACTCCACCGTGTGGGCTGTCAAAGCCTTCCGGCCACCATCTCCCTGGTTGGAGCCGGGACCTTCGTTCAACCGCAACGCATCAGCTCCCTGGTCCTTCGGGCGCAGATGGCGCTGGAGTGTCCCCGCCCTCACATTGCGCGGGCCACCATTGCTTTTGTCCTGAGTTTGGCTCTGTTCGCAACGTCCTACTGCTTTATTCTTCAGCCAGCAGGTGCCCCGCCAGAATGGAAGAACGGAGAAGGGGTGTACCGTATCTCTGGACAGACATCCTACCTTAAGAGACTGCCTTCCGGAGATTATGAACTATGGTGTGACGGAAACTCTTTGGGCACCGTTTCCGCCGATGCCCTGCAGGATGAAATGTATCAAGGATTGGAGGTGTTACCATGAAACTGCGCAAGACAATCGTCGCGTTGACCCTGGCCCTGGTCACCGCCGCCGGCTGCACCGGCGTGATGGCGGCAGAGGCCACCGACCTCCCTGTTCAGCCCGTCCAGGCCCAGGACGGTAGCGTTTCTCCCCAGGCGGAAGAGACTGAGTGGTACGTCCGCTTCTATGAGGGACGGCGGCAGCGTCGGCTTTGGTCCATCACCAACGAGTGCTGGCTCACCGAGTGGGAAGACTTTTAACAAGCGCACAAACAAAAGGTCCGCATCGCATTGCGATGCGGACCTTTTGTTACGTTCTTCAGGCGGACCCTTGCTCCAGCCTGACCATAGCCTTGCGGAACTGGAAGGTGAACAGCGTCACCGCAAAGGCCACCGACAAGAAGTCGGCCACGGGCTCGGCCAGGTAGACCGCCATGGTCTGGTCGCTCAGGACCGCGGGCAGGATATAGATCAGCGGCACCAGCAAAATGATCTTGCGCATCACTGCCACCATGATGGCGGCCTTGGCGTTGCCGATGGAGGTGAAGGTGAGCTGGCAGGCGATCTGCGCCCCAAAGAGCCCCATGGCGGCGCAGTAGATGCGAAGGGCCCAAGCGGTAAAGGCAACGAGCTCGGGGTCGGGCACGAAGATGCGGGCAAAGAACTGGGGGAAGAGCATCACCGCCGCCCATAGAGCCATGGTATAGCCCAACGTGCAGCAAAGCAGCAGCCGGAAGGTCCGCTTCACCCTCGCCGCGTTGCCCGCGCCGTAGTTGTAGCTGGTGATGGGCTGGGCGCCCTGGCCCAGCCCTTGGGTGGGCAGCATGGCAAACTGCATGATGCTGGAGAGGATGGTCATGGCCCCCACTGCCGCGTCGCCGCCGTATTTCAGCAGCGAGGAGTTGAAACACACCAAGATCACGCTCTCGCTGGCCTGCATGATGAAGGTAGACAGGCCCAGCGGGAAGGAGGGCGCGATCACGTCTCTTTTCAGCCGCAGATTCTCCTTTTTAATGCGTAAAATGGTCTTCTTCCCGGTCAAGAACCGCAGCACCCACGCCGTGGACACCGCCTGGGACAAAATGGTGGCCAACGCCGCGCCCCGGACTCCCAGGCCAAAGCCATAGATGAACAGCGGGTCCAGCACGATGTTGCACACCGCGCCGATGAGGACGCTGAGCATCCCCGTGGTGGCGAAGCCCTGGGCGGTGATAAAGGCGTTGAGGCCCAGGGTCAACTGGACGAACACCGTGCCCACGGCGTAGATGTTCATATAGTCGGTGGCAAAGCCGATGGTGTTCTCGCTGGCTCCAAAGGCCAGGAGAAGGGGCCGGTCAAACAAGAGCAGCAGCACCGTCAGCGTGGCGGAGATGATGAGCTGCAGCGTCAGGCTGTTGCCCAGGATGCGCTCGGCCTCGTCCTTGTCCCCCCGGCCCATGGCCATAGACGCCCGGGGCGCGCCGCCGGTGCTCACAAAGGCGGAGAAGGCGGAGACGATCATGATGACCGACATACACACCCCCAGGCCCGTGAGGGCCAGGTCGCCGTTTTCCGGCATGTGGCCGATATACACCCGGTCCACCAGGTTATAGAGCAGATTCACCACCTGGGCGGCGATGGCGGGGATGGACAGCCGCACCAGCAGCCGGCCTACGGGCTCGGTGCCCAAAAAGTCGTTGTTCTTTTCCATGAAAACACCTTTTCCTTAAAACTTCCCGCTTCGCCCGGAGAAGCCGCCGGAGTGGTGGCTGTGGCTGCCGCCGCCGGAGCGGTTCACGTTGGACTGGATGGTCCGGCGGGTGTGGGTGGCGTGGGTGAATTGGTCGACGCGCTCGGAGAGACGGCTCCCGTCGGCGCGCATATACTCCCGGGCGGTGGTCTTGGCCTTCACAGAGCGCATCCCCTGCTTGAGGCCCAGGCACAAAACAAGCCCCAGCACCAGAGCCACCGCAAAGTCCTGGAGGAAGACACGCAAGCCCGCCGACCAGGTCAGGGTCTTGCTCCCCCGGTGGGTCCCTTGGAGCGTGGGCGGCGGAGCCTCCACCGGACCGGTGGTGGTCACAGGGTCCTCCACCGGCGTGCCTGCCGCGGCGGCGGCCAGGCACTGCTCCGAGGTGGTCAAAAAGTCGGCAAAGCCGCCGTACCAGTCGTCATAGCGGAAATCGTCCAGAAATTCCGCCTCCTGCCGCTCCAGGGCGTAGTCGGAGAAGGCGGTGTGGGCCCAGGGGCCGTAGAGGGCGGTGGCGAAGTCCCGGTCGTCCATGCTCAGCAGCAGCACCAGCCCGTCCCGGTCCTCCCCTACCCCAAAGCCGTTGGCGTCGTAGATGGCGCAGGCGGCGTCAAAGGGCGTGGAAGCGTAGTCCCAATAGTCGTCCACGGTGACGATATAGAGCCCGCAGTTGTAGGCGGTCTCGATGTCCTGGGCCTGGTCCTCCAGGGTCTGGCGCTCTTCCTCGTCCAAAAGCTCCGCCAGGTCCAACACATGGCCTGTCGGCTCCACAGCCAGGGCGGTCAAGGCTAGACCCATCAGCAAAACCAGCGCCAAGAGCGCCGCCAAGCAGCGTTTTTTCATCCACTCCGCCCCCTTACCAAAGCCCCGCCAACAGGCGCAGCGCGGTGACCACCGCCGCCAGGGCGGTAGCCGAGCCCAGCAGCAGCGCGAAAAACCGCCCCCAGCTCACCGGCAGGTCGCCCGCCAGCTTTCCGGTCTGGCCATTGACGGCGAACAGGAAGGTCCGGTCCCGCCACCTGGTGGTCAAAAGCCACACCGGCAACAGCGCATAGCGCACCTTGCCCCGGCGTAGCCAGACCTGCTGGTCCACGGGGACGCAGGTCATATATCCCACCACGGTGCCCCGCAGGGCCTCCAGAGCGGAGTTTTGGCACCGCTGGTCGGCCCGCTGGGCGCAGTCATCGGCGGAAACGTCGTATTTGTCCGCCAAAAAACCGGGGAGATAGGCGGTGGAGAAGGGCTTGAGCTCCCGATAATCAAAGGGCTCGATGGAATCCATATAGGCGTCGGGCATCTTGGACGAGCCGTCCACCGGGACCATCTCGAAGGGAAAGGACCCGGCGCGGCGGATGTGGTAGTGCTCGGTGGTGGTGACCTCGGTGTCGCCGCTGCGGCGGGTATAGACCCGGGTGGCCCGGTAGCTGGCCCTGGCGTCGGCCACGCCGTCAAAGAGCCAAAAGGGCACATAGACCCCCTTGACCTCCTCCAGATGGCTCTGCCGGGAGAAGGTCTTGGGCAGCAGGGGCTTTTTGCGGTAGTGGGCCTTCAGCGCCGCCATGGCGGCGTTTTTGTCCAGCTTGAAGGGGATCACCAGGTCGGGCCGCAGGGCCCCGCCCAACTGGCCGGGGACGATGGCGGGGTTGCCGCAGTAGGGACAGGCGGTGGCGGCGGTGGTGGGCTCACATAAGAGCTCCGCCCCGCAGGAGGGGCAGGAATAGACCGCCACCTCCCCGTCCCACTGGTCGCTGAGCCCGGAGGTGTCCCACTGGCTCTGGGCGTGGTGGGCCTGGGCCGCCGCATCCTGCTGGGCGTAGTAGTCCTCGATATAGGCCACGTCGAACTGGCTGTCGCAGTAGTCGCATTTCAGCTTGCCCGTGGCGCTGTCAAAGTGCAGGGGCCCGGTGCAGGACGGGCATTGGTAGTTGGTCACCTGGCTGGGCACATCCCCCGCTCCTTTCCCACATAGGTGTTAGAAATGGCAAAAGCCCCCTGCCAGGCAAGGGGCTTGGCCGTGTTTATTCCGGCTTTTTCGCGCCGCACTGGGTGCAGAAATTGCCGTGGTTCTCCGCGCCGCACTGGGCGCAGAACCACCGCCCGGCGGGCTTCTTGGCTCCGCATTGGGAGCAGAAATTACCCTGGTTCTCCGCGCCGCAGGCGCACCGCCAGGCCCCACCGGCAGCCGCCGGAGCGGGAGCCTTGGGCTGCTGGCCCATGGCGTAGAGGTCCTGGGCGCTGACGCCGCCGGAGTGGGCGGCCATGTTCATACCCATAAAGCCCACGGCGGCCCCGCCGGGATTCTCGGCGGCGGACTGCATGGCGGCGGTCTGGGCCCCCACCAGATTGGCGGCGGCCAGGGCGGGATCTTGGAAGGCGGCGGCGCGCTGGAGGTCCTTGAGCATCTTCTCGTCGTCCTCGTCGGCCACCAGGCTGGAGATGCCGAAGGACACCACCTCCAACCCCCGCAGATCACGCCACTTCTCCGACAGCACCTCGTTGAGGACGCCCGCCAGTTCCTGGGCGTGGCCGGGGAGGGCGGAGTAGCGCACGCCCTGCTCAGAGAGCTTGGCAAAAGCGGGCTGGAGGGCGGTGAGCAGTTCGGTCTTCAACTGACTGTCCAGCGTGGCCCGGTCATAGCCCTCGGAGACGTTGCCGCAGACGTTTTTGTAGAACAGCAGCGGGTTGCAGATGCGGTAGCTGTACTCGCCAAAGCACTTGATAGAGATGTCGATGTCGATGCCCGCGCGGGGGTCCACCACCCGGAAGGGCACGGGGTTGGGGGTGCCGTACTTGTTGCCCACCAGCTCTTTGATGTTGAAATAATAGATGCGCTGGTCCATGGGGGCCTCGCCGCCAAAGGCGAAGCGCTTCCCGATCTCAGCAAAGACGTTCTTGAGGCTGTCCCAGCTCAAGGGACCGGAGAAGAGGCTGGGCTCGGTGGCGGCGTCATAGGTGTATTCTCCGGGCTCGGCGCACAGCTCCACCACCTTGCCCTGCTCCACGATGAGCATGCACTGTCCGTCGGCCACCGCCACCACAGAGCCGGTGGTGATGATGTTGTCGCTGCCCCGGTTGCCGGAGCCCCGGGTGTGGCCCTTGACCATCAGCACCGTCTCGGGCATGGCCTCGCAGTAAAAATACTCCTTCCACTGGTCGGCCAGCACGCCGCCCACAGATCCCAGGCCCGCTTTGATCAGTCCCATATCGTATCTCTCCTAATTATAATAGATTTTCCGAAGTCTTACTCGTTCCCCAACCGCTGGGGGTCCAGCGAAAATTTTGACCGGACGGGGGCCAGGGTGCCGTCGCCGCGCAGGATGAAGAGGGTACACGCCAGGTCCTTATCCGCCCCGGCGGTACCAAAGGTCCCGCCGGCGGCAGGTACCTGCCGAAGGGCGGTCATCCGCCCGGTGTCGCCGTCACGCCAGGACACCAGGAAGCACAGGTCCTGGACAGCCTCCCCAGGGGTAATATCCACCTGGCCAAAGTTATAGTAATAGGAGAAGAGCCCGTCGTCCACCTCGTGCCGGGGCATGAGCGGACCGTCCAGGGCCGTCAGCTCCCCCGTGGCCCACGACTTGGCGGAGAGCACGCCGTCCTTGAGCTGAATGCCGCTGTAATAGTAGTTCTCGCCCTCGGGGGCGGCGCAGAGGGTCTCCATCTCCCCGGTGGCCAGCTCCAAGCGGCTGACCTTGGCCGGGTCGGCGAAGAACAGGCAGCCCCGGTACTCCAGCAGCGGCGCGACGCCGCCAGAGTAGCGGGTGGCGTAGCCCTCCACCGCCTCGGGTTCCTCCCCGGCCACGCCGGACCAGCGGTAGAGGCCCTTGTCGGAAGAGTCGGTAGAGATGTAATACCAGCTCCCCTCCCCTTCCACATAGACCACCGGGGACTCAGCCTGGGCCCAGGGCCCGGTCTCGTAGGACTTGTCGGCGCAGGTCACGTCCTGACCGCAGGACTGGTCGTTGACATAGGGCGTATCCTTATTTTTCTCCGCCCAGGCCCGGCGCAGGGCCTCGTTGGTCTCGTCGCTGAGGAGGAAATACCGGTGGCTCACGCCGCCCAGCACATCGACCTCGCCGATGGTGGGGTCGTCCCAGGTCACGTCCACGTGATACCAATTCCCGTCCAGCTCTACCACGTTCCAGGCGTGGTTGAGGTAGTCGCTCTCCACATAGGACACCGGGATGCCCAACTGGTCCATCAACGCGGAAAAGACCAGCATATAGGCCTGACACACGCCCTTACCCTCTTTGAAGAAGTTGTAGGCGTCGTAGATGGCGTAGTCGTAGTCATACGCATAGTGGCCAGCCAGGTAGTCGTGGATGAACAGGACCTTCTCCGCGTCGGAAAAGCCCTGGGGCACCTGGTCCACGATGGCCTGGAGCTCCCCGTCGTAGAAGTCCTTGGCCTTGGCGTAGCCCGCCGCGTCCATCTCGGGCAGGTAGGGCGGCGTGTAGCTGCTCAAAACGCCGCCCAGCGCGCCAAAACGCCCACCCTGATTGGGGTCCAGGGCAAAGAGCTCGGCGTAGCGGTAGCGGGTGTAATGCATCAGCTTCTCCACGGCCTCCTGCTCAGCGGGGATGCCGTATTCCTTGAGCTGGATCTTCTCCTCCCGGGCGGCAATGCCCCGGCGCAGGGCCTGGGCGGCCCCGTCGTAGTCGGGCTGGGCCAACAGGTCGGCCTCCTCGCCGTCCCAGAGGCCGTCCTCCTCCATCAGGACAAACTCCGCCTCAGGCAAACGGGGGGCTTGGGGCAAACGCTCCTGCGCCGCGGCGGCGGGCACAAGGGACAGGCTCAGCGCCAGACACAGCGCCCAGGTCAACCATCGCTTTTTCATAAAAGCCTCCTGTATGTTCGTTTTTTCTGTGCCCAGGAAGGGTACAACACCTCATTTTATCCCTATTATAGGGCTTGGGCATTGAAAAAGCAACTCTTTTCTAGGTGGGGGGATTTTTGTGAAAAATTTTCAAATTTTTGTTGCCAGCGGCGGTAGAATCTGGTATACTTTACCTATATTCAAGCGAATGTCCGCCAAAAGAATGGTGGGTTGTCCATGAAGAAAAAGGCCGTGAAAGCGAAAAAAGACCGGCAGCTACTGTCCATGGTCCTGCTGATGGGGGCCCTGGCCATTATTCTTGTTGTCTTTTTCGTACGATATTACCAGCTCGAGCGCAAAGGCTGCGCCACCCGGCTGGAGGAGCACACCCAGGCCGCCGGAAGTCAGGTCCTGGCGGCGGTGAACCGCACCCAGTCCTATCTGGACAAGATCTCCGGCATCGTCTACGACGAGTGCATGTCCTCGGAGCGGGAGGGCAAATTCATGCTGGACTCCCTGGGCAAGGTGGACCTCATCGCCCGGCTGGAGCTCATTTTGCCCGACGGCACGCTCTATACCCCCGACGGCATCCAAAAAGACCCCACTCTGTCCTATAAGAAGCTGGCCCAGACCGGCAGCGGCGTCACCCGGCGGGCCCTGGATCAGCTCTCCCCCGACCAGCAGATCATCCGCCTTTACGCCCCGGTGGTGCGGGGCGGACAGACCGTAGCCCTTATCGCCGGCGTGATCCCCATGGACCGTCTGGCCTCCCGGTTCCCTGTGTCCGCCTACGGCCAGCGGGCCAAGCTCTTCCTCATTGAGAGCGAGACGGGCAACTATCTCATCGACCCCGACCACGAAAAGCCGGGCAACCTCCGGGATGTGGAAAATTACCTCTTTACAAGCGGTCACAGCAAAGAGCAGTTCTACCGCGACATCCGCACCGGCCAGAGCGGTTTTACCGTCATGCGCAGCCCCAACGCCAACAGCAACGACTACATCTATTACGCCTCCGTGGGCTTCCAGGACTGGGAGGTCATGCTGTCGGTGAAGGAGGACGTGGCCTTTGCCCAGTCCAACGCGGTGATGTTCCTCTTTGTCATCATGATCGCCCTGATCGTGGGGCTGAGCCTGGCCTTTTTGCTGTGGTTCTTCCGGGACGTGCGCCGCCGCCAGGCCCGGACGGAGCTCCAGCTCCGGGGCGGGCAATACATGCTGGAGGTCCAGCAGACCCTGTTCCGGGCCCACATCGACCCCGGGGCCTTTGAGCAGGCCCTGCTGGAGATCGCCAACTACCTCACCGCCGACGCGGTGGCCTACTACGCCCTGGACACGGGCGGCTCTCTGACCCTTCAGGACGTGGCGGGCTCGCCCACCAAGGTGCCCCCCAAGAAGGCCCACTTCCAGACCTTTTTCCCCCAGACCGCCAAGGCCCTGCTCCAAGACGGGCGCTTCTTCAGCAACCGGCCCTTCCTCTGGGGCGACGACGACTGGCGCTCCGCCCGGGACCTGGGCATCCGCAACATCATGCTCATCCGCATCGACTCCCTGGACGGCCAAAAGCCGCTGGGTATGCTGTGCGCAGTGAATCCCGACGTGCTTTGGAACGGCACCGAGCCGCTGGACCAGGTGGCCCTGACCTTCACCATGGCGGTGGAGAACCGGCAGAACTACCAGACCCTGGCCTACATCAGCCAGGTGGACGAGCTGACGGGGCTGATGAACCGCAACAGCTACCACGCCCGGCTGGACGACCTGGCCGCCATGGAGGGCGGCACGGTGGGCTGTGTGTACATCGACGCCAACGGCCTTCACGAGATCAACAACCACCTGGGCCACGACGCAGGCGACGAGATGCTCCGTTCGGTGGCCGACGCGCTATTGGCCTCCTTTGACAAAAAGGACACCTTCCGCCTGGGCGGCGACGAGTTCGCCGTGCTGGTCACCGCCATGCCCCAGGAGGATCTGGAGCGCAAGGCCAAGGCCGTCAGCGAGGCGGTGGAGAAGTGCGGCTACACCGTCTCGGTGGGCATCGAGTGGCACCGGGGCGAGTTCCAGGTCAACGCCATCGTGGCCGCCGCCGAGGCCGCCATGCGGAAAAACAAGGCCGAGTTCTACGCCAGCAAGGGCGGCGAGCGGCAGATGCGAAACCTCAACACCCGCCTGGAGCAGACCCTCTCGGCCAAGCGGGACACGGACACACTGCTGTCCTACCTGGCGCCCAATCTGTTGGGGGTCTACTTCGTGGACCCGGAAAAGGACAGTTGCCGGTCCGTTCTGGCCACGTCCCCATTCTTTGAAGAGGCGTTGAAGCAGACCCAGTACAGCTTCCTCGGCGCTATGAAGCTCTATGCCGCCCAAAAGGTCCGCCCCGAGTGTCAGGCCACGCTGCTGGAGCACTGCGACTACGACCATCTCCTTTCCCTGCTGGAAAAGGATGGAGTGGTGGAGTGCCGCTTCCAGTCCCAATATGGCACCAAGGTCCTTTTGAAGATCCGCCACCCCAGCCGCTCCGGGGACAACACCAAAGAGCTCATCTGGCTGTTCCAGTCGACGGAGCAAGCCCCCCAATAAAGCGATGAGAAAAGGCCCCTTCCGTATACGGAAGGGGCCTTTATACTACGTGCTGGTGTTTGCGGAGTCTTGCTGACTGGATCAGTCCTGGGTGGTGGGCATCTTCACGCTATCACACATAGCCTGGGTGATCTCGTAGGTGTAATTGCCCACGTACTCCTTGTTGTCCGCGCCGGTGACGGTGATGGTGACCTTCACGGTGCCGGCGGGCACGATGTTGGCGTCGTTGGACTCGGCCTCGGTAGCGCCCTCGTCATCGCCGGTGGCGGTACCGCCGTTGGCCAGCTTGTGGAGGGACCACTCCATGCCCACACCGCCGGTCTCGTTCATGTCGGCAGGGTCCATGGTGAAGGTGTAGTTCACATAGACCTCATCGGCCTGGCTGGTGATCTTGATGTTGGCCTGGGTGAACTTGGCGGTGCGGGTGGTCCGCACCAGGTAGTTATAGTAGCCGTGGGCGTTAGCCTCGCTCAGTTGGGTCATGGTCAGGGCGTCGCCCAGGATGGTGGCGGGCTCCTCGGTGGTGGAGTAGGTGGCGGTGGCCTTGGCACTGTCCTCGCCCAGGGTCACGGTGACCTCATACTCGCCCTCAATGGCGTCGGCGGCCTGGTTCAGCCACACCTGGTCCTTGTGGTCGGTCTCGGCCTGGCTAGCCAGGTGGAAGGACACCCAAGCGTTCTCATTGGCGGCAGCGGCAGTGAAGACCAGAGCGTCGTCGTTGTTCGCGCCGAACTTCACGGCCTGGCCGTCCTTGGTGATGGTGAAGCTGACCTCGCCGGCGGTGGCGCGGTTGTAGTTCACCAGCAGCCAGGGAAGCTGGACCTTGCTGGCGTCGGGCAGCTCGCCCTCAGCGCCGTAGTTATCGTAGGTCTCGGCCAGCTCGGCGTAGTTCTCAGCGGTGATGAAGACGATCTCGGCGTCCTTCACAGCGGGCTCGTCGGGAGTCTCGGGAACGGGAGGATAGGTGGCGGTGGCGGTAGCGGTGTCGCCGTTCATGGTCACGGTGACCTCGTACTCGCCGTCAACGGCCTCGGCGGCCTGGTTCAGCCACACCTGGTCCTTGTGGTCGGTCTCAGCCTGGCTGGCCAGGTGGAAGGAGACCCAGGCATTCTCGTTGGCGGAGGTGGCGGCAAAGACCAAAGCGTCCTCGTTGTCCGCGCCGAACTTCACAGCCTGGCCGTCCTTCTTAACAGAGAAGCTAACGTCGCCCTCGGCGTCCACGCGGTTGTAGGACACCAGCAGCCAGGGCAGCTGCACGTCGGCGGCGGGACGCAGGGTCTCGGCGGTAGCGCCGTAGTAGTTATAAGTAGGAGCCAGAGTCTCGTAGTTCTCAGCGGTGATGAAGACGATCTTGGCGTCCTTCACGGCGGGCTCCTCAGCCTCGGCGGCGGCGTTGATGGTGATGACCACGTCGCGGTTGGGCATGGTGAAGGAGTAGACGCCCTCGGCGTTGGCCTTGGGGTCGGCGGTGTCGCCGGTGACCTCCACCACGGGGTACTCCTCGCTGGCGCCGGTCACGGTGAAGGTGATCTCGGTGCCCTTACGGGCCTTGCCGTCCTCGTCCAGACCGGTGATGTTGGCGGCAGTGTAGATGGCCTCCCCGCCCTCAGCCACGGCCTCGCCGGCGGTGGTGTAGGCAAAGGTCACAGCGCGGGGCTTATTGATGGTGACGGAGCCGCCGGAGCTGCTGCCGCCGCCGGAGGGCTTGGAGTTGTCGGTGGTGACGTTACTGGTGGCGTCCTTGTCGTTGAGCTTGATCTCGCCCACAACGCCCTTGCTGTCCACCTTGGCGGCGGCGTTGACCTCAACGGTGCCCAGCTTGGTGGAGCCGTCGATGGTCACGGCCACGGGGGAGTCCACCTTCACGGTGTCGGCGTTGAACTTGCTCAGCTTCACGTCGGCCTTGTTGCCGGTGGCCACCAGCACGCCGGCGGCCTCGCCGGTGACGGTCACGCTGCCCGCGTCGGCGGTGTTGACGACCACAAAGCCGTTGGCGTCGTCCACCTCGACCTCACCGGCGGTGGTGACGTAGGCCTTGATGAGCCGGTCCAGCAGAGCCAGAGCGGAGGCGCGGTCGATGTGGGTCTGGGGGGCCAGAGTGGTGCCGTCGCCCACGCCCTTCAGCGCGCCCAGGGAGGTGAGGGTGGCCATGTAGTCCTTGGCGTAAGAGGACACCGCATTGGCGTCGTCGAACTGCTCCAGGCTGTGGCTGGTCTTGGCCTTCAGGCCCAGAGCCCGGCAGATCATGGTAGCGGCCTGCTCACGGGTGATGGAGTCGTTGGGGTTGGCGTGGCCCGCACCGTCGCCCAGCATGATCTTGGCGGCGGCGCACTGGAGCACCACGTCGGCGAACCAGTCGTCAGCGGCCACGTCGGAGAAGGTATCGGCGTCAGCCTTGGCGGTGAGCCCCATCAGGCGGACCAGGACTGCGGCCATCTCGGCCCGGGTCAGGTTCTGGGTGGGGTTGACGTTGCCATTGGTGTCGCCCTGGATCAGGCCCACATCGGCCCAGCGGTCGATGGAGCTCTCAGCCCAGGTGCCAACGGCATCGGGGAACTTCCCGGCGGCAGCGGCGGGCAGGACGGCCAGAGAGGCCATCAGCGCCACGGCCAGCACGAGAGCCAGCAGCTTCTTGTTCATGTTTTGTTTCCTCCAATTTGAGTGGGTTTTTCCCGGTCAAAGCCCCGGGCAGCATGGTGAATATTCTATCTGCCGAATGTGAAAAAGTCAATACAAACCGGCTATGGGATTTTTGCCGAAATGTTTGGATTTTTCCAGGAGAAGTTCGGCAAAATCCTAAACGTTTCGGATATTTTTTCCAGTTCCCCGGACTGTGGCCCATCCGGGGCGCAAAAAAGGCCCCCCGGACCCAAAATTGGGTCCGGGAGGCCCGGTATTCCTATGAAAACTCAGCCGCCGTGGGTAAAGATGCGAAGGACCTTTTCAAAGTCGTCCCCGTCGTCGTCGCTCTTGGCTGCCTCCTGGGCGGGGGCGGCGGTCTCGGCGGGGGCTTGGTCCTTGCGGGAGTAGGGGTTGCTCACAGGCTCAGGGACCGCGCCCGCGCCGTCAAAGCCCGTGGCGATAACGGTGATGAGCAGCTCGTCCTCCAGCGCTTCGTCAAAGGCGGCGCCGAAGATGAACCGGGCGTCGGGGTCGGCCATCTCCCGGACCATGTCCACCGCCACGGTGACCTCGTCCAGGTCCATGTCCAGCGAGCCCGTGACATTGACGATCACACCCTTGGCCCCGTTGATAGGCACCTCCAGCAGCGGGCTGGACACCGCCATCCGGGCGGCCTCCTCGGCCTTGTTCTTACCCGCGGCCCGGCCCACGCCCATGTGGGCCATGCCAGCGTCCTTCATCACGGCGGTAACGTCGGCAAAGTCCAGGTTGATGAAGCCGGTGTTGGTGATGAGGTCGGACACCGACTGCACCGCTTGGCGCAGCACGTCGTCGGCGATCTCAAAGGCATTGGCGAAGGTGAGCTTTTGGTCGGTGGCGTAGCGCAGACGCTCGTTGGGGATGATGACCAAGCTGTCCACCTTGGTGCGAAGCTCGGCGATGCCCATCTCGGCCTGGGTCATGCGGCGGGTGCCCTCGAAGTGGAAGGGCTTGGTGACCACGGCCACGGTGAGGATGCCCATCTCCTTGGCAATGTCGGCCACGATGGGGGCCGCGCCGGTGCCGGTGCCACCGCCCATGCCGGCGGTGATGAAGACCATGTCCGTGCCCTCCAGGGCCTTGGCCACCATGGCCCGGCTCTCCTCGGCGGACTTGCGGCCCATCTCCGGGTCGGAGCCCGCGCCCTTGCCGCCGGTGAGCTTCTCGCCGATCTGGATCTTGTAGGTGGCCGAGGAGATCTCCAGGGCCTGCCGGTCCGTGTTCACGGAGATGAAGTCCACGCCCTTCACATTGCTCTTCACCATGCGGTTGACCACGTTATTGCCCGCGCCGCCAACGCCGATGACCTTGATCACGTCTACTCCACCCATTCCCGGGTCCATCTGAAACGCCATACCCGCGTCCCTCCTATGTAAAGAAATCTACAAGCTGTGGTATGCCCTGCCGGGCCCGCCCAGCTATATGTTGCGATTATACGTTCCTATTGTATCCTTTTTGCCGGAGCAGGTCAAGAGAAAATGCGGGTTTTTTTCGCGGTCGGGCCAGTTTTTTCAATTTGGGATGAATCGGATGGGCTCTCCATCGACGATCTCCACGGTGTAGCTCTGGTTCACGTCCACCCGTGGGTCGGCCACAGCGGCGGCAAAGCTGTGCAGCCAGCTTCTCATGCCCCTATCGCTCACCGGCGGGATGTGGACGGTAAAGCGGGAATCGTAGATAAAGGTGACGCGGTAGCTCTCGGTGAGGTCCACGCCGCCCAGCTTGTCCAAAAGGCCGTTCTCCCCCAGGGCGGACAGCAGCTCTCGGAGCCAGTCCACCCGGTGGCGCTGTTCCTCCCCGGCGGCCAGATAGGTCCCTTCGGCGGGGACCAGAGGGTCCACGCCCACGACCACAGGCAGTCCGCCGGTGGACTGGGCACGCTCCAAGAGCTTGCAGTCCTGGCCCAGCAGCCACCACTGGCCCTCCTGGGCCACGGCGGCCACCGCCTTGCCCTCGGTGACGGTGATGATCACGCCGTTGGGCAGACTGCGGCTGACCGTGGCCTCCTGGATATAGGGCAGGCGGCGGCAAAGCTCGGTGGAGATGGCGGAGGGGCGCAACTGAAAGAAGAGGTTATCCCCGTTTTTTACCCCGGAAACGTCAATGATCTCCTGGGCGGTATAGCGGCTGTTACCCTGGACGGTGATGTCGCCTACGCGGAAAAACACCGCGCAGGCCCCCACCACCGCCGCCAGGATCAGCACGATGGACAGCACCGTATAGAGCCGGGAGTGGCGGCCCCTTCTGCGTTGTTTTCTTGTTCGGCGGCGCTTGTCTGCCATTGGCGTTCCCTACTTTTTCTCTAAGATTTCCGCCTGGGCTCCCAGGGCGGTCAGGTCTCCGGCGATGTCGGCATAGCCCCGGAGCACGTGGTGGAGCCCGGTGATGACGCTTTCCCCCTGCGCGCCCAGCGCGGCCACGGCCAGAGCCGCCCCACCCCGGAGGTCAAAGGCCTCCAGCTCGGCGGCGTGGAGCCGGTCCACCCCGGTGACCACCGCCACACGGCCCTCGCAGTTGATGCCCGCTCCCATGCGCCGCAGCTCGTCGATGTGACGGTAGCGGCTGGAGAACATATTCTCCACAAAGAGGGTGGTCCCCTGGGCGGTACACAGCGCCGCCATCAAGGGCGCTTGGGCGTCGGTGGGGAAGCCGGGATAGGGGGCGGTGCGCACGGCGTGGACCGCCCGGAGGGGCACAGCCGGGTCCCGGCGCAAGCGGATACGGCCCTGGGCGCTCTCCACGTGGCAGCCCGCCTCGGCCAGCAGGGCGGTCACCGTGGACAGATGCCGGTTCTCCGCCCCCAACAGTTCCACCTCGCCGCCGGCGGCGGCGCAGCCGCACAGGTAGGTGGCCGCCACGATACGGTCGCCCATAACGGTGACCTCGCCGCCGTGGAGCTCCCCTCCGCCCTGGATGGTGATGACCGAGCTGCCCGCCCCCCGGACCTGGGCTCCCATGGAGCACAGGAAGTCCTGGAGCTGGGCGATCTCGGGCTCCCGGGCGGCGTTGCAGATGGTGGTGGTCCCCTGGGCGGCCACGGCGCAGAGCATGGCGTTCTCCGTGGCTCCCACGCTGGGGATGGTGAGGGTGATCTCCCCGCCCCGCAGCGCCTGTGCGGCGCATTTGAGCCCTGACGGCCCCTCCTGGATCTCCGCGCCCAGGGTCCGAAGGGCCGCGAGATGGAGGTCGATGGGCCGGGGCCCCAGCTCGCAGCCGCCGGGATAGCTCAGCTCCGCCCGGCCCAGCCGGGCCAGGATGGGCCCCAAAAAGATGACCGACGAGCGCATGGCCCGGGCCAGCGCCCCGGGCACGTCAAAGGCCTGAGGCGCGGCAGCGTCTATGTAAAGCGTGTCCCCATCCCAGCGAACGCCGCAGCCCAAGTGCTCCAAAATGGCCGCCGAGGCGTCCACATCGGTGAGCCGGGGACAGTTGCGGACCACGCTGACCCCACGGCCTAAAATGGCGGCGGCCAGCACGGGCAGAACGCTGTTCTTCGCCCCCTGGACCCGTAGCTGCCCGGAAAGGGGCCTGCCTCCTCGGATACGCAGTACCTCCATATGGATATCCCTCCCTTTTCATAGGCCATCCTATGTCAAGGCAGGGAACCGCGCTACTTTACAGCAATTCCAGCAGGGTATCGTAAATGAGCCCGGTGGCGTCCGCCGGGGCCACCGTCGCCACGGCCTTACCCATAGCGGAGCGTCGGGCGGGGTCGTCCAGCAGAGCCGTCACCTGGTCGAAGAGCCCTTGGGCGGTGCATTCGCGCTCGCTCAGCAGCACCGCGCCGCCGGCATTGGCCAGCACACGGGCGTTTTTGGTCTGGTGGTCCTCGGCCACATTGGGCGAGGGGATCAGGATGGCGGGCTTTCCAAGGGCGGACAGCTCGCTGATGGTAGACGCTCCCGCCCGGCAGAGCACCACGTCGGCGGCGGCCATGCAAAGGGCCATGTCGTGGATGTAGGGCCGGACCTGGAGGCGCGGGTGGGCGTCCAGGTGGATGTCCTGCCGCTCCAGGCCCTCCAGCACGTCGTCATAGTACATCTCTCCCGCGCCGTGGAGGTGGTGGAAGGGACAGCCCCGCTCCACGCACAGCGCCAGAAAGTCCACCATCTGGGCGTTCATCACCTTGGCCCCCAGAGAGCCCCACACCGAGAGCACCATAGGCGCGTCGTCGGCAAGGCCCAGCTCGGCTCGGGCCTCTTTACGGGTCCGGGTGAAGAAATCCGGACGCACCGGCGTGCCCGTCACGATGACCTTATCTGGGTCTGGATAGGCCCCGGACTGGTCGGGCAGGCCCAGCATCACCCGGTCTACACACCTCGCCAGCCGCCGGGTGGTAAGGCCGGGGACGGCGTTGGACTCGTGGATGGCGGTGGGGATGCCCCGCCGGGCGGCCTCCCGGGTGACCGGGTAGGAGGCAAAGCCCCCGGTGCCCACCACCAGGTCGGGCTGGAATTCATCTAATATTTTCTGGGCCTGGCGCTTGGACCGGGCGATGTTCACCGCCGCCTTGGCGTTGTGGGCCAGGTTGTCCAGGCTCAGACGGCGGCGAAAGGCGTTCACATCCACTTGCCGCAGCTCGTAGCCCGCCTTGGGCACCAGCTTGCTCTCCATGGTGTTGCCGCTGGCCCCGACGAAAAGGACCTGGGTGTCCGCTCGGCGCTCTTGGAAGCACCGGGCCAGAGCCAGGGCGGGGCTGATGTGTCCGGCGGTGCCGCCGCAGGTGAAGATGACCCTCATATCAGCCCTCCCTCGGCGCCTCAATTTGGCGCGAAACGCTCAAAACGATGCCCATTTCAAAGAGCTGGATCATCAGCGCCGTGCCGCCGAAGCTGAAGAAGGGCAGGGAGATGCCTGTGGGCGGGATGAGGTTGATGACCACGGCGATGTTCAAAAAGACCTGCACCGCTGTCAGGGTGGTAACGCCCACGATGAGCAGCGCGCCGAATTTATCCCGGGCGTGGAGGGCCAGCCAGTAGCCCCGGATGATGAGCATGGCGAAGAGGAAAATGACCACCAGCGCGCCCACCAGCCCCATCTCCTCGCACCAGATGGAGAAGATGTAGTCGTTGTGCTCCTCGGGCAGGTAGAGGAACTTCTGCATGCTCTGGCCCAGGCCCTTGCCCAGCAGGCCGCCCGAGCCGATGGCGTAAAGGGACTGGATGACCTGGAAGCCGTCGCCCCGGGGGTCGGACCAGGGGTCTTGCTGGATGGCGAGACGCTTGGCCATGTAAGCGGTGTTGTTCATAATGAACCACAGTCCGCCGCCGATGACGCCGCCGCCGGCCACGAACCAGCCCCAGTGGATACCACCGGCCCACAGCACCGCCGCCGCCGCGGCCAGGATGAGGATGGTGCCCGACATATGAGGCTCCCACAACAAAAGGCCCGACACCACCAGCAAAATACCCAGGTAAGGCATCAACTCGTTGAGCCCGATGCGCTCGGTGAAGTCCAGCACCCGACCCAGGAGCATCTTGGTGTTCCACTGCCGGCGCTTTTCCGGCTTTCTCCGGGCCAGCATGGCGGCAAAGACCAGGATCACCGCCAGCTTGGCGATCTCCGAGGGCTGGAACTGGATGCCCAAGATACGCACCCAGCGGTTGGCGCCGTTCACCGTCTTGCCGATGCCGGGGACCTTTACCAACAGCAGCAGGATGATAGCCAGCCACATCACCCACTTGGCCAGCTTGCGCCACCACTGGTAGTCGATGCGGGAGGTACACCACAGGATGATGAGCCCGCCCACGCCCATGCGAAGCTGGCTCCAAAAGTAGGTGGCGGGGTTGCCGCTTTCATAGTAGGCCGAGGCGAAGGAGGCGGAGTACACCGCCACCAGACCCATGGCCGTCAGCATCAGCACCAGCATCAAAAAGGGCAGGTCCACCGGCCCTCCCGCCAACTGCTGGCGCAGGGTCAGGTCCCGGTTCCTGCGTCTTGCCATAGGTCGTCACCTCCTTAAAAAACTGTGGTCTTCGCGTTTTAGAGCAAAACAGCGCAGCCCATGAAGCCCAGCACGCAGCCGATACAGGAGACGATGGTGAAGATGGACACCACCTTTTCCTCGCTCCAGCCCTTTTTCTCAAAGTGATGGTGCAGGGGCGCCATGAGGAAGATGCGCTTGCCCGTTCCGGTGCGGCGTTTGGTGAGCTTGAAGTAAAAGACCTGCAAAATGTCCGACAAAGTCTCGCAGATATAGACAACGCCCACAAAGAGTAGGATCAGGGGCATATTGTAGGCAAAGGCCAGACCGCAGACCACGCCGCCCAGGAAAAGGGAGCCGGTGTCGCCCATGAACACCTTGGCAGGGTGGTGGTTATAGACCAAAAATCCCAGCAAACAGCCCAGCATACAAGCGGCGAAGGCCCCGTAGCCCAGCTTATCCGCCGTCTTGAGCCCCAGAGCGGCGAAGGTCAGCATCACCGGCAAACTCACCGAGCTGGAAAGGCCGTCCACGCCGTCGGTGAGGTTGACGGCGTTCACCGCCCCCACCATCACAAGGGCGGCGAAGACCATATAGACCGGCCAAGGCAGGGCCCAGCTCCAGCCCACGAAGGGGATGATGAGCGCGGGCTCCAGATGGCCCAGGTTATGGAGCAGTACGGTGAACAAAATGGCCGCCGCCAACTGCAAAAGGAACTTCATAGGGGCGGAAAGGCCGGTGTTTTCATGGTGGCGGAGCTTGGCGAAGTCGTCTAAAAAGCCGATGAAGCCGAAAATGGCGGCAAAGCCAAACAGAGCCATAGGCTGCCAATCCTTCTGCCAAAGGCCCCAGCCCAGGCTCACCAGGGCCGCCGCGGCGATGAACATCACCCCGCCCATAGTGGGCGTGCCCTGCTTGGACATATGCCACACCGGGCCGTCCTCCTTAATGGCCTGGCCCACGTGGGCCCGCTTCAGCGCGGGCACCACCGCCAGGCCGAAGAGGGCGGTCAGCCCCAGGCCCGCCGCCAGGCACACCAGCAATTTGCTCCAGTCTTCCATGTTCTCTCTCCTCATTCTTTGTTTGCGGGGCTTGCCACGCAAATTTCCCTCTAGGCGTTAAAATAGTCGGCCACGATCTCTCTCTCGTCCATGTGCCGCTGCTCGTGGCCCACCTCCTGGTAGGTCTCGTGGCCCTTGCCCGCCAGCAGCACGGTGTCGCCGGCCTGGGCCATTTCCAGAGCCATGTGGATGGCCCGGACCCGGTCGGGCTCCACCACAGGCTCCGGGTCGCTTGCCTGAAAACCGCCCAAAACGTCCTGGATGATGGCCAGCGGGTCCTCGGTGCGGGGGTTGTCGGAGGTCACCACCGCCACGTCGGCGAGCTTGGCGGCGATACCGCCCATGATAGGCCGCTTGATGGGGTCCCGGTCTCCGCCGCAGCCAAAGACGCAGATGACCCGGCCGCGGGTAAAGCCCCGGACGGTGAGGAGCACGTTTTCCAGCGCGTCGGGGGTGTGGGCGTAGTCGATGAGCACGGTGTAATCGGTGGGGGTGGGCACCACCTCCACCCTGCCCTTCACGCCCTCCACGTTTTTCAGCGCCGCCGCGCAGGGCTCCAGCTCCCGCCCCAGGGCCAGGCAGCAGCCCAGGGCCCCCAGGGCGTTGTAGACGGAAAAGCCGCCGGGGATGGGCAGCACCACCCTTGTCAGCGCGTCCCGGCTCAGGGCCTCGAACTCCACCCGGTCGGGGCAAAGCCGCAGGTTCTTGGCCACCAGGTCGGCCTGGGACTGATTTTCCGAGTAGGTGAACACCGGGCAGGCTCCCAGGCCCGCGTAGTACCGCCCGGCCTCATCGTCCAGATTGATGACCGCCGTGTCGCACATGGGCCACAGCAGGGCCTTGGCGTCCCGGTATGCCTCCATGGTCTTATGGAAGTCCAGATGGTCCTCGGTGAGGTTGGTGAACACCCCCGCGGCGAACCGAAGCCCCGCCACCCGGCCCAGGCACAGCGCGTGGGAGGACACCTCCATGACCACGTGCGTACAGCCCGCGGCGCGCATCTGGGCCAGCAGCTCCTGGAGCTCGTAAGACTCCGGGGTGGTACGGTGGGCGGGCACCACCTGATCGCCGATGAGGTTTTGGTTGGTGCCGATAAGACCCACCTTGGCCCCCAGGACCCGCTCCAAGATCTCCTTGAGCAGGTAGGTGGTGGTGGTCTTGCCGTTGGTGCCGGTGACGGCGATGAGCTTCATCTTGTCCCCGGGGCAGTCGAACCAAGCCTTGGAGGCCTGGGCCAGAGCCAGCCGGGGGTCGTCCACCCGGACGCAGTCGGGCCGGTCCACGCTCTTGGCGCACACCACCGCCGCCGCGCCCTTGGCCAGGGCCTGGTCGATATAAAGCCCGCCGTCGGTCTGGAAGCCGGGGATGGCGAAAAACACCGCCCCAGGCTCCAGCTTTCGGGTGTCCCAGGAGATGGAGGTGACCTCCACATCCTGTGTGGCCTCAGGCACAAGCTGCTTGAGCTTCATAAAAGGACCTCCTTCCACAAGGTCAGGGTCTTTAATCCTGGGTAAAATCGGTGACGTTCTCGGCAAAGGTCACGTCCACCACCGTCCCCGGCTCCACCATCACGCCCGGGGAGATGGACTGGTAGGCGCAGAGGGTGGAGGAGGTGAAGAACCGGGCCGAGCCGGTGCCCCGCATATAGAGCTTCAAGCTGGTCAAGGTCTGCTTTACCGTGTCCGGGTCCTTGCCGGCCAGGTCGGGCATCTCCACCGCCTCGGTGGGCTTATCCTCACCCATGTAGAGCAGGACCTCGCTGCCGCCGGGGATCACCGAGCCCGAAGTGGGGATCTGGCCGGTGACCTTCTCCCCGGAACCGATGAGGCGGTAGGTGAAGCCCTTCTCCGCCAGCACCGGTCCAGCCTGGGCCTCGGTATAGCCCACGCACAGCGGCACCGCCGCGTCCGCGCCGGACATTTCCTCAGCGGAGTACTGTTTTTCCACGCCCATGTATTCCAAAATTTGCCGCATCAGCGGCCCCGCCATAGGCGCGGCCATGTTGCCGCCGGAGATGTAGGTCCCGCCGGCGGTCCAAGAGCTGCCGGGATAAGAGGGTTTGGGGGTATCATAGGCCAGCAATATCACGATCTTGGGGTCGTTGGCCGGAGCCACGCCCAGGAAGGAGACGATGTAGTCGTCCTCGTTCTGGTCCGCGCCGATCTTCTCAGAGGTGCCCGTCTTGCCGCCGATGCGGTAGCCCGCCTGGTAGGCGTTCTTGCCCGTGCCCTGCTTGGCGCCCACCACGCCCTCCAACATATCCCGCACGGTGGCGGAGGTGTCCTCGCTGATGACCTGGCGGACCTCGGTGACGGGGAAGGTGTCCACGATGTTGCCGTCCTCGTCGGTGGTGTAGTCCAGCACGTGGGGCACCATCAGATGCCCGCCGTTGACCACGGCGGAGGCGGCGGTGATGAGCTGGATGGGAGTGATGCGGAAGGTCTGGCCGAAGGAGGCGGTGGCCAGGGAGGAGATGCCCTCCTTGCTCTCAAAGAACTTCCGGGACCAGACGTAGCCCTTGTTTTCACCGTTGAGGTCCACGCCGGTCTGCTCCAGCAGGCCGAAGTCCTCCATGTAGTCGTAGAACTTCTCCGCGCCCAGCCGCTGGCCGATCTCGATGAAGGCGGGGTTGCAGGAGTTGCGCACCGCGTCGGAGAGGTTCTGGGCCCCGTGGCCCTCGCGCTTGGCGCAGTGGATGGTGTGGTCGGCCACCTGCTTGGAGCCGTTGCAGTAGAAGGATGTGTCCAGGCTCACTACGCCCTCCTCCAGCGCGGCGGCCACCACGATGGACTTGAAGGTGGAGCCGGGCTCGTAGCCGTCGTTGACGCAGCGGTTGGTCCACTGCTTCAGCAAAGCGTCGTTGCGGGCCTTGGTATAGGCCTCCTGGTCGCCGCCGTCCCGGACGGCCTGGAGGGCCGCCGCGTCCTCGGCGTCAGCGATGACAAAGGGATCGTTGAGATCGTAGTCCGGGGCGGAGGCCATAGCCAGGATGCCGCCGGTGTTGGGGTCCATGACGATGCAGAAGCCGCCGTTTTGGATGTCGTACTTCTCGATGCCCTCCTTCAGGGCCTTCTCGGCGAAGCCCTGGATGGTGGCGTCGATGGTCAGGTGGTGGTCTCGTCCATTTTGAGCGTCGATGAAGTTCTCGTAGTTGGAGAGCATCTCGGTGCCCTTGCCGTTCTTGGCGGTGACCACACGGCCCGCCGCACCGGAGAGAGCCTTGTCGTAGATCAGCTCCGTGCCGTAGAGGCCCTGGTTATCCGAGCCCACAAAGCCCACCACATGGGAGGCCAGAGAGCCGTAGGGGTAATAGCGCTTGCTGTCGGGCTCCAGATAGACCCCGTTGCCCAGCTTGTTGGCGGCGATGAACTCGCGGATGGGCTCGGACTGCTCGCTCTCCAGCTTCCGGGCCAGCACCTCGTATTGGGAGTTGGTCTTGTCCATGCGCTCCAGGATATCGTTGACATCCAGCCCGGTGAGGTTGGCCAGACCCTGGGCGATGAAGGGCTTATTGAGGCTGGGGTTGGCGGTCTTCCCCTCGGCGATCTTCTTGTCGTTGGCCTCGATGGCGGCGTTCAGGTCCTTGGGGGAGAGGACCAGATTCTGCACCGTGGCCGAGATGGAGAGGATGTTGCCCTCAGCGTCGTAGATGCGGCCCCGGTCGGCGCTGACGGCCAGGTCCCGGGTCTGCTGGTCCACGGCCTTGCGCTGGAGCTCCTCGTGCTGGTTGATCTGCAGGTCCCAAAGTTGGAGGGTCAGGGGAATGAACACCAGCACGCCGAAGACCACCATCAGCACCACCGTGCGCCAAAAGACCCGTTGCTTGTTGTGCCGGTCGTCTACCCGGTCCTTGCGCTCTCTGTCTCGCTCCACGAAGCGTCCCCCTTCCCTGCCGTCTTAAAACGGGAAAATGGGCGCAAGAAAAGATTATTTTCTTACGCCCGTCTCTTTATGGTTCGTCCAAACTATATGGCGCGGTCAACGGAAAAATTCCACCAGGTTGTCCACCGTCCGGCCGATCTCATTCCAGATCCCGCCGCCGGGCTCGTCAGGCGTGGCATAAAACTTGGCGCTGTCGGGCTCGGAGAGGTTCAGCGTCACGATCTGGCCCGGCTGGGGCTGGACCATGAGGCCCGAGGCCGCCACCTGCTCCTCCACGGTCTTCAGGTCAAAGCACAGCTCGTAGGCGGTGCGGAGCTTGGCGTTCTCCTCGCTGAGGGTCTCGCCCTCCTTGCGCAGGTGGACGATCTGGTCGGAGGTCTGGGCCAACTGGGCGTAGCCCGAGAGCACCAGCACCGCCATCACCGCCACCAGCACGAAGCCGATAACCGCCGTGGGGGCCACATAGCCCGCCGCCCGGACCCGGGCCCGCTCCCGGGCCACATGCCGTTCCCGAGTGCGGATGCGGGGCTGGGCTTCGACGCGCTCACGAACGTCGGGGTCGTAGGCCGGGTCATAGGCCACGCTGCCATAGGTCCGCAGATAGGAGTCGGCCCGTCTTACGCTTGCTGCCATAGCTCTCGTCTCCTTTGTAAAACCGCTTCTTCGTCGTTACAGCTTCTCCGCCACCCGCAATTTCGCGCTGCGGGAGCGGGGGTTTCGTTCCAGCTCTTCCTGGCTGGGCAAAATGGGCTTGCGGCCCACCAGGGCCAAAGCGGGCTTTTTGCCGCAGACGCACACCGGGAAATCCGGCGGGCAGGTGCAGCCCCGGCAGTGGCGTTGAAAGCCCGTCTTCACCAGCCGGTCCTCCAAAGAGTGGAAACTGATGATGGCCAGCCGTCCGCCTGGGGCCAGACGGTCCACCGCCGCGTCGATCATGGTGGGGATGGCCTCCAATTCTCCGTTGACGGCGCAGCGGATGGCCTGAAAGCTCCGCTTGGCCGGGTGCTGCTTTTCCCGCAGAGCCGCCGCGGGCATTGACGTGCGTATCACATCCACCAGTTCCAGGGTCGTTTCGATGGGTTTGGTCTCCCGGGCCTTGACGATACGCTGGGCAATGGCGGAAGCGTATCTCTCCTCGCCGTAACGGGAGAGGATGTCCCGCAGAGCCTCCTTGGAATAGGTGTTCACCACCTCCCGGGCGGTGAGGGCCTGGCTCAGGTCCATGCGCATATCTAGCGGCGCGTCGTGCATATAGGAAAATCCCCGGCTGGGGTCGTCCAGTTGGGGCGAAGACACCCCCAGGTCAAAGAGCATGCCGTCGGCCTTGTCCACCCCAGCCTCGCTGAGCAGCGCATCCAGGTCGGCAAAGTTGCCTTGGACCAGCGTTACCTTATCCATGTGCCCCGCCAGCCGCGTCGGTGCGGCCTCCAGGGCCGCCATGTCCCGGTCGATGCCGATGAGACGGCCTGTGGTCAATCGTTTTACGATCTCCAGCGAGTGGCCCGCCCGGCCCAGGGTGCCGTCTACATACACCCCATCGGGGCGGATGTTCAGCGCGTCGATACACTCGTGGAGCAGTACGCTCTCGTGGCCCAGGTTGCCCTCCATCAGTAGTCCAGAGCCTCCATGAGCTCCGCCATCCGCTCCGGGGTCATCTCCTCGTCGCTGGAGCGCCAGCTATCCAGGTCCCAGATCTCCGCGCGGTTATGCACGCCGATGATGGCCACGTCCTTGCCGATGCCCGCGTAGGTCTTGAGCCGGGCCGGGATACTGATGCGGCCCTGGGAGTCGGGGCGGCACTTGACGGCGTTGGCGAACAAGGGCCGCATCTTCCGGCCCTGGCTCACCGGCAAGCTGGCGAATTTCTCGGTGAACACCTGCCAGCTAGCCTCGGGGTAGAGGGCCAGGCAGCGGTCCACACCCATGGTCAGGTAGCATTCCGCGCCCAGGTCATCCTGGAGCCGGGCGGGGAGCATGAGCCTGTCCTTGGCGTCCAGACTGCGCTCGAACGTGCCGGTGATACTGCCCATGGGCCTCCCCTCCTTTGCTCCATTTTCCTCCAAAAGGGGGCACTTATCCCCCACTTTGTCCCACTACACACCCCTAGTATAGCCTGTCCACGGCGGAATTGCAAGGACTTTTTGGAATTTTTTTCACGTCCACGGAAAATATTTTCCCTTTTTTATGCAATT
>DBFBGR010000019.1:0-98947 GCA_048201935.1 Oscillospiraceae bacterium | reverse complement strand
CTCAGGGCTGCCTTTTGGAGCTGGAGGGTGGGGCGGTGCTGGCGGTCTTCACCGCCAACGGCTGGACCTGGACCACGGCGGTGAGCGTGATCTTGTTCTCGCTGCTCCACTGGCCCTGCGCCACCACCTGCCTCACCATCCGCAAGGAGACGGGCTCGTGGCGGTGGACCGCTTTGAGCGTGGCCATCCCCACCGTCTGCGGCGTAGTGGTCTGCGGCGGCTTCCATCTGCTCTGCCTGGCCCTGGGTTGGGCTTAAAAGGCGGTATAGACGGAGCCAAAATAACTCCGCCTGCTGGGTTGCAGACTGCCTCAGCAAAGACGGAGCTCATATAAATGGGCGGCCCCGGAAAGGGCCGCCCTTGATGGGTCACTGGACCGTGTGGGATTTGATATAATCTGCCATGACCTGGTACTGTCCGGCGGTGATGTGAACGCCGTCGGTGGACTTCTCCGAGGGGAGGTAGCCCTCACTGTCGGCAAAGCAGGAGTAGAGGTCTACATAGAAGCACATCTTGTCCTCGGCCACCTCCAGCAGCGCGTCGTTGAGCCGGGTGACGTTTTTCTTGTTGAAGGGCCCGGCGTTGGATTTGTTGCGGGTGGTGGGCATGATGTTGAGGAGGTAGATGGGCACGTCCTCGCCTTGGGCTTCCCGCACCGCGTCGATGATCTCGCCCATGTTCTCCTTGTAGGAGCTGGCAGAGGTGCTGATCTCGTTGATCCCCAGCATGATATAGACCTTGCTGAACTCCGCCTGGCCCAGGCCCTTTTCCAGCGTGCCCGTGCCGCCGGTGGGCAGGTCGAACTTCTTGTAGCTCAGCGCCCCGGCGGCGGAGAGGCCGGTGGAGGTGAAGTAGTGGATGTTGGACTTGACCTTGGCGAAGCCCTCGAAGCCCTCCATCAGCGAGTGGCCGATGATACAGCTATCGTCGAACCACTCGTCGCCCAGCAGGTCGCCCTCGGGCACGGGGCTTGTGTAGTCATAGCCCTCCGGGCCGTAGGCCTCGGGGCCGGGGGACTGGCATGCGCCCAGGATCAGCGACAGAGCTGTGACCGACGCGGTCAGGATGCTGGCAAAGGCCTTTGCCATGAAAAAGCACCTCCATGCGTAAAATGTGCGGGGCGGGGCCCCGGGTAAGTCACGAGAGCAAGCAAGCCTGTAAGCCGGGTTCTGTCCTTTAAGACAGCCATCTATCTAGGCGCGCTGTTGCCAACGCGCTCAAGCCGCCTCCTCGGGACGGCCGGGCCAGCCATATGTCCCTCCACGGCGTTGCTCCGGATAGAGTTTACAGCGGTGGGCTGTCACCAGTCCATCGGGCGGGCTCTTACCTCCGCCTTTCCACCCTTACCGGCGGGTGCGCTCCCGGAGGAGCGTCCTTCGCCGGCGGTATATCTCTGTTGCACTTTTCCTGGGGTCACCCCCGGCGGGCGTTACCCGTTATCCTTGCCCTGCGGAGCCCGGACTTTCCTCATGGGCGACCCTTTGGAGACGCCCACGCGGCTGTCCAGCTTGCTTGCTGGTTTCTATTTTAGCCTTTCTTTCCAGCCTTGTCAAATCACTTTCGTTGGGGTATAATACATTGGTATGTTTTTGGAAATGAGGGAAAGCGATGCAAGGGCGTCTGAAAGAGTATTTTCATACAGTTCAAGGGAAAACGGTGGCGGTCCTTGGAGCCGGTGTGAGCAATAAGCCTCTCATCGAGCTCTTGCTGGCCAGCGGCGTGGCTGTGACCGTCCGGGACAAGAGCCCTCGCCAGGGCTTCGACGCCGCTTTGGTAGAGCGGTGGGAGCGCCAGGGAGTCCGTCTGCGGCTGGGGGAGGACTATCTGGAGGAGTTGACGGAGGACGTGATCTTCCGTTCCCCGGGTATTATGCCCCACACGCCCCAGTTGGCCGCCGCGGTGGAGCGGGGCAGCGTCCTCACCTCGGAGATGGAGGCCTTTTTCCGGCTGTGCCCCTGTCCCATCATCGCCGTGACGGGCAGCGACGGCAAGACCACCACCACCAGCATCATTGCCGGGCTCCTGAAGGCCGCGGGCTATACCGTCTGGGTGGGCGGCAACATTGGCACGCCCTTGTTGGACAAGGTGGACGAGATGGAGGAAAGCCACCGTGTGGTGCTGGAGCTCAGTTCCTTCCAGCTCATGACCATGACCCAGAGCCCCCACATCGCCGTGGTCACCAACCTGGCCCCCAACCATCTGGACAAGCACACCGACATGGACGAATATGTGGCGGCCAAGGGCAACATCCTGGCCTACCAAGGACCGGAGGACCGGGTGATCTTGAACTTTGACAACCCCACCGCCGCTGCCTTTGCCCCCAAAGCCCCGGGCCAGGTGGTCTGGTTCAGCCGCCAGGGCACGCCCCAGGGGGAGGCCGTTTTTTGCCGGGACGGAGCCATCTGGGTCCGGGACGGAGCGGGCCAGCGGGCGATTTTGGAGCGCTCCGACATCCTGCTTCCCGGCGAGCACAATGTGGAAAACTATATGGCGGCCATCGCCGCGGTGAAGGAGCAGGTGAGCGGAGAGGTCATCCGGGACTTCGCCCGGAGCTTTGGCGGCGTGGAGCACCGCATCGAGCTGTGCGGCGTGATAAAGGGCGCGCGGTGGTACAACGACTCCATCGGCACCAGTCCCTCCCGCACCATCGCGGGCCTGCGCTCCTTCGATCAAAGGCTCATCCTCATCGCCGGGGGCTATGATAAGCACATTCCCTTCGACGTGCTGGGCCCTGAGATCGTGGAGCACGTCAAGCTCCTTATTTTGACAGGAGACACCGCCCAAAAGATACGCGATTGCGTGGAGCAAGCCCCGGGCTACGATCCCTCGGCCACTCCTATCGTGGAGACCGAGGACCTCCACGGGGCGGTGGAGGCGGCCTACGCCGCAGCGGGGGAGGGCGACGTGGTCATCCTCAGCCCGGCCTGCGCGGCCTTTGACCGGTTCAAGAATTTTATGGAGCGGGGCCGGGTATTCAAGGAGCTGGTGGCCCGGCTCAAGGAGAGGGAGTGACAGACTTGGACCTTTGGAACGCGCTGGACGCTCTGGCCTCCCAGCAGGGGCCGTCGGGCTTTGAGCAGAGCGTGGCCCAGGCGGCCCGGGCGCTTTTGGAGCCCTTGGTGGACGAGACCTGGGTGGACCCCATGGGCAATCTGCTGGGGGTGCGCCGCTGTGGCAAAAAAGACGCCAAGCGGCTCTTGTTGGACGCCCATTTGGACGAGATCGGCCTCATGGTCACCGGCCATGAGGAGGGTTTTTTGCGCTTTACCGCCATCGGCGGCGTGGACCCTCGGATGCTGCCCGACCGGGAGGTGACGGTGCTTGCCGACCCGCCCATCTTCGGCGTGGTGACCTGCCTGCCGCCCCATGTGCAAAGCGGCGCGGAGCAGAATAAGGCCATAACGGTGGACAAGCTCTATATCGATGTGGGCCTGACCCAGGCTGAGGCACAGGCGCGCATCCCGGTGGGCACCCCCGTCACCTACCGCTGCGGCTGTTTCCCGTTGGGGGAGGACCGTATCTGCGGCAAGAGCCTGGATGACCGCTCCTGCTTTACCGCGCTGCTTTTATGCGCCCAGGCATTGAAGGGTGTGGAGCTGGACGTGGACGTTTACTTCATGGGCTCTACCCGGGAGGAGGTCTCCGGGGCGGGGGCCATGTGCGGCACCTTTGCCATTGATCCCGACTATTGCGTGGCGGTGGATGTGACCCATGGGGCCACGCCGGACGTGAAGAACCCCGGCGACCGGGCCTGCTTCTTGGACGGCGGGCCCGCCATCGGCGTGGGACCCAACATGACCACCTGGATGACCCAGCGCATGAAGGACAAGGCCAAAGCGTTGGAGATCCCCTATCAATTAGAGGTGATGACGGGCAACACCGGGACCAACGCCTGGGGGATGCAGGTGTGCCGCGAGGGCGTGGCCACCAGCGTGGTGAGCCTGCCCCTTCGCTATATGCACACGCCGGTGGAGGTCGTCAGCAGAGGGGACTTGGAGCGGCTGGTGTCCTTGCTGTGCGCCTTTGTCCGGGACCTGGGGAAGGAGGCGGGGACGATATGCTAAAGGATACCTTAGCCACGCTGTGCGCCCTGCCTGGGGTGTCCAGTGCCGAGGAGGAAGTCCGTTCCTGGCTGCGCCAGCGTGCCCAAGCCGCCGGGGCAGAGGTCCGCGTCGACACGCTGGGTAACCTGATCTGCTTCAAAAAAGGCGTAAAAAGCACCCCCGAGGCCCTCATGCTCTGCGCCCACATGGACGAGGTGGGGCTGATGGTCAAGCGCGTCACCGACGAGGGCTTCCTCAAATTCGACACCGTAGGCGGCGTCGACCGCCGGGTGCTTATCGGCAAGCCCGTGTGGGTGGGCCCAAGCCGCGTCCCCGGCGTTATTGGGCTCCAGGCCATCCACCTCACCACCGCCGAGGAGCGAAAAAAGGTGGCCAGGCTGGACGAGTTCTATATCGACATCGGAGCCCGGAGCGCCGAAGAGGCCGTGGGCCTGGTGGAGGTAGGCGATATCTGCGTCTTCCAAGACGATGCTTTGGAGTTCGGCAACGGCCTTTTTAAGGCCAAGGCCATTGACGACCGCCTGGGCTGCGCCATCCTCTTAGAGCTCCTATGTGAAGACCTCCCTATGGATGTCACCTTCGCGTTTACGGTGCAGGAGGAGGTGGGCACCCGGGGGGCCTTTGGAGCCGCCTTCTCCGTTAAACCGGAGGTCTGTATGGTGCTGGAGGCCACCACCGCTGCCGACCTCCCTGGTGTGGAGGCGCACAAGCGGGTATGCCGTCTGGGCCAAGGGCCTGTCATCTCCCAGATCGACAGCGCCACCATCTATGATAGAGCCCTTTTTGAGCAGTTGCGGAGCCTTTGTGAGGATAACGCCATCCCCTGGCAGACCAAGGAGCTCATCGCCGGAGGAAATGACGCCAAGGCCGTCCAGCGAAGCCGCGCGGGCGTTCGGGTGTGCGCTGTGTCCGCGCCGGTGCGGTATCTCCACGCCCCCACCAGCGTGGTCAGTTTGGACGATTGCGAGAATATGCTAAAGCTGGCCCGGCGCTTCATCGCCGCCCGGGCCCAGATGGAAGGAGGAGCGCAGAAATGAACGTATTGGAGGCATTACAGGCCATCAACAGCCGCTTTGGCCCCTCGGGCCAGGAGCGGCGTGTGGCGGAAAAGCTCCGGGCCCTGGCCGAGCCTTACGCCGACGAGATCGCCACCGACGTGATGGGCAACCTCATCGTCCACAAAAAGGGTCCCGGGCCGAAGGTCATGCTGTGCGCCCACATGGACTCCATCGGCTTCATGGTCACCCATCTGGAGGACAGTGGCCTTTTACGCGTTGGAGCCATTGGCGGGATAGAGGCCAGGGACGTTCTTGGTACGCCCGTGCGCTTTGCCAACGGAGTTCTGGGTACGCTCCAGGCTGAGGACGGCCTGGACAGCGACAAGAAGCTGGAGCTGGGCCAGCTCTTTGTGGACATCGGCGCGGTGGATGCCGCCGACGCCCGGGCCCGGGTCCAGGTAGGGGATATGGCGGTCTACCACACCCCAACCTACCTCAGTGGCCGCTCCATCTTCGGGCCCTACCTGGACGACCGCATCTGCTGCGTGGCCCTGCTGATGGCCCTGGAGCGGGTCCAGGACAGCCCCAACGACCTCTACTTTGTTTTCTCCACCCAGGAGGAGGTGGGACTGCGGGGCGCGCAGACGGCGGCCTTCGCCATCGACCCGGACTACGCGGTGGTGGTGGACGTGACCGATTCCGACGATCTGCCCGGCAGCAAACACACCTGCTCCAGCGTCCTGGGCGGCGGCGCGGCCATCAAGGTCATGGACCGGGCGGTGATCAGTCACCCCCAGATGGTGGAGCGTCTCCGGGAGCTGGCCAAGGAGCGTAAACTCCACTGGCAGATGGACGTGATGGACTGTGGCGGCACCGACGGCGGGGCCATCCATAAAAGCCGCGCCGGCGTGGTCACCGGCGGCGTTTCCATCCCCTGCCGGTACACCCACACCCCCCAGGAATCGGTGGCCCTCAGCGACGTGACCGACTGCGCCGAGCTGCTGGCGGCCTTCGCCCAGGAGGAGCTGCCCGCCCTGGAGCGCGTAGGAGGGTAAAAGATCATGGCTTTACAGATAGAAAACCGCCTTTGGGACCTGGCGGCCCAGGCGGAGGCCGATTTGAAGGGCCAGTTCGCCCATGTGGACGCGGTGGCCCAGGCCAATACCGCCAAGGTGCTGGCCGCCTTTCAGGACCACAGGGTCTCCGAGGGAGACTTCGTGGGCACCACGGGCTACGGCTATGACGACGTGGGCCGGGACAAGCTGGAGGCCATCTACGCCCAACTCTTCGGCACCCAGGACGCACTGGTACGCCTGAACTTTGTCAACGGCACCCACGCCATCACCGCCGCCCTCTTCGGCTGTCTGCGGCCCGGAGACCTGCTCATCTCCGGTGTGGGCGCGCCCTACGACACCATGCTGGGCGTGATCGGCGTGACCGACAAGGGCCCGGGCTCGCTGCGGGAGTACGGCGTGGACTACTGCCAGGTGGAGCTCACGGACAACAAGCCCGACCTGGCGGCTATGGCCCAGGCGGTCAAACAGCCCCATGCCAAGGCCATTTTGATCCAGCGCAGCCGGGGCTATGCCACCCGGAAGTCTCTTTCCGTGGAGGACATCGGCCGGATGTGCGCCGCCATCCGGGAGGCCAACCCCCACATCGCCATTTTGGTGGACAACTGCTACGGCGAGTTTGTGGAGGAGCTGGAGCCGACGCAAGTGGGAGCCGACCTGGTGGTAGGTTCCCTTATCAAAAATCCCGGCGGCGGGCTGGCCCCCACCGGCGGCTACCTGGCGGGCCGGGCCGACCTCATCGAAGGGGCCGCCGCGCGGCTCACCGCCCCGGGCATCGGCAAGGAGTGCGGCTGCACCCTGGGCCACAGCCGGAGCCTTTATCAGGGCCTTTTCCTGGCCCCTCACGTCACCGCCCAGGCGGTGAAGACCGCCCTTTTTGGGGCCCGGATGATGGAGCTCTTGGGCTATGAGGTGGACCCCAGAAGCGACGAGACCCGCCACGACATCATCCAAATGCTCCACCTGAAAAGCCCCGAGGCGGTGAAAAAATTCTGCCGGGGCATCCAGCTTGGCGCGCCGGTGGATTCCTACGTGACCCCCGAGCCCTGGGACATGCCCGGCTACGACAGCCAGGTCATCATGGCCGCCGGGGCCTTCATGCAGGGAGCGTCCATCGAGCTCTCCTGCGACGCGCCCATGCGCGAGCCCTACACCGTCTACCTTCAGGGCGGGCTGACTTTTGAATCGGGCAAGCTGGGCATCCTGCTGGCGGCACAAGAGCTGCTGGGCTGATACATGGGACATCCCTCCCCGGGCATAGCCTTTTGGGGGAGGTGAGGCCCGTGGAGGAGCGGCCTTGGCAGGGCTGGCTGCTGAGCTTGTTGGTGGGCGCGGCGCTGACGGTGCTGGCCATGGGCTGGCTGGGCCGGGGACAGCCGTCCACGGCGACGGCCCCAGCGGTGGAAAGCACGGTCCGAGAGCGCAACAGCATCGGCTTTTCCTTTTCCCTGCGCTTTGAGGTGCTGCTGCCCGACCGGGGCGGGGAGGATGGAGCATAACGCGCGCAGAGAGGAATTTTACCAATGGAAAGACTGCTCATGCGGATATGGTGGTATCTTACGGAGATGCTGCCCCTGGCCTTGGTGGCCCTGGGGGTGCTCTTTGTCTGCCGCCCGTGGCGCAAGCGCCGCCTGGCCCGGCTGGGGCTGGCCAGTTCCCGGGCCCGAGAGGTAGTTTTGGCCTTCTTTGTGGCCTTCTGCGCGGGGCTGGCGGCCCTGACCCTCTTTCCCGGCGGCTTTTGGGACTTCTCCCGGCTGCGCTACGGCGGCGGGCTGTGGGACGGCTACCGCTCCTGGCCGGAGATCGTGGAGCGGTTGGAGATGCTGCCCGAGATGCTCACGCCTTTTCAGGAGATCGCCCGGGTGTTCCGGGCCTGGGCGGTGGAGCGGCCCTATGTGCGGGCGCAGCTTTGGCTTTTGCTACTGGGCAATATCGTCATGTTCATGCCCCTGGGTTTTTTTCCAGCCCTGCTGTGGAGACGTTGGCGGAGGTGGAAGTCCCTGCTGGTAGGCTTTTGGGCCTCGTTTACCATTGAGTTCACCCAGTTTTTCATCGGACGCTTCACCGACATCGACGATGTGATCTTGAACACTGCCGGGGCCCTGGCGGGCTATGGGCTCTACCGCCTCTTTCGGCGGCTGTGGCCTAGAGCGGCGGAAATCTGTAAGGTACGGGAGGTCTCAACATGGACGTGAAACAGGAGATCCGAGCCCTACGGGACAGGCTGGAGCAGTGGAGCTACGAATACTATGTGCTGGACAAGCCCACCGCCAGCGACTATGATTACGACATGGCCCTCCGGGAGCTGGAAAAGCTGGAGGAGGCCCACCCGGAGCTGGTGACCCCCGATTCTCCCACCCAGCGGGTGGGGGGACAGGCGCTGGACAAGTTCCAGCCTGTGACCCACCAGGTGCCCCTGGAGAGCCTGCAGGACGTGTTCTCCTTGGAGGAGCTGGCGGAGTTTGGCCAGCGGGTAGCCGGGGTAGTGGACCACCCGGAGTACGACGTGGAGCCCAAGGTGGACGGCCTTTCCGTGGCCCTGGAGTACGAAAACGGCCTCTTTGTCCGGGGGGCCACCCGGGGCGACGGCCAGGTGGGGGAGGACGTGACCGAGAATCTCCGCACCATCCAGGCCATCCCGCTGCGTCTGCCCGAGGCCCTGCCCAGGCTCATCGTCCGGGGCGAGGTCTACATGCCCAAATCCGTCTTCCACAAGCTCAACGCCCAGCGGGAGGCGGCGGGGAAGGCCCTTTTCGCCAACCCCCGCAACGCCGCCGCCGGGTCGCTGCGGCAGCTGGACCCTAAGATCGCCGCCCAGCGGCAGCTGAGCATTTTGGCCTTCAACATCCAATATGCCGAAGGGAAGGCGTTTTCCACCCACGCCGAGACTCTGGATTACCTCAAGAGCCAGCGCTTCAAGGTGATCCCCTATACCCTGTGCCAGAGCGTGGAGCAGTGCGGCCAATATATCGCCGACATCGGCGAGAACCGGGACCGCTATGACTTCGACATCGACGGGGCGGTGGTCAAGGTAAATACCTTGTCAGACCGCGCGGCCCTGGGTTCTACCGCCAAATTTCCCCGCTGGGCGGCGGCCTACAAGTACCCCCCTGAGGAGAAGCCCTCCAAGGTGCTGGACATCATCGTCCAGGTGGGTCGCACCGGGGTGCTGACCCCCAAGGCGGTGGTGGAGCCGGTGCGGCTGGCGGGGACCACAGTGCAGAACGTGACCCTCCACAACCAGGACTACATCACGGAAAAGGATATCCGCATCGGCGATACCGTGCTGGTGCGAAAGGCCGGGGAGATCATCCCCGAGGTGGTGTCCGTTTTGAAGGAAAAGCGTCCGGCGGACGCCGCGCCCTACCATCTGCCCGAGACCTGCCCCGTCTGCGGCGCCCACGTGGAGCGGGACGAGGACGGGGCCCACATCCGTTGCACCGGAGCGGAGTGCCCGGCCCAGCTTCTACGGACCATCGCCCACTTCGCCAGCCGGGACGCTATGGACATCGAGGGCCTGGGTGACGCGGTGGTGGAGGCTTTGGTGAGCGCCGGGCTCATCCGCACCCCCGGGGACCTCTACTTCCTGCGCCTGAGCGACGTAGCGGCCCTGGAGCGCATGGGCAAAAAGTCGGCCCAAAACCTGCTCCAAGCCATTGAAAACTCCAAGGACCGGGACCTGTCCCGGCTGCTCTTCGCCTTCGGTATCCGCCAGGTGGGCCAGAAGGCGGGTAAGGTGCTGGCCCAGCATTTTGGCTCCCTGGAAGCCTTGGAGCGGGCCACCTTGGAGGAGCTCACCGCCGTCCCCGACGTGGGGGAGATCACCGCCCAGAGCCTGTTGGAGTGGCTGGGGAGCGACCAATCCCGCCACCTCATCGCCCGGCTGCGGGAGGCCGGGGTGAACACCGTCAGCACCCTGGAGCCGGTAGGCACCGCCCTGGCGGGGCAGACCTTCGTCCTCACCGGGGAGCTGACCCACTTTACCCGCAAGGAGGCTACGGAAAGGCTGGAGGCCCTGGGGGCCAAGGTCTCTGGCTCGGTGAGCAAAAAGACCAGCTACGTGGTGGCCGGCGAGGCCGCCGGCAGTAAGCTCCAAAAGGCCAACGAGCTGGGCGTGAGCGTCCTCAGCGAGGAGGACCTTGTGAAAATTCTGGAGGAGGGACAGGCATGACAGAAAAAGAACGAATGCTGTCCGGGGCGCTCTACCGGGCGGACGACCCGGAGCTGGCGGCGGCCCGGCAGCGGGCCCGGCGGCTCACCAGGCTCTATAACGCCACCACCGAGGAGGAGCAGGACCGGAGAAGAGAGCTGCTGGGCCAGCTCTTGGGCGGCATGGGCCGTGGGACGTACATCGAGCCCACCTTCCGATGCGATTACGGCTGTAATATCACCGTGGGCGACGGCTTTTACGCCAACTTCGACTGCGTCATCCTGGACGTGGCCCCGGTGACCATCGGCAGCCATGTGTTCTTCGCCCCTCGGGTGGGGGTCTATACAGCGGGGCACCCCATCGACGCGGGGGTCCGCAACGAGGAGTTGGAGTACGGCAAGGCCATCACCATCGGCGACGACGTGTGGGTGGGCGGCAACGTGGTCATCAACCCCGGCGTGACCATTGGCAGCGACGTGGTCATCGGCTCAGGCAGCGTGGTGACCCGGGACATCCCCGACCACGTGGTGGCGGCGGGCAACCCTTGCCGGGTCCTGCGCGCCATCACCGATGAGGACCGGGCCTACTGGCGGGGACTTCGAGAGGAGTATTACAACGGATAAGAAAACGGTGTGACCCACCAAGGGTCACACCGTTTTTTAGTCGTCCAAGAGCTCAAGCCCACCCTCGGTGGGCTTGACATGGGCGAAACGGTATTTTTGCGTCACGTCAGGGTACTTGGCCCGGTCCACCTCCGAGGCGAACATCTCGTAGGGCCGGACGTACACGCCATAGTCGCCATAGAGGGCCTGGTAGACCACCAAAGGCTCCATGGTCTCGGAGTGGCGGGCGATGGCCAGGACTTGGTAGAGCTTGTTTTTGAAGTGGAGGTACTTTTCTCCGGGAAGGATGTCTCTCATAGCTTGCCCTCTTTTCTCAGGTGGTCAAAAATGCCCGCGCAGCCCTCGGTCACATCCCGCCAGGTGGCCTCAAAATCCCCGGTGTACCAGGGGTCGGCCACGTCGCCAGGACGGCCGGTAAAGTCCAGCAGCAGCCGGAGTTTGTCCCCAGGGTCGCCGCCGAAAAGCCGGGTCATATTGCGCAGATTTGCGCTGTCCATGCCCACGATCAGGTCCCAGCGGGCATAGTCGGCTTTTGTCAGTTGCCGCGCGGCGTGTCCGGCGCAGTCGATGCCGTGCTCATGGAGCTTGCGCCGGGCCGGAGGATAGACGCCGTTGCCCAGCTCCTCCGCGCTGGTGGCGGCGGATGCGATATAGAGCCGGTCTGCGATACCTTCCTGACTTGCCAGGGCCTTCGCATAAAATTCCGCCATGGGACTGCGGCAGATATTGCCGTGGCAGACAAAGAGCAGCTTCATGGGCCTTCCTCCAACATATTTTTTCTTTTGCGGGCCATACTGGGCACAGGTGGTGAACGCTTTTATGAGCTTGATCGGCTGTACCAGCGATTGTCTCTATCAAAAAGACGGCTATTGCCATCTCAAACGGGCCATGTCCACCGGCCAGCCCAGCGAGGAGCACCCTTGCGTCAATTATGTGCCCTTATCGTCACAAAATGGCGGCCAGGGCCTCGCGGATATTGCGGACGCGGATGAGCTGTAGCCCCGGGGGCTCTACCAGCTTGCCGTGACTGCGCGCGGGGATGAGGCACTTGGTAAAGCCCAGGCGCTGGATCTCCGCCAGCCGCTGGGACAGGGAGTTGACGCTTCGAAGTTCCCCGGTAAGGCCCACCTCGCCCACGGCGGCCAGGTCGCCGGGGACGTTCTTGTCCCGGAAGCTGGAGGCCAGGGCGATGATGGCGGCCAGGTCGGCGGCAGGCTCGCCCACCCACAGCCCGCCGATGACGTTCAAATAAGCGTCGCAGCCGTTGACCATCAGTCCGCCCCGCTTTTCCAGCACCGCCAGCAGCAGCATGGCCCGGTTGTAGTCAAAGCCGTTGCTGGTGCGCCGGGCGTTGCCGTAGCCGCTGGGGACCACCAGGGCCTGGATCTCCGCCAGCACGGGCCTTGCTCCCTCCATCACGCAGGTGACGCAGGTGCCCGGGGTGTCCTGAGGCCGGCCCGAGAGCAGCGCCTCCGAAGGATTGGGGACCTCTACAAGACCCTCGTCGCCCATCTCGAACACGCCGATCTCGTTGGTGGCCCCAAAGCGGTTCTTGGCGGCCCGCAGGATGCGGTGGGACATATGCTCCTCGCCCTCAAAGAGCAGCACGCAGTCCACCATGTGCTCCAGCACCTTGGGTCCCGCCAGAGAGCCCTCTTTGTTGATGTGGCCGATGACAAAGACGGTGATGCCCTGGCCCTTGGCCAACTGCATCAGCGCCATGGTACACTCCTTGACCTGGCCCACGCTGCCCGGAGAGGCGGAGGCGTCGCCGTTGTACATGGTCTGGATGGAGTCCACGATGAGCACGTCGGGCTTGAGTTCATTGACGCTTTCGATCACGTCCTCCAAATTGGTCTCGCTGAGGAGGTAGAGCCCCTCGCTACGGACCTTCAGCCGCTCGGCCCGGAGTTTTATTTGACGGGCAGATTCTTCTCCAGATACATACAGCACGTTGGCGAAGCGGCACAGGCTGTCGCAGATCTGCAGCATCAGCGTGGACTTGCCGATGCCCGGCGCGCCGCCTACCAGCACCAGCGAGCCCTTCACCGCGCCGCCGCCCAGCACCCGGTCCAGTTCGTCCATGCCGGTGTTGAAGCGAAGCTCGTCGGTGGTCTCCACGTCCTGGATGGCCTTGGGGCGGTTCAGCCCCGCGCCCAGACTTGTCCTCCGGGGTGAGGCGGCCTTCTTGGCCGTCACCTCGGCAGGCTGCTCCACGATGGTGTTCCAGGCCCCGCAGGCGGAGCACTGGCCCTGCCATTTGGGGGTCTCATTACCGCATTCCGTGCAGTAGAAGACCCGTTTCGCTTTGGGAGACATGGGCGGATTCCCCTTCCTCGTTGGTGTATTGGAGATAGGAGGCCGCCACCACGGCGGCCAGAGCGGTTTGATACTGTGGGTCCTGGAGCTTGGCGCACTCCTCGGGATTGGAGAGGAAGCCGCACTCCACCAAAATGGCGGGACAGGTGATGTGGTTCATCAAATAGACATCGTGGCTGACGGGCTTTTCTACTCTGCTGTTCGCAGGGTCCAGACAGGAGCGTAAGTTGTCCTGAGTGGCCTTGGCCCAGGGCTGGCCCAGTGGGCCGCCGGCGTAGAAGACCTGAGCGCCGTGGTATTTGCTCTGAGTAAAGTGATTTTGGTGGATGCTGATGAGCCGTGGGTCGGGCAGGGCGTTCACCGCCGCCACCCGGTTGTGGATATCGCTGACCTTCTTTTGGCGGATGGTCTGGCAGCCGGGGTCGTGGAGGGAGATATCCTCGCTTCGGAGCAGCTGGGTGTCCTGGCCCCAGAAGGTGAGGATGGCGTCCAGCCGCTGGGCCACCGCCAGATTGATGGCACTCTCCACCGTGCCGTCGGCGGCCACCGCGCCGCCGTCCTCGCCGCCGTGGCCCGGATCGATGACCACGGTGGGCCGCGGCGTAGCGGCAATGGTGGCGGCGGCAGGTCCTTGGCTCAACAGCCAGACCCCCAGGGCCCCCAGTAGTCCCAGGGCCGCCAGCGATAAAATTTTCCACAGCGCGCTTTGGGTCAATTCCCTCGCCTCCTTCCCAAAAGGCTATGAGAAGGGGAGGAGAACTAGACTATCCAAGATTATAACATATCCGCCCGTCCCTTGCAAAGTCGTTTCTCCAAAAATCCTGGCGCATAGAATGGAATAACGAGGGCGTGAGCCCCCGCCAACAAAGGAGGAATGACTGTGTATCCCAAGCCCGACAAGCCCGTGGAGGACATGCTTGCCGTCTGCGGTGACGCCAACGGCATCATGCCCGCCTGCGCCCCGCTGGCCGTGCCCTATGTGCCCTTCCAGCAGAAGGACCCCAAGAAGTACGACCACGCCGAGGCCCTGGAAAACGGAACGCTCTTTCCCGGCTTGAACCTGCCCTTCAAGCTCAAGGCCAAGGCCGCCAACGTCCCCATGACCCCGCTGACCGAGCTCCAGGCCCTGGAGTTCGTGCTGGTGGAACTGGGGCTCTATCTGGACACCCACCAGGACGACGCCCAGGCCATGGAGCTCTACCGGCAGTACGCCGCGTTGGAGAAAGAGGGCCGGGCCCGCTACGAGCAGACCTACGGCCCCATTACCCAAACCGCTACCGCCCAGTCCAAGAATTGGGACTGGCTGCGCGACCCCTGGCCCTGGAACTATCAGGAAGGAGGGGACAAATAAATGTTTATCTACGAGAAAAAGCTGCAATATCCCGTGCGCATCAAAAACGTGAACCCCAAGCTGGCCAGCGTCATCATCAGCCAGTACGGTGGGCCCGACGGCGAGCTGGGCGCGTCCCTGCGCTATCTCTCCCAGCGCTTTTCCATGCCCTATCCCGAACTCAAGGGCCTTTTGACCGACATCGGCACCGAGGAGCTGGGCCATTTGGAGATGATCGGCGCTATCGTCCATCAGCTCACCCGCAAGCTCAGCGATGAGCAGATCAAGACCGCCGGCTTTGACACCTACTTCGTGGACCGCACCACCGGCGTCTATCCCACTGCCGCCTCCGGCTTCCCGTACAGCGCGGCCTCCATGGCGGTAAAGGGTGATGTCATCGCCGACCTCACCGAGGACCTGGCCGCCGAGCAGAAGGCCCGTGTGACCTACGACAACATCCTGCGCCTCAGCGACGACCCCGATGTCAACGACGTGATCCGGTTCCTGCGCGAGCGCGAGGTGGTCCACTTCCAGCGCTTTGGCGAGGCCATTGCCCTGGCCAAGGACAAGATGGACCAGAAGAACGTGTATTTCGTGAACCCCGCCTTCGACAAATAAGACCAAAAAGGGACGGCTCCGCGGCCGTCCCTTCCTTTTCACCCGGGGCTTGGACAAGCCGGACCAGGTTGAAAAAATAATAGGTGCCAAACTGGGCAAGATGTAGTATAATACCTTTTAGACATTTTTACCTTGGAAAAAGGAGACAGGTCTATGGAGCTCAAACGCGAACAACTGGCGCCTGGGGTATTCCTCACCGCCATTGAGACCACCAAGTTCAAAAGCGCCACGCTGTCGGCCACCTTTTTGACCCCGCTGACCCGGGAGTGGGCCGCCGTCAACGCCATCGTGCCTTACATTTTGCGCCGGGGCTGCGAGGCATGGCCCACCATGGAGGCCGTCAGCACCCGCCTGGATGAGCTCTACGGCGGCGTGCTGGAGCCCATGGTGCGCAAGAAAGGGGAGACCCAGTGCTTAGGGCTCATCGGCAGCTTTCTGGACGACGCGTACACCCTGGAGGGCGAGGCCGTGCTGGAGAGCGCGGCGGAGCTTTTATGCGCGCTGCTACTAAAGCCGATAACGCGGGACGGTACGTTCCGGGCCGAATACGTCTCCGGCGAGCGGGACAATCTCCTCCAGGCCATCCGGGCCCAGATGAACGACAAGCGGCAGTACGCCATGCTTCGGCTGGTGCAGGAGATGTGCAAGGGCGAGGCCTACGGCGTGGACCGGCTGGGCGCGGAGGAGGACGCCGCCGCCATCACCGCCCGAAGCGCCTGGACCGCCTACCAGGACCTGCTGAGCCACGGCATTCTGGAGCTCCACTACTGCGGCAGCGCCGGTGTGGAGCGGGTCAAGGGGGCGCTGAAGCCGCTGGTGGACGCTCTGGTCCCGCTGCGGGGCAGGGCGGTGGAGCTGGCCTGCCAGGTGGTGGAGCGCCCCGCCGTCCACGAGCCCAGGATGGTGGTGGACCGCCTGGACGTGACCCAGGGCAAGCTGTGCCTGGGCTTTCGGACCAAGGGGGCCAGCATCTGGCGGGAGGATTACCCGGCCCTGCTGGTCTTCAACGCCCTCTACGGCGGCACGGCGACCTCCAAGCTCTTTATGAACGTGCGCGAGAAGCTTTCCCTTTGCTACTACGCCAGCGCCTCCACCGACGGTCTTAAGGGCCTGTGCGCGGTGTCCTCAGGGGTGGAGTTCGACAAAATGCAGGAGGCCCAGGATGAGATCCTGGCCCAGTTGGAGGCCGTGAAGGCTGGGGACTTTACGCCCGAGGAGCTGCAAAGCGCCCGGCAGGCCGTAGTCAACGCCCACAAGAGCGTGGCCGACAGCCGGGCCCAACTGGAGCAGTACTGCCTGACCGCCGCTGTGAGCGGCGTTTGGGACGACGCGCCGGAGGAGCTGGCCCGCCGGGCGGAGGAGGTCACCGCCGAGGAGGTGGCGGCCATCGCCCAAGGGCTGGAGCTGGACACTGTATACCGCCTGATGGGGAAGGAGGGCTGAGGGTATGGAGGAAAAACGCTATGAACGCCTGGGCATGGACCTCTTCCATGGTCAGTTACCCAACGGGCTCCATATCTTTGTGGACAAGCGCCCGGGCTACAGCAAGCAATTCGCCTTTTTCGCCACCCGCTACGGCGGACTGGATATGCGATTCCAGACCGCCGATGGCTGGCGGGATACCCCCGCGGGGGTGGCCCACTTTTTGGAGCACAAGCTCTTTGACACCAAGGACGGTAACGCCCTGCAGCTCATGGCCGCCAACGGCGCCGACCCCAACGCCTTTACCAGCTTTGGTATCACCGGGTATTTTTTCCAGTGTACCCAGGGCTTTGAGGAAAATCTGAAGACACTGCTGGGCTTTGTCACCGAGCCCTATTTCACCCCCGAGAGCGTGGCCAAGGAGCAGGGCATCATCGGCCAGGAGATCGCCATGGGCGACGACGAGGCGGAGACCGAGGTGTTTTACGACCTTTTGAAGTGCCTTTATGCCCACCATCCCATCCGCACCCACATCGCCGGCACCCAGGCGTCTATCGCGGAAATCACGTACCAGACCCTCTACACCTGCCACGGGGCCTTCTATAACCCGGGGAATATGGTGCTGACGGTGGTGGGCGATGTGGACCCCCAGCGGGTCCTCGACCTGGCGGCCAAGGTGGTCATCGGGGCAGGGAAGGGCAGCCCGGAGCGGGACTACGGCGAGGCCGAGCCGGAGACCGCTGTCAGCCATGATTCCCGCCGCTCCATGGAGGTGGCCGCGCCCCTGTTCCAGATGGGTTTCAAGCTGCCTGCCCCGGAGAGCGGCCAGGTTCGGCTGCGCGCCCAGCTCATCGGCGACCTGGCCGGAGACCTGCTGGCGGGGGACTCCAGCCCGCTCTATAACAGCCTCTACGGCCAGGGCCTGCTCAACCGGGCCTTCTCCTGCGGCTACGAGGACTACCCTGGCTGCGCCTTTTTGGCTCTGGGCGGCGAGAGCCGGGACCCCCAGGCGGTCCGGGACGCCGTTTTGGCCGAGTGCCGCCGGGTGGCGGAGGAAGGCTTTGAGCCTGAGCGCTTTGAGCGGTGCAAAAAGGCGGCCTACGGCGGCATGGTCAGCCAGCTCAATTCCTTTGAAAACACCGCCGTGGAGCTGGCCCAGAGCTATTTTGACGGTGTGGAGTACCTGACCTTCCCGGAGGTCTTCCAGTCCATCACCGCCCGGGATGTGCGGGACTTTGTGGCCCGGTATCTCACCGCTGAGCGTCACGCCCTGGCGGTCATCGCACCAAAGGGGGGGACGAAATGACCTCCACAGTCACCTTTCCCGGCCTGGGGCTGGAATTTACCCTGGATCGGGTGGCCTTTACTCTCTTTGGAAAGCCCATCTACTGGTACGGCATCATCATCGCCGGGGGCTTTTTGCTGGCGGTGTGGTTTTGCTGTAAGCGCACCCGACAGTTCGGTCTCACCAGCGACGGTCTGCTGGATATGCTCCTCTTTGCCGTGCCCATCGCCATTTTAGGCGCGCGGGCCTACTATGTGGTGACCGCCCTCAGCCGGGATACGGGAGAGTTTCGCACCGCCTCGGGGGCCGTCGACTGGCCCGCCACCATCCGCATTTGGGACGGCGGCCTTGCCATCTACGGCGGCGTCATCGCGGCGGTGGCCACGGTGGTGGTCTTCTGTAAGGTCCGCCACGAAAAAATTGGGCCCTATCTGGACCTGGGCTCCTTTGGACTGCTCATCGGACAGGCCATCGGCCGCTGGGGCAACTTTGTCAATGTGGAGGCCTACGGCTACGAGACCACGCTCCCCTGGCGCATGGGGGTGGAGAACGTCTTTGACAGCAACACCGGCGCCTACCTGGGGCTCCAGGAGGTCCACCCCACCTTCCTCTACGAGAGCCTTTGGAACCTGGTGGGGCTGGTACTTATGATCTGGGTCCTCAAGAAGGGCTGGCGCAAGTTCGACGGCCAGATGTTCTGCATCTACCTGGCCTGGTACGGCGTGGGCCGGGGCTGGATCGAGGGCCTGCGGCGAGATTACCTGCCCTTCTTCGGTTTGGAGATCGGCGGCGTGCCCCTGCGGGTCAGCCAGGTGCTGGCCTGGGTGTGCGCGATCGGGGCCATCGGTTTTTTGGTCTACCATCTGGCGGTGAAAAAGCACACGCCGGAGGAGCTGTATGTCAATCAAAGGGAGGAGAAACACCATGACGATCCTGGACGGGAAGGCCCTGGCAGCGAAGCGGAAGGGTGAATTGAAGGAAAAGGTGAGCGGGCTTGCCCGCAAACCGGGTCTGGCAGTGATCCTGGTGGGGGACGACCCCGCCAGCCGGACCTACGTCAACGGCAAGAAAAAGGACTGCGCCGAGTGCGGCTTCTATAGCGAGGAGTACACCATGCCCGCCGGGGTGTCCCAGGCAGAGCTGCTGGAGCTCATCGGCCAGCTCAACCAGCGCGCCGACATCGACGGCATCTTGGTCCAGTTGCCTCTGCCGGAGGGTCTGGACGCTATCGCGCTGCTGGACGCCATCGTGCCTGACAAGGACGTAGACTGTTTCCACCCGGTGAACGTGGGCAAGCTCTACACCGGGCAGAAGGGCGGCTTTTTGCCCTGTACGCCCGGCGGCGTGATGGAGCTGCTCCACGAATACGGCATCCAGGTGGCAGGGAAGGAGTGCGTGGTGCTGGGCCGGTCCAACATCGTGGGTAAGCCTATGGCCGCGCTGCTGCTGGCGGAGAACGGCACCGTCACCGTCTGCCACTCCAAAACAGCCGACATGGCAAAAAAATGCGCCGCGGCGGACATTTTGGTATCCGCTGTGGGCAAGACCGGCCTGGTGACCGGAGATATGGTCAAGGAGGGCGCGGTGGTGGTCGACGTGGCCATGAACCGCAATGCCGAGGGCAAGCTCTGTGGCGATGTGGACTTTGACGCTGTGGCGGAAAAGTGCTCGTACATCACGCCGGTGCCCGGCGGGGTAGGGCCTATGACCCGGGCTGTGCTGATGGAAAACACCTACCGTTCCTGCCTGCGCCACCTGGGGCTGGAGGAATAAAAAACCGTGGCCGTCCAGTAGCTGGACGGCCACGGCGTTGATGCCTTTGACTCAGTTTTTCAGACTGCGGTTGATGGCGCAGAGGATGGCCCGGAGAGAGGCCCGGTTGATGTTGTGGCTTTTGCCCACGCCGAACACGTCCCGGCCCTTGGGGTCCTTCAGGTGGATGTAGCACACCGCCTGGGTGTCCGCGCCGGAGGCGATGGCATGCTCTTTGTAGTCCACGAACTGGTAGCCGTCGATGGCCCCCTCGGGCAGGCTATGGAGGGCGCTGAAGAAGGCGTCGATGGGGCCGGTGCCCGAGCCGGTGACCCACATGGTCTTGCCCTTGTAGCTCACCTCGCCGTCAAAGGTGACTGAGCTTGCGTCGCCGTGCTTGGTATCCTCCAAGAAGCGGCTGCGCTCCAGTTGATAGGTCTTGGGGGCGGACAGGTACTCCTTGTCAAAGAGGGCGAAGACCTGATCGGGCTTGAGCTCGGTGCCCACCCGGTCGGTCTCCACCTGGACGATGTGGCCGAACTCAGGCTGCATGGCCTTGGGGATGTCGTAGCCAAAGGACTGCTGCATCACATAAGCCGCGCCGCCCTTGCCCGACTGGGAGTTGATGCGGATAATGGGCTCGTACTGCCGACCCAGGTCGGCGGGGTCGATGGGCAGGTAGGGGATCTCCCAATACTCCGTGCCGCTCTCCTTCATGTAATGGGTCCCTTTGTTGATGGCGTCTTGGTGAGAGCCGGAGAAGGCGGTGAAGACCAGCTTGCCCGCGTAGGGCTGGCGGTCGCCTACGGGCATCTTGGTGCACCGCTCGTACATCTCCCGGATCTTGTTGATGTCGTGAAAGTCCAGCTCCGGGTCCACGCCCTGGGTGTACATATTCATGGCCAGGGTCACCATGTCCACGTTGCCGGTGCGCTCGCCGTTGCCAAAGAGGGTGGCCTCGATGCGCTCGGCCCCCGCCAGCAGGCCCATCTCGGCGGTGGCCACCCCCTCGCCCCGGTCGTTGTGGGGGTGGAGGGAGATGATGGCGCTCTTGCGAGAGGGCAACTTGCGGATGAAATACTCGATCTCGTCGGCGAAGTAGCAGGGGATGCAGTTCTCCACTGTGGTGGGCAGGTTGAGGATAATGGGGTGCTCAGGCGTTGCGTGGATGGCCTGGATGACCGCCTCGCAGATGTCCACCGCCGCGTCCATCTCCGTGCCCATAAAGCTCTCGGGGGAATACTCGTAGCGAAGGTCCATGCCTTCCTTGATGGCGTCCTGAGAGAGGTCATAGATGAGCTTGGCCGCGTCCACGGCGATCTTCTTCACCCCCTCCACATCGGTGTGGAACACCACCTTGCGCTGGAGGGTGGAGGTGGAGTTATAAAAGTGGAAGATGATGTGCTTGGCTCCCTTGATGGCCTCGAAGGTCTTCTTGATCAGGTGCTCCCGGGCCTGGACCAGGACCTGGATGGTCACGTCGTCGGGGATGTGCCCGCCGTCGATGAGCTCCCGGCAGATCTCATACTCGGTCTCGCTGGCGGAGGGGAAGCCGATCTCGATCTCCTTCACGCCGATGTCGATGAGGGTGTGGAAGTACTCCAGCTTCTCCTGTAGGTTCATGGGGTCCACCAGGGCCTGGTTGCCGTCCCGGAGGTCCACCGAGCACCACACCGGGGCCTTGGTGATGCGCTGATTGGGCCAGGTGCGGTCGGGCAGGTCGATGGGCTGGAAGGGGATGTACTTTTCGTAGGACTGCTTCATGGGAAAACTCCTCCTTTTTCGGCCGTGGGCAACAAAAAACCCCGACCAATGGCTTGGTCAGGGGCGTTAAATCTAACGCGGTACCACCCTGTTTCCGTCCCCAGTCGCCTGGGAACGCTCGCCGGCTTCTAGCAAAGCCTCGACTGGTAACGGAGCCGCCCGTTCCACCCTACTGTGTTTCAGGCGGACCGCTCAAGGGCCAGTGATACACCTGCCGCCCACACCGGTTTGCACCCACCACCGGCTCTCTGGAGAGGGAAGGACAGGTCTTTCTCCCTATCATCGCGTTTGTAAGGGATAGTTTACCTGAGGAAAAACCGTTTGTCAAGTCTTTTTGTTGGAGGCGTGAAAAATGAAAGTACTGGCCATTGACTATGGTGATGCCCGGACGGGCATCGCTGTTTCGGACGCGATGGGCCTTTTGGCGGGCTATACCACCGTTATCCACAGCCACAACGCCCCCTTCGTGGTCCAGGAGATCGCCCGGCTGGCCCGGGAGCAGGGCGCGGAGCGTCTGGTGATGGGCTATCCCCGGAACATGGACGGCACCGAGGGCCCCCGGGCCGCGCTCTACCGGGACTTTGCACGGCTGGTGGAGGAGGTCTCGGGGATGGAGGTGGTCCTCTGGGACGAGCGGCGGACTACTGTGGACGCCCACCGTATCCTCACCGAGACCGGCAACCGGGGCAAAAAACGCAAGGAGAAGGTGGACGCGGTGGCGGCTTCTCTCATTTTGGAGGGCTATTTGGCCTTTTTGCGGAACAATTCGTGAAGGCCCACGAAGAGCAAAAACACACCGAAGCACTTGCGTAGCAGCCCTACATCCAGCGACGTGGCAAGCCAGGCCGCCAGGGCCGTGCCTGCCAGTCCAAAGAGAATGGCGGGCCAGGCGGCGGTCTTGTCCAGGTAGCCGTTTTTCTTGTGGTAGAGCAGGGCGGAGGCGGCAGTGGGCAAAAAGTACAGCAGATTGATGCCCTGGGCCAGGTCCTGCTCCACCCCGGCCAGAGAGGTCATATAGATCAGTAGCAACGTGCCGCCGCCCACGCCGAAGCCGGAGAGCACGCCGGTGGCCAGGCCCGCCGCCAGGGCGATGACAAAGCTCATGCCGTCAGCGAGGTCCACGCGCCGTAGAGGATGAACAGGGCGAACACCCGGCGCAGCCAGTCCATGTTGACGCCCTTGAAGAGCCTGCCCCCCAAAAAGCCGCCGGCCAGGCCGCCCAGGAGATAGGGCAGGGCGGTCATCAGATCAAGACTGCCTCGGAATAGGTAAATGGCAGAGGACAACGCGCATAAAGGCAGGATGATGAGCACAGAATTGGCGAAGGCCTTGCGCTGAGAGAGCCCGCAGGGCCCCGCCAGCATCGGCGCCAGCACCATGCCGCCGCCCCCGCCGAAGAAGCCGTTGGCCAAGCCCGCCAATCCTCCCGCCACGCCGCACCATATCTTGTTGACTCTGCCCGAGCCGGACCCGCCCAATCCCTTCATATCAAAACGCCCCTTCCCGCCGTAGCATGGCAGGGAAGGGGCGTTTTTATGCTTGCTTCAGAGGTCAGCGGCCAAGTCCATCACCACCTGGCCGCCCAGGATGAGCCCGGCGCAGCCTGGGACCCAGGCTACGCTGCCGGGCAGGTCCCGGCGGCCAGGAGGCGGCGCCTCGTCGGCGGCCTGGGCCTTGTGGGGCAACTCGGGGGAAAAGACCACCTTGTGGTGGCGGATGCCCCGGCGGCCCAGCTCCTTACGGATGATGCGGGCCAGGTGGCAGCCGCTTGTTTTGGAGATGTCGGCCACCCGGAACTGGGTGGCGTCCATCTTGTTGCCCGTGCCCAGAGCGGAGATGATGGGCACGCCCCGGGTCAGGGCGGTCTCGATGAGGTCCAGCTTGCAGCTCACCAGGTCGATGCAGTCCACGATGTAGTCGTAGCGCGTGGCAAAAAACTCCTCCCGGGTCTCGGCGCAGTAGCGAAAGACCCAGGGCCGGACCACGCAGGCGGGGTTAATGGAGGCCACCCGCTCCGCCGCCGCCTGGGCCTTGGGCTTGCCCAGGGTGTGGGCGGTGGCCAGTAGCTGGCGATTGAGGTTGGTCTGGCCCACGTCGTCCTGGTCGATGAGGGTCAGCGCCCCCACGCCGGAGCGGGCCAGGGCCTCTACCGCGTAGCCGCCCACGCCGCCCAGGCCCAGCACGGCCACATGGCTGCGTGCCAGCTTTTCCATGGCCCGGTCGCCCAGCACCAGCGCGGTGCGGGAAAAGGATTCATTCATGGGGGGCGCCTCCCTTGAAAAGAAGGCGGACGGCTTTGAATAGCCGTCCGCCAGGTTTAGATGTGGTTGCTTAGGACAGACCCACGTCGGACCAGCCAGAGCCCTCCTGGGCCTCGTGGTCGGCCTCCACGCCCTCCATGAAGGCGGTCAGGTCCTCGTCCTCCTTGGCGTTCTGGGCGGCGTCCATCCAGGCGGGACGGTTGGAGCCCTGGAAGTACATCACGTGCCAGCCGTAATCGGTCTGGACCAGCCCGGTCTCGCCCTCGGTGCGGGCAGAGTCGAAGATCCAGTCCTCAAAGGGCTTGACCATATCGCCCTTGGACACCTTGGTGTAGAGACCGCCGGCGGTGGACAGGGGGCCGTCCTCGCCGCGCTTGTCCTCGGGGACGGTCTCAGGCCACTCGTTGTTGGGGTTCCGGCCATCGCCGGAGTACTGCTCGGCCAGGATGCCGAAGGCCTCGGCGGTCTTCTCGCCGGCGTTATACTCGTCCAGCCAGCTCTGAGCCTTGGCCCGGGCGGCGTCCTTCTCCGCGTCGGTGTAAATAATATGGCCGTCCTCGTCGGTCTGGTGCTCCACCGCCGAATCAGCCTCGTAGGAGGCCAGGATGTGGCGTACGTCGATGGTGGGGTCGTTGGAGAAGTAACGGTTGTGGAAGCGGATCACGTAGTAAGCGGTGCCCTCCAGCTCGAAGACCTCGGTGTCGCCGTCCTGGCGACTGTCGTCCATCATCCACTCGGCATAAGGCGAGGTGCTGAAGTTGGCGCCGATGACGCCGGTGCGGGGCGAGGCGGTGAGGCCCTGGGCGGTGGCCACAGCGCCAAAGGTGTCGTCGGAAGCCTTGACGGCGGCCAGGAAGGCGTCGGCCTTGGTCTTGGCTTCGGCCAGAGCGGCGGCCTTGGCTTCGTCGGTGACCTCGATGGCGTTGCCGTCGGCGTCGGTGGAGGCGGCGGAGCCGTCAAAGTAGACGTAGTCATAATCGTAGCTGTCCAGCTTGCCGGGATTGGCGTCGTAGTAGGCCTTCAGCTCCTCGTCGGAGTAGTCCTTCATCTTCTCGGCGGTGGCGTTGTAATAGTCGGAGGCCAGAGTGTTCATCTCCAGGTTCTCCAGATAGATGCCGTAAGTCATGTTCCGGCCATAGACCCGCTTCAAATAAGCGTCCCGGCTGCCGAAGTTGTAATTCTTGACCGCGGAGTCCAGCTCCTCCAGGGACTTATCCAGTTGGGTCTGGGCGTCCTCGGAAAGGGTGTGGCCCGCGGCGGTGGCGGCGTCATAGAGGCCGCAGACCTGGGTGGCGGTCTTCTTGGCCTGCTCCTTGAAGTAGTCGTGGAAGGTCTCGCCGGTGGCCTCGTCGTAGGGCTGCTCCTTGGGGTCCACAGAGACATCAAAAGTGGTGTTGAACTCGATGCCCATCGCGGCGTACTGCTGGGCCAGGTACTGCTCCTGGCTGGCGTAGTAGTTCATAGCGTCGTGGTAGTAGTAATCCATGTCCGCCACCGACAGCTTGTGCTCGCCCACGGTGAGGGCGGTGGTGTGGCGGGAGAAAATGCCGGAGTTCCAAACCAGCAGCAGCACCACCAGCGCCACGGCGACCACGCCGCCCACGATGGCCAGGATCTTGTTGCGGCGCTTGGCTTGGTTGGCCTTCAGCTCCTGCTTCTGACGCTCGGTCATGCCCAGATCGGCCTGCTGGGCGCGACGCTCGGATTTCTTCTTTGCTCCGCTCATTGGGTCATTCAGTCCTCTCATGTGTATTATTAAAGGTAGGATACGCATTTTTTCATGCCGATATATTATACCGAATTATGGGGATAGACGCAAGAGTAAATTTGACTTTTCCAATAATGTTTACAAATTATCCGAAAAGAGCGGATAAAAACGGCCCGGTCACGAGGACCGGGCCGCACCCGCTTTAGCCGTGTGGACCTTATTAAAACCTGCACGAAATGGCAGGTGGGTCGCCTCCGCGCCACTTTACCGCTCCCAACGTCCATTGCCGGTCTGAGCCGGAACGGGAGGTCTGCGAGCCATGGCGCGAGTGCCGGCGTCCCATATTAAAAATGTGGGTTAATAAGAAACCCATCACGCACCAAGCAGGAAGAAAGGCGTTATTCCTCTTCCTCGTCAGCGAAGAGCTGCTCCATGAAGCGGTCGTAGACCTCGTTGAGCTCCTCGTCGGTGTCCGGCGTGGACAAGAGCTCCTCGCCGTCCTCCACCACGACCTTCAAGATCACCAGCTCGGCCTCCTGCTCCTCGCCCTCGGCGGCGTCGTCCCCGGCCATATCGGCGGGGAAGAAGGCCATGTACTGTACGCCGTTATACTCCAGCGCGTCTACAAACTCCAGCTCGATGTCGTTGCCGTCCTCGTCGGTGACGGTGATGAAATCCGGGCCAAATTCGTCGCTCATGGGACCCACCTCTCTCATGGTTTTTCTGCGGTTATATTCTACCAGTTCCCCGGCAAAAATGCAAGACGGCGGCGGGCCAAAATTTACCGCCGGTTTTTGGCAAAAGCGGACACCGGCAAGGGGTGGACAAGATGGAAAAAAGTTGCTATAATATACTACATATACGCATACGTTCTTCCGCCCTCGGGCGTAACTTATGAGGTGAAAAGCCATGGCAGATACCTATCAAACTCCACAGCGAGACGACCAGACTGGTCCCCAGAGCGTCCAGCGCCGGTCTTCCTCCAACCCGCAGCGCAAGCGCCGCCGGAGGAAGAAGAGCCCCTGGACCACGGTGGGCCGGGTGGTGGGCACCCTTTTGCTGGTGTGCCTGACCACCAGCCTGCTGCTGGCGTGCTTTGCGGCGGTCTACATCAACTCGGTCATCGTCCCCGAGGCCCAGCGGCAGGATTACCTGGGCAATATGTCCACCGCCCAGACCTCCATCATGTACTACACCGACGCAAACGGCGTCAGCCAGCCCTATCTGACCCTCTCCAGCGACCAAAACCGCCAGTGGGTCAGCTACGAGGACTTGGAGAAGACCTATCTGGTGGACGCGCTCATCGCCATTGAGGACAAGCGGTTCTACGACCACAACGGCGTGGACTGGCTGCGCACGGGCCGGGGCGTTCTCAACATGTTCACCGGCGGCTCCATCCAGGGCGGCTCTACCTTGACCCAGCAGCTCATCAAGAACATCACCGGGGAGAACCAGGTCACCGTCAAGCGCAAGATTCTGGAGATCTTCCGGGCCCTGGACTTCGAGAAGAACCACTCCAAGGAGCAGATCATCGAGTGGTATCTGAATCTCATCTACCTTGGTGAGCGGTGCTACGGTGTGGGCGCGGCCAGTTGGGCCTACTTCGGCAAGGATGTGACCGAGCTGAGCCTGGCCCAGTGCGCCAGCTTGGTGGGCATCACCAACAACCCCTCGCGCTACGACCCCTACCTCAATAAAAACGCCGAGGTCACCAACGACCAGGCCAACCGCAAGCGGGCCAAGCTGATCCTGGACCAGATGCTGGACCAGGAAAAGATCGACCAGGCTGCCCACGACGCGGCCTGCGCCGAGGTGGACGCCATGGAGTTCGTCATGGGCTCGGTAGAGGGCGGCTCCACCAACGTCTACAACTGGTACCAGGACCAGGTCATCGACGATGTCATCAACGACCTGATGGAGGAGTATGGCTGGTCCAGTAAGGTGGCCAGCACCAAGCTCTACTATGGCGGCCTGTCCATCTACACCAACGTGGATCTGCGTATCCAGGGCATCGTGGACGAGGTGTACTCCGACCGCTCCAACCTCAACTATGTCTCCAACTCCGGCCAGCCTATGCAGTCGGCCATCGTGGTGCTGGACGACCGGGGTAGGGTAGTGGCCCTGTCCGGCGGCATGGGCGACGACAAGACCAAAAACCGGGCCTGGAGCCGGGCCAGCGATACCAAGCGGCCCTCGGGCTCGTCCATCAAGCCCCTGTCCGTCTACGCTCCCGCTTTGGAGATGGGCTTCATCACGCCCTACAGCGTCTCCGACGATGTGCCCTACCAGGTGCTGGGCGGAAATGCCTGGCCCAAGAACGCCGTGGGCTACTACCGGGGCCTGGACACCATCTCTCACGCCGTGGAGCAGTCCCACAACACCGTGGCGGTGCGGGTGCTGGGGGACTACGTGACCCCCCGGGCGTCCTTTGATTTCCTGGAGCAGCGCTTCCACCTGACCAGCCTGGTCCGGGAGCAGTGGATCAACGACAAGAAGTTCAGCGACGAGGACCTGGCGCCGCTGGCTCTGGGTGGCCTGACCAAGGGCGTTTCCGTCTACGAGATGGCGGCGGCCTACGCCACCTTCCCCAGCATGGGCCGGTATGTGGAGCCTCGGACCTACTCCAAGGTGGTGGACGCCGACGGCACGGTGCTGCTGGACCGCACCGGCGACGGCGAGTACGTCATCAAGGAGAGCACGGCCTATTATATGAACAATATGCTCCGGGGCGTGGTCACCGACGGCACTGGCCGGGACGCGGCCTTCTCGGGCATGACCATCGCCGGTAAGACCGGCACCACCACCGCACAGAAGGACCTGTGGTTCGTGGGCTACACGCCTTATTACACCGCCGCTGTCTGGGTGGGCTATGACCGCCAGGAGAGATTGGGCAACATCGGCCACCCACAGAACATTCTGTGGAAGAAGGTCATGAGCCGGGTCCACGAGGGCCTGCCCAACAAGGAGTTCCCCAAGCCCGTGAGCGAGGACGTGGTCACGGCCAGCTATTGTCTAGACAGCGGCCTGGCCCCCACCGAGCTGTGCTCCGCCGACGCCCGGGGCAGCCGGGTGGCCACGGGCTACTTCATCCGGGGCGACCAGCCCACCAAGGCATGCGACCGCCATGTGGAGGTCCAGGTCTGCGTGGACGACCCCTACCGCAACGAAGAGACCGGCGAGGAGACCGGGCGCTACCACCTGGCCGGGGAGTTTTGCCCCGAGGAGAGCGTGAAGACGGTGGCGGTGCTGGACTACTACCGGGAAGGGGCCGCGGCGATGGCCTCGCCCTCCGACGCCGGCGCGCTACTGAGCAGCTATAAGCAAGGGGAGACCTGCACCGTCCACAACGCCAACTGGGTCCCCGGCGGCGACCCCTTCGACCCCAACGACCCCGCCACCTGGCCGGTGGACGACCCGGATTTCGACATCAACGACCCCTCCACCTGGCCCCTCACCATCCCCAGTGTGGTCGACCCCGTGGTCACCGATCCGCCCGGGCCCACCGACCATCCCCAGCCCCCCGTCACCGAGCCGCCTCAGACCCCCGAGCCCAGCTATGGCCCGCCGGACGACCAGCCCTATATCCCCGTGGGCATCCCTGACAACTGATTTTTCGCCGCCGGAGCAAGCAAAGCCCGCTCCGGCGGCGTCCCTTTGCCTGGGGGATTTGTGCGCTTTGGATAGATTTTACGGGAATCGGCCCGGAAAACTGGTGGCTTTCCCAAGGGGGTCGGCGTTGCATTTCCCGGTGGGATGTGTTAGAATGGTGTACGTTCACTAGCAACAAATGCCCTTGCACCAGAGACAGTCCCGCCACGGAGATGAGGTGAGCCCATGGCCCAAACAGGGAAATACTACATCGTGGACAGCGCTGTTTTGCCTGACATCTTCATCCGTGTGGTAGAGGCCAAGCGGCTTCTGGACACCGGCGAGGCGGCCACCATCAACCAGGCCGCCGCCCAGGCGGGCATCAGCCGCAGCGCGTTTTATAAATATAAGGATATGGTCCGGCCCTTCCACGATATGCTCAGCGGCCGCATCGTCACGGTGCGGCTGACGCTGAAGGACCAGCCGGGCGTGCTGTCCGATGTGCTCAACATCATCGCCTCTCTGGGCGGGAACCTGCTGACCATCAACCAGTCCATCCCATCTGGGGGCGCGGCGGCGGTGGCGGTGAGCGTGGAGACCTCGGATCTGACGGTCTCTCTGGAGGAGCTTTTGGCCCAGACCGCCCAGGTGCGCGGGGTACTGAAATACGAGACTTTAGCGGGACAATAGGAGGAACACAGACATGACACAAGTCGCCATCCTTGGCTTCGGCGTGGTGGGCTCCGGCGTGGCCGAAGTCATCCGCCGCAACAACGGCCCCATCACCGCCCGGGCCGGCGCGGGCTTTGAGGTCAAGTATATCCTGGACCTGCGGGATTTTCCCGACAGCCCCTATGCCGACCGGGTCATCAAGGACTTCGCCATCATCGAGCAGGACCCGGAGGTGGAGATCGTCATTGAGACCATCGGCGGCTGCAAGGCGGCCTACGACTTCACCAAGCGGGCGCTGCAGGCGGGGAAGAGCGTGGTCACCTCCAATAAGGAGCTGGTGGCCCAGCACGGCTACGAGCTTTTGAATCTGGCCCGGGAGAATAAGGTCAGCTACCGCTTTGAGGCCAGCGTGGGCGGCGGCATTCCCATTTTGCACCCGCTGTCCCAGTGCCTGGCCGCCAACCGGCTCAGCGAGGTCCAGGGCATCCTCAACGGCACCACCAACTATATCCTCACCCATATGTTCGGCACCGGCATCTCTTTCGACGAGGCTCTGAAGCAGGCCCAGCAGCGGGGCTACGCCGAGCACGACCCCACCGCCGACATCGAGGGCATCGACGCCTGCCGGAAGATCTGCATCCTGGCCGCCATCGCCTTTGGCCGCCATGTCTATCCTGACCAGGTGCCCACCGAGGGTATCACCAAGATCACCCTGGCCGACGTGTCCTACGCCTACGCCGCGGGCATGAAGGTCAAGCTGCTGGGCCGGGCCATCCGCCAGGAGAACGGCAAGGTCATGGCCTATGTGGCGCCTCACTTTGTCTCCATCCACAACCCGCTGGCCGGGGTGGAGGACGTGTTCAACGCCATCACCGTCCGGGGCAACGCCATCGGCGATGTGATGTTCTATGGCCGGGGCGCGGGAATGCTGCCCACCGCCTCCGCCGTGGTGGCCGACGTGATCGACGCCAAGCAGCACGAGCGCACCCGCCGCTTCCTGGGCTGGGAGGACGGCGGCGCGGACTATGTGGTGGGACCGGAGACTCTGGTGAGCCAGTGGTTTTTGCGCTTGGAGGGCTCCATCCGGGACTGGACCTGCCTGGGCCCGGTCACCAGTCTGGCCCGGGCCGGCGCCGTCACCCAGTGCGACGAGGTGGGCGTGATCACCGAGCCCATGAGCTGGCTGGAGCTGGAAAAGCGGCTGGGTGGCCGCCAGGCCCTCAGCGCCATCCGGGTGCTGGACGAAAGCCCGGACTTAGCATAAGATAAACTGACACGAAGACAGTGATTCTCAGCGGCCCACGGGCCGGGAAGGTTGGTTACTATGGGACTTATCGTACAGAAATTCGGCGGCAGTTCGGTGGCTGACGCCGACCGGGTGAGGAACGTCGCCCGGATCATCACCGAGACCTACCGCAAGGGCCATAAGGTAGTGGTGGTCCTCTCCGCCCAGGGAGACACCACCGACGATCTCATCGCCAAGGCCAACGAGATCAACCCCAAGGCCTCCAAGCGGGAGATGGACATGCTCCTGTCCACCGGCGAGCAGATCTCCTGCGCGCTGTGTGCCATGGCCATCGAGGCTATGGGCTACCCGGTGGTCTCCCTCACCGGCTGGCAGGCCGGGATGCGGACCAACTCCGCCTACGGCAACGCCCGCATCAAGCGCATCGTGCCCGAGCGTATCCAGACCGAGCTGGACAAGAACGCCATCGTCATCGTCACCGGCTTCCAGGGTATCAACAAGTATGACGACGTGACCACCCTGGGCCGTGGCGGCTCAGATACCTCAGCGGTGGCCCTGGCCGCTGTTTTACACGCGGATCTCTGTCAGATATATACCGATGTGGACGGGGTCTATACCGCCGACCCCCGCATGGTGCCCAACGCCCGCAAGCTGGAGGAGATCACCTTCGACGAGATGCTGGAGCTGGCCACCCTGGGGGCCCAGGTACTCCATAACCGCTCGGTGGAAATGGCAAAACGCTACAATGTCAATCTGGAGGTCATCTCCAGCTTCTCCGGTCAGCCGGGGACCAAAGTGAAGGAGGTTGCGAAAACCATGGAAGAGACACATATTTCTGGCGTGGCAAAGGACAAGAACGTGGCCCGTTTGGCCCTGGTGGGCCTGGAGGACGAGCCGGGCATCGCCTTCAAGATCTTCTCCCTGCTGGCCCGTGGCGGCATCAACGTGGACATCATTCTCCAGTCCATTGGCCGCGACGACACCAAGGACATCAGCTTCACCGTGGTGAAGAGCGACATGGAGGCCGCCCAGAAGGTCCTGGAGGAGCACAAGGACGTGATCCACTTCGACCACATCGACGTTTCGGGCAACATCGCCAAGGTCTCCATCGTGGGGGCGGGCATGATCAACAACCCCGGCGTGGCCGCCACCATGTTCGAGGCCCTCTTCAACGCGGGCATCAACATCCATATGATCTCCACCAGCGAGATCAAGGTCTCCGTACTGGTGGACGCCAACGACGCCGACCGGGCCGTCCAGGTGGTCCACGACAAGTTCTACGGCGAGCTGGGCGGAAAATAATTCTTGACAAGCCCGCTCCGGCGTGCTAAAATACCTCTTACCTATGGAAAGGGCCTCTTTTTTGCGGGCATTTTTACGGTGTATGCCGGCAAAACCCTTTCACGACGCATAGGGAGGCAATTGCGCCGGACTGCACCGTAACGCTGACACAGAGGGCAAAACTGCCCTTTTGCGTTGCTGGGTCCGGCCTCCGCCGGACCCAGTTTTTTTATCCTTGGCCCGGCAAATACGAAAAGGAGGTGCCGAACAGTGGCAAAAGCTGGAAACCGCGTGAAGATCGTTCTGCGCTGCACCGAGTGCAAACAGCGCAACTACCAGACCAACAAGAACAAGAAGAACACCCCTGACCGTCTGGAGCTGAAGAAGTACTGCCCCTTCTGCAGAAAGCACACCGTCCACAACGAAACCAAGTGACCTGCCCTCCAAAGGCGCACTAAGAAAGAAGGGTATGTGAAAAATGTCTGAGCAAGAAAAGTTGCCTGAGAATCAGGTTCAGGAGACCAAGCCCGCCAAGACGGACAAGGCCGCCAAGCCCGCCAAGAAGAAGCTGGGCTTCTTCGGCAAGATCGCCCGCTGGTTCCGGGAGATGAAGAGCGAGCTGAAGAAGGTCCAGTGGCCCACCTGGAAGCAGACCTGGAACAACACGCTGACCGTCATCGTCTGCGTCATCATCGTGGGTATCTTCCTCTGGGTCTTCGACCTCGTGGCCCGTGAGATCATCGACGCTCTGCTGCGCCTGGCCGGTAAGGGCTGAGGGATAGCGCCATGGCAGAGAGCGCGAAGTGGTATGTGGCCCATACCTATTCCGGGTATGAGAATACCGTGGCCGCCACCATTGAAAAAGCGGTGGAGAACCGCAACATGCACGACCTGATCCAGGAGATCAACATCCCCATGGAGACCGTCACCGAGATCACCGACAACGGCCCCAAGACCTTCGAGCGCAAGGTCTTTCCCGGCTACGTGCTGGTGAAGATGGTGATGACGGATGAGGCGTGGCACCTGGTGCGCAACATCCGCGGCGTCACCGGCTTCGTGGGCGAGGGCAGCAACAAGCCCATCCCCCTTACCGAAGCGGAGATCGCCCATCTGGGTGTGGAGAAAAAGCACGTGGAGGTCGCCTACGAGCTGGGCGACAACGTGAAGATCACCGACGGCGCTCTGGAGTCCTTCCTGGGCACCGTGGAGGAGATCGACCTGGAGCGCGGCAAGGTCAGCGTCAAGGTCTCCATGTTTGGCCGGGACACCCCGGTGGAGCTGGAGCTGGACCAGATCGAGCGCGTGGACTGACCATCATTCCCCGCCGTGGGAGGAGCCAAGCATGGCTCCGCCAAACCACATTTCATCTAGGAGGTGCTTTCAGTGGCACAGAAAGTAGTAGGTTACGTTAAATTGCAGATCCCCGCGGGCAAGGCAACGCCCGCGCCCCCCGTCGGCCCCGCTCTGGGCCAGCACGGCATCAACATCGCCGGCTTTACCAAGGAGTTCAACGAGCGCACCAAGAACGACATGGGTATGATCATCCCCGTGGTCATCACCGTCTATGCCGACCGCTCCTTCACCTTCATCACCAAGACCCCTCCCGCCGCCGTACTCATCAAGAAGGCCTGCAACATCGAGAAGGCCTCCGGTGTGCCCAACAAGGAAAAGGTCGCCACCATCAGCAAAGAGGACATCCGCAAGATCGCGGAGACCAAGATGCCCGACCTGAACGCGGGCAGCATCGAGGCCGCCATGAGCATGATCGCCGGGACCGCCCGCTCCATGGGCGTCGTGGTGGGCGACTAAAGGAGGGATCAGCATGAGCAGAGGAAAGAAATACGTCGACAGCGCCAAGCTGATCGACCGTAGCGTACAGTACGACGTGGCTGAGGCCATGGACCTGGTGGTCAAGACCGCCAAGGCCAAGTTTGACGAGACCGTGGAGCTCCACGTGAAGCTGGGCGTCGATTCCCGTCACGCCGACCAGCAGGTCCGCGGCGCCATCGTCCTGCCCCACGGCACCGGCAAGACCCAGCGCGTGCTGGTCTTCGCCAAGGGCGACAAGGCCGAGGAGGCCAAGGCCGCCGGCGCCGACTATGTGGGCGAGATGGACCTGGTGGAGAAGATCCAGAAGGAGAACTGGTTCGAGTTCGACGTGGTGGTCGCCACCCCCGACATGATGGGCCTTGTGGGCCGTCTGGGTAAGGTGCTGGGCCCCAAGGGTCTGATGCCCTCTCCCAAGGCTGGCACCGTGTCCCCCAACGTGGGCCAGGCCGTCAGCGAGATCAAGGCCGGTAAGGTGGAGTACCGTCTGGACAAGACCAACATCATCCACTGCCCCATCGGCAAGGTCTCCTTCGGCGCGGAGAAGCTGGCTGAGAACTTCCAGGCCCTCATGGCCGCCATTCTCAAGGCCAAGCCCGCCGCCGCCAAGGGCCAGTACGTCCGCTCCTGTGTGTGCGCCAGCACCATGGGCCCCGGCGTGAAGATGAACGCCGCGAAGATGGTGTAAGAAGCGCGAGCGTAGGCGGTCCGGACCCGATGGAGCCCCGACAGGCCCAAAACAGGCGAACGCCGAAGGCGTGAGCGGCATTTGGGCCGCGCAGGGGCGAAGCGGGGCCGCGAAGACCGCCCAACGCGAGCGTGACAGCCCTTTTTCAAAAAGATTATACCGTCCTCTGGCGGATTCTGCTTGACAAGATCCGCCAGAGGCGTTATAATACCAACCGTGTTCTGAGACAGCAGGCTCCCGCGAGGGGTAAGACCCGCCGAGAATGCAGCAATGGAATTACCGCTTTGCCATGCTGTTTTCGTGTGCCTGGAACACGAAAGCGGCATTTTACTTTATATGGAGGTGAAAAAACATGCCCAATGCCAAGATCCTGAGTGAGAAGAAGGCCATCGTGGCCGCTCTGGAGGAGAAGCTGAAGGCCGCCGCTTCCGGCGTGCTGGTGGACTACAAGGGTCTCACCGTGGCGGAGGACACCGAGCTGCGCCAGGAGCTGCGCAAGAACGGTGTGGACTACGCCGTGGTGAAGAACACCATGGTCCGCTTTGCCCTGGACGACGCCGGCCTTGGCGAGCTGGACGAGCATCTCCACGGCACCACCGCTCTGGCGGTGTGCGCCGAGGACCCCATCGCTCCCATGCGCGTCATCAACAAGTTCTCCAAGAAGTTCAACGGCGCGAAGTTCATCATCAAGGCCGGCTTCATGGACGGCAAGGTCCTGCCCCTGAACGACATCATGGCCCTGGCCGAGCTGCCTTCCAAGGAGGTGCTCCAGGCCCAGGTCCTGGGTACCATGCTGGCGCCCATCACCAGCCTGGCCATCGTCATCAAGGCCATCGCCGAGAAGGGCGGCGGCGCCGCTGCTGTGGCCGCCAAGCCCGCTGAGGAGGCCGCTCCCGCTGCTGAGGCTGAGGCCGCGCCTGCCGAGGCTCCCGCCGCCGAGGCCGCCCCTGTGGAGGAGGCCCCTGCTGCTGAGGCTCCCGCCGAGGAAGCCCCTGCCGCGGAGTAATTTCCGCACAAAACTTTGAAATCACACCACATAAATAGGAGGTAAATCAAAATGGCTAGTGAGAAGATTGCTGCCCTGATCGAGGAAGTGAAGGGCCTGACCGTTCTGGAGCTCAGCGACTTGGTCCACGCTCTGGAGGAGGAGTTCGGCGTTTCCGCCGCCGCTATGGCCGCTCCCGCCGCTGGCGGCGCTGCTGCCGGTGGCGCTGCCGCCGAGGAGAAGACCGAGTTCGACGTGGTGCTGGCTGAGGCCGGCGCCGAGAAGATCAAGGTCATCAAGGCCGTCCGCGAGATCACCGGTCTGGGCCTGGCTGAGGCCAAGGCTCTGGTGGAGGCCGCCCCCAAGGCCGTCAAGGAGGGCGTGGGCAAGGACGACGCCGAGGAGATGAAGAAGAAGCTGGAAGAGGCCGGCGCGAAAGTGGAACTCAAGTAAGCTGCTTCTTCACACATCGCAAGCAAAACAGGTCGCCCAGCGGGCGGCCTGTTTTTATTAGTTGGTACGACAGGGAGGACCCCCGATGACCATTCGAAAGATCACAGAGGACAAAAAGCGGTATCTTGCCTTGCTGCTGCTGGCCGACGAGCAGGAGGACATGGTGGACCGCTATCTGGAGCGCGGCGTGATGTACGTCCTGGACGATGGCGGGGTAAAGGCCCAATGCGTGGTCACCGACGAAGACGGCGGCGTGCTGGAGCTGAAAAGCCTGGCCACCGCCCCAGAGCACCAGCGCAAGGGCTATGCCAGGGCGCTGGTGGACTTCCTGGTCCGGGAATACGCGGGGAAATACGCCATTTTACAGGTGGGCACCGGGGACAGCCCCGCCACCGTGCCTTTTTACGAAAAATGCGGCTTTACCCGCTCCCATGTGGTGCCCAACTTTTTTGTGGAGCACTACGACCACCCCATCATTGAGGGCGACGTCCGCCTGGTGGACATGGTCTATCTCCAAAGGTCTCTGGGCGGTTGACTTGACAGAGAAAGGGAGGTGTGGACCATGTTAGAAATACTAGACATTTTTAATAATCCAATTGGTTGGTCAGCCATAGCTATCGCAGTTGTAGTAGGCGGGATCATATGGAGATTTGCGAAGACGAGGACATTGTTTGCCTGGGCAAGTGGCGGCTTTGTTGTAGCAATATGCGGACTTGGTCTGGCTGCCTTAAGTGGAAGTATAACTTTTCTGCCGCTTTTTCTGTTCTGTGTTCCTTTTTCTGCAACCCTATTTGTGATTTGGCTTTTGAAGTTAATTGCTGCGGCGATAAGAAAGAGAATAAGATGAGGGGACAGCTCTTTTGAGCTGTCCCCTTGCTTATTTCATGGGAAAAACAGCCCGGACTTGACAGATGAGGGAAATATACCTATAATACAAAGAATGCGGTCCCTATATAATAGGGACGACCCTTTGCGAATTTATTGCCACAGGCATAGAAAGGTGTGTTGGTACCCATGGCGACGAAGGAATATAAGCTGAGCGCGGACCGGCTCAAGGCGCTGCAGGAGGAGCTGAACTACCTCAAGACCGTTCGGGAGAAGGAGGTGGCCGACCAGATCAAGGAGGCCCGCTCCTTTGGCGACCTCAGCGAGAACAGCGAGTATGACGAGGCCAAGAACGAGCAGGGCAAGCTCTACTCCCGCATCGCTGAGATCGAGGGCATTTTGAGCAACTATGTCATCATCGAGGACCACGCCAAGGCCCCCGGCACCGTCCGCTTGGGCAGCCGTATCACCGTCAAGGACGTGGAGTTCAAGGACACCGAGACCTACCAGGTGGTGGGCTCCCAGGAGGCCGACCCCATGAATGGCCGCATCTCGGAGGAATCCCCCTTCGGCAAGGCCCTGCTGGGCCACAAGGTGGGGGATACGGTCACCGTGGAGGCCCCCAACGGCGCGGTGCGCTACGAGATCGTCAAGATTGAGAAGTAAGAAACCGAATTAGGATAGGAGAATCGTCATGGCAGAGGAGAAAAACCACCAGCCCCAACAGAGCGAGCCCTCTCTTTCCGAGCTTTTGAAGATCCGCCGGGACAAGCTCTCCGAGCTGCAAGCCGCCGGGGAGGACCCCTTCCAGGTGACCAAGTTCGCCTGGGACGCCACCTCTACGCAGATCAAAGACAACTTTGACGCCATGGAGGGCAAACCCGTCAAGGTGGCCGGACGGCTCATGTCCAAGCGGGGCATGGGCAAGGTGTCCTTCTGCGACCTCCAGGACCGGGACGGCCGCATCCAGCTCTACGCCCGCCAGGACGAGATGGACGAGGCGGTCTATAAGAAGTTCAAGAAGTTCGACATCGGCGACATCGTGGGCGTAGAGGGCGAGGTCTTCCGCACCCAGCGCGGCGAGATGAGCGTCCGGGCCCGGAACATCATCCTGCTGAGCAAGTCTCTGCTCCCCCTGCCTGAGAAGTTCCACGGTCTTCAGGACAAGGAACTGCGCTACCGCCAGCGGTATGTGGACCTCATCGTCAACCCCGAGGTCAAGCGCAACTTCACCATCCGCTCCAAGTTCATCAAGCACGTTCGGGACTTCATGGATGCCCGGGGCTACATCGAGGTGGAGACCCCGGTGCTGAACACCATCGCCGGCGGCGCCGCCGCCCGGCCCTTCATCACCCACCACAACACCCTGGATATCGACATGTATATGCGTATCGCCACCGAGCTGCCCTTGAAGCGGCTCATCGTGGGCGGTATGGACCGGGTCTATGAGATCGGCCGCATCTTCCGCAACGAGGGTATGGACCCCAAGCACAACCCCGAGTTCACCACCATTGAGCTCTACGAGGCCTACGCCGACTTCCACGATATGATGGACATTGCCGAGGGCGTGTTGTCCTCGGCGGCCAAGGAGATTTTGGGCACCTATGAAGTGGAGTGGCTGGGGGAGAAGATCGACCTGACCCCCGGCTGGCCCCGGCTGACCATGGTGGAGGCCGTGAAGCAGTATGTGGGCATCGACTTCAGCGCTATCTCTGACGACGCTGAGGCAGTGGCCGCCGCCAAGGCCAAGGGCGTGGAGCTCTCCGACGCCGCCGAGCCCACCTGGGGCAACGCCCTTTACGCCTGCTTTGACCAGCGGGTGGAGGAGCACCTCATCCAGCCCACCTTCATCACCATGTACCCTGTGGAGGTATCCCCTCTGACCAAGCGGTCCCCGGAGGACCCCAGGCTCACCGAACGCTTTGAGTTCTTCATCAACCGTTCCGAGTTTGGCAACGCCTACTCCGAGCTCAACGACCCCATCGACCAGCGCCAGCGCTTTGAAAAGCAGGTGGAGCAGCGCGAGCGCGGCGACGAGGAGACCGAGATGTTGGACGAGGACTTCCTCACCGCCATGGAGTATGGCATGCCCCCCACCGGCGGCATGGGCATCGGCATCGACCGCTGCGTCATGCTCCTTACCGGCGCGGATTCCATCCGCGACGTGATCTTGTTCCCCACCATGCGGCCTTTGAGTTGACGCTGCACATACCGAAAACCGGCCCTTTGACCGGTTTTCGGTATGTCTTTGTTTCAGGGCGGAGAGAGGAGGATGTAGCGTGCGCTCCAGAAAATTTCACCTCCTGCGGCGCAGGAACCTGAATGCCACGCGCATTGTGGCCGGGTCCTTCGCCGCCATCATCCTGCTGGGCACGGTGCTACTCAACCTGCCCGCCGCCTCCCAAAGCGGCCAGTCGCCGGGGCTCTTGACCTGCCTGTTCACCGCTACGTCCTCCACCTGCGTCACCGGCCTCATCGTGGTGGACACCGCCACCCAGTGGTCCATGTTCGGCCAGGCGGTGATCCTGGGGATGATCCAACTGGGCGGGCTGGGCTTTATCACGGTGATGACGCTGTTTTCCCTTCTGCTTCGGCGGAAGATCGGCCTCTCCGAGCGGCTCATCATGGTCTCCAACTTCAATCTGAACAACCTCAGCGGCGTGGTGCGCCTGGTGCGCTTCACCCTGAAGTGGACCTTCTTCTTCGAGCTGGCAGGCGCGCTGGTGCTGATGACCCGCTTTGTGCCACTGTACGGCTGGCGGCAGGGGATATGGCGCAGCGTGTTCCACGCCGTCTCCGCCTTCTGCAATGCCGGCTTCGACCTCATGGGCCAGGGCGCGCCCTTCCAGAGCCTGGCTCAGTTCCACGCCGATCCGGTGGTCCAGTTCACCATCATGGCCCTTATCGTCATCGGCGGCCTAGGCTTCTTCGTGTGGAGCGACATCGCCCACCGCAAGGAGCGGGGCAGGGTGTCCACCTATACGAAGATCGTCCTTACCATGTCCGTCAGCCTGATCCTCATCGGCGCGGCGGCGGTGCTGGCGGTGGAGTATGACAACCCCGACACCCTGGGGCCAATGCCTTTGTGGGAAAAGGTGATGAACGCGCTTTTCCAGTCGGTGACCTTCCGTACGGCGGGCTTTGGCGTTTTGGACCAGGGGGCCTTTCGGGATACCACCCTGGCCCTGGGCAACATTTTGATGCTCATCGGCGGCTCCTCGGGCTCCACAGCCGGCGGCATCAAGACCGGCACCGTGGCCATTTTGTGCCTAGGGCTGTGGTCGGATCTGAAGGGCCGCTCGTCTCTGGTCATTGGCAACCGCTCCATCAGCCGCCGCCAGCAGTCCAACGCCATGACCCTGACCATGACGGCCCTGATCTTATTTATCGCCGGGTCTATGTTTCTCTCGCTGTTGGACGGCGTGCCCTTTATGGCCGCCAGCTTTGAGGTGGCCTCGGCCCTGGGCACGGTGGGGTTGACCACAGGCGTCACGCCCACGCTGTCCTTTGCCTGCCGCTTGGTCATCATCGCCTTGATGTACCTGGGCCGTGTGGGCATTTTGTCCTTCTCCATCGCCTTCGCTTCCCGGGGCAGACAGGCGGAGGATAAGATCCAATATCCCGTCACCCAAGTGATGATCGGCTGAGCTGAGGAGGGACTTCGCTATGAAAACATTTCTCGTCATTGGACTGGGCCGGTTCGGCAACGCTGTAGCCGCCGAGCTGTGCGCCTTGGGCAACGAGGTGTTGGGCATCGATACCCGCGCGGACCTGGTCCAGGCCGCCGCCGCCCACATCACCCACGCCGTTACCGCCGACGCCCGGGACCCGGAGGTGCTCCGTGAGCTCTCCGCCCACAGCTTTGACTGTGCCATCGTGGCCATCGGCAGCGACATCGGCACCAGCGCCCTCATCACCCTGAGCCTCAAGGAGCAGGGTGTGGAGCGGGTCATCGCCAAGGCCTCCAGCCACACCCACAAAAAGGTGCTGGAGAAGATCGGCGCGGACCGGGTGGTCTTCCCCGAGCACGAGATGGGGGTCAAGCTGGCCCACGCCCTGTCGGGCTCTAACGTGCTGAACTTCATCGAGCTCTCCGACGACGCCAGCATCGTGGAGATCCCCGTGCCCAAGGAGTGGGTCCACAAGACCCTTCGGCAGTTGGACGTGCGCAACACTTACGGCGTGAACATCATCGCCCTGCGCCGTGGGCCCAAGCAGACCTTCGTCATCGCCCCCAGCGGCGAGGACGTGCTGGAGCCCACCGACGTAGTAGTGGCTCTGGGCCGGGATAAGCACATCAACCGCATCCAGAAGCTATGAACGTGCTGACAAGCCGCCAAAACCCTCTGTGCACACACCTTCGCAAGCTGGCGTCCAGCAGCCGATACCGCAGGGAATGTGGCGAATACCTGGCCGATGGACGTAAGCTGTGGGAGGAGGCCGTGCGGTGGCAGGCTCCCATCCGCCGCCTGGTGACCACGCCCGACATTGCCGTGGACGTGCCCCAGGACGTGGAGCATACTGTGGTGGCCCCGGAGCTGATGGCCTATCTCTCGCCTATGGAGAGCCCCCAGGGCTTCCTGTTCACCGTCTCCACGCCGGAAAAGACCGGCCTGGACCTGCCAGGGGAGCGGTTTTTGGTGCTGGACGGTCTCCAGGACCCGGGCAACGTGGGCACCATCTGGCGCACCGCCGACGCCTTGGGCGCCGACGGACTGCTGCTGGTCAACCACTGCGCCGACCCCTACGGTCCCAAGACCGTTCGGGCCACCATGGGCGCGTGCTTTCGTCTCCCATGCCGGGAGACCACCCCGGAGGAGTTAAAGGACTTTCTCACTGGGCGGGACATCCCCCTCTACGCCGCGGACCTGACCGAGGACAGCGTGGAGGTGCGCAAGGCCGAGCTGAGCCGTTCGGCGGTGGTCATCGGCAACGAGGGCCACGGCGTGAGTTCCCAGGTGCGGGGGCTCTGCCAGGGGACAGTGAACATTCCCATGCGTTCGCGCTGTGAATCACTCAACGCCGCGGTGGCGGCGGCCATCTTCCTCTGGGAGATGGGACGGTAAGGAAAGGAGGCGAAGGGGATGGCTAGCTTGAAATACTGGCTGTGGCTCACCACCCGACGGGGCCTTTCCAACACCGACGTGTCCGCGCTGCTGGAGCATTTTGGCACGCCCGAGGCCGTCCATTTCGCCGACAGCGGGGAATACGCCACCGTACCCGGCCTCTCCGGCGTGGCCCGGCAGTCTCTGCTGGACAAGGACCTGGACGGGGCCAACCGCATCCTATCAGAATGTGAGCGTCTGGGCCATCGGGTGCTGACCATCGCCGACGCGGGCTATCCCGAGCGGCTGAGGAATATCTACGACCCGCCGGCGGTACTCTATCTCCAAGGCCGGGACATCGCCTTTGACGACCAGGTGGTCATCAGTCTCATTGGCTCCCGAGAACCCAGCCAGTACGGCGTGAACCAGGCCCAGCGCCTGGGCCACGACCTGGCCTACCAGGGCGCTGTGGTGGTCTCGGGCCTTGCCCGGGGACTGGACAGCGAGGGACTTCGGGGCGCGCTGCGGGGCGGAGGCGTGGTCTGCGGCGTGCTGGGCTGCGGCTTGGACGTGGTCTACCCCAGAGAAAACCGCTTTTTGTACCAAGACGTAGCTGCGGCGGGACTGCTCATCAGCGAATATCCCCCGGGCACAGAGCCAAAGCCGGGGAACTTCCCCGTCCGAAACCGCATCATCAGCGGCCTGGCTCTGGGCGTTGTGGTGGTAGAGGGCGTTCAGGGCTCGGGCACAGGCATCACTGCCAAGGCGGCTCTGGACCAGAATCGAGATGTTTTCGCTGTGCCAGGCCCTGTGGACGGGCCCTTGAGCTACACCCCCAACGACCTGATCCGCCGGGGCGAGGCCATGCTGGTCACCTCGGCCAGCGACATTTTGCAGGAATACGCCGACCTCTATCCCGGCAAGATCCGCCTGGTGCCCGGCTTAGCGCCGGAGACCCCCGCCATCGCGCCGGGCCCACGGCCCAGAGTCGTGCGCAGGGAGAGGGAAGAGCCGCCTGCCCCGCCCCAGCCGGAGGAGAAGAGCGTGCCTGCCATCCACTGGCGCAAGCTGACCCCAGCCCTCACCGACGACCAGCGGGATGTGCTGCTGGCCGTGCGGGACAAACCGCTGGTGCTGGACGAGATCATCGAGGCCGCCCAGATCCCCGCCCGGCGATGTACCTCGGCGGTGACCATGCTCCAGTTGGCCGGCTTTTTGAACGAGGAGACCGGCAAACGCTTCGCCGCCACGGTGCGCATCGAAGTGGACTGACCAAAGAGAAAGACCGTTCCAGGATAATCTAGTGTACCAGGAGGAGACCACATGGCTGCAAAAACTGATCTGGTGATCGTGGAGTCGCCCGCCAAGGCGAAGACCATCGGCAAGTATCTGGGCCCAAACTACAAGGTCATGGCCACCATGGGCCACGTGCGGGACTTGCCCAAGAGCAAGCTCAGCGTGGACGTGGACCACGGCTTCGCGCCCAACTACCAGCCCATCAAGGGCAAGGAGGACATCATCTCCGACTTGAAGAAGGCCGCCAAGAAAAGCGACAAGATCTACCTCGCCACCGACCCTGACCGGGAGGGAGAGGCCATTTCCTGGCACCTGAAGGAGCTTTTGGACCTGCCCAGCGACCGGACCTACCGGGTCACCTTCAACGAGATCACCAAAAAGGTGGTCACCGAGTCCATCGCCCAGCCCCGGACCATCGACCAAAACCTGGTGGACGCCCAGCAGGCCCGGCGTATCCTGGACCGCATCGTAGGCTACGAGCTGTCGCCGCTACTGTGGAAGAAGATCCGCCGTGGCCTGTCCGCGGGCCGGGTCCAGTCGGTGGCCGCCCGGCTGGTGGTGGAGCGGGAAGAGGAGATCCGGGCCTTTGAGAGCCAGGAGTACTGGTCCATCGACGTGGACTTCTCCCGCATCGCGCCCAACATTGGGGCCTTCAAGGCCAGTTTCTACGGCAAGGACAAGCGCCAGGACCTCCACAGCAAGGCGGAAGTAGACGCTGTGGTGAATGCCGTCAAGGGAAAGCCCTTTACGGTCCAGACCGTCAAACGCCAGGACAAGCAGCGCAACCCGGCCCCGCCCTTCATTACCTCCACCCTCCAGCAGGAGGCCTCCCGGAAGCTGGGCATGCCGCCGCGGCGGACCATGTCCATTGCCCAGCAGCTCTATGAGGGTGTGGACGTGACCGGTGAGGGCACCGTGGGTCTCATTACCTATATGCGTACCGACTCTCTGCGCCTCTCCGACGAGGCCACCGCCGCCGCCAAGGACTTTATCCTGGACCGCTACGGTAAGGAGTACTACCCCGGCAAGCCCCGGGTCTACAAGGCCAAGTCCGGCGCCCAGGACGCCCACGAGGCCATCCGTCCCTCAGAGGTCCGTCTGGACCCGGAGACCATCCGCAAGGACCTGACCACCGAGCAGTATAAGCTCTACAAGCTCATTTGGAGCCGCTTTTTGGCCAGCCAGATGGCCAGCGCGGTATATGATAGCGTCTCCATCGATGTCCACGGCGCGGAGGGCTACGTCTTCCGGGCCAACCACTCGTCCATGAAGTTCAGCGGCTTCACCGCCGTCTACGAGGAGAGCCGGGACGAGGACGACGAGGCGCCCCAGTCGCCTCTGCCCGACCTGAAGGAAGGGGAGAGCGTCAAGGAGGAGGGCTTTGCCCCCGAGCAGCACTTTACCCAGCCCCCCGCCCGCTACACCGAGGCCACCCTCATCAAGGCCCTGGAAGAGAAGAGCATTGGCCGTCCCTCCACCTATGCTCCCACGGTGTCCACCATCATCGACCGGGAGTACGTCATCAAGGAGGGCCGCAACCTGAGACCTACCCCCTTGGGAGAGGTCGTAACGGGTCTCATGCGTGACAAATTCCCCGACGTGGCCGACCCCGCCTTCACCGCCCGGATGGAGGAGCGTCTGGACCAGGTGGAGACCGGCGAGGAAAACTGGGTGGGCATCCTGGACAGCTTCTATGGCGACTTCGAGAGCAACCTTCAGAAGGTGGAGACCGACATGGAGGGCGTGCGGCTGAAGGTGCCCGACGAGGTGTCCGAGGAGGTCTGCCCCCAGTGCGGCAAGCAGCTGGTGGTCAAGTCCGGCCGCTTTGGCCGCTTCCTGGCCTGCCCGGGCTGGCCCGAGTGCGACTTCACCATGCCCCTGGTGGTGGAGATGCCCGGCAAGTGCCCCTTCTGCGGCGGGCGCATCCTCAAGCGCACGGGCCGGAGCAAGAAAAACGGCAAGCAATATACCTTCTACTGCTGCGAGCACAGAAGCGCCAAGGACGAGAGCAAAAAGTGCGAGTTCATCACCTGGGACGTGCCGGTGAAGGACAACTGCCCCGTCTGCGGCCAGACCATGTTCAAGACCGCCGGCAAGGGCGCCCATAAGCCCTTCTGCATCAATGAAAAGTGCTCCAATTTCACCCCCGAGGACAAGCGGGGCGGCTACCGCCGCAAGGCCGAGACCCAGGGGGAGGAGACCGCCGAGAAGAAGACCACCGCCAAAAAGACGGCGGCGAAGAAGAAAACGGCGGCCAAAAAGCCTGTAGCAAAAAAGACCGCTGCCAAGAAGGCCAAGAGCTGATGGAGACCGTCAGCGTCATCGGCGCTGGGCTGGCGGGCTGCGAGGCGGCCTGGCAACTGGCCCAGCGGGGCATCTCGGTGCGGCTTTACGAGATGAAGCCCGCCAAACGCTCTCCGGCCCACCACACAGACCACTTTGCCGAGCTGGTGTGCTCCAACTCTCTGCGCTCCGACGAGCTCTCCAACGCCGTGGGCCTTTTGAAGGAGGAGCTTCGCCGCTCGGGAAGTTTGATCCTCTCCTGCGCCGACGAAAACAGGGTAGAGGCGGGCGGCGCGCTGGCGGTGGACCGCTTGGGCTTTTCCGCTTCCGTTACCCAGCGTATCCGCAGCCACCCTCTCATCGAGGTGGTGGAGGGTGAGGTGGAGCGTATCCCCGACGAGGGCCAGGTCATCGTGGCCACCGGGCCACTGACCTCCGACGCGCTGGCCCAAAGCGTCCAGGACTTTCTAGGCGGGACGGACTACCTGAGCTTTTTCGACGCCGCCGCGCCGCTGGTGTCCTTTGAGAGCGTGGATATGGACAAGGCCTGGTTTGCCTCCCGCTACGACAAGGGCACCGCCGACTACATCAACTGCGCTCTTGACCAGGACGAGTACCGGGCCTTTTGGGAGGCCCTCACCACGGCGGAGGAGGCCCCGGTCCATGGCTTTGAGGACAGCGGCGTCTTTGAGGGCTGTATGCCGGTGGAGGTCATGGCCCGCCGGGGCTTTGACACTCTGCGCTACGGCCCCTTGAAGCCCAAGGGCCTCAAGGACCCCAAGACCGGCGCGGAGCCCTACGCCGTGGTCCAGCTCCGCCGTGACAACGCCCAGGGCAGCGTCTATAATCTGGTGGGATTCCAGACCCATTTGAAGTTCCCCGAGCAAAAGCGGGTCTTTTCCATGATCCCCGCCCTGGAAAACGCCGAATTTCTCCGCTATGGCGTGATGCACCGCAACACCTATCTTGATTCACCCAAGCTTCTGGACCGCTACTACCGGGTCAAGGCCTGCCCCCGGGTCATGTTCGCCGGGCAGATCACCGGGGTGGAGGGCTATGTGGAGTCCACCGCTTCGGGCTTTGTATGCGCCGTGGAGCTGGCCCGGCGGCTGCGGGGCAAGGCCCCCGTGGACTTCCCGGTCCTAACGGCCCTGGGAGCCCTGGCTGGGTATATCGCAAGCGGGGCTGTGACCGATTTTCAGCCCATGAATATCAACTTCGGCCTGATCCCGCCCCTGGAGCACCGGGTCAAGGGCAAGCGCGAAAAGAACGCCGCCATCTCCCAGCGCGCGCTGGAGGCTCTGGCGGCGCTGGACATGGAATAAAAGGAGGGCCCGATATGAAGATCATTGTAGACGCTATGGGCGGGGACAACGCGCCCCTTTGCAACGTCAAGGGCGCGCTGGACGCTGTGCAGGCTTACGGAGTCCAGGTGATCCTGGTGGGCGACGGCGAGGCCATTTTGAAGTGCCTCAAAAACGACTTAGGGCTGGGCGACCTGCCCCAGGGCCTGGAGATCGCCCACGCCAGCCAGGTGGTCACCATGGAGGACAACCCCGCCATGGCCTTTAAGGAGAAGAAGGACTCGTCGCTGACGGTGGGTCTGAACCTCCTGTCCGAGGGGGCGGGGGAGGCCTTTGTCTCCGCTGGATCCACCGGCGCGCTCCTCTCGGCGGCCACACTGCTGACCAAGCGGGTCCGGGGCATCCGCCGGGCGGCGCTGGCCCCGGTGGTGCCCACGGGCAAGGGCGGCGCGGTGCTCATCGACTGCGGCGCCAACGCCGAGTGCACGCCGGAATACCTCCTGCAATTCGCCTACATGGGCAGCTTTTACGCCCAGCACGCCCTGGGCCGCCCTGAGCCCAAGGTGGGTCTTTTGAACATCGGCGTGGAGGAGAGCAAGGGCACCGACCTCCAGCGGGAGACCTACGCTCTGCTGCGTCAGGCCGGGGAGGAGGGCCGCATCAACTTTGTGGGCAACGTGGAGGCCCGGGAGGCGGTGGAGGGCGCGGTGGATGTTATCGTGGCCGACGGCTTCTCCGGCAACGTCTTCCTCAAGGCCGTGGAGGGCACGGGGCTGTTTCTGGCCCGGCAGATCAAGGGCATCTTCAAGAAAAACCTCCTCACCAAGCTGGCGGCCCTGCTGGTCAAGGGCGGGCTCACCGACTTCAAAAAGCTACTGGACAGCGAGGAGGTGGGCGGCACGGCCCTCATGGGCATCTCCAAGCCCGTCATCAAGGCCCACGGCTCTTCGGGCCCCAAGGCCATCCAGAACGCCATCCGCCAGGGCATGGAGCTGGCCCGGTCCGGCCTTATCGACGACATCGCCGCCAACATCGGCTATATGCGCCTGGGCCGGGAGACAAAGTCGGAAGAAACCGCGGAAAAATCGTGATTGGCTCTTGACATCTGCGGGAAAACTTCTTATGATTTGAATGTAAGATTTCCTTTGTAAAGGAGCGAGGCATATGTTCAAAGAAATCGCGGAGATCATCGCGGAACAATTCGGCGTAGACGTGGATTCCATCACCATGGAGACCACCTTTGAGGAGGACCTGGGGGCCGACTCCATCGACATCGTGGAGCTGAGCATGGCCCTGGAGGACGCCTTCGACGTGGGCGAGATGTCCGAGGACGACCTGGGCGGCATCTCCACCGTAGGCGACCTGGTCCAGAATATCCAGGCCCGGACCGAGGGAAACTAAAGCGCGAAAGCGACGCGAAAAACCCCGCTGTCTGGCGGGGTTTTTCCATGAGAGGAGGCCCTTATGCACCCATTGGAGGAAAAGCTGGGCTACCGGTTCCAAGACCCCGCGCTGCTGGACCAGGCCCTGACCCACAGCTCCTACGCCAACGAGCGCCTGGGCGGCGCGCTCCATAGCAACGAGCGGCTGGAGTTTTTAGGCGACTCCATCCTGGGCCAGGTGACCGCGGAGCATCTCTACCGTGTCCACCCGGACCTTCCCGAAGGGGACCTGACCCGGATGCGGGCGGCGCTGGTGTGTGAGGAATCCCTGGCCCAGGTGGCCGGGGAGTGGGACCTGGGCCAGCACCTGAAGCTGGGCAGGGGAGAGGACCAAAACGGCGGCCGCCGCCGGCCCTCCATCCAGGCCGACGCGGTGGAGGCCATCCTGGCCGCCATTTATCTCGATAGCGGCGACCTGGCCCAGCCCAGCGCCGTTATCCACACCTTCATCCTCTCCAAGGAGGCCCAGACCGGCGAGGGCCACGACTTCAAGACCGCCCTCCAGGAACTGGTCCAGCGCACCCCGGGCCGGAGCCTGAAGTATCAGCTTGTCAAGGAGGAGGGCCCCGACCACCTGAAGGAATTTTGGATGGAGGTTACCCTGGACGGCAAGAGCATCGGCACCGGCAAGGGCCACAGCAAGAAGGAGGCCGAGCAGCAGGCCGCCCGTGCCGCGCTGGAAAATCTCGAATAAGCGAAAAGGGGACGGTCCTTGCGGACCGTCCCTTTGTCTTATTAACTGCCCTGTATGTCGGTCCCCACTGGGACAACATAGCCGGTGATATCAGCAATTTTTAAACTATATGCGGGATTGGGGTACTGGAAGAACTCATTCGAGCTCATCCAGTTGTTAGCAAAATCACCTAAACCATCGGCGGTCTGGTCGAAAAAAGTTCTGCTTCCATCGGTAGTATAAATGCCGTCGATTCTAAAAAAACCGGATTCGCTGAGGTCTCTCCTCCCGGTTTTGGGCACCCACTTGTTACCATTTTGCGCAGTAAAATTGAATGTGACACAAACATTATGGTAGGTATAGTTGGAATTTGGCTCGACGGATATAGTAATTCTGGCGTAGGGCCGATAACGGTTAGAATTTGTAATAGAATTTTTCACCTGTGAAACCATAGAAAATGTAAGATATTTTGCGTAATCATCCATGGTCAGGGGAACACCTATGGCCTCGCCGCAGACAGAGCAGGAGCCATCCTCTTGGAGGGTATGTCCCATGGGAGATTCACCTTGTGTTTCACCGCACAGGGAACAAGTCTCAGGCGCGGTACAGGTCGCAGGAAGCCACTGATGATCCAGCGGCCCGCCGTTTGTAGCCCCGCAAACAGAGCATATTGCCGGCTGGGTACAGGTGGCGTCCTTCCAGCTATGGCCGAGAGGGTTTCCGGCGGCCTCGCCGCATTTTGCGCAGGTGGTAGGGGTGGTGCAAGTGGCATCCTGCCATTCATGCTTACAACTGCAACCGGAAAGCGCCAAGGCCAGCGTCAGGGCAAGAGCAAGGGTCAAAATACGTTTTTTCATCGGAACAGTCTCTCCTTTTCTTTTTGAATAGACGGTCATCCCTGCATTAGCAAATTCAACGTGTCTATATGTTACCACAAATTTTCAATATGTCAATGGTACACCGTTAACCTTGCGCCATTAAATTCACTATACTACAAGCAGAAGAAACTAAGATAGGGGCTTGTAGTATGACGTACTCCGATGTAATCATAAAACGCTTAAAGAGCCTATGTTCGCAACGTGGTATGACGGTGAACAAGCTGGCGACCCAGAGCGGCATTACGCAAAGCACAGTTGAAAATCTCATGTCGGGCAAGACAAGAAACCCGAAGCTAAAGACCCTTCACAAACTGGCGGCAGGGTTAGATATGACCATTTCCGAATTGCTGGACTTTCCAGAGATGAACGAAACAGTGTTTGATGATGAATAAGCACGGCCTCACTCTTGGGAGGCCGTGCTTATTGTTGTTCAGAGGGTGGTATGGAATTTACCTTGCGTAAGGATACTTTGCCGGGTCCAGACCGTAGAGCTGGACCACCTCCACATAGGGGCTTTCCGCCAGGTCCTCCGGGGTCACGACCCGTCCGCCGTCGCTGTCCAGATCCAGCCCTACCGCCATCCAGGCGTACCACGGCAGATAGCCGCACTGGGCGTCGTGGGGGCCGTCCAGAGGCCGGAATTTCTCCCCAAACACGCCGCTGACCAGGCTGTATGGAATGTCCGTCAGGTGCTCGTTGGCGATGTCCACCACTGCCCGCCGCGTGGCGTCGTCGGCCTTGGGCCGCAGGACCATGAAGGTGGTGTAGCCCCGCCAGTGGTTGGCGTTCATGGCGCAGGAGCGGGTCCCCAGCACCACCGACTCCAGCGTCACCGGCCGCTGGGGGTCGGGGTCCATCACCAGCCCCGCGTGGCCGTGGGTCCAGCCCGCGGTGTGGGTGGACAGCGACACCAAAATGTCCCCATCCTTCAGCGGGGCAAGAGGCGCGGCATAGACCATGTAGCCGTCCTCGTCGAAAAAGCGGTGCTCCTTGGTGGTGACGCCCAGGTTAGAGCACTTCTCCTGACCGGGCCGGGTGAAAAAGGCCGCCTGGGTCTCCAGAATTTGCGCCCTGCCCGCCTCGCCCATAGCCCGCAGGTCGTCGATAGCTGCCGGGCCCAGGCCGGTCTGGGCGTACAGCGTGTCGTAGTCTTCGCTGGTGAAGGCTGTCTCCTTGGCCAAAATAGGCCCCAGCTCCACAGGGTCGTAAGCAGGGGAGAAGCGCTGGTGGCGATGGGCAAAGGGCCCCTGCAAAAACCACCAAAGCACAGCCGCCGCCGCCAAAAACAGGACGGCTACGGCCAGGGGCCAACGCCACCTTTGCGCTTTGTGCTTCATGACAACTCCTCGATCTCGCTGGTCTTGATGCAGATGCGGTAGGGTTTGTAATCCCCTTCACTAAAGCGAGCTTCATAATAGACATACTGCTGGTCCTCAGAAAGGGAGACGCTGCTCACGAAAGCATAGTCCGCATCGTCGGGGAGACAGATGTCAGTTTTATCATCCGAGCGGTATAGGACGAAGAGTAGTGGGCTCATCTGCGTACCGTGAAATGCAGCAAGAGAGGCCATCCCCGATTGGCCCGTTATCACAATGGCGTCGTCCGTATCCCAGCGCTTCCATACGTCTACATTTTTGTGATAAACAGAGCCCAGTTTTTCGTCCAGTTTAGTCAGATAGGGGAGATTGTAATTGTCCATGCTCACAGGAGTGTTGTGCCGCAGCCGGTAAAAGGTGGCAAAGCACTGCTCTCTGGTATAGTGGGAGCGCGGAGAGAAGGCATCCTCCGCCGTGCCCGTCATGATCTCATACTTGACCATCCGGGCCACGGAGGTCTCCGCCCAGAAGCCGATCTCGTCTTTGTCAATGTATTGGGTGAGCCTTGCCTTGTTGAGTGGCGCGGATGCGTATACCTGATAGACCCGGTCCAGCATGGCGGCGGCCTCCCTGCGGGTAATGGGGTCGTCGGGGCCGAAGGTGCCGTCGTCCCGGCCGTTGACGATGCCCAGAACATAGGCCGCGTGGATGAAAAAGAAGTCGTCAGCCCGGTCAGGGTCGCTGGATTCGGCAAAGGGCGTCATCGCCGCCAAAAGCTCTCGCCAGCCGCCTTTTTCCACTTCCTCGCGCAACTTCTCGGGAACATCTTCCAGGAAAGCTGTCTCTTGATACCGGGGAATGTCGTCTTCCTGGGTTTCATCCAGGCTTTCCTCCAAAAGGTAGCAGACAAAGTCCTTTGTGGTGGCGTCGTCCGAGACGCCGTCGGCCCAAAACGTAGGGTACGAATACTGAAGGGAAAGGAAGTAAATGGCCATCTTTGCGAATTCTGCCCTAGTCATATCTTTTTGGTATTCACACTGGAGCTCGGCAGGGATCAGTCCCCAATAAATGGCGACCTCCACGGCATTTTGGGCCCAGGGCGAGGGCTCGTCGGCCTGGTCAGCCAGAACGGGGAGAGCGGCGGAGAAAAACAAACAGACAGCGAGGACGGCGCTCAGGATCTTTTTCATCATGGGAACACTCCTTTTCGCATTTTTCTTATCATAGCACAGAAAACCCTGTTTGAAAAGGTCGTTTCGGATGGCAGGGAAGAAAGGATTTATCGTAAAACATTAAAAAATAGTTGACAAACATTAACTATCGTGGTATCATCACAGTATCAGGGCCGGCCTGAAATTTTTTGCCGGGAGGAACGATGTATGAAAAAGCTGGATAAGGTGACCCGGGTCTTGGCCAAGCTGCTGGAGATCGGTCACTGGATCGCCATGGTGTCCATGGCGGTGGTGTTTGTTCTGTCCTTTGTGATGGGAACAGGCATTTTCCGCGAGGTCAACATGGCGGATTTTGGCGCCAGCCTGACCACCTATGGCTTTGAGATCGAGGCGGTGGACCAGGTGGGACAGGTGCGTCTGGCCGCTCTGCGGATCTTCTGCGTGGCCGCGGTGCTGATCCTGGGGACCATGGCCATGGTGTTTCGCAACATCTACCTCATCCTCAAGCGCGCGGAGAGGGACACGCCCTTCCAGGCCGACAACGTGCGTATGGTGCGGGAGGTGGGCATTTTCCTCATCGCCGTGCCCGTCATCAGCCTGATCATGAGCGTTGTGGCCCGGCTGGTCCTGGGCGTGGACATGGTGGAGACCAGCAGCATCGGCGTGAGCAGCTTCATGGTGGGGCTGACGGTGCTGTGCCTGTCCCAGTTCTTTGCCCACGGCGTAGAGCTGGAGACCGAGACCGACGGACTGCTGTAAGGGGAGGTCGTCATGGGAAAGATCGTGCTGCGGCTGGACCGGGTCATGGTGGAGCGGAAAATGTCGCTGAACCAACTGGCGGAGAAGGTGGGCATCTCCAACGTGAACCTGTCGAAAATCAAGAACAACAAGGTGACGGCGGTGCGCTTTTCCACCCTGGCCGCCATCTGCGCGGCGTTGGAGTGCACCCCTGGGGACATTCTGGAATATGAAGACTGACCCCACCAAAAAACCGCTCCGTCCAACCTGGACGGAGCGGTTTTTATTGTGTTGAAAGGGAAGAGGCTTACTTGCCAAGCTGCTTGGCGATCTCCTCGGCAAAGTTCTCCTGCTTCTTCTCAATGCCCTCGCCCTTCTCGAAGCGAACGGCGTCCTTCAGGGTGATGGTGCCGCCCAGGGCCTTGGCCTGCGCCGCCACGTACTGCTCCACGCTCATGGAGCCGTCCTTGACGAACTCCTGCTGCATCAGGCAGTTCTCCTCGTAGAACTTACGCAACTTGCCCATGACGATGCCCTCCTTGACCTTGTCGGGCTTGGCGGCCATCTTGGGGTCGTTCTCCATCTGGACCAGCATGATCTTCTTCTCCTCGTCCAGCACGTCCTGGCCCACCTGGGACTTGTCCAGGAAGCGGGGGTTCAGAGCGGCAATCTGCATGGCCAGGTCCTTACCAACCTCGGTGACCTTGTCGGCAGGGAGGTCGGTCTCCAGATTCACCAGCACGCCGATGCGGCCACCCATGTGGACGTAGGAAACGCTGACGCCCTTGCCGAAGCGGGCGAAGCGGCGGACCTTGATGTTCTCGCCGATGACCTGGACCTTCTCGATGGTCTCGTCGGCCACGGTGCGGCCGGTGCCGGGGTAGGGCTTGGCCAGCAGGTCGTCCAGGTCCTTGGGGTCCTCGGCGGCGATGACCTTGGCCACCTCGTGGACAAAGTCGGTGAACTTCTCGTTCTTGGCGACGAAGTCGGTCTCGGCGTTGACCTCGACCACCACGCCCACGCCGTCGATGACGGTGGCGTAGGCCACGCCCTCGGCGGCGATGCGGCCAGCCTTCTTCTGCGCGGTGGCCAGGCCCTTCTCCCGCAGGAACTCCACAGCCTTATCCATGTCGCCGTCGGTGGCGGTCAGGGCCTTCTTGCAGTCCATCATGCCAACGCCGGTCATCTCACGCAGCTTGCTGACATCTTGTGCGCTAATAGCCATTTTCTCTTCCTCCAATATGTTTGGTAAATTGTTGAATTACTCCGCGGGGACCACAGGGGCCTCAGCGACGGGAGCCTCGGCAGGAGCGTCGGCGCCCTGCTTGCCCTCCTGGATGGCGTTGGCCATGACCGAGGAGATGAGCTTGATGGCGCGGATGGCGTCGTCGTTGCCGGGGATGACGTAGTCGATCTCGTCGGGGTCGCAGTTGGTGTCCACGATGGCTACCACGGGGATGTGGAGTTTGCGGGCCTCGTTGATGGCGTTGCGCTCCTTGCGGGGGTCGACCACGAACAAAGCGCCGGGGAGCTTGCGCATCTCGGTCACGCCGCCCAGGTACTTCTCCAGCTTGGCGATCTCGCCCAGGTGATGCATGACTTCCTTCTTGGGCAGCATGTCGAAGGTGCCGTCCTCCTGCATCTTCTTGAGCTGGGCCAGACGGTCCACACGGCCACGCATGGTCTTGAAGTTGGTGAGCATGCCGCCCAGCCAGCGGGCGTTGACGTAGTACATGCCGCAGCGCTGGGCCTCTTCCTTGATGGCCTCCTGGGCCTGCTTCTTGGTGCCCACGAACAGAAGGGTCTGGCCGTTCTCGCTGACCTGGCGCACGAAGGCGTAGGCCTCCTCCAGCTTCTTCACCGTCTTCTGCAGATCGATGATGTAGATGCCGTTACGCTCGGTGTAGATGTAGCTGGCCATCTTGGGGTTCCAGCGGCGGGTCTGGTGTCCGAAGTGGACGCCCGCCTCCAGAAGCTGCTTCATAGATACGACTGCCATTGTTTGTTTCCTCCTAAAAATTTGTTTTTGCCTCCACCCAGGTCATCTGGAAGGCCCATTCCCAAAAGGGAACACCGGACCAGCCATCCCAAAGGGTGTGTGTATTTCGCACAGGCTATGGTAGTTTACCACAAACACCCAAAAATAGCAACCCCCATTTTGCGATTTTTTATATAAATGTAAGGGCGGCGGCAGGGCCGCCCCTTGTTCACAACGCCAAGGTCCCGGTCTCGTCCTCCAAAAGGAGCAAAATGTTCTGCTGCTGGCCGGTCTGGGCATTGACGTAGACCAGCACATGGCGGCCGTCGCCGCTTTGGCACTTGTACTCCCAGGTCAATACCTCCTGGGTGCCGCCGGCAGTGGGGATGAGGGCGGGCTGGACGGCCAGGATGGCCAGACTCTGGGGCACCGCCGCCCGGGCCTGGGCCTCCTCCACGGCAGGGGCGGGAAGGGCGCGCTCATAGTGCCGGGTCAGATAGCCGTGGGCCTCGTAGCCCAGCAGCTTGCCCATGTCCAGGCCGATGGTGACCTTCACAAGGTCGGGGTAGCAAAACGCGCCGTCCATTACCGGGGCCAGGTGGACCGTCAGCAGGCCCTCACGCTGGATGTGGTAGCTGGGCTCCATCTGAGCAAAGCCCCAGTTGGCCAGGTAATTCTGGGCCAGTTCCACCCCGAGGCTGGCGTCCATGGTGGGCTGGCCGGGGGCCCGGTCCAGGAAGTATTCCAGCACCTGGCCGCCCTGGCAGGTGACCTCGATATAGCCCTGGCCGTCCTCCGTTGCCACCGAAAAGCCGTAGGTGGGCAGCACGCCCTGGCTCTGGCCCAGAGGCGTGAGCCGCTGGGGGGAGAGGTGGAGAAAGTCCGCCGCCGCCTGGAGGGCCTGTTCCTGGGTGACGGCGTCCAGGCCCTCCAGGGCCTTGGGCGTCTGGCCGCTGAGGTGCTCGGAGAAGGGCCCATCGTAGACCAAACTGGGCAGCTCAGGGAAGTCGGACTCCACATCCTGAAAGGCTGTGCCACCGGGGATTGCGCCGCCGCGCTCCACCCGCTGGGCTAGCTCTCCCTCGGCCTGGACCACTTGACGAAGCTCTACCGCCCCGGCCTCCAGGTCGCTTTGGAGCCCGGCCAGAGCCGTATTCAACCCGCCGGAAATGGCGGCCAGGGCCGCCAGATTTTCCGTGGCGTCCTCGCAGCCGCCCCGGCACAGGGCGGCGGCATAGTCCCCGGTCTTGGCCAAAAATGCGGCGGTCTGCTCCAGTTCCTGGTCGCCGTAGGGCAGCTCCCCCAGAGCGTACTGGGCCGCCAGGGCCTTGGCGTAGACCTGCTGGTAGAGGCTGCTCTGCAGCGGCCCCGGCGTTGTGTAGACGGACTTCTGCAGCGCCGTGTCCAGCTCGCCCACCGCGGTGGTCAGCTCGGAAAAGGCGTGGTAGTAGCCGTTGGTCAGCAGCCGCTTGTACTGCCGGGCCTGGACGTGGCCCTGGATGGCAAAGCCCACGGCGATGATAAAGGCCGCCACCACGAAGGTGACCTTGGCCCGCTTGAGACGCTTTTCCATAAAAATCCCCTCCCACTGGCAGTATGCCAACGGAAGGGGAATTTTATGTGATGGGGGAAACTTATCCCAGGTGCTCCACCCCGGCCCGCAGACGCTTCAGCGCCTCGTCCCGGCCCAAAATATGGCACAGCTCTACCGCGCCGCCGGGGGTCACCGCCTTGCCCGACAGAGCCGTGCGCACCGGCCACATGACCCGGCCGTTTTTCACCTCGTGGGCCTCGGCCAGGGCGATGAGACAGTCGTGGATGGCGTCGTAGCTCCACTCCGGCAACGCCTCCAGGGCGGGGATGACCCAGCCCAGGGCCTCCTTGGAGTTCTCCACGTCGGTCTTCATCTTCTTGTGGCAGTAGAGCTCGTTGTCATACTCCGGCACCGCGTCAAAGAAGTCCACCTGGGGCGCGATGTCCAGCAGCGTGTCGCACCGGCCCTGCACCAGCGGGGCTACCAGCTTCAGGTCGATGGCGGGGGAGTGGATGGCCTCCTTCAAATAGGGCTCGGCCAGGGGATAGAAGTCCTCCGGGGAAAGCGAGCGGAGGTAGTGGGCGTTAAAATACTTCAGCTTCTCCAGGTCAAAGATGGCGGGGGACTTGGAGATGCCGTGGATATCGAAGACCTTTGTCAGCTCGTCCAGGGTGAAGAACTCCGTCTCGGCATACTCCCCCTTGGGGCTCCAGCCCAGCAAGGCCACATAGTTCACCACCGCCTCGGAGAGGAAGCCCATGGCCAGCAGGTCCTCATAGGAGGGGTCGCCGTGGCGCTTGGACATCTTGTTCTGGGCGTCCCGCATGACGGGGGAGCAGTGGACGTAGGTGGGCACAGCCCAGCCAAAGGCCTTGTACAAAAGGTTATACTTGGGGGCGGAGGACAGGTACTCGCTGCCCCGGACCACATGGGTGATGCCCATGAGGTGGTCGTCGATGACGTTGGCGAAGTTGTAGGTGGGCAAACCGTCCCGCTTCATCAGCACCTGGTCGTCCAGGTCGGCGTTGTCCACGGTGATGTCGCCGTAGATGGCGTCCGAGAAAGTGGTCTGCCCGGCGGGGATCTTCTGCCGGATGACATAGGGCTCACCGGCGTCCACCCTGGCGCGGGCCTCGGCGTAGGGGATGTCCCGGCAGGGGTCGGCGGCACGGTCAAACTCCCCCGAATCCTCCTCGCTCTCCGCCTTCTCGCAGAAGCAATAGTAGGCCGCGCCCCGCTCCACCAGCAGATGGGCGTACCTGCCGTAGAGGTCCCGCCGCTGGGTCTGGATGTAGGGCCCCACTGGGCCGCCCACGTCTGGGCCCTCGTCCCAGGTCAGCCCGGTCTGCCGCAGGGTCTTGTAGATGATGTCTACCGCGCCCTCCACCAGACGGCCCTGGTCGGTGTCCTCAATGCGCAAAATGAACTTGCCGCCTAGACTCCGGGCGATGAGCCAGGTGTAGAGGGCGGTGCGCAGATTGCCCACGTGCATATAGCCCGTAGGGGAGGGGGCGAACCGGGTCCGGGCCTCGCCCACGGGGATGCGGGCTTCCATCTCGTCAAACCATGTCATATCCATCCAAAGGACCTCCCATGAAAAGTTCCATTCTCTGCTTGCTTTTTCCATAATGATGTAGTAAAATACAACGTAGGAACGCCAAAAAGGCGGCAGGCCACGGAGTGCGGCAACACCCCGCGGCCCTGTACGGAGTGTATGGGCACTCAGCACAGCAACGAATAGTTGCGCCACAGCTATTATAATGGTTCCTTGGATTCTTTTCAAGGGCTAAACTGTGTGTTACGCTGGATTTCTCCGGCGGTGTTGAGGCAAACGCTCTCAACACCGCTTTTTTGCGCGTTTCCGACGACCTCCCGGCAAGGGCGGGGCCTCGGCCTCGCCCGGGAGGCGCGGAAACCAAAAAACGGAGGAAAACAGATGAAAAAGAGAGGAATTGCAATGCTTTTGGCGGTTATCATGACCGCCACGCTGCTCCCTGCCACCGTCCAGGCGGCAGAAGCTACCGAATCTATTGGCTGGACGGTAACAGAGATTGTTCCGATTGGCGAGTATGATTCTGATGAGATTGCAGTTGCTGATTATTTCACTTTTGATGATGGCCTTGCGCGGGTGTCACGAGATGGGAAATACGGCTGCATCGACAAGAGTGGCGTTGAAGTGATTTCTTGCAAGTATGATGGGGTAGGTCTCTTCTGTGAAGGCCTTGCGACGGCGTATATTGGAGATTACTATTATGGCTCTGGTGGTGAGCATGGTTTTATTGACAAGACCGGTGTGGAAGTAATTCCGCTTAAGTATGACGATGTCGGTAACTTTTCCGAAGGTCTTGCGCAGGTGGCGCTGGACGGGAAATATGGTTATATTGACAAAACGGGCGAGGAAGTTATTCCCTGTAAGTATGATTGGCGCTACAGTGATGAACATTATAGCGGTTATTTCAGTTATTTCTCTGAGGGCTTTGCAGCGGTGCGTTTGGATGGAAAATATGGCTATGTCGACAAGATGGGCAGAGAAGTAATCGCCCTAAAGTATGATGAAGTGAAATCTTTCTCTGAAGGTCTTGCTGCGGTAAAGTTGGACGGAAAGTGGGGTTATATTGACCAGACGGGGAAGGAAGTTATTCCCTGCAAATATGATTCTGTCTATTCTTTCACTGAGGGACTTGCAAGGGTGAAGTTCCACAACTACTGGGGCGCTATCGACAAAATAGGCAGTGAAGTAATCCCTTGCAAGTATTCGAGTTTCTATCCCTTTTCCGATGGCTTTGCAGAGGTGGGATTGAACGACAAATGGGGGATGGTTGACAAGACGGGCAGGGAAGTAATTCCCTGTGAATATGATTCCGTCTCGCCCTTCTCTGAGGGACTGGCTATGGTGCGAATTGGGTCTTACTGGACAGGCAAATTTGGATTTGTTGACAAAGCGGGCAGGGAAGTGGTTCCCTGCGAATATGACTGTGCAAATGATTTTTTCGATGGCCTTGCGGCAGTGCGTATTGGAGATTACGATACAGGCAAATGGGGATTTATTAACAAAAACGGCATGAAAGTGATTGATTGCAAGTACAATAGAGTAGACAACTATAAAGATGGCGTTGCGTATGTGGCAGAGGGAAACGGTGAAGTGGACGAATGGGGCGACCCTTTTTATGCCTGGGGCATTATCGACAAGACCGGTGTGGAAGTGCTTCCTTGTAAATATGATTCCATAGGAGACTTCGATAGTAGCCTTGGCCTTCGTGCGGTATGGGTGGATGGGAAACTCGGTTTTCTTGACGTAGCCGGAAACGAAGCAATACCTTGTACGCTCGTGTCTTGTGGCTGTGCGTTTCTGGGGGATGGCTTAGTATGCGTGGAAAGAGATCCATATGATGATAACGAATACGCTCGTGGAGGCTACTATACGGACTTTGGGCTGTTTTCCATTTCCATTACCAAAACTCGAATGGGTAATATGGAGGGAAATGAAAAAAACCTGGATTGGAGTTGCAACGAATTGGGTCAGGTGGCGGTCAGCGGAGAGCTGGCCCCAGAGGAAAAGGTGCTGGTCGGCTGCTATGATGACAAGGGGCGGCTCACAGAACTCAAGCAACTTACCCGAGACGAGATGACGGCCAAGGTAAAGGCCGGGGCGGATCAGATCAAGCTCTTCTGGCTGGGCGCGAACGCAAATCCCCTCTCTCCCAGCGCCACGGTGTGGGGGAAATAAGTCTGGCAACAAAAAACGGCTGGCCCACCAGGGCCAGCCGTTTTGCTCATTTATGCTCCTTTTGCCACGTTGCGCACCATTCCTGGAGCGGGCACAGCTCGCACTTGGGCGAGCGGGCGGTACACACGTCCCGGCCAAAGAGCACCATGCGGTGACAAAAGTCGTTGGATTCGTCGGCGGGGAGGACCTTGCGGAGCTGGGTCTCTACCTTGGCGGGGTCCTTGGTGCCGTCGGTGAGGCCCAGCTTGCCGGTGATGCGGATGCAGTGGGTGTCCGCCACCACCGCCCCGGGCATGCCGTAGATGTCGCCCATCACCAGGTTGGCGGTCTTTCTCCCCACGCCAGGGAGCTTTAATAGCGCGTCCATATCATTGGGCACCTTGCCGCCGTGCTCGGAGAGCAGCATTTGGGCCGAGAGCACGATATCCCGGGCCTTGGCCCGGAAAAACCCGGTGGAGTGGATGATGCGCTCCACGTCGGCCACGTCGGCCCCGGCCAGGGCCTCCAGGGTGGGGTAGGTGCTGTAGAGCTCCGGCGTGACCATATTCACCCGGGCGTCGGTGCACTGGGCAGACAGGCGCACGGCGAAGAGCAGCTCGTAGTCCTTTTCGTACTCCAGCGAGCAAAGGCTCTTGGGGTAGCGGTCCTTCAGGGCTTCAACGATATGCAGGGCCCGTTCTTTTTTTGTCATGGGCGTTCTCCTCCTCTTGACGCAGGGGGTTTCTTTGAGTACAATATAGCATAGCATATTTTGGAGTAGAATGCGACAATTTTTTTATGGGAGGACACCACAATGCTTCGAGAGATCATGGACCGCATCGCCCAGCTGGACCCGGAGGTCGGCGCGGGCATCCAGGCTGAGTACGACCGCCAGCGCCGCAACATCGAGCTCATCGCCTCGGAAAACTTCGTCAGCGAGGCGGTCTTGCTCACCATGGGCACGGTCTTGACCAACAAATACGCCGAGGGCTATCCCGGCAAGCGCTACTACGGCGGCTGCCAGTGTGTGGACGTGGTGGAGGACATCGCCCGCCAGCGGGCCTGCCAGCTCTACGGCGCCGACCACGCCAACGTCCAGCCCCACGCCGGGGCCCAGGCCAACTACGCCGTCTACCAGGCCCTGTGCCAGGTGGGCGACACCGTCATGGGCATGGACCTCTCTAACGGCGGCCACCTGACCCACGGCTCCCCGGTGAACTTCTCGGGCAAGAACTACAACATGGTCTTCTACGGCGTGGGGGCCGACGGCCGCATCGACTACGACCAGGTCCGGGACCAGGCCAAGAAGCACAAGCCCAAGATGATCATTGCCGGAGCCTCGGCCTATCCCCGCATCATCGACTTCAAGACCTTCGCCGACATCGCCCACGAGGTGGGGGCCTACCTGATGGTGGACATGGCCCATATTGCCGGGTTGGTGGCCGCCGGGCTCCATCCCTCGCCCGTGCCCTACGCCGATGTGGTCACCACCACTACCCACAAGACCCTCCGTGGCCCCCGGGGCGGCATGATCCTCTGCAAGGAGGAGCACGCCAAGAAGATCGACTCCGCCATCTTCCCCGGCAGCCAGGGCGGCCCCCTGGAGCACATCATCGCCGCCAAGGCCGTGGCCTTCGGCGAGGCGTTGAAGCCCGAGTTCAAGGCCTATCAGCAGCGCATCATCGAAAACGCCCAGGCGTTGGCCAAGGGTCTGATGGACGCGGGCTTCGACCTGGTCAGCGGCGGCACGGACAACCACCTGGCTCTGGTGGACCTCCGCAAGGCGGGCATCACCGGCAAGGACATGGAGCACCGTCTGGACGAGGTGAACATCACCGTCAACAAAAACGCCATCCCCAACGACCCAGAGAAGCCCTTTGTCACCAGCGGCATCCGGGTGGGCACCCCCGCCGCCACCACTCGTGGCTTCGGTCCCGCCGACTTTGCCGAGATCGCCCGCATCATCTGGGACACCGCCACCGACTTCGACGGCAAGCAGGACGCTCTGCGGGCCCGGGTGGCCGCGCTCACCGAGAAATACCCGCTGTACGAGGCGTAAGGGCAACTCCCTTTACACCTGTTGAAAGGAGGGGACGGAGATGGAGTATCGGCCCTTGGCCGACGAGATACGGCCTGAGAGCCTGGACGACGTGGTGGGCCAGGGCCACATCCTGGGCCCCGGCGGCCTGCTGCGGCGTATCGTGGAGACCGGCCCCGTGCCCAACCTCATCTTCTATGGCCCGTCGGGCACGGGCAAGACCACCGTGGCCAACATCATCGCTAAGCGCTCGGGCCGCACCCTCCACCGCCTCAACGCCACCACCGCCTCTCTCAGCGATGTGAAGGACATCATCGCCCAGGTGGGCACCATGCTGGCCCCCAACGGCATCCTCCTGTACCTGGACGAGATCCAGTACTTCAACAAAAAGCAGCAGCAATCCCTGCTGGAGGTCATCGAGAGCGGGGATGTGACCCTCATTGCCTCCACCACGGAGAACCCCTACTTCTACATCTATAACGCCGTGCTGTCCCGGTCCAGTGTCTTTGAGTTCAAGCCCCTCACCGCCCAAGACGTGGAGCCCGCCATTTCCCGGGGCTTTCACGCCATGGAGGAGCGGCTTGGCAAGAAGTTAGAGCTGGAAGAGGGAGTCTTGGGCCAGATCGCCTGGGCCTGCGGCGGCGATGTGCGCAAGGCCCTGAACACCGTGGAGCTCTTGTCCAACGCAGCCTTGACCCGCAAGGGCAGTAAAGGCAAAGCCCTTGTCACCCTGGACGACGCCAAGCTGGCCGCCCAGGGCACCGCCATGCGCTACGATAGGGAAGGGGACGACCACTATGATATCGCCTCCGCCCTGATGAAGTCCCTCCGGGGCTCCGACCCCGACGCCGCCCTCCACTACCTGGCACGGCTCTTGGAGGCCGGGGACATGATCACCGCCATCCGCCGCATCCTCTGCTCGGCCAGCGAGGACATCGGCATGGCCTACCCCCAGGCCGCCCTTATCGTCCGGGCCTTGGTGGATAACGCCTTCCAGGTGGGCCTTCCCGAGGCGCAGCTCATGCTGGGCCAGGCGGTGATCTTGCTGGCCACCGCGCCGAAATCCAACTCGGTGGTGAGTGCCATCAACGCTGCCTGGGCCGACGTTCGGGCGGGGAAGACGGGCTCCATTCCCCGGCATTTGCAAAACGTCCATGCCGACAGCGCCGGTCAGGAGCGGGAGCAGGGCTATCTCTACCCCCACAGCTTCCCCGGCCACTGGGTGGACCAGCAGTATCTCCCCGACGAGTTGGCCGACGTGGTCTACTACGAGTTCGGCGACAACAAGAACGAGCAGGCCGCCCGGGCCTACTGGGAAAAGCTCAAGGGTGAGCGGGAATGAAGAGGTGTTGAAAAAGATGCCATATGAGATAAAACTCATCTTTTGTTATACGGTACGGAATGAGGCAACTGTTTTAGAGCAGAAATACGAGGAATCAATCGTTAGCGTTAAAGCGGAAACCCCGGATGAAGTATTCAAAAAAGCAGAGAAATATGCCGAAGAATACTGCGAAGAATACGAAAACCCGGATGGAGATCTTGTGAAAATTGAAGTGTTTTCCATATCAGACTGCTTTGAGATCTATGATGAGGAAGATGGCGTCACAGAGATCTATTCAAAATTTTACACCCATGAGGGAAAACCGTGCGGGCCTGACGAACTGTGGCCTTTGCGTTATCGGGAGTTTAATGCGCCAAGGGCGTGATTGGAGCTAAATATCTCAGTTGAACACCACCTCGTGGCCCGGTTTCTGGCAGCCCTGGGGCGCGTAGCGCCAATGCTGGAGCAGGCCGGAGGTCTGGAAGTACCGCAGTTCCGGCGGTTGAGCCTCCGGGGGCAGATGGTCGATGAGCAGCAGCTTGAGCTTCATCTGCTGGGGCTGGATGGACTTGATGAACACGCTGACCCGCTCTCCCTGGCTGTATCCCGCCTTGGGCTCGGCCAGGCCCGAGAGGTTAGGCCGTAGCTCTACGAACAGGCCGTAATCCTTGACGCTGCGGATGACGCCCGGCACGGTCATCCCGGCGGTGAGGTCGGCGGCGTTTTCCTCCCAGGTGCCCAGCAGCTCCTTGTGGCTGAGGAAGATGCGCCCCCGCTCCCGGTCAAGGCCGGTGACCACGGCGAAGATGTGCTGGCCGGGCCGGAACCGCTGGTCGGCGTGGGGCAGACGGGAGACGGAGATATTCTCAATGCCGATCATGCTGGGCACGCCGCAGCCCATGTCCACAAAAGCCCCGAAGGGCTCCAGGTGGGTGACTACCGCCGGGATGATCTGGCCGGGTTGCAGGGTAGAGAGCATCTGTCCCAGGGCCAGGGCCTGGGCTTGGCGGCGGGAGAGGATGGGCCGGGGCTCGCCCTCGTCGGTGAGTTCCACCCCGGTGACCACAAAGGCCACCGGCTTGCCCACCCGGGAGAGGATGGCGATGTCCCGGGTGCTGCCCTCGGCCACCCCCAGCGCCGCTTCGGCCCGGGGAATGATGCCTGTGAAGGGGCCTAGCTTTACAGATAAGTTGTGCTGGGCGTCGCAGGACATGGCGATCCCCTCCAGCACCTGGCGGGAGGCCACGCAGCGCAGCAGGCTGTCCGCCCCGGCGCAGAGAGCCAGATTTTCCGGACGGTCCAATAAGCTGCCCTCAGGCAGATAGCTTTGCATCGTTCCATCGTCCCCTTTTTGACCAGATGGGGAAGTATATGCCCGCCCCAGGGCGCACTTGCATAGAAAAGGGAAGGAGGCGTCCGCCGTGGACATCCAGGTGGGAGACGTTCTCGTGATGAAAAAGGAGCACCCCTGCGGCAGCAAGGAGTGGAAGGTCATCCGCGTGGGGATGGACTTCAAGCTGGTCTGCGCCGGCTGTGGCCGCCAGGTGATGATACCCAGGACAAAGGCGGAGAAAAGCGTGAAAAAGGTCATACGCGAGGGGGTAGAGGTATGAAGGAGTTTTGGAGCGCGCGAGTCCGGGACATGGTCCCCTACACCCCCGGCGAGCAGCCCCGGGACCGCCAGTTCATCAAGCTCAACACCAACGAAAATCCCTATCCTCCCGCTCCGGGCGTAGCCCAGGCGGTGTCGGACGCCATAGACGGCCTACGGCTCTATCCCGACCCCGAGTGCCTGGCCCTGCGCCAGGCGGTGGCCCGGACCGTGGGCCTACGGCCCGAGCAGGTCTTCTGCGGCAACGGCTCGGACGAGATCCTGTCCTTCGCCTTCCAGGCTTTCTTTGACAAGGCAAAGGCCATTACATTCCCGGACATCACCTATAGTTTTTACGAGGTGTATGTAAAGTATTTAGACTTGACAGCCCACACCGTGCCTTTGCATGAGGACTTTTCCCTGCCGGTGGAGGAGTTCTTCGGCTGTGAGGGCGGCGTGGTCATCGCCAACCCCAACGCCCCCACCGGCCAGGCCGTCAGCGCGGAGGACCTTCGGCGCATCGTGGAGGCCAACTCGGACCAGGTGGTCCTCATCGACGAGGCCTACGTGGACTTTGGGGCGGAAAGCATGGCCCGGTGGGTGGATACCTACCCCAACCTCCTGGTGGTCCAGACCACGTCCAAGTCCCGCTCTCTGGCGGGTCTGCGGGTGGGCTGGGCGTTGGGCAGCGAGAACCTGATGGCCGCGCTGCGCTGCGTCCGGGACTCCATCAACTCTTATACTGTAGACCGTCTGGCCCAGACCGCCGCCGTGGTGGCCCTGGCCGACGATGTCTACTTTGAAAAGGTATGTCGCCAGGTCGTGGAGACCCGGGAAAAGGCCTGGAAACGCCTGCGGGACATGGGCTTTGACGTGGCTCCCTCCAAGGCCAACTTCCTCTTTGTCCGCCATCCGTCTATCCCCGGCAAGGCGCTCTTCGAGGGCCTGCGGGAGCGGGGCATCCTGGTGCGCCGGTGGGACCTGCCCCGTATCGGGGAGCATCTGCGCATCTCCATCGGCACCGAGGCGGACATGGACGCTCTGTGCCGGGCGCTCCAAGCGCTGGCAGCGGGAGAGTAACCCCAAAAACGACCTCCACATACACTGGGAGTGGAAGGGCACAGCGTGTGCCGAATCCACTTTCAATTGGGAGGTTTAAGCCATGGCTGAAAAAGTCATGCCCGGCCCCGTGCAGGACAGCGCCTGCATCCGGGAGGCTGTGTGCGTACACACGAAAAAGATCTTTGATTCCTGTCGGGACAAGGATTGCGTGGAAGACCTGCGGTTCTATCCCACCCAGAGCTCCAAGGCGGTCATCGACCGGGCCATCAGCATCAAGCCCGGCACCGCCGAGCTGCTGCATGTGTACATCGATGTGGAGCCTGTGGGCTTCAACCGGGGTTTTTACACCGTGGATGTGCGCTATTTCTACCGTGTCACCGCCGACGCCTTTGTGGGCGCGGCCCGGCCTGTGTGTGTCAGCGGCCTTGCCGTCTTTGACAAGCGGGTCATCCTCTTTGGCAGCGAGAGCGGCGCCAAGGTCTTCTCCACCAACACCGACTGCGGCTGTGACCAGGCCATGGGCAAGGCCAGCCTGCCCACGGCGGTGGTGGAGGCTGTGGACCCCATCATCCTGAGCATGAAGCTGGTGGACGCCTGCGAGTGCAAGGTCTGCGACTGCGAGCTGTGCGAGGTGCCCAGCGGCATCTGCTCCTGCTTTGGTAGCGACCTGGACTTCTCCGGCGGAGGCAAGCGGGTCTATCTGACCCTGGGACAGTTCTCCATCATCCGCCTGGAGCGGGATACCCAGTTGCTCATGCCCGTCTACGACTACTGCCTGCCTGAGAAGGAGTGCTCCTGCGGGAGCTGCGACGACGACCCCTGCGAGGTCTTCCGTCAGGTGAAGTTCCCCGTGGACGAGTTCTTCCCGCCCAACGCCCTGACCTGTGGCGACGGCTACCGGGAGATCAAGGGCTGCTGCTGCGGCCACTAAAGCAAGTAAAACGCCTATGAACAAGACCCGCCGCGGAGAGCCCCTCCGCGGTGGGTTTTTCGTTGCCTTCGCTGTGGAAATATGCTATACTGAAGAAAAAGGAGGGGACGCCCATGAAAAGAGGGCTTTTGGCGCTGCTGCTGGCGGCGTCGTTGATGCTGACGCCCGCTTTGGCGGCCAGTGCGGCGGACTTTGCCGACGTTCAGCCGGTTGACTGGTTCTACGACAGCGTGGACTCCGTCGCCCAAAAGGGCCTGATGGCCGGCGTGGGCGAGGGACGCTTCGCCCCGGAGCTGGCCTGTGACCGGGCCATGTTCGTCACCATCCTCCACCGCTTGGAGGGCACGCCCGTCGGTGAGGCGGCGGACTTTTCCGACGTGCCCGGCGACAGTTGGTATGCCGCCGCCGTGGCCTGGGCCCAGACGGTCCAGCTGGCGCTTGGCTACGGCGATGGCCGCTTTGGGCCCCAGGACCCGCTGACGAGAGAGCAGATGCTGGTGCTTTTGTACCGCTATGCCCAGCAAAAGAGCATGGATACCTCCATTTTGGGCAGCCTGGAGCGGTTCCCTGACGCCGACCAGGCCGCCGACTATGCCCAGACCGCTCTGGCCTGGGGGGTAGGCAATGGGCTCATCACCGGCACCGGCGATGGACGGTTGGACCCCGGAGGTCTGGTGACCCGGGCCCAGGCCGCGGCCTTTTTGGCCCGGTTTGACGCCCGGGCCCAGGTCCAGGAGACAGTCGGCGGGCGGCTGACTTTGCGGGACTTTACCGCCAGCCAGACCGCCCTGGCCGCCGGGACGGGGGCCACAGTGACCTTCACCGTCCGGCCCAGTCGCCGGGCCCAGGAGGTGACCCTCTGCCGGGATGGCGGCGTGGTCTTGGGCGTGATGCGCGACGACGGCATGGAGGGCGACGCCGTGGCCGAGGACGGGGTCTATACCTTCGTCTGGGCCACCGACGACCTGGACGCTGGGACCTATGTCTGCTACGCCGCTTGCGGCGGCGCTCAGAGCGAGGCGGTGGAGATCGCCCTTTCCGCCGGCGGCGTTATCACAGGCCGGGTCTGTAAGGCCGAGGGCCGGGCGGCCCTGCCCGGCGCGGTGATCCAGGTCTATCAGGACGGGCTTTTATGCGCCTCGGCCACGGCCAACGAGGCGGGACACTACTCCCTCTATCTGCCCGCGGGCCACTACCAGGTCTCCATCCTCTGCCCGGGCTGCCTGCCCTTTACCGCCTACGCTACCGTCACCGGCGGCAGCGAGACCTACAACGAGACCTATCTGCTGGTGGAGGGCCAGGAGGGAGAGATGGGCCAGGCCAGCGGTATGGTGGTCAGCGCCATCACCGGCAAGGGCATGGCCGGGGTCCAGCTCGCCGTCCGTCCCGGCTGGAACAATACCGACATAGGCGAGACGGTGGCGGAGACCGTCACCGACGACAATGGCCGCTACATCCTGGACCTGCCCCTTGGAAACTACACGGTGCTGGCCTCCAAAGAGGGCTGTATCCCGGTAGCCATCAACATCGTCTCCACCGCCGGCGGACTGAAGAATCAAAACGGCTCCATTACCCCTATCGCCGACGGCAACGTCTACCGGGTGGTCCTCACCTGGGGAGAGAGCCCCAGCGATCTGGACTCACATATGTTGGGTCCCGATACCGAGGGCCGACCCTTCCACGTCACCTTTGGCACCGGCGGCGTACCCGGTCCGGCGGGCACCTATATCTGCAGCCTGGACGTGGACGACACCAACGGCTATGGCCCGGAGACCATGACCCTAGACCCTCAAAGCGGGGCCACCTATTATTACTATGTCCAGCAATACTCCGAGGACGGTTCTTTGGCGGGCTCTTTGGCCACTGTTCAGGTCTACCACGGCAGTGTGCTGGCCGCTACCTTCCATGTGCCCACCGACCAGGGCGGCAGCGTGATCTGGAACGTCTTCGCCGTCAAGGACGGCCTTTTGGTCCCCCGGCACACCGTCACCACCAAGCCCGACCTGACCTACGCCAACTGACGGCTCTGGCTTGAAACCTGAGAGGAGGCGAGTGGATGAAGAGCCTGTTTTGCTGTCCCACCTGCGGCGGAGAACTGGAGCGCACCGATAAGACCTACCTCTGCGCCAAGGGCCACAGCTTTGACCTGGCCCGGGAGGGCTATGTGAACCTCCTCACCGCCAACCGCCGCCACTCCAAGGCCCCGGGGGACGACACCAAGATGGTCTCCGCCCGCAGCCGCTTTTTGGACGGCGGGTGGTATGAGCCCCTGCGCCGAGAGCTTTGCCGCCAGTTGGAGCTCCACACGCCCCAGGCCCCTCGGGTGCTGGACGCGGGGTGCGGGGAGGGCTATTATACCCAGGCCCTGGCCCAGACCGCCGGACAAAAGGGAGGGGCTTTGGCCGCAGTGGACGTGTCCAAGCCCGCGGTGAAGCGGGCGGCACGGAGGTGTCCGTCCTCAGAGCTGGCGGTGTCGTCGGTCTATCATCTGCCCCTGGCCAAACAGAGCGTAGACGCGGTGGAGGACTGCTTCTCGCCCCTGGCCGTGGAGGAATTCCACCGGGTACTGCGCCCCGGCGGCGTGTTCCTCTATGTGGTCCCCGGCCCCCGGCATTTGTGGGAGCTCAAGGAGATCTTGTACGACGACCCCTATGAAAACCAGGAAAAGCTGGAGTGCTACGACGGCTTTGCCTACCGGGAGGTCATACCCGTGGAGGGCCGCTTTACCCTGACCAGTCCCCAGGCCATCCAGGACCTTTTTGCCATGACCCCTTACGCCTGGAAGACCCCTAAGGCCGGGGTGACCCGGCTTATGGGACGGGACCAGCTCTGTGTTCAGGCCCAGTTTCGCATCCATATCCTGGAGCGTCAGGCATAAAAACAGCGGGCAAGCGTGTTTGCGCTTGCCCGCTTGTTGTTTTTTTACCGGGACAGTTGGATGGAAGCGGCGATGTCGGTCAGCTCCTGGTCGGTGAAGACCCCCGGCTCCAAGGCGATGTTCACATAGACCAACAAATCGGTGTTGTAGGCCAGGATCCCTGGCTGGCAGTGGACGGGATTGTCCGCACGGCCATTGCCATAGTCCTCGATGGTGGAGATCTGGACCCGGGCGTTTTCGCTGACGCCTGTTTGGCTGACCACGGTGTAGTCGTTGTCCCAGCAGCCCTGCTCATTGAGCATGATCTGGTTGTAGACCATGCGGTAAAAGCCCGGCTCGTGGATGGCGGGACCCTCGGGGTAGAGCTCAAAGATGTTGTAGTCCATGATCCCTACCACCTGGCCGTCGCGCTGGAGCTCCACCGGCGACCAGCCGCTCTGGCCGCTGGCGGGGTCCAGAAAGTCGGTGGACAGGGCGCAGCCCTCAGGTAGCTTGATGGAGACCTGGAAGGGCTCCACAGCGTAGATCTGGGCGTTGTACTCGGTCAGGTTGTCAAAGCTGGCGGGGAACCATACCCGGCTCAGATGTACCACCGCCATGCCCATCAGCACAGCCGCCAGGGCCACCGCCGCCGCCAAAAGGACCAGCCTGCGAACTTTGACAGGGCGTTTCTTAGGCGACGCTTGGCATAAAAGGGCAGAGCAGTCGGCCAACAGCGCGTCATCCAGCGTACCAACAAGGTCCAAAAAACCTTCTCGGCTCATCATAGAATATCCTCCTTTTCCAAGACCTTGCCCAGCTCTCGCCGTAGCCGCATCAGCGCCGAGGCCGCTTTGGACTGGCTGACCCCCAGCGCTGCCGCGGCCTCGGCCACGGGCAAAAAGTAAAAGTAGCGCAGTAAAAATAGCTGCCGTTTCTCCCGGCTGAGACCTCTGAGCCAGTCTTCCAGTACCGCCCGGACCCGCCCGGCCTCGGCCTGCTCCTCCACATCCGAGGCGGAGGGGATGCAGTCCGCCAGCTCGTCCAGCGCCGCCTCATACTGCCCGCCGCCCCGCTTCTGGGCCCGTTTGGAGCGCAGCTTGTCGATGGCAAGGCTTCGGGCCAGCTTGCCTAGATAGGCACCAAGGTCCGTGGGCTTTTGGGGCGGGATGGTCTGCCAGGAGCGCAGCCACACGTCGTTGACGCACTCCTCTGCGTCCTCATGGTCGGCCAGGATGTTCCAGGCCACCTGGCGGCAGTAGCTACCGTAACGCTCCGCCGAGCGCGTCAGCGCGGTCTCGTCCCGGCGCAAAAACAGCGCCACGATCTCATGATCTTCCATAGCCTCAGTCCTTTCTCGTTTGGGTCCTTACGCTGATAAAGACGAAAAACGGCCCATGGATATGGCGCCCTTAGTATAAATTTTGGCAAAAAAAGACCGGCGTGGCCTGGTGGCGCGCGCCGGTCTGGAATTTTTTACGTCAGGGGGCCTCGACGGCGGCTTCCGGGACCTGCTCTTCGACCACCACCAGACCGCACGGGGCCTCGGGGTCGATGCCCTCGCCCTCGGTGGCAAGCTCATAGGGAAGACCCTGGCTGTCCAACTGCTCCACCAGAGCGTGGAAGTCCCCGGCGGAGAGAATGTACTGCCGCAGGCCCTCCCCGGAAAACTCCACGGTGAACTCCTGGTCGACCGGCTCGTACTCCTCCAGTGTGAGCACGCCGCAATAGCTGGCAAAGGGGTCCACTGTCTTTAGCAGAGCATCCATCGGGGCCTCGGAGGAGGCAGAGACAGGGGCGTCTTCCGGGGCGTTCTCTGTGGGCGGTTCGAGGTCCAAGGGCGCGCTGGTGGCGGTAGCGGTGAACATGGCGATCTCCGGCGTGGCTTCGGGGGTAGGAATATCCGCGCCGTTTTCCTCAACGGGGTAGGATCTGGCCAGCAGGGCAGGGGCCTTGTCCGCGCTCTCGCCTTCGGCCTCGCCGGTCACCTGGTCGGCGGCGCTGCTTTCGCTCAGACCGCCGCCGGTCTGGGCTGTATCCGAGCCCGTGGCGGGGGCGGTGTAGAGCTTGTGCGAGGCTCGGGGCGTGGCAGATCCAGCGGGAGCGGGCGTGGCCTGGGGGGCCTCCGCCGGCGTGGAGTCGGAGGAGAAGCCATAGCTGGTGTAGTCCGCGCCGTTGGGGTCGGACTGGGGTGTGGGCATGGCGTTGACGTTGACGCCGTCGCTCTCCACATAGGGCGGTAGGGGCACTTCATCGCTGAGGGCGGTGATGGCTGCCTCGCTGTTCTGTGGGGCCTGGATGGCAGCGCCCATGGCCGGAGCGTCATAAGCGGCCATTTCCGTGGAATCAACGCCCTTGGGTCCCAGAGCGAACCGGGGTAGCTGCCATACGCCTAGGAACACCACGGCGGCAGCCGCCGCCATCGCGCCCCAGCGCCGCCAGTAGATCACATGACCCTTACCTTGCTGAGGCGGCAGATTTTTCATGATCTGGTCCTTGAGACCCGCCGGGGCGGGCACATCAAGGGTGGCCAGGGCTTCCTCCAGCCCCATAAGCTCTGCCTGGAGCGCCCGGCAGGCGGGGCATTGGGCCAGATGCTGGTCCAGCTTGGTTTGTTGGGCAGGGGAGAGCTCTCCGTCCAGAGCGGCCGAGAGGAGCTCTAACGCCTCGTCACAGTGCATAAGCCGGGCCTCCTTTCTTCATAGTCTGTTCATATAGACGGCACCGGCGCGGAAAAGTTCCCGTCGGCCAGAAGGATTTTCCGAAGGGCCAGCCGGGCCCGGAAAATACGGGACTTTACCGTGCCCTCCTCAATGTCCAGCACCTGGGCGATCTCGGTGTAGCTCAGGCCGTTGAGCTCCCGGAGCACCAGCACCTGGCGGTGCTCGTCAGAGAGCTGGGCGAGGCCCCGGTGGACTGCCTCTTGGAGCTCTTGACGCTCCAACTGGCCCTGGGGGGTAAAGCGCTGGTCGGGGATGTCCAGCACCCGGTCGGGGTCGTCGTCGCTGGATAAAGACACCGCCCCAAGGCCCCTTCGGCGCTTTTCCTTGCGTAGAAAGTCGATGGCGGCGTTGGTGGCCAGGCGGTAGAGCCAGGTGGAGAACTTGCTGTCGGCGTGGAAGCCGGGCAGACCCCGCCAGGCGTTGAAGAAGGTCTCCTGGGTCAGCTCCATAGCGTCCTCCGGGGAGCCTACCAGGCGCAGGGTGAGGCCGTAGACCTTGTTTTGGTGGAGCTCTAGAAGCTGGGCAAAGGCGTCCTGGTCGCCCTGGGCGGCCCTCTGGATCAGTTCCTCCTCGGTCACGGTCTCACCTCCTTTTTATATGTTAGGTCGGACCCAGTCAATCGGACAGGTCCCGCAAAATGCCTCGGGTGCAACGCTCTAGGTCCTCCATGGTCTCCACCTTGCACAGCTCCGTCTTCCAACGGCTGGCGTGGGGGACCCCTTTAAGGTAGAGCACATAGTGCCGCCGGGCCTCCAGACAGGCGATCTTTTCTCCCTTGTCCGCCATGGCCATGCGAAACTGGTCCATAGCCGTCTCGCACCGCTCCTTCAGCGGCGGTAGGGGAGGGATGGGCTCTCCCGCCAGCGCCGCCTTGGCTTGCTGGAAGATCCAAGGATTACCGAAGGCCCCACGGCCGATCATGGCCATGTCCGTGCCGGTGTAGCGCAGGATGTGCTCGGCCTCCTCGCCGGAGAACACGTCGCCGTTGGCGATGACGGGGATGGTCAGCGCGGCCTTCACCGCCCGGATAACGTTCCAATCGGCCCGGCCGGAATACATCTGGGTCCGAGTGCGGCCATGGACGGCCACAGCGGCGGCCCCAGCGTCCTCCAGGGCCTTGCAGAACTCCACGCAGTTGACGCTACCCTTGTCCCAGCCGGTGCGGGTCTTCACCGTCACGGGCAGCCCTCCCGCGCCCTCGATGACGGCACGGACGATGGCGGCGGCCTTGGCGGGGTCTCGCATGAGGGCGGAGCCGTCTCCACTCTTGACCACTTTGGGCACCGGGCAGCCCATGTTGATGTCGATGACATCGGGCTTTGCCTTTTCCGCCACGATGGCGGCGGCCTCACGCATACAGCCGGCGTCGCTGCCAAAGATCTGAACGGCGGCGGGATGCTCGCCCGGGCCCAGGGTCATGATGGGGATGGACTTTTTATCCTGGTAGCAAAGGGCCTTGGCGCTGACCATCTCGGTGACGGTATAGCCCGCGCCCAGGCCGCGGCACACCTGCCGAAAGGCCAGGTCGGTGACCCCGGCCATGGGGGCCAGGGCCACGGGAGTTTCAATGGTAACGCTGCCGATATTCAAGGCCGTTTCTCCTCTTTTCGAGTATGCTCGAACATCTTATCATAACTTTGGCCCAAAGGCAAGGGTCTTGCCCGGTTTTGGCTTGACTTTACAGCCCGCAGACCCTACAATAAATGGGAAAGGGGGCGGGGGAATGGCCCAGGAAGTGAAGATGGACAAGGCTGTGACCTGCGCCTTTACCGGCCACCGCCCCGGGTCTCTGCCCTGGCGGGAGGATGAGAGCGACCGGCGCTGCCTGGCATTGAAGAAACGGCTGGACCAGGCGGTGGAGCGGGCCTATGACAAGGGCTTTCGCCACTTTATCTGCGGTATGGCCAAAGGCGCGGACGCCTATTTCTGTGAGGCGGTCATCCGGCTGCGCGCCGCCCACAGCGATGTGCGGCTGGAGGCGGCGGTGCCCTTTCCCGGCCAGAGCGACCACTGGAGCCGGGCCGACCGGGAGCGCTACCAGCGGCTTTTGAGCCAGTGCGACTTCGAGACCCTGATCCAGCAGGCCCACTCGCCGGGGTGTATGCACCGGCGAAACCACTATATGGTGGACCATGCCGGGCTGGTCATCGCCGTCTTCAACGGCCAACCCCAGGGCAGCGGCACCCTGGCCACGCTGAACTACGCCATCCTCCAGGGGGCCCAGACGGATATCATCTATTTGGACCAGTTGGAGGAGGGAAAAGAGGAGAACGAAGGGCTGTTGGGGAATTGACTTTTTCCCGGCCATCGGGTATAATAGACCGATTTGGAAAAAAAGGAGGGCTCCGGCGATGAGAGCCAGTTTGATCTTGGAGAATGGAGCGGTCTTTTTGGGTGAGTCCATCGGCGAGGTGGGCAAGCGGGTCTGCGAGCTGGTGTTCAACACCTCCATGACCGGCTACCAGGAGATCCTGACCGACCCGTCCTATGCGGGGCAGGGCGTGGTGATGTCCTATCCCCTCATCGGCAACTACGGCATTAACAGCCAGGACAACGAATCCGCCCGTCCCTGGGTGGACGCGCTGGTGGTCCGGCATCTCTCTCCCCTGGGCAGCAACTTCCGCTGCGAGGGCACGCTGGACGACTACTTAAAAGAATATCATATCGTGGGCGTGCAGGGTGTGGACACCCGTGCGCTGACCCGCATTCTCCGATCTCAAGGGACCATGAACGGCATGATCACCTGCGGGTCGGATTTTTCTATCCAGGACGCGCTGAAGGAGATTCGGGCCTTTCGGGTGGAGGGCACGGTGGAGCGGGTCACCCGTCAAGCGCCTGAGCTGTTCCCCGCCGAGGGGGAGGAGCGCTTCAAGGTGGCGCTGATGGATTTTGGCGTGAAGCAGAACATGATCGGCTGTTTGACCCGGCGGGGCTGCGCCGTCACCGTCTATCCCGCCCACACTTCCGCCGAGGAGATATTAAAGGGCGGCTTTGACGGTGTGATGCTCTCTAACGGCCCCGGCGACCCCGCGGACAACGTAGCCATCATCGCTGAGATCAAAAAGCTCTATGACAGCAAGCTGCCCATCTTCGCCGTCTGCCTGGGCCACCAGCTTTTGGCCCTGGCCACCGGGGCCAAGACCCACAAGATGCCCTTCGGCCACCGGGGCGGCAACCATCCGGTGAAGGACCTGGCCGCCGGGCGGTGCTTCATCACCAGCCAGAACCACGGCTATGTGGTCACGCCGGAGACGGTGGACCCGGCGGTGGCGGAGATCTCCCACGTGAACGTCAACGACGGCACGGTGGAGGGCCTTCGCTACAAGCGGCCCAACTGCTTCACCGTCCAGTTCCATCCCGAGGCCGCCCCTGGGCCTATGGACACGGAATATCTCTTTGACCGCTTTATCGCTTCTATGGGAGGTGGGGACAATGCCTAAGGACCCTCAGATCAAAAAGGTACTGGTGCTGGGCTCCGGCCCCATCGTCATCGGCCAGGCCGCGGAGTTCGACTACGCCGGTACTCAGGCTTGCCGGGCTCTCCGGGAAGAGGGTGTGGAGGTGGTGCTGGTCAACTCCAACCCCGCCACCATCATGACCGACGCCGACATCGCCGACCATGTGTACATCGAGCCGCTGAACGTGGCCTCGCTGACTCAGATCATCCAAAAGGAGCGGCCCGACTCCATCCTGCCCACCCTGGGCGGGCAGACGGGCCTCAACCTGGCCATGAACCTCCATGAGGAGGGCATTTTGGCCGACTACGGCGTGCGGCTGTTGGGCACATCCCCGGCCTCCATCAAGAAGGCGGAAGACCGCCAGGAGTTCAAGGACGCCATGGAGGCCCTGGGCCAGCCCTGCGTCACCTCCGACGTGGTGGAGAGCGTGGAGGCGGCGGTGGACTTCGCCGGACGCATTGGCTACCCCGTCATCGTCCGTCCCGCCTACACCCTGGGCGGCACCGGCGGCGGCATCGCCTATGACGAGGTCTCGCTGCGGGAGATCGCCGACCGGGGCATCCACCTCAGCCGTGTGGGCCAGGTGCTCATCGAGCGGTGCATCGCCGGCTGGAAGGAGATCGAGTTTGAGGTCATGCGGGACTCGGCGGGCAACGTCATTCAGATCTGCTCCATGGAGAACATCGACCCTGTGGGCGTTCACACCGGCGATTCCATCGTGGTGGCCCCCACCCAGACCCTGGCAAATAAGGAGTATCAGATGCTCCGCTCGGCGGCGCTGGATATCATCTCCGCCCTGGAGATCGAGGGCGGGTGCAACTGTCAGTTTGCCTTGAACCCCGACAGCTTTGAGTACGCCGTCATCGAGGTCAACCCCCGTGTGTCCCGGTCCTCGGCCTTGGCTTCCAAGGCCACGGGCTATCCCATCGCCAAGGTGGCGGCCAAGATCGCCCTGGGCTACACCCTGGACGAGATCCCCAACGCCGTGACGGGGAAGACCACCGCCTGCTTTGAGCCCACCTTGGACTACTGCGTGCTGAAAATTCCCCGCCTGCCCTTTGACAAGTTCACCACCGCCAGCCGCAAGCTGGGCACCCAGATGAAGGCCACCGGCGAGGTTATGGCCATCTCCAACTCCTTCCAGGGAGCGCTGATGAAGGCCATCCGCTCTTTGGAGCTGAACGTGAAGACCCTGCGGCTGGAGGGCTTGGAGGACCTTTACACCGAGGAGATCGAGGAGAAGCTGGCCGACGTGGACGACCAGCGGCTCTTTGTGGTGGCCGAGGCCCTGCGCCGGGGCTTCTCCCCGGAGAAGATCAACGCCATCACCAAGATGGATGTGTGGTTCTTGAGCCGTTTTCAGGGCATCGTCCAGATGGAGGCCGCCCTGGAGAAGGGCCTCCCCGACGCCGAGACCCTGCGCCGGGCCAAGGAGATGGGCTTCTCCGACGCGTACATCGCCGCCCTGTGCGGCTCCACCCGCAATGAAGTCAAGGCCCTGCGGGAGAGCATGGACATCCGGCCCTCGTTCAAGATGGTGGACACCTGCGCCGCCGAGTTCGAGGCCGCCACGCCCTATTACTACTCCACCTATGACCGGGAAAACGAGGCCGAGCCCAGCGAGGAAGCGGGGAAGCGCAAGGTCCTGGTCCTGGGCTCGGGGCCCATCCGCATCGGCCAGGGCATCGAATTTGACTACTGCTCGGTCCACTCGGTGTGGGCGCTGAAGAAGCTGGGCTGCGAGACCATCATCATCAACAACAACCCCGAGACTGTCTCCACCGACTTCGACGTGGCCGACAAGCTCTATTTTGAGCCCCTCACCGCCGAGGATGTGGAGGCCATCGTGGAGCTGGAAAAGCCCTGGGGCGCGGTGGTGCAGTTTGGCGGACAGACCGCCATCAAGCTGGCTAAGGCCCTCACCGACATGGGCGTGCCCATTCTGGGTACCTCCTCCGACGGCGTGGACGCCGCCGAGGACCGGGAGCGCTTTGACGAAATTTTGCAGCAGTGCGGCATCCCCCGGGCGGAGGGCCGGACGGTCTTCACCGCCGAGGAGGCCATCAAGGCCGCCAACGAGGTGGGTTACCCGGTGCTGGTGCGGCCCTCTTATGTGCTGGGCGGCCAGGGTATGGAGATCGCCTACAATGACCGCAATATCACCGAATTCATGCGCATCATCAACCGCACCGTCCAGGAGCACCCCATCCTGGTGGACAAGTACCTCATGGGCCGGGAGGTTGAGGTGGACGGTGTCTTCGACGGCGAGGACGTTCTCATCCCCGGCATCATGGAGCACGTGGAGCGGGCGGGCGTCCACTCCGGCGACTCCATCTCGGTCTATCCCTCCCTCCATGTGGAGGACAAGCATAAGGAGACCATTTTGCGCTATACCCGGGATCTGGCCAAGGCCCTGGGGGTCATCGGTCTCATCAACATCCAGTTCATCATCTATTCCGACCAGGTCTATGTCATCGAGGTCAACCCCCGCTCCTCCCGGACCATTCCCTACATCAGCAAGGTCACCGGCGTGCCCATCATCGACCTGGCCACCCGGGTCATGCTGGGGGAGAAGCTCCGGGACATGGGCTACGGCGTGGACATCTACCCCGAGCAGAAGTATTACGCGGTGAAAATGCCCATTTTCTCCTTTGAGAAGCTCACCGATGTGGACACCGGCCTTGGCCCGGAGATGAAGTCCACCGGCGAGGTGCTGGGTCTGGACGAGTCCTTCCCCCAGGCCCTGCTCAAGGCCTTCAAGGGAGCGAACCTCCGTGCGCCCAAGAAGGGCGGACGGGTCATCATCACCGTCCGCGACGAGGACAAGGGCGAGGTTTTGGGTATTGCCCGGGGCCTGGCCGACCAGGACATTGAAATTTTTGCCACCGCCGGTACCTGCGTGGCCCTCAACGAGGCGGGGGTCCCGGCCCGGCTGGTGGGCCGTGTGTCCGAGGCCCATCCCAACATTTTGGACATGATCGCCTCGGGCTCGGTGGACCTGGTCATCAACACCCCCACCAAGGGCCGCAAGCACGACACCGACGGCTTTAAGATCCGCCGCAGCGCCGTGGAGCACTCGGTGGCCTGCGTCACCGCCATCGACACCGCCCGGGCCATCCTCACCGTCCGGGCCCAGAGCCGCAGCGCCGACCTGCGGCCCATCGACATCACCGCGCTGTAAGGGGCAGGGAAGAGGAGCGAGAGTGCATGAGAAGAAGAGTGTTATCCTTTGACGCTTGGGTCTGCCTGGCCCTGGCCTTTGTGGTGGCCTTGGGCACCGGGGCTTTGGCGGAGAAGCTGGCTACCCAGCACTATGCCGCCATGGAGGAGGCCCACAAGCCCGTGGACGGCCAGATCGGCGGCAAGGCGGGGGAGGAGGTCTTCCGGGCACAGAGCGTGGACGACCTGCTGAGCCACGACACCTTTACCGTGGTCTCTCCCGGCATCCAGTACCGTAACCGGGGTATGGGCTACTACGATGGAAAGCCCTTCCAAGCATTGACCCTGCCTTCAGGGGAGCTGGTGGCCGCCTGGATCAACGGCGAGAGCGTCCAGAGCACGGGCGAGGATATCTTCTCCGGCGACAATATCCTGCCCCTGGGCCGGGTGGTCATGGAGGATCTGACGCAAAACCAGACTTTCCTGGACCAGATCCAGTACAGCGAGCCCTTGAGCCGCACGGACTTCTATGTGGATATGGTAGGGGACACGGCCATCCTGGCCGAGGACCAGGCCATCGAGACCCCCAAGGTGATGACCCAGGTGCTGACAGTGTTTGTCCTGTTCCCCCTGTTCCATATGCTGGGCTCCAAGCTGGGGATTTGGGAGCCCTATTTCGTCTTCCGCAAGAAAAAGCCCTCCGAGTGGGAGTAAAAGAGAAAACGCAAGAGAAGTGAGGTCATTATCATGGAAAAGATGAAGAAGATCGACCCTGTTTATACGCTGGTGAACATCCTGTTGCCCTTTGTGGTGGTGATCGCCACGGTGGCACTGGGCGTTTTGCTCTATGACTACGTGCCCGAGCAGGTGGGGCTGGTGCTGTCCATCCTGGGCGTGGGCTTTTTCGCCTTGTGGTGGGCCTACCTGGGCCGCAAGCTCTATGAAATGCGCCGGGAAAAGACCCTGGCGGCTCTGCGTGACGGCGGCTTTTCGCCCAGCCACATCTTCAACGCCGACGGCTGTACCCTGGCGGTGGACCTGGACCATGGGCAGATCGCTCTGGTCTTTCGCTGGAACCCCAAGAGGGCCTATGTCCGTCCCGCCAGCGCCATCAGTGAGCTGCGCGTAGACGATGGCCGGGGCGGCGCGGGCTTTTTGGAAGGGAGCAGCCGGGTGAGCTTTGTCTTCCGGGTGGAGGACGCCAAGATCCGGGTCAACACCTTCTCCTCCAACAAGCGCTGGCGCATGGACAGCGATTACATCCTCACCGGCATCTCCAAGGCCGACGTTATGGTGGAGGCCCTCACCGCCGCCGGGGCCCAGCAGGCAAAGTAAATGGAGCTTTTTCGCCGTTTTCGGGGGAAATTCCACGACGACTGGTGCGGGCAGTGTACGCGGGTGATGGATGCGCGGCGCAAGCAGCTCTATGCCATGCCCGAGCAGTTGGTGGGCCACTATGTGAGCCATACTGACCCGGCGTATTACAAGACCCACCTGACCCCCGTGGGCCGAAAAAGCGATATCCCTGCCGGGATGTACGCCTGTGGGCTGATTCTGTACCGCTGCCCTTACTGCGGCTTTACGGCGGTAAAGGTATGCGTGTTTTTGCCTGTGCGGGGAGAGGAGAAGATCGAGGAGCAGCTCTATTTTGACAAGGGCGAGCTGGACGACTTTGTATACCAGACCGTCCAGGAGCCCTCAGACCCGCCCCGGCCCCAGTTGCCGGGAGAGCTGAATGGGCGGCGGGTCATTCGGGATATCCACCATTAAGCGAGCAAAAGACAAGGAAGTGTGGCAGATGGGCCATCAGACAGTGATCGTGTTGGATTTCGGCGGACAGTATAATCAGCTCATCGCCCGGCGGGTCCGGGAGTGCGGCGTATACTGCGAGGTCAAGAGTTACAAAACGCCCTTAGCCGAGCTCAAGGCTATGGACCTCATCGGTATCATCTTTACCGGCGGGCCAGGCAGCGTCTACGAGGAGAATTCCCCCCAGGTGGACCCAGCTATCTTTGAGCTGGGTCTGCCTGTTTTGGGTATTTGCTACGGCTGCCAGCTCATGGCTCACACCCTGGGCGGAGAGGTCACCGCCGCCCAGGCCGACAGCGCCCGGGAGTACGGCAAGACCGAGACCTTTTATGACACGACCTGTACGCTTTTTAAGGGCCTGCCCAAAGAGGGCGTTTCCTGGATGAGCCATGGGGACTATATGGCCCGGGTGCCGGAGGGCTTTGCCCTGGTGGCCCATTCGGCGGCCTGTCCCAATGTGGCCATTGCCGACGAGAAGCGCAAGTTCTACGGTGTGCAGTTCCACCCCGAGGTCAACCACACGGAAAACGGCCTTGCTATGCTCCGCAATTTCCTCTACGAGGTCTGCGGCGCGGTGGGGGACTGGAGCATGGGCGACTATAAGGAGACCGCTATCCAGGCTGTGCGGGAGAAGGTGGGCGCAGGCAAGGTCCTGCTGGCTCTCTCCGGCGGGGTGGATTCCTCCGTGGCCGCCGCGCTGCTGGCCGAGGCGGTGGGCAGTCAGCTCACCTGCGTCTTTGTGGACCACGGCCTGATGCGCCTGGACGAGGGCGACGAGGTGGAGCGGGCCTTTGCCCAGTGGGATATCAACTTCATCCGGGTCAACGCTGAAGAGCTATTCTTGTCCAAGCTGGCCGGGGTGAGCGACCCCGAGACCAAGCGGAAGATCATCGGCGAGGAGTTCATCCGGGTCTTCGAGCAGGAGGCCAAGAAGCTGGGTCAGGTGGATTTCCTGGTCCAGGGCACCATCTATCCCGATGTGATCGAGTCCGGCCTGGGTGACGCCGCCGTCATCAAAAGCCACCACAACGTGGGCGGTCTGCCCGACTATGTGGACTTCAAGGAGATCATCGAGCCTCTGCGGCTGCTCTTCAAGGACGAGGTCCGGCAGCTTGGCCGGGAGCTGGGCCTGCCGGAATACCTGGTCATGCGCCAGCCCTTCCCGGGCCCCGGCCTTGCCATCCGGGTCATTGGCGACATCACAAAGGATAAGCTGGACGCTTTGCGTCTGGCCGACTTCATCTTCCGTGACGAGCTGGCCCGGGCGGGGGAGGACCAGCGGCTCAGCCAGTATTTTGCCGTGCTCACCAATATGCGCTCGGTGGGCGTGATGGGTGATGGCCGGACCTACGACTACACTCTGGCCCTTCGGGCCGTGACCACTGACGACTTCATGACCGCCGACTGGGCCCGCATCCCCTATGAGCTGCTGGACCGGGTCAGCACCCGCATCGTCAACGAGGTGCCCGCCGTCAACCGCGTGGTCTACGACATCACCAGCAAGCCCCCCGCCACCGTGGAGTGGGAGTGAGGGGAGACAGCTATGGTTTGCCGGATCAGGAAATGGAAACTGGAGGATGCTCCCGCGTTGGCGGTGGCGCTCTCCAACAAAAAAATTCTCGATAACCTCCGGGATGGCTTGCCCTATCCCTACACGGAGCAGGATGGTAAGGATTACATCTCCGCCATGCTGGCGGCGGATGAAAATGAGACCTTTGCTTTTGCCATCACCGCTGACGACAAGATCATTGGCAGTATCGGTATTTTTCGTCAGGGGAATATCCATCGACAGACCGGCGAACTAGGATATTATATCGCGGAGGAATATTGGGGCAGAGGGATCATGACCCAGGTCGTCAAGCAGGCCTGCGCTCATGTGTTTGAAGTCAGCGATATGCTCCGCATCTACGCCGAACCCTTTGCCCATAACACTGCGTCGTGCCGTGTGTTGGAGAAAGCGGGGTTTCAGTTTGAGGGGATCTTGCGCAGCAATGCGGTCAAAAACGGAAAAGTCATTGATATGAGGCTTTATTCCTTGCTTAGAACCGACATATAAAAAATGGAGGAATCAAAAATGGCAGAAAACAAACGACCCGACAGCATGAAGCGCATCGAGACCCCGGAGCTGGCCCAGGCATTTATCGACCAGCAGGTCCAGGCCATGCGAGAGCAGATCGGGGACAAGAAGGTCCTGCTGGCCCTGTCCGGCGGCGTGGACTCTTCGGTGGTGGCCGCGCTGCTCATCAAGGCGGTGGGCAAGCAGCTGGTGTGCGTCCACGTGAACCACGGCCTGCTTCGCAAGGGTGAGCCCGAGCAGGTGGTGAAGGTCTTCCGGGACGAGATGGACGCCAACCTCATCTATGTGGACGCCGTGGACCGTTTCCTGGACAAGCTGGCCGGGGTGGACGACCCTGAGACCAAGCGCAAGATCATCGGCAAGGAGTTCATCGAGGTCTTCGCCGAGGAGGCCGCCAAGCAAGAGGGCATCCGCTTTCTGGCCCAGGGGACCATCTATCCCGACATCATCGAGTCGGACAAGGGCGTGAAGGCCCACCACAACGTGGGCGGTCTCCCTGAGGGCATGGATTTTGAGCTGGTGGAGCCGGTGAAGCTCCTCTACAAGGACGAGGTCCGTGTGGTGGGCAAGGCCCTTGGTCTGCCCGATAATATGGTCTTCCGCCAGCCCTTCCCCGGCCCCGGCCTGGGCGTGCGCTGCACCGGGGCCATCACCCGGGACCGGCTGGAGGCCGTCCGGGAGTCGGACGCCATCCTCCGGGAGGAGTTCGCCGCCGCCGGGCTGGAGGGCAAGGTGTGGCAGTATTTCACCATCGTGCCCGACTATAAGTCCACCGGCGTCATCAACGGCGCGCGGTCCTGGGACTGGCCCGTTGTCATTCGGGCCGTCAACACCAAGGACGCCATGGCCGCCACCATTGAAGAAATTCCCTACGCTCTCCTGCACAAGATCACCCAGCGCATCATTACTGAGGTCAAGGGCGTCAACCGCGTCCTCTACGACCTGACCCCCAAGCCCACCGGCACCATCGAGTGGGAATAAGCCAATGCTGAAATAAGCTTTTGGAGGGATCGCTATGGAGACCCTGGAGGCCATCAAAAGCCGCCGCAGCGTGAAGAAATTCAAGCCCGATATGCCGCCCCGCACCCTAGTGGACCAGGTCATCGAGGCGGGCACCTGGGCTGCCACGGGCAAGAACGCCCAATCTCCCATCATCGTGGCGGTGACCGACCCCGCCGTCCGGGACGAGCTGGCCCGGGAAAACGCCCGGGTGATGGGCCAGAGCGAGGACTTTGACCCCTTCTACGGCGCGCCGGTGGTCCTGGTGGTGCTGGCCGACAAGGCCATGTTTACCCACGTCTACGATGGCAGTCTGGTGCTGGGCAACATGATGCTGGCCGCCCACGACTTGGGGTTGGGCAGTTGCTGGATTCACCGGGCCCGGGAGGAGTTTGAGCTGCCCCGCTGGCAGGAGTGGCTCAAGTCGCTGGGTATTCAGGGCGAGTACGAGGGCATCGGCCACCTGGCCCTGGGCTATGCCGACATGACCCCCGCCGAAAAGCCCCGCAAGGACGGCTGGGTGTACTACGTGTAAAGGCGCGGGCGCCCATACAAGGAGGGAAAGACATTGAAAAGCGCTCTTATTTGGTTATTGCTTCTGTGCAACCTAGGCTTTGGCCCGGCAGAGCAAGTGAACGACCCAAACATCCCGGTTCAGGACCCCATTGAATGGCAAGCTCCGAGCTCGGCGGTGGAAGAGCCAATTACCAGCGAATGGCTGGAGGAAAACCTGGAACACGTTACCTTAGAGATATATTATATGAGCCCCCGGATGTCGACGCGTGCTCCGGTCAGTGTAAATGACCTTAAGAGATGGAGCGATGTGCACGTTACCGTGGATTTGGAGACACTCAGCCAGCACAAAGACCTGTTGGCGCAAATGTTGGATACGCCCATCGCAGCATTGGACGGGAAGGACGGGGGTCTGGACACCCGTATTTACTACGCCCTTTGCGATGATACGGGAAAAGTGCTGTTCGATGTGGCCATGTGGTGGTGGAGTGGAGAGAATGAGGAGCTTTTAGTCAACGGCACTCCCTGCAAGGAGGAAGACGTGTTCTATGATGTGGCGTTGGCGTTTTTGCCACCCGATGCCGCATCGGATTTGGAGGACTACTTGAAGGAATGCCACGGTTTCTGAAAAACGACAAGAGGACCATCCTTGGGGGATAGCGCATGAAAAGTATCAAGATCGCCTATATTGGCGGCGGGTCCAAGCAGTGGGCCCGAACCTTTATGTCCGACCTGGCCCTGGCGGAGGACCTGTCGGGGGAGATCGGGCTCTACGACATCGACATGGAGGCCGCCCGGCGCAACGCCAAGATCGGCGGCTACATCAACCAGGACCCCAGGACCCGGTCGAAATTCGACTACAAGCTCTACGACCGACTGGAGCCCGCCCTGGAAGGGGCGGACTTCGTGGTCATCTCCATCCTGCCTGGGACCTTTGGGGAGATGCGAAGCGACGTTCATACCCCAGAAAAATACGGCGTCTACCAGTCCGTAGGCGACACCGCGGGCCCCGGGGGCGTGCTCCGGGCCATGCGGACGGTGCCCATCTACGAGACCTTCGCGGCGCGTATCCGGGACATCTGCCCCAACGCCTGGGTCATCAACTTCACCAACCCCATGAGCGTCTGCACCAAGGTCCTCTACGATGTTTTTCCCGGCATCAAAGCCTTTGGCTGCTGCCACGAGGTGTTCCATACCCAAGAGTTCCTGACCTGCGTGCTCAAGGAGACCCGGGGCATCCACGTCCACCGGGACCAGATCTACACCGACGCCAGCGGCGTGAACCACTTCACCTGGATCACCGAGGCCAAGTATCAGGATATCGACCTTCTGGCCCTGCTGCCTGAGTTCATGGACCGGTTCTATGAAGAGGGCTATTATGAGCGGGAAGGCGAGGACCGCTTCGCCTTTCGCACAGACCCCTTTGCCTACGGCAACAAGGTCAAGCTGGACCTTTACCGCAAATATGGCGCATTGGCCGCGGCAGGGGACCGGCACCTGGCGGAGTTCATGCCGGGGACGTGGTACCTCAAGGACCCCGAGACCGTCAAGGATTGGCAGTTTGGGCTGACCACCGTGGACTTCCGGGAGGCCCAGCAGGCCCAGCTTGTGGCCGAGACCATCGAGATGGCCGAGGGCAAAAAGCCATTTCCGGTGGTTAAGTCGGCGGAGATCGCGGTGGACCTGATGCGGGCGTTGATGGGCTTTGGGACCATGGTATCCAACGTCAACCTGCCCAACCAGGGCCAGATGCCCCAGATGCCCCTGGGCAGCGTGGTGGAGACCAACTGCGTGTTCTCCAACGACCAGGTCAAGCCCATCGTGTCCAAGCCCTTGCCCACAGCGGTGGCCAACCTGGTGTACCGTAGCTGCGTGAACATCGACACTACTTACGAGGGCATCAAGGAGCGGGACCTAGACAAGATATACGCCGCCTTTGCCAACCAGCCCCTGTGTGGGGCGCTGACTATGGAGCAGTCCATGGCGCTGTTCCAAGAGATGTGCTTCAACACCCGGGAATACCTGGACGACTTTTTCCCGCTGGAGCAGTACTTTCACAAGGTGTAAAAAAGACGGATGCTTCCGACTGGAAGCATCCGTCTTTTGTTTTGTACTTACACGCCCACCACGGTGATGCCGCTTTCGTCGGCGGTGGCAGTGATGGCGGTGATGGGGTTTGTGTAGCTGTCGATGAGCCGGGTTGCGATGGGGTCCTCCAGCTCCCGCTGGATGAGGCGGCGGAGGTTCCGTGCGCCGTAGAGAGTGGAGTAGGACTTGTTCACCAGGTAGTCGGTCACGTCCTGGCCGCAGGTGAAGGCGATGCCCTTGCCCTCCATGACCGTCCGCAGCTCATTCAGCATCAGCTCGCAAATACCGCCAAAGTTCTCCTTGGTGAGCTGGTTGAAGTAGACGATCTCATCCACACGGTTGATGAACTCGGGGCGGAGGAAGTCCTCCAGGGCCTTCATGGCCCGCTCCTTGCCCTGGGCGTTGGCGGTGCGGCCAAAGCCCACAGAGCCTGCAGACTTATTGGAACTGCCGGCGTTGGAGGTCATAACGATGACGGTGTTTTCGAAGTTGACCACCTTGCCGTGGGCGTCGGTGATGCGTCCGTCGTCCAAGATCTGCAGCAGGATGTTCAGTACGTCGGGATGGGCCTTTTCGATCTCGTCAAAGAGGATGACGCAATAGGGCTTGCGGCGGACCTTCTCGGTGAGCTGCCCAGCGTCGTCATAGCCCACATAGCCCGGGGGAGAGCCCACGATGCGCGAGACCGTGTGCTTTTCCATAAACTCGGACATATCCAGCCGGATGAGGCTGTCGGGGGTGTTGAAGAGGTCGGCGGCCAACTGCTTGACAAGCTCGGTCTTGCCCACGCCAGTGGAGCCCACGAAGATGAAGCTCACGGGCTTTCTCTTGGCGGAGATGCCCACACGGCCCCGGCGGATGGCGGCGGAGACGGCCTTCACCGCCTCGTCCTGGCCAATGATATGGGTCTTCAGCCGGTCCTCCAGTTGGGCCAGACGCTGGTATTCCTGCTCTTGAATCTGGCTGGCGGGGATCTTGGTCCACAGCTCGATGACGTGGGCTAGGTGCTCGGCCGTCAGGGGAGGGGTCAGGCTGGGGGCCAGCTTGTTCTTCTCCTCGTTGAGTCGCACCTCGGTCGAGCGCAGCTCCGCCATACGCTGATAGGCCCGCTGGTCCATCTCGTCGGCGGTGGGCTCGGCGGTGATGACTGCGGCACTGCCCGCGGAGGCGGAGACAGCCGCGCCGGCGGCCTCGGCGGCAGGGGCGTGGACTTTGTTGGCCGAGGCCAGGATGACCTCCCGCTCCTTGGCGATGTCGGCCAGCTCCTTTTCGATCTCCATGGTCCGGGCTAGGGCCTTGTTGTGGAGGTTCACGTCCGAGCAGGCCTCGTCGATGAGGTCGATGGCCTTGTCGGGCAGGAAGCGGTCTGTGATGTAGCGCTCGGACATGGTGACGGCCAGGCGGCACATCTCCGGGGAAATGCGGACCTTGTGGTAGGTCTCGTAGTAGGGCGCGATGCCCCGGATGATCTCGATGGCGTCGTCCACAGAGGGCTCCTCCACCATCACAGGCTGGAAGCGCCGCTCCAGAGCGGAGTCCTTTTCGATGTACTTGCGGTACTCGGTCAGCGTGGTGGCGCCGATGACCTGGAGCTCCCCCCGGGAGAGGGCGGGCTTGAGGATGTTGGCGGCGTTCATGGAGCCTTCCGCGTCGCCCGCGCCTACGATATTGTGGACCTCGTCGATGACCAGAATGATATTGCCCAGCTTGCGGATCTCCTCAATGAGGCCCTTCATCCGGCTCTCAAACTGTCCCCGGAACTGGGTCCCTGCCACCAGGGCGGTGAGGTCCAGCAGATAGACCTCCTTGTCCCGGAGCTTGTAGGGCACGTCCTGATTGAAAATACGCATGGCCAGGCCCTCGGCGATGGCGGTCTTGCCCACGCCGGGCTCGCCGATGAGGCAGGGGTTGTTCTTCTGGCGGCGGTTCAGGATCTGGATGGTGCGCTGGAGCTCGCTGTCCCGGCCTACGATGCGGTCCAGTTTGCCCTCGGCGGCCTTTTGGGACAGGGAGATGCAGTAGTTTTCCAAAAACTTGCGCTTGGGCGCGCGTTCGCCCTTGGCGCGGGGCTGCTGGGTGCGCTCAGCGGGGGAGGCGTCGTCGTGGTCGTCGTCCTTGGACGCGTCGCCGCTGATGCCGCCAAAGAGCTTGTTGAGGAAGGGGAAGGTGGCGGTGCGGCCCGCGTCGTCCTCGTCGTCGTCCTCCTCGCCCTGGGGGATGAGCCCCTCCAGGCCCTCCGCGCCGCCAAAGGCGGACATCATCTCGGTGGTGATGCCGTCCAGGTCGTCCTCGGTGATGCCCATTTTCTTCATCATGTCCTCCACCGGGGCGATGTGCAGCTCCTTGGCGCACTTGAGACAGAGACCCTCGTTCTTGGTCTCGCCGTTTTCGATCTTTGTGATGAATACCACAGCGGGGTTTTTGTGGCATCGGGAACACATAGTAGGTTGCATGGCGTTTCTCCTTCTCTGGCCCCCAGCGGGCGGGCCGATTCATAACTGGGGACAAGTTTAGCACATATTTGTGAATATATTGTTAATCCGGCCAGACCAATTTGTGGGCAAAAATGTTCCCTTATCCACCGAAAAGGGAGAGGATAATATTGTTTTTCACAAAGAACTTGAAAATATAGGAGCGCTCCATAGTCTGGGTGTCAGGCAGATAGGCACTGAGGAGCAGGGAGGCCACCCCCACCGCCACAAAGACAATGATCACGCCCTTGACCAGACCGATCGCGGCGCCGCCCAGGTCGTTGCAAAAGTGGAGCACTGGGAGCTTTGCCACCAGATTTAACGCGTGGAGAACTAGGACAAGAAGGATATAGATCAGTAGGAAGGATATGGAGAAAAGCAGGCTGTGGGCGACGCGCTGGGCCAGCGCCTGGGCGGCGGTCTTTACCACCGTGGTCACGTCGTGGACCAGCTGGCTCTCATCCAAAGCGTCCTCCGCCGCGTCGGCGGCCCAGTTGAAGATGGCGTTGTCCCCGCGCAGGGCGTCCACTGCCCGTTCGACCCCCAGGTCGTCGTATTTCTGGGAAATCTGCTGGTCCAGAATGGACTCCAGGCCCGGGATCATGGCCTTGGCCACAGGCGCGTCAAAGGTGTCGGCCACAAAGCCCGCGCCCAGGAAGGCCACCACCAACGCGGCCAGACCGCACAGGGAGAGGATCAGACCCTTGCGCCAGCCCAGCCAGACGAACAGAGCCAGTACGGCGACCACGATGCCGTCATAGATCAAAAATTCCATGTGATATTCCTCCTTGCCCTCAATCAGGCAGATACAGCCACGCGGTGTCCTGGTTGGCCAGATAGGCCGAGCCGTCAGACAGCATGGCGAGATGCGAAGCGCTGTCGGTATTCTCGATGGTGGCGTATAGGGCCAGGTCTCGAGTATAGATGTTCAGCTCCCGGGCGGTGAGCACGCCCACATACTTGCCCGCGGCGCTCAGATCTAAGATGGGCAGAGAAAAGTCTGCCGAGGCCCGGACCTGGCCGTCTGGGTCTATGATCTCCAGAGTGGTCTGGCTGCCCGAGCGATACTTGCCGGTGAGCACAGCGAAGGTGTCGTCGCCCAGCAGGCAGTAGCGTTTTAAGTAACGCTCCGACCAGTCCCAGGCCCCACGCTCGACCAGCGAGGCGTCCGCGCCCAGGGCGGCATACTCGGTGAGGACCCGCAGACCGTCGCCGTCCCAGACCAGGTCCAGAGGCAGACGGTTGCCCAGAGCCCAGGTGTGGGTGGGCGTGGGGTCCTTGGGATGCTCCTTCAGCTCGGAGAAGGAGTACCGGGCCAGGGTGCAGGAAAAGAGGTGGGATTCCTGCCCGGCGGTGACGGCCAGAAGGGACCGCCCGTCCGGCGATACCACCGCGTCCAGCACATAGCTCGACGAGAGCTGCAGGTCCATGAGCGGATGGAAACCGTCGTCATAGACGGAGATCACGCCCTTAAAGCCGCTGGAGCGGGACACGATGCACAACTGACCGTTGTCGCTGAGACGGGCGGCGAGGATGGTGGCGTCGGTACTGCTCAGGTCAAAGACCTGTTCTCTGTCTTGATAGACCCGCAGGGTGGAGCCCCCCGCGTCGTAGACCACCGCCGCGTCGCCGCTGACCTGGCAGACGGGATTGGTCATGGTAAAGGTGTCTTGAATGTAGGCCGTGCCGCCGGAGGAGTAGAGCCTGGCGCCGGTCTGGGAGACTGCCAGCAGGTCGCCGCCGCAGTTGGCCAGGGTCAGGGACGCGCCTCCCTGGTAGGAAAAGGGCTGGCCGTTGCCGTCGTCGTCCTGGGCCAGGGAGCGGTAGGTAAACCACCGCTTCAGCGCGTCAAAATTCAGCCGGTCCCGGTTGGCCACCAAATAGATCGCGCCCACGATCAGCGCGATGGTGAGCACAAAGGCAAGCAGCCGCGCCAGACGGCTGGAGCGTTTGCGGGGCTTGGGCGGTTCCTTTTGCCGTTTCACTTCTCGAATCATAAGACATCCTCTTCGTACCAGAGATTTGACATATAGAGCCCGCCCGGTGGGGCGGTAGGTCCGGCGGCGGTGCGGTCGCCGCGCTCCATGATGCGGGGCAGGTCCTCCGGGGCCAGCTTGCCGTCGGAAGCGTAGACGCAGGTGCCCACCATGGCCCGTACCATATTATAGAGAAAGCCGTTGGCGCAGACCTTACATTCGATGAGGTCGCCCTGGCGGGCGATGTCGAAGTAGTAGACCGTCCGCACGGTGGTCTTTGTCTCAGTGCCCACGCTTTTCAGCGCGGCGAAGTCGTGAGTGCCCACCATTTCGTCGGCACAGCGCTGCATAATGGTCTCGTCCAGCCGCTTGGGGTAGAACCAGGCCCGGTCCACGAAAAAGGCGTTGCGGATGCGGGAGTTGTAGATGCGGTAGGTGTATTCCTTTTTGATACATGAGCCGATGGCGTTGAACTCAGGCCCTACCTCCGTGGCCCGGATGACCACGATGTCATCGGGCAGGCGGGTGTTGACGGCCAGGGGCAGCCGGTCGCAGGGGATGGAGGAGGTGGTGTGGAAGTTGGCCACATATTTCAAGGCGTGGACTCCCGCATCGGTCCGTCCCGCGCCCACGCATTTCACCGGGTGTCCCACCACCCATTCCAAGGCTTTTTCCAGGGTGGACTCCACCGTAACGCCATTTTTCTGTACCTGCCAGCCATGGTAGGCTGTGCCCATGTACATCAGGCTCAAGGCGATGTTTCTCTCCACAGCCGCCACCTCACAGTCCGTACCGGGCCAGGACCCAGACGATGACGCACATGGCAAAACCCCAGACCAGCGCGGCGTAGTCGATGGCGGCGAACTTCAACTGCCGCAGCCGGGTCCGGCCTTCGCCGCCGTGGTAGCAGCGGCACTCCATGGCCACCGCCAGCTCGTCGGCCCGGCGGAAGGCGGAGATGAACAGTGGCACCAGCAGCGGCACCAGAGCCTTGGCCTTCTGGACGAGATTGCCCGTGTCAAAGCTGGCCCCCCGGGCCTTTTGGGCAGACATGATCTTGTCGGTCTCCTCGATCAGCGTGGGGATGAAGCGAAGAGCGATGGACATCATCATGGCCAGCTCGTGAACAGGGACCCGAAGCTTCTTCAGCGGGCTCAAAAGCCGCTCCAGACCATCGGTGATGAGGATGGGGGAGGTGGTATAGGTGAGTAAAAAGGTGCAGGAGATGAGCATGAGGATGCGCAGGATCATAAAGGCGGCGGACTTGACGCCGGCGGGGTAGACGGTGAAGATCCACCAGGAGAAGAGGGGCGCTTCCTCGGGGCCGCCGGCGGTATAAAAGAGGTTCAAAAGAGCGGTGATGACTACGATGAAGACCACCGCGCGCATACTGCGCAGCAGGACCTTGACCTTGATTCTCGACAACGCCACGCACAGCACCAGCACGCCCAGCATCACACCGTAGCTCACATAGCCCTTGGCCATAAACAGCGCCACGATGTAGAACACGGTAAAGAGAAGCTTGGTCCGGGGGTCCAGCCGGTGGATGACGGTGTCACCGGGGAAGTATTGGCCCAGGGTAATATCCTTCATCGCCATATCACACCACCGCCTTTCCCAAAGCGGCCAAAATGGCGTCCCGGGCCTGCTCCACGGTGTAAACCGAAGGATCAATGTCCGCGCCCAGGGCCTGGAGGCGGTGGAATACCCGGGTCATCTGGGGCACGCCCAGACCGATCTTTTCCAACTCCGCGCCGTGGGCAAAGACCTCCCGGGGCGTACCCTGGAAGGGGAGCGTGCCGTCGTGGACCACCACGACGCGTTCCACCGTCCGGGCCATCTCCTCCATGGAGTGAGACACGATGATGACCGTGGCGTTTTTAGCCCGGTGATAGGCCCGGATGTTGTCCAAAATATGCTCCACACCCACCGGGTCCAGCCCGGCGGTGGGCTCGTCCAGGATCAGGACGCTGGGCTCCATGGCAATGACCCCGGCGATGGCCACCCGGCGCTTCTGTCCGCCGGAGAGCTCAAAGGGGGACTGCTCCAGAATGTCGTCGCCCAGCTCCACAAAGGCCGCCGCCTGGCGCACCCGGCGGTCGATCTCAGCGTCGTCCAGACCCATATTCTTGGGGCCGAAGGAGATGTCCTTATAGACGGTCTCCTCAAAAAGCTGATATTCGGGGTATTGGAACACCAGCCCCACCTCGAACCGGGCCTGGCGGGTGGCCTCCTTGGAGGCCCAGATGTCCTGGCCCCGGAGCAGCACCTGTCCGGAGGTGGGCTTCAAAAGGCCGTTGAGGTGCTGGATGAGGGTGGATTTACCCGACCCGGTGCGTCCAATGACGCCCAGGTACTCGCCTTGATATACCGTGAGGTCCACGTCCCGCAGGGCCCCGTGCTCAAAGGGCGTGCCCGGGGAGTAGGTGTGGCACAGATGTTTTGTCTCCAAAATGGGTTCCATAGACGAATTCCTTTGCAAAATCAAGGTGCGTGCCCCGTGGGGTCACGCCCGTTTTTTGGCTGAAAGCAGCTCGTAGAGAGCTTGGGCGCACTCGTCGTCGCTGAGCCGGTCCAGGGGCACGTCGTACCCAGCCTTGGAAAGGGCCCAGCAGAGCTCCACCGTGTCGGGCACATCCAACCCGATGGCCTTCATCTCCTCCACGTGGGCAAAGACTTCCTTGGGGGTCGCGTCAAAGACCACCCGGCCCTTGGACATGACCACCAGCCGTTGGGCCTGAGCGGCCTCGTCCATGTGGTGGGTGATGAGGACCACGGTCATGCCGTAGCGCTCGTTGAGGGACTTCACCGTCTCAATGACCTCTCGTCGGCCCACCGGGTCCAGCATGGCGGTTGGCTCGTCCATGACGATGCACCGAGGACGCATGGCGATGACCCCAGCGATGGCGATGCGCTGCTTCTGTCCGCCGGAGAGCAGGTGCGGGGCGTGGGTGGCATACTGGCTCATACCCACCATTTCCAACGCCTCGTCCACCCGCTGGCGGATCTCCTCCGAGGGCACCCCCAGATTCTCCGGGGCGAAGGCCACATCCTCCTCCACCACGTTGGCTACGATCTGGTTGTCCGGGTTTTGAAAGACCATGCCCACCGTGCGGCGGATGTCCAAAAGTCGGGCTTCGTCGGCGGTGTCCATACCGTCCACATAGACCTTGCCGCCGGAGGGCAGTAAAATGCCGTTGAGATGCTTGGCCAGGGTGGACTTACCTGAGCCATTGTGGCCCAGGACCGCCACAAAGGAGCCCGGCTCGATGGCCAGGTCCACACCGTCCAGCACCACCGGCGTTACGCCTTCGGCGCTGGGATAAGAGAACCGCAGGTCCTCTGTTTGGATGATGGGTGTTTCCATATCGTTTCCTCGCGATCGGTCAGCTTGCCGTCCACCGGCCTGTGGCGCCGCAGGGGAGAGCCAGTCCGGTGTCCTCTACCGGTAGGCCCAGCTCATCGCTGACGCTGTGTCCGCCATGGCGTGTGGTGACCAGAGATTCCAAAATATAGGTGAGCACCGACGGAGCCAGGCCCGTGGTGTAGGAGTTGATGAAGAAGAAAAGGGGCTGGTCGGACAGCACCTGAGTCACCAGCTCCACAAAGCCCCAGAGGTTCTCTTCCAGCTTCCAGATCTCTCCCGAGGGGCCCCGGCCATAGCTGGGCGGGTCCATGATGATGCCGTCGTAGCGGCGGCCCCGGCGGATTTCCCGCTCCACGAACTTGGCGCAGTCGTCCACGATATAGCGGATGGGCGCGTCCTCCAGGCCCGAAGACCTGGCGTTTTCCTTGGCCCAGGCCACCATGCCCTTGGCCGCGTCCACATGGCAGACCTTGGCCCCCGCGGCGGCACAGGACACGGTGGCCCCGCCGGTATAGGCAAAGAGATTCAGCACGTTGATCTCCCGGCCCGCCCCTTGAATGAGCCCTCGCAGCACGTCCCAGTTGGCCGCCTGCTCGGGGAAGAGCCCGGTGTGTTTGAAGTTCATAGGCTTGATGTTGAAGGTCAGGTCCTTGTAGGAGACCGTCCACCGCTCGGGAAGGCGGCCCTTGCTCCACTGGCCGCCGCCGGTGGAGGAGCGGGCGTACCGGGCGTCGGGGGCGTGCCAGCCGGGATTTTTCCTAGGCGTGCGCCAAATGGCCTGAGGGTCGGGCCGCACCAGGGTGTAATCTCCCCACCGCTCCAGCTTTTCGCCTTCGGAGCAGTCCAGCAAGCGGTAATCCTTCCAACCGTCGGCTACCCACATATCCAGCCGCCCCCTTTCTACGCAAAATTTAACAACATATTATACACCCGCCGCCCACTTGCGTCAATGCTTTGTTTATTAAGAGGTATGGCCAGTGGAGGGAAGGGGCAATTTAATGAAACAAGCCCTTGCCAGAAGGGCAAGAACATGATAGAATAAATAGGAATTTTGGAAAAACACGCCAAACAACGGCGAGGAGAGTGTTGATATGAGCGTTGGAGAATACCGTTTCCGCACCTCGGCCCTGGGCTTTAACCGCCGGGACGTACTGGGCTATATCGAAGCGGTCCACAAGGACCACGCCGCCCAGCTCCAGAGCCTGAAAAAGGACCTGGAGCAGGAGCGAAGCCAGCGCTCCCAGGTAGAGGAGCAGGGCTCCCTGGCCTCCGAGGAGGCCGCCGCGGCAGGCAAGGACGCCCAGCGGTGCAAGGAGGAGCTGGAGCTGGCCCTGGAGGAGTTGCGTCAGACCCAGAGCCAGCGTGAGGAGCTGCGTCTGCGGCTCCAGGCCGTTCAGGCCGACCTGGCCGCGCTCCAGGAGGCCGCCGACCGCATGGCCCCCGCCGCCAAGGCCTACGAGGCTCTGAAGGAAAAGGCCGCCACCATCGAGCTGGACGCCCACAACCGGGCCCAGGTCATCGTCAAGCAGGGTGAGGAGGACGCCGCGGCGGTCCGCCGCCGCACCGCCGAGTGGCTGCGCCAGGTGGAGTCCAGCTACGCCCGCCTGCGCTCGGACGTGGCCGCCACGCTGTCCAACGCCTCCACTCAGCTGGAGCGCACCGTCCGCTCTTTAGACGGGGTCAACGCCGAGCTGGACGCCCACGGCAAGCGGCTGGAGGACATTGTGGACACCGACAAGGCTCCGGAAAACGATGCGTGAGCTGTCGTTGAGCGTGGACCAACTGGCCTCCGCCGCCAGCGAACTGAAGGCCGGGGACCGGGTGTTGCTCTCGGGCAGAGTATACACCGCCCGGGATGCGGCCCATAAGCGCATTTTTCAACTGCTGGACGAGGGAAAGGAGCCGCCCTTCCCGCTCTCCGGCTCCGTCATCTACTATGCCGGACCCACCCCCGCCCAGCAGGGTATGGCCGTGGGCTCCTGCGGCCCCACCACCTCCGGGCGCATGGACCCCTACGCGCCTCGTCTGCTGGACCTGGGTCTGCGGGCCATGATCGGCAAGGGCGACCGCTCCGACGCCGTGGTGGAGGCCATCGCGCGAAACGGCGCGGTCTACTTCGCCGCCGTGGGCGGCGCGGGGGCCCTCATCGCCCAGCGTATCCTATCCAGCCGGGTGGTGGCCTTTGACGATCTGGGTTGTGAGAGCGTGAAGGAGATGGAGGTCCGGGACCTGCCCTTGACTGTCGCCATCGACAGCCGGGGCCGCGATCTGTACCGCTGAACCTGTGACAAGCCCGGAGCGGGGATCGCTCCGGGTGCTTTTTGCCCAATTTTTCCGTCATTCGGCAGGGGAGTGCTGGCAAAAATGAATGATAAATGCCATCATCCTTCATTTTGCCCCTGTTTTCCAAAAGTTGTGCTTGCATTTTTGCAAGAGAGCGAATATAATATGTCACAGTGTGAGAAAGGAGTGGCATTCAGACCATGAAACCGATTTCCAAGCTGGCCCAAGGGGTCCGGGCGTCCACCACCCTGGCCATCGACAGTATGTTCAAGCAGATGCGCGCCGACGGCATCGATGTCATCGGCTTTGGCGCGGGTGAGCCCGACTTTGACACCCCGCAGCATATCAAGGACGCGGGTATGGAGGCTATCCGGGCCAACAAGACCCGCTATACCCCCGCCGCCGGACTGATGGAGCTGCGCCAGGCCGCCTGCAAGCGGCTGAAGGAGGACTGTGGGCTGGAGTACGAGCCCACGCAGATCGTGGCCTCCAGCGGCGCCAAGCATAATATCTACATCGCCCTTCGCTGTCTGCTGGACCCGGGGGACGAGGTGGTCCTGCCCGCCCCTTACTGGGTGAGCTACGAGGAGATGATCCGGATGGCCGGCGGCGTGCCGGTTGTGGTCACCGCCACCGAGGAGAACGGCTTTAAGATGACCGCCCAGCAACTGGACGCGGCCATTACCCCCAAGACCAAGGCGCTGATGCTCAACAACCCCTCCAACCCCACCGGCATGATGTACACCAAGGAGGAGCTGGAGCAGATCGCCCAGGTGTGCGTCCAGCGGGACATCTATGTCATTGCCGACGAAATCTATTACAGCCTGGTCTATGATGGAGCCAAGTTTACCTCCTTTGCCTCTCTGGGCGAGGAGATCAAGGAGCGGACCATCCTGGTCAACGGTGTTTCCAAGTCCTATGCCATGACCGGATGGCGCATCGGCTATGCCGCCGCCAACTCGCAGTTGGCCAAGGTCATGGCCAACTACCTCAGCCACTCCACCGGCAACCCCAGCACCATCGCCCAGTGGGCGGCGGTGGAGGCCCTGGCTGGCCAGCAGGAAGACATCGACGATATGCGCGCGGCCTTTGAGGAGCGGCGCGACTACATCGTGGAGCGGATGAACACCATCCCCGGCGTCAGCTGCATCAAGCCCCAGGGGGCGTTTTACGTGATGATGAACCTGGAAAAGCTGGTGGGCAAGACCCTCCACGGCGTGACCATCAAGGACGGGGACGACTTCGCCGACCTCTTCCTGAAAAAGGGCCTGGTGGCCGTGGTGCCGTGCTCCGGCTTCGGCGCGCCCAACTTTGTTCGTTGGTCCTATGCTACCTCCATGGAGAACATCAAGGAGGGCCTGGACCGGCTGGAGAAGTTCCTGCAGAGCTAAAGAATTCCCAAAATAGTGACAAAAAGACCTCCCATGCCGTCGGGCGTGGGAGGTCTTTTGCGTTCTCGTTCCTATTTGCTTGCGAATAGAAGAAAATGGAAGTTCTGTCGACTTGTGTCGAAAACGAGCCAATCAAATCGAGCTTGTGTATGATGGAAGTATCCACAAAAAAAGGAGACTTCCATCATGGGCGCAAACGATCTAATCCGATCTATTTTTGGCTTTTCCGGCATGAATACCCAGCCGCTGGTGGACGCGGTAGAGCTGGCCTATCGCCTGATGTTCGTCCGAGGACGAAGCAGAAGCTCCATACAGCTGAGCCGGGACATCTATACCGTAGTGGCGGAAAAGCATGGGAAGAAATGCGGCGCGGTGACGAAGCAGTTGGAGCGGCTGTGCAACGAATGCTGGAATAGGATCCGAAAGGACCCCTACCAGATGGCGCGGCTGGTGGGGCCGCACCCTCGGGATATCGACAGCCCCTCGGAGGTCATGTTCTTCCTGGCCTGCTATTTAAAGTTCAGATAGCCCTTTGA
>DBFBGR010000018.1:0-12904 GCA_048201935.1 Oscillospiraceae bacterium | reverse complement strand
ATTTCTTGACGTTGCCCCCAAGCAATATTGCTCAGGACAACCTTTAGAATAAGCTTCAAGCCAGGCTCTCGCCCAACTCTCCGCCCACTCCTGGTGCTTCGTGTTTCTTGTCACGTTGTTTAATTTACAAGGTACACGCCGTAGCCGGCAAACCCGTTCGTCTCCGCGGCGGACCGCTTCATCGGCGAACTTTGGTATCTTAACACACCGAGCCCTCATTGTCAAGCCCTTTTCAGAAATTTTTTTGAGGGGACCTCAAAGCCACTTCTGGAGGGGGCGTTCCTCCGGTCGGGTGCTTGAATAATATACCAAACCAAGCGGGCGTTTGTCAACACTTTTTTGCCCAAAAATCCGTTATTTTTTCGGCATTTTCTTGTTATCCAACATTTTGTGGTCACATACCAGGTTTAACCACAAGATGTTCTCTTCCCCAGGGCGAGGAGCAGGGGAAGTCCGGCGCCCAGGATCAGGTTTGCCCCCCACAGCCAGGGCCCGAAGGCGGCCACCACGCTGTTGGGCAGCAGAAAGCCCCCCGCCAGAGCGGACAGCAGGATGGGTCCCAGAGCCCAGTTCCTCTCCCCCGCCATCTCCCGGCCCGCCAGGGCGGCCAGAGCCAGCAGGGTCACGTCGGACAGCGCCCAGGCCGCCGTGCCCAGGGCCTCCAGCCGCTGGAAGCCGCCGGGAAAGCCCAGACCCTGCAGGGCCAGGAAGAAGGGCAACGGCGCCCGGGCCGTCAGCTCCGGGCCCAAGGTCCCCAGCACCAGCAGGCACAGCCCCGCCGCCACGGCGCACCAGAGGGCCAGCCAGCGCCAGCCGGCGCTCTGCCCGGGCTCGCTCTGCCGGGGGAAAAAAGCGCACAGGGTGCCCACCGACAGCGCGCCCGCCGCCGCGGGCAGGCCCCGAAAAGCGTCGACGGCCTCCCCCGGGCCGCTGAGGGCCAGGTTCTCCAGCCGCAGGTCGGCCAGGCCCAGGGCGAAGAAAAGGGCCGTCACCACCACAAGGGCCAGGAAAAAGAGCTGGACACAGCGAAAAAAGGCCGCGGGACCTTTTCTCGCCAACCACAGCGCCGCTAACGTCAGGGCCAGGGAGATCAGCCAGCCCGGCGCGTCGGCGTAATCGGTGCGTTGGAGCCGGTCCACGCAGCCGCCGGCGGTGAGGGCGCTGAGGGCCATGGCCCAGAGATAATATAAGGTAAGGAGGGGCCACTTGCCCCGCCACCGCCACGCCAGTCCCTCCGAGCCCAGCCGCCGCACCGCCCAGAGGACGATCAGGGCCAGGGGAAAGACCAGCACCGGGGCCAGCCAAGCCACGGCCCCCGCCCCGGAGCCGGTCAGGGCGGCGGGCAGGGCCGACGCCGGAGCCAGCAAAGCCACAAAGAGGGCGGTCCAGAGCTGACGGACGCTGCACGGCTTTGTCACGGGGCGCTCACCTCCACGACTTCATAGCCCGTCACCCGGAGCTCCTCCCCCGCCGCCGCCAACACCGGCAGCCGGGTCCGGCCCCGGCAGACCAGGTCGCTGAGGGCCTCCAGCACCGTGGGCGCGTCCACGCCGCCGTTCTCCTCCAAGGAGGCCAGCCGGTCGGGCAGGTCGGGGGCCGCCGCCAGCAGCTCCCCCGCCGGGCCGTCGGGGCAGCGCCACACCGTGGCGCCGTAGCCGCTCTCCCGGTGGGCCACCTCCCGCCAAAGGCAATCGGTCACGTCCACATCGGGCCCCAGCACCAACTGCTGGATATGGGTGGTCTCCAGCCGCCGGGTCCCCAGGGCCTTCAGGCCCTCCTGGCCCTGGGCGGCGTCGGGGGCGATGAGGTGGTAGGTCTCCCCCTCCCCCGCGGCGGTCACCGTCACCGGCCCGGGGCCGTCCACCGCCAGGGTCCGGACCAGCTCTACGTTGGCCAGCTCCTGGCCACCGCAGGCCACAAGAAGGCTAAGGGGTATTAGCCCAGTTAGGCTAATACCTATTAGCCGAAAAAGGCGGGATAAAAACAGCTTCATCGTTGGTTCCTCCGGTTGCGGCTTTTTAGGGCGGCGGGCCTTAGCTTGACATGGGGGATGGGGACCCGGAAGAGGGCGTGGCCCTCCTCCTGCTCTCCGGCGTTGGCGGCAAAGGGGGTCAAATAGGCCACGCCAAAGCACTCCAGCCCCGCCAGATGGCCCACCAGCACCACCGCCCCCAAAGCCACGCCCAGCAGGCCAAAAAAGCCCCCGGCCAGGGTCAGGCCCAGCCGCCACAGCCGCACGCCGCCGGCGAAGTCCTGGGAGGGAATGGTGTAGCCGGCGATGCCGGCGATGGCGATGACGATGAGCACCGCCGGGGAGATGATCTTGGCCTCCACCGCCGCCGAGCCCACCACCAGCCCGCCTAGGATGGACACCGTCTGGCCCAGGTTCCCCGGCAGGCGAAGGCCCGCCTCCTGGATGACCTCGAAGGCCAGCAGGAGCATCACCGCTTCAAATAGCGTGCCGAAGGGCACGTCGGCCTTGGCGGCGATAATGCTCCGGGCCAGGGGCAGCGGGATCATCTCCGGGTGGAAGAGCACCGCCGCCACGTAGAGGGCGGGGAGGAAGAGCGTAAGGAGCAGCGCGGCGTAGCGCAGGACGGTGAGGGCGGCGGAGACCATCCAGTTGTCGGAGCGGTCCTGCTGAGAGGCCAGAAAGAGCCCCACGGTGCCGGGCAGCAAGAAGCCCACCGCCAGACCGTCCACCAAAACGGCCACCCGGCCCGAGAGCAGATTGGCGCATAAGCGGTCGGGCCGCTGGGTAGCCAGGAATTGGGGAAAGGGCGTCCACAGCGTGTCGCAGAGGTACTGCTCGATGTGGCCCGCGTCCAGGGCTCCGTCCACGTCGATGTCCGCCAGCCGCCTTTTGACCTGAGCCACCACATCGGGGTCGGCCACGCCGTCGATATATAAGATATCCACCGGGGTGCGGCTCTGGCGGCCTACGGTCTCCTCCTCGATGCGCAGGCTAACGCTGCGTAGCCGCCGCCGGACCAGGGAGGTGTTGGTACGCACGCTCTCCACAAAGGAATCCTTGGCGGCCTTGACGGCAGGCTCGTCCTCGGGGTCCCCGATGGAGCGTTTTTCCTCGGTGGCCACGGCGCAGGACAGGGCCTTGCCCAGGGCGGGGAACAGCAGCACCACCGCCCCGTCCAGCAAAGCGAACACCGCGTCGTCCATGGCGTCCACACTCTGGACCGACAGGTTGTAGAGCCCGCCGGAGGCCAAGCGGCGGTAGCATTCCTCCAAGGGCAGCTCCCGCAGCGCGTCGTCCTGGGCCAGGGGCCGCAGGATATAATCGTTGGCCCGCTCGGTGCGGACCATGCCCTCCACGGCGAAGAGCCGCACCTCCTTGTCCGGGTCCCCCGCCAGGCGAAGGGTCCGGCTTGTGAAGTCGGCGCAGCGCTCAAAGGCCTTGTTCAGATTTTCCACGCTCAGCGCTCCGGGGAAAATGGGCTGGCTCCGGGGATGGGGCCGGCCCGGGTCCCGGCGGCGGCCGAAAATTGGCAATGTACTCACCTCGGGGCTAGTTTGCCGCCGGGAGAGGTGGTCTATGCGTCAAAAACAGCAGCAAAAAGGCAGCCTTGCGGCTGCCCTTTCGCTAGGATCGGAGGATAGAATGAAAAGAAGTATTATCGCTTGCATGGTTAGGATACCAGAGGGTTGTTACGAAAGTTCACAAAGAGTTGTTACGAATGTATTAAATCTCCCGGCGCTGTTCAAAAAATTCCCGGAGCAGAGCCTGGCTCTCCCCGGCCAGCAGTCCGCCCCGGACGGCGGCCTTGTAGGGGAAGCCCTCGGCAAAGAGGTTGACCACCGAGCCGCAGCAGCCGGTCTTTTCCTCCTTGGCCCCATACCACACGTCCTGGATACGGGCGTTGAGGATGGCCCCGGCGCACATGGGGCAGGGCTCCAAAGTCACATAGAGGGCGCAGCCGGTGAGCCGCCAGGAGCCCATCGTCCGGCAAGCCTCCTCGATGGCCTCGATCTCGGCGTGGGCCTGGGCGGACTGGCGTTCTTCCCGGCGGTTGCGGCCCCGGCCAATGACGGCCCCGCTGGGGGAGACCACCACGCAGCCCACGGGCACGTCCCCAGTGGCCAGGCACTCCCGGGCCAGGGCCAGGGCTTCTTGCATATACCCTTCCCGCTCCATAAAAGCCTCCCTCGGCATAGCCTGTCCCCTTGCGTCATAGAGTGAGGTATGCTATAATAGCCGCTCGCGGCTATCATAATTTTGATGCCGCCTTTGCTCCCCGGCCTTGCCGGGAACCGCAAAGGATGGCACATTCTAGCACACTGCTGCGCAGATGCGCTAGAATAATGAAATCTACATAAAAAGGACGGCGATGCCCTGTGATACAAATGCTGACCCAGGCCCTGCTGATCGCCCTCAGCCTGGCCATGGACGCGATGGCGGTGTCCATCTCGGCGGGCCTGGCCTGCAAGGGCTCTCCCCGGCGGCTGGGGCTGCGGCTGGGACTTTGGTTCGGAGCCTTTCAGTTCGCCATGCCCCTCATCGGCTTCGCCCTGGGCCAGGCTTTGGCGGCCTATGTGGAGGCGGTGGCCCCCTATATCGCCTTTGCCCTGCTGGCCTTCATCGGCGGGCGGATGGTGTGGGACGCGCTGTCCCCCAACGCCGAGGAGGACGAGGACCTATCCTGCCTGTCCAACAAAAAGGTCTGCTTGCTGGCCGTCGCCACCAGCATCGACGCTTTGGCGGTGGGCGTGGGCGCGGCCATGATGGAGATGCCTCTAGCGCTGTCCTGCGCCATCATCGGCGTGGTGGCCTTCGCGCTGTCCTTTGTGGGGGCGGTGGTGGGCCACCGGCTGGGCCAGCGGTTCCAGCGCTGGGCCCAGGCCGCCGGCGGCGTGGTGCTCATCGCCATTGGCCTTAAGTTCCTGCTGGAGCGGCTGTTTTTCTAATTACGAGGCGGGCTCCAGCTCCGCCTGGCTCTGGTCCACCACGTTGGGCTCGCCCTCAGTGTCCACGTCGGGCTGGGGCAGGGTCTCCTGGAAGGCCAGGAGCTTTCCGTAGTAGCCCTCGGTGGTGAGGGCGGCGTAGGCCTCGCTCTCCACCACGTCGGCCTGGTCCACACGCGCTTGGATGGCCTCGTTGAAGCGCTCGTAGGCGATGTTCTGGCGCAGCTCCTCGTTGTCGGGGTCCAGCCGGAGGATGATGTGGTAGCCGTACTCGCTCTCGATCACCTCGGAAATTTCGCCGTACTCCAGGGCCCGGGTGCCCTCCTCGAAGGCGGGGACCATGTTGCCGGCGGTGAAGGTGTAGCCGCCAGGGTTGGTGACAAGGCCGGTGTCCTCGGAGTTGGCGTTCATCAGCTCGTCAAACTTGGCCGGGTCGGCGCGCAGCTCGCTGAGCAGCTCGTCGGCCTGGGCCTTTTTCTGGGCCACGGTCTCGTCGTCCAACTTCTGGCCGGTGGCCTGGTCGATGGTCATCAGCAGGATGTGCTTGGCCTTGAGAAGGTCGTTTTCCTCCACATACTGATCCACGGTCTCGTCGGTGAGCTCCCCGGTCAGGCGGTCCAGCCACGCCTCCTGGACCTTGCCGTAGAGGACGCTGGTGGCCTCCAGCTTCAGCGCGGCGGCGTCGGAGATGCCCATGGCCTGGAGCTGGTAGGCGTACACCTCCGCCCCGCCCACGCCCTCGATGTTGGCGGCGCGGTCGTCGGCCACACCCTGGAGGTCCTCGGCGGTGAGCTCCACGCCGAACTCCCGGGCCAGCTCGGGCACCAGGGCCAGCAGCACCGAGTTGTCCCGGGCGGCCAGCTTGAGCTGCTCATCCCAAGTCACGCCCTCCTGGGCCTCCCGGGTCAGGTCCATGGCCGAGCCGGAGTAGGCGCTCATCATATCGTAATAGGAGGTGACGTTGCCCAGCCAGTAGAGGTACTCCTCGGCGGTCACCTCCGCGCCGTTCACGGTAAGCAGGACCTCGTCGCTGGGCACGCCCACGGTCTCCATGGCTACGTCGGTGGCGTTGGCGGGCAGAAGGTCGTCCACATAGTCCAGCACCGCGTCGACGGAGGACTTGCGCGGCAGGAAGAGGGTACACACCAAGATGGCCACCGCCGCCACCACCGCCACGGCGGCGAGGATGGGCAGGCGCTTCTTCAGCCCGGAGAGAAGCCCGGGCTCCTCCGTCACACTGTCCTCCACCACTTGAGTCTCCGGGGCGGTCTCGTCGGCGAAGATGGGCTCGGCTCCTTCGGCTTCAAAGCCCTCAGCCTCGCCGTCGGCGGCAAAGAGGTCGGGGGCCTCCTCCACCGGGATCTCGGGCTCCACGGGAGTCTCCGATGTGTCCAGGGTCTCCTCGGGGGTCTCGGGCTGGAAATTCTCGTCGGTCATGGCTCTATCCTCCTAAAATGTTAGCGATGGGGAACATTATACATCCTTTTCCCCGCTACCGCAACGCTTTGGGTTGTAAACTTTCTGTGTCCGGGCCGTCACTTCTCCCGCTGGGCGGTCACGGCGGACCAGACCTGGTAGCTGTCAAAGTCGGGCACCGTCCCCAGCCGCCACAGGCTGAGACCGGTCACGCCGTAGCGGTAGGCCAGGTCGATCTTCGCCTCCACGGACCGCTCATCCTCGTACCACACCCGGTAGCGGCGGCCCGACTCGTCGTGGTAGTAGACGTAGGGCGAGGCGTACGCCTCGCTCCAGCCGGGCTGGGCGTCCGGCTGGGCCAGGCGGGCGGCTAAGGTCTCAGGAGCGGGCGAATAGACCGTAGCACCCAGCAACAAACCCTCCTCGTCCACCTCCAGCCCAGCCGTGGCGAAGGCCACCGCCAAGGCTACCTTGGACACGTCCTCCACCCCGGTCTCGGGGTCGGTGATCTCCTGGAGGGCCAGCTCCACCGCGGCGATGGGGGCCACGGGGGTGTCGGTGAGCTCAGCGCCCAGGTTCTCCTGGGGCACGGTTTGCCACTGGTAGTCGTGGGCCATGAGGATGACCTTGTCGCAGATCTGGCCCAGGGCGCGGAAGTCGTAGCCCTTGTACCAGGTCTGGGGCGGCACGGCCACGTAGAGGAGCTTGTCCTGGGGCAATTTCTCCCGCACCAGGGCCACAAAGTCGGCAAAGGGCGCTTGCCACCGCTCCGAGATCAGGCCCTCGAAGTCGATGGTCAGACCGCTGTAATCCTGGGCGGCCTCCACCAACGCTTCTGCGGCGGTCTCCTGCCGGTCCTCACCCAGCAGGTACTCCAGCACGCTGGTCTCGCCGTAGGGGTGGGTGGCTGAGGCGTAGACGCAGAGGTTATAGGGGATGTCCCGGTCCTGGAAGTAGCCGGTGGCCAGGTGGGGGCTTTGGGGCACCACCCAGGTGTTGCCCTCCTGGCGGGTCATGTTCACATAGGGCGCGCCGTTTTCGTCCACGTACATCCGTCCCCAGCCCAGGCTCACCGCGTCCATGGCGTCGGCCAGGCCGATCTGGCTGTAGGACGACCCGGCGTAGAAGCCGTGGAGCCAGGTGAGCTGGTCGGGCGGGGCGGTGGGCTCTGGCGGCGCGGGGGTACAGCCGCACAGCAGCGCCGCCAGAGCAAAGGCAACGAATCTTTTTCTCTTCATAGGGGTCTCCTTTGTCTATCCGGCTAATGGCTATTAGCCATTAGCCGGCTTCCTCTTCCGTGGCGGCCTTGGCGTAGTCTTCCACCAATTTCGTGCCCCAGCGCAGGGCGTCCTCGCCTTTCTTCAGCCGCAGGGACAAGCTGGGCTTCTCCCCGGCCTCCACCACGATGCGGGACTTGTATTTCTCCTGGCTGCACACCGCGCTGACCCGCTGGAGGTCAAACTCGGAGAGCAGGAAGTTCAGCGTGGTGCCCTTTTGGGTGATCTCGCTGATGCCGCTTTGGGCGGCGGTGGAGCGCATCAACGCCACGGCGATGAGGTTGTTGACCTGGCGGGGCGGGTCGCCGTAGCGGTCGATGAGCTCGTCGGTGATGTCGTCGGCCTCCTCCTCGCTGCGGATGGCGGCGATGCGGCGGTAAAGGTCCATGCGCTGCTCGGGCTGGGGCACGTAGCGGTCGGGGATGGCGGCGGAGACGGTGAGGTCGGCGGCGCACTCGGCCGGCCGCTTGATGGGCTCGCCCCGCTCCTCCAAGACCGCCTCTTCCAAGAGCTGCAGATACATATCATACCCAACGCTCAGCATAAACCCGCTCTGCTCCGGGCCCAGCAGGTTGCCCGCGCCGCGAATTTCCAGGTCCCGCATGGCGATCTTGAAGCCCGAGCCGAACTCGGCAAACTCCCGGATGGCGGAAAGCCGCTTGGCGGCCACGTCGGAGAGGACCTTGCCCTGCTTGTAGGTCAGGTAGGCCACCGCCCGGCGGCTGGACCGGCCCACCCGGCCCCGGATCTGGTGGAGCTGGGCCAGGCCCATCGCGTCGGCGTTTTCGATGATGAGGGTGTTGACGTTGGGAATGTCGATGCCCGTTTCGATGATGGTGGTACACACCAGCACGTCGATATGCCCCTGGGACATATCGGTCATGGCGGCGTTGATCTCCTCCTGGGTCATCTTGCCGTGGGCGGCGGCCACCACCACCCCGTCGCCCAGCAGCTCCTGCAAACGATGGGCGCAGCGGGCGATGGTGTCGATGCGGTTATGGAGGTAGTAGACCTGGCCGCCCCGCTCCACCTCACGGCGGATGGCGTCGGCGATGACGCCCCAGTCGTGCTCCAGCACGTAGGTCTGCACCGGCTGGCGGTCCGCCGGCGGCTCCTCCAGGGTGGACATGTCCCGGATGCCGGAGAGGGCCATGTTCAGCGTCCGGGGGATGGGGGTGGCCGACAGGGTGAGCACGTCCACCTGGCGGCTCAGCTCCTTGAGCTTTTCCTTGTGGCTTACGCCAAATCTCTGCTCCTCGTCCACCACCAAAAGCCCCAAGTCCTTGAACTTCACGTCCTTTTGGAGTAGCCGGTGGGTGCCCACCAAGAGGTCGATGCGCCCATCCTTTAGGTTCTGCATAATGTTTTTGGCCTGAGCCGTAGTATTAAAACGGGTCAGGGCCTCCACGGTGACGGGATAGCGGGCGAAGCGGCTCTTGGCGGACAGGAAGTGCTGTCGGGCCAGGACGGTGGTGGGCACCAAAATGGCGGCCTGCTTGCCGTCCAGGATGCACTTCATAATGGCCCGGAAGGCCACCTCGGTCTTGCCGTAGCCCACATCGCCGCAGAGGAGGCGGTCCATGGGCCGGGGCAGCTCCATGTCCCGCTTGATCTCCGCCACGCACCGGAGCTGGTCGTCGGTCTCGGTGTATTCAAATTGGTCCTCAAACTCCCGCTGCCAGGGGCTGTCGGGCGAAAAGGCGTAGCCGGGCAATCTCTGCCGCTGGGCGTAGAGCTGGACGAGGCCCTTTGCCAGGTCCTGGACCGCCGCCTTGGCCTTGGACCGGGCCCGGTCCCAGTCACCGCCGCCCAGGCGGGAGAGTTTTCTGCCTTCGTTATTCTCTCCGCCGCCGATATGCTTGCTGACCATGTCCAGTTGGGTGATGGGGACATAGAGCACATCGCTTCCGGCGTAGGCGATCTGCATGAACTCCTTGTCCACGCCGTCCACCTGCAAGGTGGTCAGCCGGGCGAAGCGGCCGATGCCGTACTGGCTGTGGACCACCAGGTCGCCGGGAGACAGGTCGTTATAGGAGGCCAGCTTCTGGCGGTTGGAGCGGTCCCGGATGTGGCGGCGGCGCTTTTTCACCGGGTTGGGCCAGCTCTGGGTGAAGACGGCGCACTTGAGGGCGGGGTATTCAAACCCCGCGGACAGCCCGCCCACCGCCAGCACGCTCTGGCCCGGTTTGGGCAGGTCGTGGAGGGAGAAATCCACCCCAGAGCGGACCTTCTGGTCCCGGAGCATGGTCTGCAGGCTCAAGGCCCGGTTCTCGCTGGCCACCAGCACGGTGACGGCGTAGCCCTCGCGCTGGTAGTGACTGAGGTCCTCGGTGGCGGTCTCCAAGCTGGCCCCGAAGGAGGGCAACTGCTTGGCCATAACGCTGAGCAGCGTCCGGGGCCGGACGGGGTAGCGGGAAACGGTAAAGGCGTCCAGATAGGCCACCGGCCAGTCCGCCAGCCGGGCCTCCAGTTCCTCCTTGGTGCAGGCGTAGCGGGCGTTCTCTCCGGGGATGAGCTCCCGCTCGATGAGGATCTTCACGTCCTCCTCCAACCGGGACAGATACCGCTTGGCCCGCTCGGCCAGACGGGCGCTCTCCGAGCAAAAGACGATGGCGTCGGCGGGAAAATAGTCCGCGGCGGTGGCGATCTCCCGGTAGATGCGCGGCAGCTCCCGGTCGCCCCCCAGGGCCTCCGGGTCCCGGCCCAGGCTGGGCAGGACCTCCGCCGCAGGGAGGATATCGGCTTTTTCCAGCCGCTCCACGCGCCGCTGGGTCATGGGGTCAAAAAGGCCCATGGAGTCAATGTCCGTGTCCCAATACTCCACCCGGATGGGCAGGTCGTAGGCCGGGGAGAAAAAGTCCAGGATGCCGCCGCGCTGGGCGAACTGGCCCACGCCCTCCACCTGGTCGCAGCGGTGGTAGCCGCAGCGGGCCAACGCGTCGGCCAGCTCCTCCAGGGTCAACGGCTTGGCCGGGTCTAGGGCGAAGGCGGCCCGGTCGAAGAGGTAGGGCGGGATGGTGCGCTGCAAAAGTCCCTCCACCACCGCCACCGTCACTCCGGCCTCTCCGGCGCGCATTTTGTGGAAGGCGGCCAGGCGTTTGTGCTCCCAGTCTCGGGAGGAGACCGCGCCGTCGTAGAAGTTGAAGTCCCGGGGGCCCAGGCGGGTCACGCTCTCGCCGGTGAGGGCGGCCAGGTCCCGCTCCATGCGCTCGGCCTCTTCATCGTCGGCACAGATCATCACCACGCTCCGGCCCGTCCGGGCCCGGGCGGCGGCGGCGAAGTGGGCCCGGTGGACCGGGGACAGGCCGCTGAGGGCCACGGGGCACCGACCGTTGTCCACGGCGGCCAGCAGCTTTTCAAACTCGGGCAGGCCGTTCAAAAGCTCGACGATTTTTTTCACACGCGTCTCCTCCTTTCCTTCAGAATAACAGGGCTTCCGGCAAGCGGCTAATAGCTAATAGCCATTAGCCGCGGTTGATCTGGTCCTGGGCTCGCTCCACGCCCTTTTCCAAAATGACGGGGATGGCGCGGGCGGCCCGGGCCACGGCGGCGTCGATGGCCTTGGCGTCCTCCCCTTGGGGCTTGGCCAGGACCCAGTCGGCCAGGTCGTAGTCGGGATGGGGTTTTGCGCCTACGCCCACGCGTAGGCGGGGGTAGTTCTCGCTGCCCAGGTACTGGGCGATGGACTTTAGGCCGTTGTGGCCCCCGGCGGAGCCATTGGCGCGCAGACGAAGCTTACCGGCGGGCAGAGCTACGTCGTCGCAGACCACCAGCACCTGCTCCGGGGCCAGCTTATAGAACCGGGCGGCCTCCCCGGCGGCCTGGCCGGAGAGGTTCATGTAGGTCACCGGCTTCATCAGCATGGTCCGCACCCCGCCCACGTCGCACACATGGGTCAGGGCCCGGAATTTTAGACGCTGGATGGGAATATTTAGTTCCTCGGCCAGCGCGTCGGCCACCGCCCAGGCCACGTTGTGGCGGGTGCCCTCGTACTCCGGACCGGGGTTGCCCAGGAAGACGATGAGCCGCTCTACGCCGGGTTTTTTTGAGAAAAACATAATTTTCACCTCTTTGTCACGCTCGGGCTGGGCGCGCTGTTCGCCGGTTCCTTCGCCGCCCTTGCGCTTCGCTGTAACCCACAAAGCCCTACATCCCGAAAACACGGGGTGTAGGGTGGTGGGAATATTACGGTTTGTATTTGGATGGGCCGGTGGAGACCGCCGGCCCGGGTCCGCTTAGATGAAGAGCTTACTCACCGACACTTCCTGATAGATGCGGTCGATGGCCTCGGCCAGCATGCCGGCCACGGTGAGGTAGCGGATCTTGTCGCAGTGGGCGGCCTCGTCGCTGGGGGGCACGGTGTCCAGGAACATCAGCTCCTTGATGGCACTCTTTTCAATGCGCTCGATGGCGGGGCCGGAGAGGACGCCGTGGCTGGCGCAGGCGTAGACCTCGGTGGCGCCGCCGATGTCCACCAGGGCCTGGGCGGCGTTGCACAGGGAGCCGGCGGTGTCCACCATGTCGTCAAAGAGGATGACCCGCTGGCCCTTGACGTTGCCGATGATGTTCATGACCTCGCAGGAATTGGCCTTGGGGCGGCGCTTATCTACGATGGCAAGGCCCATGCCCAGCTTCTGCGCGAAGGCCCGGGCCCGGGACACGGAGCCCACGTCGGGAGAGACCACGGTGAGGTCGTCGTGGTCGATGCCGAACTTCTCCATGTAGTATTCCACGAAAATGGGGTTGCCCAGCAGGTTGTCCACGGGGATGTCAAAAAAGCCCTGGATCTGGGCGGCGTGGAGGTCCATGGTGAGCACCCGGTCGGCCCCGGCGGTGGTGAGCATATTGGCCACCAGCTTGGCGGAGATGGGGTCCCGGGGCTTGGCCTTGCGGTCCTGGCGGGCGTAGCCGAAGTAGGGGATGACGGCGGTGATGCGCCCGGCGGAGGCCCGCTTCAGCGCGTCGATCATAATGAGCAGTTCCATCAGATTGTCATTGACCGGGGTGCTGGTGGACTGGACGACAAACACGTCGGAGCCGCGGACGGTCTCAAAAATGGACACGAAGTTCTCCCCGTCGGAGAAAGCGCCGGTCTCCGCATTGCCCAGGGGGATGCTCAATTCCTTGCAGATGGCCCGGGCCAGGGCTTTGCTGGCGCTGCCGGAGAAAATCTTCAGGTCCTTGCCGTGTGATATCATGCTTCCCATCTTCCTCTCTTAAATCATAGTGGTTCATTCTCGGCACGTATGTCAACTTCCTCAGCCGGGCAGGAAGCAGCTCACCAAAAACATTAT
>DBFBGR010000017.1:0-54619 GCA_048201935.1 Oscillospiraceae bacterium | reverse complement strand
GGCCATGACCATGATGGGCACCACGATCTCGTTGGCGGGCAAGCCTAGGATAAAGGCGGTGAGGATCACGCCGTCCATGCCCAAGGCCCGGCCCAGCGGGTCCAAAAGGCCGGTGATGTGGGCCAGGATGGTGGCGTCGCCCACGGTGACGTTGGCGAAGACCCAGATAAGCACCCCCGCCGGGGCCGCCGTCACCACCGCCCGGCCCAGGACCTTCAGGGTGCGGTCCACCACGCTGCGGACGATGACCTTGCCCACCTGGGGTCTGCGGTAGGGCGGCAGCTCCAGAGTGAAGGACGAGGGCACGCCCTTGAGCACCGTGGCCGATAAGAGCCGGGACACCAGCAGCGTCATGCCCACCCCCAGCAATATCACGCCCACCAGCATCAAGGCTCCCATAAAGGTGCCGGCGCTGCTGCCCACGGCCAAAAAGAGGGCGATGATGGAGATCATGGTGGGATATCGGCCATTGCAGGGCATGAAGGTGTTGGTCAAAATGGCGATGAGCCGCTCCCGGGGAGAATCAATAATGCGGCAGCCCGTCACCCCCGCGGCGTTGCAGCCAATGCCCATGCACATGGTCAGCGCCTGCTTGCCGCAGGCCCGGCAAGCCTGGAAGCACCGGTCCAGGTTGAAGGCCACCCGGGGCAGATAGCCAAAGTCCTCCATCAGGGTAAACAGCGGGAAGAAGATGGCCATGGGCGGCAGCATCACCGCCACCACCCAGGCCATGACCTTGTAGCCGCCGTGGATGAGGACATCGGTGACCAGCCCTGGGATACCAATGGCTGTAAAGGCGTTTGCCAGTATATCCTCCAGGCCGAACAACCAGGACGACAGCACCGCCGAGGGGTAGTTGGCCCCCACGATGGTGAGCCAGAAGACCCCCAGCAGCATCAAAAGCATGATGGGGAAGCCGGTCCAACGGCTGGTAAAGAGCCGGTCCAGCCGGCGGTCCAAACGGTCGGCGCGGCTCTCGTCCCGGCGGACCACGTCCCGGCACAGCTCCTCGCTCTGGGCCACCACCGCGCCGGCGATGGCCTGGCTGGCGGCGTTGCGGCCCACGCCCCGGACCGCCCAGGCCCGGAAGACCTTGTCCAGCGCCGCCTCCACCTCTGGCTGACGGGCCAGCTCCACCCCCAGATGGGCGTTGACCCCCCGAAGGATGGTCCCCTCCCCTTCCAACAGCCGCAGGGCCACCCAGCGCGGGGCAAGGTCATGGGCTTTACAGATCTCCTCCAGGCAGGGCTCCAGCCGGGCCACGGCCTCTTCTATGTAGTCGGGGTAGTCCACCGCCGGGACCTGGCCCGGGTCCTGGTCGGCCGCCCGGTCGCAGGTCTCGGCCAGAGCGTCCAGCAGCTCGCCAAGGCCCTCCCCGCCCCGGGCAGCCGTACCCACCACCGCCACGCCCAGCCGCTCCGAGAGCAAAGCCAGGTCCACCTTCATCCCCTTGCGCCGGGCCTCGTCCATGAGGTTGACCGCCACCACCACCCGGTCTGTGACCTCTAAGATCTGCAGGGTCAGGTTCAGATTTCTCTCCAAACAGGTGGCGTCGCACACCACCAGCACTGCGTCCGCTCCGCCGAAACAGAGAAAATCCCGGGCCACCTCCTCCTCGGCGGAGTGGGCCAGCAGCGAATAGCAGCCGGGCACGTCCACCAGCTCGTAGTCCTGTCCCCGGTGGGTAAAGCTGCCCCGGGCGTTTTCCACGGTCTTGCCCGGCCAGTTGCCCGTGTGCTGGCGAAGGCCGGTGAGGGCGTTGAAGATGGTGGACTTGCCCACGTTGGGGTTGCCCGCCAGGGCGATGACCCGGTCCGCCATCACCGCGCCACCTCCACCCCGGCCGCGTCCTTGCGACGCAAGGCCATGGTGGCCCCCCGGATGCGGTAGGCAGTGGGGTCGCCCAGAGGGCTGTGCCCCAGACAGACCACCGCCGTGCCCTGGATGAGCCCAATATCCTGGAGCCGGCGGCAAACGTCGCCCGCGCCGGTCAGACCACAGACCACCGCGCCCTCGCCGGGGCGCAGGTCTGATAATGTACGAATTCCTTCCATGGGTATCACCTCCAATGGTTCACCGGGCGCACTACGCCCGTCAATCCAATCTATGACGAATTTTCCCGGCGGTGCATGGAGCGGCCCTGCCCGCCGTCCCTCGCGCCCACGCTCCCTTGAAGCGAAAAGCTGTCTGTGATATGATATATTTGATAGGTCAAGGATCTTTAGGAGCTGTTATCTATGGGAAAAAGCATTAAATACAAGCCCGAATATTGGTGCGCTGGGATATTTACATTTTGCTTGGCTGTCAGGTTGATAGAATACTTTTTCATCAAAACCGACCAAACAGCCATCGGTGAAAACGTGCTCCATAAAGTCGTCGGGGTCCTCATATTGGCCTGGGCATTGAAAAAAACGGGGCTCTCATGGCGGGACATTGGATTTCCAAGAAACGGCTCGGCGCGCGGTATTTTCAAGGGTCTGCTGTTGGGAAGCATCTGCTTTTTGATCGCCTATGGAGTGGAATTCGCGGTTTTAGCCTTGCAAGGCCAGAGCGCCCATTTTGAAGTCTATATCAGCGGTTTTTCCTTGACCGGCATGCCGATAAAACATACCGGCCTGGCTTTTTTCACGCTGTGCGTGCTATGCAATGCGATCAATGTATGGATGGAGGAGGGCGTTTTTCGCGGTTTTTTTATCCGAACGCTTACAGAAACAAGGCCCTTTGCGCAAGCAGATCTCATTGCCGCGTTTTTATTTGGCCTTTGGCACATCGTCATGCCCGTCCGAAGCTATCTCAGCGGCGAGCTGTCATTTGGTGGAATGCTCCTCATGGGGGCCGGTTATATGCTCCTTTCCGGGCTCATGGGCATCAAATGGGGCCTTCTCTTCCGCATGACAGGAAATATATGGGTGGGCGCTGGGGATCATTTCTTCAACAATACCATTGCCACCAATGCGCTGCATGTCGTATCTCAACGAGGCGCGGACGAGCTACAGATCGTCCGGATCATGGCAGCTCAGCTCATTTCCTTTGCATTTGTGTTGGCGCTCTATCGCCACAAAAAGGCAGATCGGTAGCCCCCTTGCCTCTTGCCAGACCGGCCCTTGGCGTTGTATAATGATCGTGTATACGATTTCCCCGAGGAGGGATGGCAAATGGCAGCGCAAAACGCCCAGGCGGAGCTGACTCTGGACAAGCTCAGCCCCGGTCAGAGCGGGATCATCCGCACCGTGGGCAGCGACAAAGGCCCCGTGAAGCGGCGGCTGGTGGATATGGGGCTCACCCCCGGCGTGAAGGTCACTTTGCGCAAGGTGGCCCCCTTTGGCGACCCCTTAGAGCTGACATTGCGGGGCTATGAGCTCTCTTTGCGCAAGGAGGACGCCCGGTACATCACCCTCTGCGACCCGGATAGCGCGCCCCAGCCGCCCCAAAAGCACCGCCAGGGCATGGTCCAGCCCATCCCCGACGACGAGACCCTGCGCCGCATGGCCTTGGCCCACAAGCACGAGCACACCGTCCACCGCGCCGGGCCCGACCCCGAGGCCCACGAGGTCCGGGAGATGAAGCTGGCCCTGGTGGGCAATCCCAACTGCGGCAAGACCACGCTCTTCAACGCCCTCACCGGGGCCAACCAGTACGTGGGCAACTGGCCCGGCGTCACCGTGGAGAAAAAAGAGGGCCTGGCCACGGTGGAGGGCCGGACGGTGACCATCGTGGACCTGCCGGGCATCTACTCCCTGTCCCCTTACTCCATGGAGGAGATCGTGGCCCGGAATTTCATCGTAGACGACGGCCCCGACGCCATCATCAACATCGTGGACGCCACCAACCTGGAACGAAATCTCTATTTGACCGTCCAACTATTGGAGCTGGAAAAGCCCATGGTGGTGGCGCTGAACTTCATGGACGAGGTGGAAAAGCACGGCGACAAGATCGACCTCAAGCGTCTCAGCCAAGCCCTGGGAGTGCCTGTGGTGCCCATCACGGCCCGCTCGGGCGAAAACGTGGACGAGCTTTTGAAGCTGGCCCACAAGGCCGTCCACTCGGGCTTCACCCTGGAGCCTGACGACCTCTACGACGACTTCACCCACCGCATCCACCACCGGGTGGGCGAGCTCATCCACGACCGGGCCTACGCCGCGGGCCTGCCCGCCCACTGGACAGCCATCAAGCTGCTGGAGGGCGACCACCGGGTGGAGGAGGCCCTGGGCCTGGACGAGGAGACCCGCTGGAAGCTGGAGCACATCGTGGGCGAGTATGAAAGCGCCTACGCCCTGGGCGACCGGGAGACCCTGGTGGCCGACAGCCGGTACCAGTTCATTGGCCGGGTGGTAACCGTGTCGGTGAAAAAAGGCCAACGGCCCGACGTGATGACCACCTCGGACAAGATCGACTCCATCGTCACCCACAAGCTCCTGGCCGTGCCCATCTTTTTGCTGGCCATGCTCTTCATCTTCGCCATCACCTTTGGGCCGGTGGGCTCTCTCCTCTCCGACGGCGTGGAGACCCTCATCGGTGGCGTTCTCTCCCCCTGGGTCCAAGGGCTGATGGAGAGTGCGGGCCTGGCGCCCTGGCTCATCAGCCTGGCGGTGGACGGCATCATCAGCGGCGTGGGCGGCGTGTTGGTCTTTTTGCCCCAGATCGCCCTCTTGTTCCTCTGCCTGTCCATTTTGGAGGATTCGGGCTACATGGCCCGGGCGGCCTTTATCATGGACCGGCTCCTGCGGCGCTTCGGCCTCAGCGGCAAGGCCTTTATCCCCATGCTCATGGGCTTTGGCTGCACCGTACCCGCCATCATGGGGGCCCGAACCATGGAACAGGACAAGGACCGGCGGATGACCATGCTGCTGGTGCCCTTCATGTCCTGCTCGGCCCGGCTGCCGGTGTACGGCCTTCTGTCGGCGGCCTTCTTTCCGCAATACGCGGGGCTGGTGGTCTTCTCCCTCTACCTTTTGGGGCTTTTGTGCGCCATTTTGTCGGGTATTTTCTTCAAAAAGGTGGTCTTTCGGGGCGAGCCCGCCGCCTTTTTGCTGGAGCTGCCGCCCTACCGTCTGCCCACACTGCGCAACTGTGCCAGCCATGTGTGGGAAAAGGTCCGGGGCTTCTTGGTGAAGGCGGGCACGCTCATTTTGTGCATGAGCGTGGTCTTGTGGTTCCTCCAGTCCTTCGGGCCGGGCCTCGTTATGGTGGAGAGCGCCGACCAGAGCTACCTGGGCCGCTTCGGCGCCCTCATCGCCCCGGCTTTAGCTCCCCTGGGCTTTGGGGTGTGGCAGGCAGCGGTGGCGCTGCTGACGGGGCTTGTAGCTAAGGAGGCGGTGGTGTCCACGCTGAGCCTGCTCTACGGCTTCTCCATCGGCGCGTCCGGCGTAGCGGTGGCGGCAGCTTTGGCGGGGACCTTTGCCAGCCCCGTGGCGGCCTACGCCTTTTTGGTCTTCGTGCTGCTCTACATCCCCTGCGTGGCGGCCATGTCCACCATGTACCGGGAGATGAACAGCCTTCGCTGGACCCTCTTTTCCGCGGCGTGGCAGATCGGCAGCGCGTATTTGGTGAGCCTGCTGGTCTACCAACTTGGCAGCTTGATCTTTTGACAAAGGAGGACCCCCTTTATGGCGGTATATGGCGACATTTTAGCCCAGGTGGGCAAGGCGGTGGTGGGCAAGCCGGAGGTCCTGCGGCGGGTGCTGCAGGTCATCCTGGCCGGCGGGCACGTGCTGTTGGAGGATATGCCCGGCGTGGGCAAGACCACCCTGGCCCTGGCCTTTTCCAAGACCCTGGGGCTCCGGTGGGGCCGGGTGCAGTTCACCCCCGACGTGATGCCCTCGGACGTGGTGGGCTATTCCCTCTACAACAAGGCCACCGGGCAGATGGAGTACCAGCCCGGGGCGGTGCTTTGTAACCTCTTTTTGGCCGATGAGCTCAACCGGGCCACCTCCCGGACCCAGTCGGCCCTGCTGGAGGCCATGGAGGAGGGCCAGGTGACGGTGGACGGCGTGAGCCACCCCGTGCCTCAGCCCTTCTTCGTCATGGCCACCCAGAACCCCGCCGGCGCGGCGGGCACCCAGCCCCTGCCCGACTCCCAACTGGACCGCTTTATGGTCAAGCTGTCTATGGGCTACCCCGGACGGGCCGCCGAGGCCAAGATGGTCCGGGACCGCCAGGGCCAGAACCCGGTGGACGCCCTCTCCCCTGTCCTCACTCCCGATGCGTTGACGGCTCTGCGGAGCCAGGCCGCCCAGGTCTACCTCTCCGACGCGGTGCTGGGCTACATCCTCTCCCTGGTGGAGGCCACCCGGGGCCACAAGCTCCTCCAGCGAGGGGCCAGCCCCCGGGCTACGTTGGCCGTGGCGGCGATGGCTCGGGCGGGCGCGCTGCTGGCCGGGCGGGATTACGTGCTGCCCCAGGATGTAGCCGACGTGTTCGCCGTCACCGTGGCCCACCGTCTGCTCCTGACCCCAGAGGCCCAGGCCGGCGGAGCCAGGGCCGATGTCATCGCCCAGGCCGTCTGCCGCCTGGTGGCGGCCCCCACCGCGGACAAGCCATGATCGCCTCTATCCTGTCCTACGTCCTCGTTTTGCTGCTGGCGGCGGCCTTTTACCTCTTTTATCCGGGCTATGTGTCCTTTTTTGCCCTGGCGCTGTTCGCCATCCTGCCGCTTTTATCGGTCATATTCTCCCTCTTTCAGCGCTGGCGGTATACCGTCAGCGCCGCTTGCGCTATGGGCGCAGAGCGTCGTGGACAGACGGTGGAGGTCCGCTTCACCCTGCAGACCCCCGCTATGGACCCGGGCGAGCTGGCCCTGCTGCGGGTGCGGGTGGAGCCGCTTTTGTATCCCCAGCTGTCCGTGGTCCGGGAGCTGGAGGTCTGCCCCGGCCAGGGCACGGCGTTGGAGGTGGAGCTGGCCCACTGCGGCTGGTACCGGGTCTCGGTGGAGCGCTGCCGCACCCCGGGCTGGCTGGGGGCGCTGGCCCTGTCTCTGCGCCCGCCGGAGCCCATTATGATCTTGTCCCAGCCCCAGGCGGGGACTTTGCCCAGCGGCGTGGACCGCTCCCCGCAAACAGGCGTTGCCCTTCGCATAAAACCCGGGGGCGGCCCCGGCGAGGAGCACGAGCTGCGCCTCTACCGCCCCGGCGACCCGGTGAACGCCATCCACTGGAAGCTCACCGCCAAGCAGCCCGCCGGGGACCCTGTCTTGCGCGAGACCCTGGAGCCGGTGCGTGAGCACCTGGCCGTCACCTATGACCACTGGGGCCAGCCCGACGACTTGGACGACGTTTTGGACCAGTTGGAGGCTCTGGCCCGATATCTGCTTGACAAGGAAGATCCCTTTACAGTCTGCTGTGCCGACCCGGAGACCGGGAGCCTGCGCTGTCACCTTGTAGACTGCCCAATGGCTTGGGATACCTGCTATCAGGCCATCTCCGGCCAGGCTGCGCCCCTGGTGGGCCAGAGCCTGTCCCACGGGCCGTTGGCCCTGCCCGGCGTACCGGGTCCTGTAAAGCGTATCCACTTGACACCTTCTAGTCAAAAGGAGGTGTCCCAGCCGTGAAAATGAAGGCGAAAACCACGGTTTTTGCCCTGCTGGGCAATACCCTTTTGCTCTTTTTGGGCCTCTTTGCCGGGGTCTATTCCCTGGACAGCGCCTTTGGTCTGGGGCTTTCCCCTATGGTCTTCGGGGTAGTCTGCCTGACGGCGATAGGCGTGGCCGCGCTGCACAGCTTTTGCGGCGGGCGGCTGCGGGTGGTGTTGACGCTGGCGGCGTGCGCCCTGGTGGCGCTGGCGGTCTGGCAGTGGTGGGACAGCGTATTTTTAGGAGCCCAGTTCGTCTTTCATAAGATCTCCTACGCCTTTCACCAGGAGATCCGCCAGATCCTCTACTACGAGCTGCCCGTGGCCCTGTCCGACGAAGCCTATGGGCTCCACGCCAGCCGCTTTGTATGCGCACTTATTCCGCTGCTGGGGCTGTGGCTGGGCGCGTGGCAGCTCCGGGGGCGGGCGGCGTGGCCCGCGGCGGTGGCGATGGGCGTTCTGCCCGGGCTGAGTTTGTTCATTTTGCGCTCGCCCGGGGCGGCGCCGCTGTACGCCACGCTGCTCTATCTGGCTCTGTCCTTACTGTGCCGCAAGGGCTACCGCCAGAGCCTTTGGCTGGGCGGGCGCAGAGCGCTGACGGCGGCGGCTCCGGTGGCGGCGGCCATGGCCCTCATCGTCCTTCTCTTCCCACAAAAGGGCTACCAGCGGCCCGCCTGGGTGGAGGACCTGCGCCTGCGGGCCAAGACCATGGCCCAGAGCTGGGCCCTCTCTGGCGGCAACGGCGGCGCTCAGCCGGGGGTGTATACCTTCCGCCGCTTTGGCTCGCCCAGCTTTGACGGTCACACGGTGCTGACGGTGCGCGCTGAACGCTCGGGCCACGCGCTGCTGCGGGGGTGGTCGGCGGCGCGGTATACCCGCTACGGCTGGCAGCCCCTCAGCGACCAGGCCTTGGCGGCTCTGCCCGAGGCGGACGCCGACAGCGCGCCCTGGTCCTACCCCGCCCACGCCGCCTTGGATTCCGGCGCGGCCCTGGCCAGCCAGACCATCCAGATCATAGAAGGGACCACCAACACCACTTATTACTATGTCCCTTACTTCTCCACCTCCATGTATACCGGGGCTACCTTCCACGCCGACAGCTACATCCAGCGTTTGGAGAGCCATTACAGCTACAGCTTTGACTGTCTGGACCCCGACCAGGTGCCCGCCGGGGCCCAGGTGGGCTGGGACGGCGGCGGCTACTATGGCGAGCCGGAATACCGCCAATTTGTCTATCGTAACTACCTGGATATGCCCTACGACCTATTGGGCGACGAGGCCCTGGAGGTGATCCGGGCCGGGGCCCGGTACGCTCAGGGCCAGGCCCCCGGCCTGGACGACCCCATAAGCATCCTGACCCAGTTCTCCTACGCCGACCGACGGGGCCAGTTGATCGCCCAGGCCCAGGCCGTAGCCGACTACCTGGCCTCCTTTACCCACTATGACCTGTCCACTCCGGCCCAGCCCTTGGGGGAGGACTTTGTGTCTCACTTCCTCACCGAGAGCCGCCAGGGCTACTGCGCCCACTACGCCACCGCCGCCACGCTGATCCTGCGGGAGATGGGGGTCCCCGCCCGGTTCGTCAGTGGCTACGCCGCCGATCTGGTGAGTGGGCAGAGCGTCAGCGTCCCCGACGAGAATGCCCACGCCTGGGTGGAGGTCTATGTGGACGGGTTTGGCTGGCAGCCTGTAGATGTGACCCCTGCCGGGGCCTTCGGCCCGGGGCCGGAGCAGACCGCTCCCTCCCCCTCTCCCTCAGCGGCTCCCAGCGCCCAGCCAGACCCCAGCCAGGCCCCCGCCTCGCCCTCGCCTTCTCCCTCCCCTTCGCCCTCGGCGGCGCCCTCTGTCCAGCCCTCGGACAGTCCCGGTCCGGGGCAGAGCCAGGACGGTTCCACCGCCGGGCATACCGGAGCGTGGTGGGCTCTGGGGTGTGGTTTGGCCCTGGCGGCGGCAATGCTGGCGGTCTGGCTCCAGCGGTGGCTGCGGCTGGGCCGCTGGAAAAAGCGGTGCGGCCAGCAAGACCCGAATGCCGCCGTCCTCTGGCTCTACCGTTATCTCCTGGCCGCCCGGAGCCGCTTTGCCTACGCCCTCCCGGAGCGGGCGGCGGAGCTGGCCCAAAAAGCCGCCTTCAGCCAGCACACCCTGACCCAGGCTGAGCGGCGGGAGATGGAGGACCTTACCCGAGCGGCCTATCACGCCGCCAAGGCCCAGCCCTGGGGCCCGCGGCTGCGGCTTCGCTGGGTGTGGTGCCTCATATAAGCGTAAAAAACCGCCTCTGGAAGCTCATCCAGAGGCGGTCTTTTTGTGGTTTTCGGTGCGCTTTAGGACCGCAGACGGCGGCAGATGCCCATGCCAAATGCGTCGGGGCCGGTGTGGCAGATGACGGAGAAGGACAAGGGCTCGTAGTGGAGACCCACATTGGCGGGCAGGGCGTTCTGGACCTGCTCCACCCAGCTGGCCTCCTCGGCCTGGTCCTGGAAGCTGCTGGCCACGCCCACGCTGACGGCGTAGCCCTGCTCCAACAGGTCCTGGGCCGCCTTGACCGCCAGCTCCACCGCCTGCTTGCGGCAGTTGGCCACGCCCCGGACCTTGGCGATGGCGTCGAAGCGCTGACCGTCGCACTTCAAAAGGGGCTTGATGTTCAAAACCGCGCCCAGCGCCGCCGTGGCGGCGGTGCAGCGGCCATTTTTCTTGAAGTATTTCAGGGTGTCCACCCCCAGGTAGATCACCGAATCCAGCCCACTGTGTTCCAATTCATCCCGGATGGCGGCGGCGTCTAGCCCATCCTTGACCATGGCGATGGCGTCCATCACCGCGTCATACTCGCTGACGGAGATCCGGTGGTTGTCCACCACGAAGACCTTGCCGGCGTAGTCCGCCGCCAAACCTTGGGCGGTGGTGCAGGAGGCGCTGAGGCCGCTGGACATGGGGATGTGGACGATCTGGTCGTAGCCCTGGGCCAGGATGTCGTCCCACATGGCCTCCACATCCGCCGGCGAGGGCTGGGAGGTGGTGGCGTCGGCCCCGGCGGCCAAACGCTGATAGAACTCCTGATGGGTCAGGTCCACCCCTTCAAAATAGGTCTTGCCGTCCAAGATCACCGGCATGGGCAGCACAAAAATGCCCAATTCTTTCCCCTTTTCAGGGAAAATGCCGCTGTTGCTGTCGGTCACGATGGCTGTCTTCATGGCGTCTCCTTTCCCGGTCTTCTCTCTCAGAATCGCTCTCACTAAATTGGTAATTATAGCCTATCGGGCCCAAAAAAGCAAGGGCTTGTCCAGGGTTTTTTCTCGCTTTTATATGGAAACGTAGATTATCTCCCCTTGCGCTTGGTCCCGGCCTTGGGCTTTGGCTTGGCCCAGCCCGCCTTGCGTTTGGCGGGCTTCTCGCTCTTCGTCTTAGGTTTGAAGGGGGTCTTAGACGCTCCCCCTCGCTCCTTGGGGCCTCTGCCCTTCTCCGGCGGGCGCTGAGCATGGGGCTTGTCCGGGCGCAGAAGGCACTCCTTGCCGTAACCGATGAGGTCCTGGCGGTGGGTGAGGCGCAGAGCCTCCAGCACCAGGGGCCGCTTTTCCGGGCGCTTCCACTGCATCAGGGCCCGCTGCATGGCCTTTTCGTGGGAGGACTTGGGCACGAAGACCGGCTCCATGGTCCTGGGGTCCAGGCCGGTGTGGTACATACAGGTGGACAGGGTCCCGGGCGTGGGGTAAAAGTCCTGGACCTGCTCGGGCTGGCGGCCTGAGCGGTTGAGCCATTGTGCCAGCTTGACCGCGTCGTCCAAGGTACAACCCGGATGGGAGGACATCAAATAGGGTACCAGATATTGCTCTTTTCCATACTTTTTATTCAGCGAGTCGTACTTCTGGCGGAATTTTTCGTAGACGGCGATGTGGGGCTTGCCCATGTAGTCCAAAACGCTGTCCACGCAGTGCTCTGGGGCAACCTTCAACTGTCCTGACACGTGGTGCTCTACTAATTCTCGCATAAAAGCGCCGGACTTGTCCTGCAGGAGGTAGTCGAAGCGGATGCCCGAGCGGATGAAGACCTTTTTCACGCCGGGCAGTGAGCGCAGCTCCCGCAGGAGCTTAAGATAATCGCTGTGGTCGGCGTCCAGATTGGGGCAGGCCTCCGGGGCCAGACAGGCTCGGCCCTTGCAGAGCCCGCCCTTGAGCTGCTTTTTGCAGGCCGTGCGGCGGAAGTTGGCGGTGGGGCCGCCCACATCGTGGATATAGCCCTTGAAGCCGGGGTGGGCGATGAGCAGTTTCGCCTCCCGGAGCACGCTCTCGTGGCTCCGGGAGGTGACCATGCGCCCTTGGTGGAAGGCCAGAGAGCAGAAGTTACACGCGCCGAAGCAGCCCCGGTTGTGGCAGATGGAGAAGCGGACCTCCTCGATGGCGGGCACGCCGCCCATGCTGTCATACATGGGGTGGGGCTCCCGGACGTAGGGCAGTTCGGCCACCCGGTCCAGCTCGGCGGTGGTCAGGGGCATGGCAGGCGGATTGACCACCAAAAAGCGGTCGCCGTGGGGCTGCAAAATGGCCTTGCCCACGATAGGGTCGTGCTCTTGATACTGCACCATATTGGCCTTGGCGTAGGCCCGCTTGTCCCGGGCCACCTCCTCAAAGGAGGCGCACAGGACCTTGGGATAGACGCACTCCCCCGGGTCCTTAGCAAGAAAGGCCGTGCCCTTCACATCGTGAATTTCGTGGATGGGCGTGCCCGCTCGGAGCCGCCGGGCGATGTCCAGCGTGGCGTGTTCGCCCATGCCGTAGGTCAAAAGGTCCGCGCCGCTGTCCACCAGGACGCTGCGGCGGACCTTGTCCTCCCAGTAGTCGTAGTGGGCAAAGCGGCGCAAAGAGGCCTCCAGCCCACCGATGACCACGGGGATATCCCCAAAGGCCTGGCGGGCCAGGTTGGCGTAGACGATGACCGCCCGGTCGGGCCGCAGGCCCATCACATTCCCCGGGGAATAGGCGTCCTGGCTCCGGCGGCGCTTGGCCACAGTGTAGTGGGCCACCATGGAGTCGATGTTCCCCGCCGACAGCAGCACCCCCAGCCCGGGCCGTCCATAGGCCGTCAGGGAGGCAGGGCTATGCCAGTCGGGCTGGGCGCAGATACACACCCGGTACCCCTCGCTCTCCAGCAGCCGGGCGATGATGGCCGTGCCAAAGGAGGGGTGGTCCACATAGGCGTCGCCGGTGATGACCAGGAAGTCGTAGCTCTCCCAGCCCCGCGCGTCCATGTCTGCCTTGGAAACAGGCAGGAAATCCTCAGCTCTCAAATCCAATGTATTTCTCCAATACGTCCAGGGGGACCCGGCTGCCCACCGCCTCCCCGATCTTGTGGAAGCCGTACCTGGCGTAGAACCGCTGGGCGGTGGCGTTGTCCGGAGCGCAGCGAAGGCGCAGCCGGTCGCAGCCCAGGTCCCGGAACACGCTGACCGCCTGACCGATGAGCTGGACCCCCAGGCCCTGTCTGCGGCGCTCAGGCATTAGGTAGAGGAAGGGCACGCTCCCATAGCCCTGGGCCTTGGCGGTAGGGATGTCCAGTTGGACGAGACCCGCGGGCTCATCGCCCAAAAGGGCCAGCCACAGCGCCTCCGGGCTCTGCCGGGCCTGGGCCTGGGCATCACGTAAAAATCCGTCGCCGTCGAATTTGTCCAAGGAGCCGTGGATGGTGACCCAAGCGTCCCGGCGGCACTGATAGTAGAACTCCCCCTCCTCCACCGGGTCCAGGGTGCGGTAGCGGAAGTTGGCGTCGGCGGTGAAGCCCGCCCCGGGCCGCCACCACTTCTGCTTGGCGAAGGTGGACAGGTCCCCGGAAAGATGGCTTGCGTCGTTTTGGAAGACGATGCTCCACACGCCGTTGTCGTACTCCACCAGGCTCACGCCGGTGTTGTCGCAGTGGGGGGTCTGGGCCCCCTCCTCCACCGGCCTGCCCTGGAGGGCCGTCATCAGATTGCGAAGGGCCATGCCGTGGGTGGCCACGGCGATGGTCTGGCCGTCGTGACGTTGGGCCAGCTTGGTAAGGGTGGAGACCAGACGCTCTCGCAAAATGGGAAAGGTCTCGCTGCCCGCCACGCCCCAGCGGGGGTCGTTGGCGTTGAACCAGCCAAGCTGCTCCGGGTCCCGGTGGGCGATCTCCCCCCAGGGCAGATTCTCCCAGCAGCCCAGGTCTACCTCACGAAGGCCGGGGTCGGTCTGAAGGGACAGGCCGTGGGGCTCGGTCACCGCCGAGGCGGTCTTTTGGGTGCGGTAGAGGTCGCTGGCGTAGACCGCGTCCACCGGGATGTCCCGGAAGCGCTCACGCAGCGCCGCGATCTGCCGAAGGCCCCGGTCGGTGACCAGGGAGTCGTACTGTCCCTGGCTGCGGCGGTAGAGGTTGCCCTCGGCCTCAGCGTGGCGGATGAGATAAATTCGGGTCATAGCTTCCCTTCCTCTCAGGTTTACCAGGGCTGTACGCCGCCGGTGAGGTCCCGCGCGGCGGTCACGCCGTGGGTCTGACACCAGCTCTCCAGGCCCTCGATGGTCTTGACAGGGGCCATGGGGTCGGCGAAGATGGCGCTGCCCATGCCCACCGCGGTGGCCCCGGCCAGCAACATCTCCACCGCCGTGGCGGCGTCCGACACCCCGCCCATGCCCAAAATGGGCAGGTCCACGGCATTGTGGACCTCCCACACCATGCGAAGGGCCACGGGCAGCACCGCCGGGCCGGAGAGCCCGCCGGTGTTCATATGGAGGATGGGGCGGCGGGTATTGGGGTCGATGCGCATGCCCCGGATGGTGTTGATGAGGCTAAGCGCGTCCGCACCCGCGTCCGCCACAGCCTTGGCAATTTCCGTGATATCGGTGACATTGGGCGAGAGCTTCACCATCACGGGGGTCTTCCCCGCATGGGCCTTGGCCTCACGGGTGACCTCCGCCGCCAGCTCGGGCCGGGTGCCGTAGGCCAGTCCGCCCGCCTTCACGTTGGGGCAGGAGACGTTGACCTCGATCATGGGGACCCCGGCGCCCGACAACTTTTCGCACATCTGGCCGTACTCGACGGGGGTATTGCCCGAGATGTTGGCAATGATGACCGTGTCCAGCTTCTTCAGCCGGGGCCACTCGGTCTCCAAAAACGCGTCCACGCCGGGGTTTTGCAGGCCCACGGAGTTGAGCATCCCCATGGGGGTCTCGGCGATGCGGGGCGGCGGGTTGCCATTTCGGGGGTGCAGGGTCAGGCCCTTGACACACATACCGCCCAGCCGCTCCAGGTCGAAATACGCCCCGTACTCCTCCCCAAAGCCGAAGGTCCCGGACACGGGAACGATGGGATTTTTCAGCGTCACCCCGGCCAGGGTGACAGACAGGTCCACCTTAGACATTCCAGTCCACCTCCCCGGCGTTGAACACAGGGCCGTCCTTGCACACGTGCTTCATGGAGCCGTCGGCCATCTGGACCGCGCAGCCCAGACAGGCTCCCACGCCGCAGGCCATCCGCTCCTCCATGGACACCTGGCAGGGAATGCCGTACTCCTCCGCCGCTTGGGCCACGCCCCGGAGCATCACCTTGGGTCCGCAGGCCAGAACGGCTGTAAAGTCTTTATCCTTGTCAAGGACCGCCCGCACGCCGTCGGCCACATAGCCTTTCGCGCCAAGGCTTCCGTCATCGGTGTAAAGGCGAACATCTTGACAGATATCAGCAAACTGCGGAAGCAGGATGGCCCGCTCCGCCGAGCGGAAGCCCAGCACCGCCGTGGCCTTGCCGTCAGCGTATTGGGCGCAGCCGTACAGCGGCGGCACGCCAATACCCCCCCCGGCCAGCAGATACCGCCCGTCTGCCCTTAGCATAAATCCGTTGCCCAGCAGGCCCAGCACGTCCAGCTTGTCGCCGATCTCCCGGCGGGCCAGCCAGTCGGTGCCCTGCCCTCGGACCTCGAAAACGATGGCCAGGCCGCCCTCAGGACTGTCGTCTTGGCAGGTACACACCGAGATTGGCCGCCGCAGCAGCCGGGAATGGCCGCAGGCGATATGGACGAACTGGCCCGGGCCCCGGAAGGTCTTCTCGATCATCTGGCCGCACTCCAGTTGGAACCACCAGGTATTGGGCCCCATTTGGACCTTGTCGACCAGGGTACAGCTCTGCTGCATGTCCCTCGCCTCCTCTCTTTATACGATGGTGACGTACTTTTTGATGTCGTCGCGCATGGCCTCGGCGGCCTGCTTGGCGGCCTCTTGGTAATGCGCCTCGCCGTTTTCCATCTTCTTCCAGGCGCATAGGATGCCACGGGAGGAGTTGATGACCGCACCCCAACCGTAGCGGTCAAAGGCGTGGCGCACATCCTCGGCGGTACCGCCCTGGGCGCCGTAGCCCGGGACCAGGAAGAAGGTGTGTTCCATGCGGCGGCGCAGCTCTTTGATCTCGGCGGGATAGGTGGCTCCCACCACCGCCCCCAGGGCCTGATACCCTCTCTCGCCCTCTGAGCCCTTGCCAAGCCGGGCGCATAGGTCGGCCATGACGGTATAGACCTGACGGTCCCCGGCGATCATGTCCTGAAGCTCGCCGGAGGAGGGGTTGGAGGTCTTCACCAGCAAAAACACGTCCTTGCCCTCGTCCTTGGCGATGTTGAGGAAGGGCAGAATAGCGTCCGAGCCCATGTAGCCGTTGATGGTGACGCAGTCGGCGTTGAAGGGGGCCAGGGCCTGGCTGCCCACAGCGCTCTTGCCCAGCCAGCCCTCGGCGTAGGCCTGGGCGGTGGAGCCGATGTCGCCACGCTTGATGTCGGCGATGACGTAGTAGCCTTTGTCGTGGGCGTACTGGATGGTGTCGGCCAGGGCCTTGACCCCGGGCCAGCCCAGCAGCTCATAGTAGGCCGCCTGGGGCTTGACAGCGGGGACCACACCCTGGAGCGCGTCCATCAGGTCGCAGTTGTAGCGGTAGACCGCCTGGGCCGCGCCCTCCAAGGTCTCGCCGTAGCGGTCGAAGCAGTCCTTCACCAATGCCTGGGGAATGTACTCCAGCCGCGCGTCCAGACCGGCCACGGTGGGGTTTTTCAGCTTGCGGATCTTCTCTTGCAGAATGTCGAATCCCATATGTATATCTCCTTTTTATCCCCGGTAGACGATCTGGCCGTCTACGATGGTATACTTGACCTTGCCCTGCAGGGTATGCCCGGCGAAGGGCGTGTTGCGGGACTTGGACTGAAATCTCTCCGGCTCCACCGTCCAAGTCTCGTTGGGGTCGAAGACGGTGATATCGGCCGCGCCGCCCACCGCCAGCCGTCCCGCCGGGATGCGGAGGATGGCCGCTGGGTTCAGGGTCATCTTGCGCAAAATGTCCGGCAGAGGCAGCTTTCCGGTGTGGTAGAGATAGGTCAAAGACACCGCCAAAGAGGTCTCCAGCCCCACCATGCCGCTGGGGGCCTCGGTGAGGGGCCGGGCCTTCTCCTCCGGGGCGTGGGGGGCGTGATCGGTGACGATGGCGTCGATGGTGCCGTCCTGCAGCCCCCGGATGATGCCCTCCACATCGGCCTTGGTGCGAAGGGGCGGGTTGACCCGGGCCAGGGAGCCTTGGGTCAGCACCTCGTCCTCGGTCAGCGAAAAATACTGGGGGCAGGTCTCGCAGGTGATCTTCACGCCACGGCGCTTGTAGCGGCGGATAATGTCCACGCTCTTGGCGGTGGACACATGGCAGATGTGCACCGCCGCGCCGGTCTCCTCGGCCAGCATGGCGTCCCGGCTCACCATCAGCTCCTCGGCAATGGCGGGCCGTCCGGGGATGCCAAGGGCCCGGGACACCGGGCCTTCGTTGACGGCGTAGTTTTTCACCATGTCAGCGTCCTCGCAGTGGGACAGCACCGCCATGCCGTGCCGGGCGGCCAGGATGAGGCCGTCGCGCATGACGTTGGCGCTTTGGACGGGTACGCCGTCATCGCTGAGGGCCACTGCCCCCGCCTCACGCAGGGCCTTGGAGTCGGAGAGGGTCTCCCCCGCCTCGCCCAAGGTCAGCGCGGCGATGGGAAAGACCTTGGGCCCCGGCCCGGCGGCCTTTTCCAGGATATAGCGGATGGTCTCGGGGCTGTCGGCCACGGGTTTGGTGTTGGGCATACAGGCCACGGCGGTCACGCCGCCGGCGGCGGCGGCGTTGCGGCCAGTTTCGATGGTCTCCTTGTGGGTGAGGCCGGGGTCCCGGAGATGGACGTGCATATCCACAAGCCCGGCGCAGACCACAAGGCCCGTCAGGTCTAACACCTGGGCGTCGGGCTCATGGATGGCGCTGGCGATGCGGGCCACCCGGCCCTCCTCCAAGAGGATGTCCATCACGCCGCCAATGCCGCCGGCGGGGTCGATAAACCGCCCCTGCCTGAGCAAGAGCTTCACACGCGCTGCCCCCTTTCTCCTAAGTGATCTGAATCGTGTCAGTTCTGGTCCTGCGTCGAAAAAACCACCGTCTCAAGGCAGGCGCAGGTCGGAGCCAGGTCATTGTCCAGAACAAACAGCTTGACCTGGTTCGGCGTCTTGGGCGAGCCGGCGACGGTCAGCCGCACATCCCCGGTCCCACACGAGGCCACGGCGGCATCCAGCATCCTGGCCCCGCCCGCGCCGGAATAGCCGGCGGCGATCACCGTTTGCGCGCCCTTGTCCTGGCACCATTCCTGGGTCAGCTCCACGCTCACTTCCCCGGTTTCGGTGTTACTGCGCACCTGAACGCCCGGCTCAAGGGTCTCCACAAACTCCACCTGCTCCCAGACAGCGTAAAGGTCGATGACCTCGCTGGTCTGTGTAGGGGTGTGGGAGATGACCTCCCCCGCTTTATAACGTATCGTGTCCACATCAGCAGCCCGGGACCAGCCCCGGAAGACGCAACCCTGAGGCGCGGTCATGGCGCTGTCATCCAAGGCGTAGACCTCCAGATCTCCACCAGTAGGAGTCGTATACTGCACCAGGATCGTGCCGCCGTCTTGGATCGTTCCGCCATTGGGGTGATAGCGGGCATAGTTTCCGCCGGCAGCGTGGCCGTAAAGTAGCTGTACGCGGTCCTTGTCCGGCAGGATCACGTCTCCCCCTTCGTACCAGGCCCCCTCCACGGCGTATGTATCAAAGTCAATACGCGGGTCCACGGCGCTGGACCAGCCTAACACACTTGTATCATTATATCCCTGAAGCCGCATGGGCAAGGTCAGGGCAGTGCGTTGGGAACGGTAATGACTGCCGTCGTTCAAGGTCCCAGAGAGACTATTGATCACGATGTCTCCGGGGTCCACCATGATCCATTCGGCGGACAAGGTCGTATCGGCCTCAGGGTTATAAAAGTCGTTGAGCGCCACAAAGTCGCCGTTCGACTCTTTCCAGCCCACTTGGGCGTATTTGTCCCGCTGGAAAATGTAGTCCGATAGCCAATAGTACGACGGATACTTCTGAGTGTCGGAAACATAGGTCTGGCCGTTATACCGCCCGCCGTTGCCGTTTAAGCGGAGCGTGTATTCATTCACGGTGACGACAAGCTCCCGACCGACTTCGGTTAGAGTGGTGTGCTCATTGTAGTACCAACTGACCCCGTCACTGTTGTAGATGGGGACCCCATTGTAAATACTAGCGCTTGAGGCTGCGCCGCCAGCGAAATAGCCCTCTATGATGCCGATGTTGCAGGAGTTGCCAAAAAATATCCCATCTCCGCCCAAAAGGCCTTCAGCGCCAACCACCATACAGTTCACGTCGACGTAGACAGAGAGTGAAAAAATGCCGCTGCCGCCTATGCCTTTTCTCGACTGGCCCCCCTGGGCTATCGCGATGCCTTGGTCCCCAATACCATAAAGCGATACGCCTCCGGCGTAAAGTCCATGACCACCAGCGTCAGCGGCTAAGGTAAGCTCTCCGCCCTGGGCATAGAAGCCACCTGTGATCCAGCAGGTCAGATAGCCTCTGGGAACGCTGACTCCTTGCCCCGCCCCCTCACGTCCACTGCCGCCGCTGACCTGCAAAGTGCTATTCCTCTTCACATTGATCTCAAGCGCACCGTCCACAACGATGCCATCCTCGCCATAACGGGTGCCATTTTTCCCGGTAACCTGGTTTTCTCCATAAGTGTAGATGACCAAGTCGCCGCTGGCGGCAATTCCTCCGCCCTGATAGCCGTTCAGCGTCAGACGGTGGTTGGCGGCGGTGTAGGCCCAGCCCGTGCCGCTTCGGTCCTGGTCGGACTTGAATACCGTCGTCCCCACCTGGAGCCGGTAGGGCTCCTGCGCGGACAGCTCCGCCTGCTCCTCCTCTCCAGCCGGCGCGATGCGCTCCATCTGCTGGGCCAAAAGGGCCTCCCGCAGGCCCTCGGAGCCTGTCTGCGCGGGTTCGGCCGCGCCCACAGGCAGCGCGAGCAAAAGGATGAGCAACGCCGCCAGATTCAGACTTATGAGCTTTTGTTTTTGTGTTGTCAGCATACCGCACTCTCCTTATCGTCGCGTGTTCCTTCGTTCTCTCTTTTTCCCACACACAGGGCCATGCATATCCAGAAAAGCGGCGTAGACGCCAGGGACGCAAGGCCAAAAAACGCTTGGATGCTATAGCAGAAGGCGCCGCCGCCACAGATGGCCGCCACGTTGTCCCCAGGCGCGCGACGCAGCCAGACCACCAGGACCGACCCCAAAACGGCCAGGTAGGTCAAAAGGCCCAGCAGTCCCTGATTGACCAGGATGTTCAGGTATTCGTTGTGGGCATCATCCACCTGGGCGCGGATCATGGTGCCAGTGAGGTCGTTGAATCGCTCGAAGGCGATGTCGGAGCGCAGTCCCAAGGTGTCAGGCCCACCGCCCAGCAGTGGCCGCTGGGGTATGAGCTCCGCGGTTTTTCGCCAGATGTAGAGCCGGCTCGAGCCAAAGCGGTCGTCCCACTGGCCGTGGAGAAGGGCCGAGGCCTCCGCGGCAGGGCCGCCGATCTTGTCACCGACGGCGTATATGGTAACGACCCCGCCCATCAGCAGGGCCAGTGCCAAGGCCAGCAAAAGCAGCCTGCGCTTCTTCTCCCGGGCCAGGACCGGCGGGGTAAAAAGAGCGCTGAGCAAAACAGCCACGACCCCGCCAGCCACGAACGCCCAAAGCAGCACCCCCAGGCAGAGCGCCAAGGGGACCAGTAGCGCAAAGCGCCAGGGCGTTTTCAAACGAAGGAGCGATATCCACAGCAGAGGGATGGCGACACATAGCACCGCGGAGAGGATGTCCACATTCCCGATTGTGCCGAGAAATTCCCCGGCGTAGCGGAGGTTGGCGTCATAATAGGTCATGCCCGCCGGGTATAGGCCAAAGGGATTATATCCCAATAGCTGAACGAGGCTCAGGAGGCAGTTCAGGCTCACCATACCGGCCAAGAGCCACAAAAGCCACCGTTTGGGCATATAGCCATCGGCGATCAGCAAGAAGCTCCAGCAATACAATGTGATGGTGAGAAAGCCGCCATAACGGCCACTGCCCAGAAACGCCACGTCCAGGTGCGCCGAGGCGAGGGTAGAGACCAGCGCGGCACACCAGTAGATAAAGACCGCCCTTTGGGGCAGGGTCCAACGCTTCCAGCGTTCCACAGGCCCCAGGCATTTGCCGCCGCCGATCAGGCAGAGCTCTAAGCGCCCCAACAAAGAAACCAGCACGAAGCCTCCCGCGAGGGAGAAAAAAAGGACCGCCTTGCTCTGGGTGATGTTCTCATAGCTCCCGCCGGGGTACAGCAGCCATACAGTGGCCATACCGGCCAGGAAGATCGCCGTCAATCTCTGAAAAAACAAGGTGGAGCCCGGAGTTCTCCCCTGCGGCTGGAGCTTCACACGCGCTGCCCCCCTTTCTCCTTGGCGTTTACATACTATTTTTATTATACAGAAATTGACGGCGATACGCAATGGATTTTTTGCAAATTCGGGCCATACTAACAAAGGCAAAGGAGGGATACCCATGACTGGACATCCGTTTTTGAAGGGCATTGGCCTGGGAATGATGGCTGGGGCCGCAGTGGGGGCGACTATGATGAAGAACGAGAAAAACATCAAAAGCGCCGCCCACAAGACCGTCAAGCAGGTCGGGCGCATGGCGGAGGACGCCGCCGACACCGTGGCCAGCAAGCTGCCCCGGTAGCAAAAAAGAAGGACTGCCACAAAGCAGTCCTTCTTTTTTTGGTACGGCTGAAGGGATTCGAACCCCCGACCTACTGGTTCGTAGCCAGTCACTCTATCCAGCTGAGCTACAGCCGCGTACACTGTCCTAACGACAGCTTGTATATGTTAGCACACTTCTTTTGGAAATGCAAGCGGTTTTTTCAAACTTTTTCCCGGCGTGGCGAAAAAAAGTGTTGACAGTCCGGCTCCAACATGGTAATATATCACTTGCGCTAAGCGGTATACGCTTTGCGCAGGCTTTTGCGCGAGTGGTGGAATTGGTAGACTCGCTGGCTTCAGGTGCCAGTGTTCGCAAGGACGTGCGGGTTCGACTCCCGCCTCGCGCACCAAACGAGGTCACATCTTCGGATGTGACCTCGTTTTTTGATCTGCAACCGCCAGTTGCGGGCATTCCAAGCGGGCTTGGTTGCCTTTTGGGCGCAACTATGCTATTCTGGACCCAGAAGGTCCGGAAAGGAGGAACACTTATGACGCTGGGCACGCATATTGCCGCGCTGCGCGCCGCCCAGGGCCTCTCCCAGGCCGAGCTGGCGGAGCGCTTGCGGGTATCCCGCCAGTCGGTGTCCAAGTGGGAGACCGACGCCTCGGTGCCCGAGCTGGACAAGCTCATGGGCCTGTCTGAGGTCTTCGGCGTTACCCTGGACGAGCTGGTCAAGTACGACGGGCTTGATCTTCCCACCGAAACCGCCCCGGAGCCCGCCACGGCCACCCCAAAGCAGCCGCCCAGGGTCTTGGTGGGCAGCGCGCTGCTGCTTTTCGGGGCGCTGCTGGCCCTGGTCTTTTCCCTGCGGGGCAACCCGCTCACCGTCGTGTCCTTCATCGCCCTGCCCTTTTTGGGCTGCGCTCTGGTCTGTCTGCTGGCAAAGAAAAACATCCCTTTGTGGTGCGCCTGGTTCGTCTTTTGGGCCGTTCAGTTCTTCGAGGACTTTGTTCCTCCCTATTATTGGCCCTTGTATCGCCCCGCGCTGTGGTATTTCGCGCCGTGGGTCCTGGTCCCGCTCACCGCCTGGTGCCTCCGCCGCGGGCTCTGGGCCGCGCCCAAGCGCCGCAAGTTGGTGGTCGGGCTCTGGCTGTGCGGCGCGGCGGCCTATTGGCCCCTGCGATGGGGATATTGGGAGCAATCTACCGTCCTCACATGGCTTTCCTATACTGAGAACCTGCTACGTTACCACGTGGCTCTGGCCATGTGGCGGCTCTCCACCGCCTTGGTCTACGCCTTGATCACGGTGGCTCTGGCAGCCCTTTTCTACTGCGGGGAAGGGCTGCTACGAAAGCGGCGCGCTCACAGCGCCTGACAAAAAGAGAGACGTTCCACTGGAACGTCTCTCTTTCCTTTTACACATGGTTCAGAAGGGCAGGTTCAGCCCGCCGGTGAGGCGCTGCATGCTCTCCGCGGCAGCGGCGTCGGCGGAGCGCAGGGCCTCGTTGACGGCGGCGATGATCAGGTCCTGGAGCATCTCCACGTCCTCGGGGTCCACCGCCTCGGGGTCGATGGTGAGCTCGCTGAGCTCCTTCTTGCCCGAGACCACGGCGGTGACCACGCCGCCGCCGGCGGCGGCGGTGTAGGTGGCCTGCTCCAGCTCCTCCTGCATTTTCTGCATATCCTCTTGCATCTTCTGGGCCTTTTTGATCATGTTCATGTTGATGCCGCCGCCCATGCCGCCCATACCGCGGCTGTTGAATCCCTTGGCCATTGGTGTTCCAGCTCCCTTCTCGTGATGATCTTTATTCCCACTGCCGGCCCATAGCCAGCAGGTCGTCCATAGTGCCCGCCGTCGGCGCAGGGGCGGAAACGCTGACCCGGATGGGGCGGCCCAGACGGCTCTGGGCGGCCTGGGCGATCACGTCCAGCACCTCGGGCTTGTCGATCATGGACTTGGTGACGCTGACCTTGGCCTCCAGGGTCAGCTCGTCGCCACTTAAGACGCCTTCTGTCATGGCCGGGTTGGACACAAAGGGCCACACCGCCGGGGACAACAGCGGCTTCAAGCCCGGCAGCAGCGCGGGCCAGAAGTCCCGGTCCCCTGCTCCGGCCTGAGGTGCGGCCACTGGGGGCTGGACCACGGGAGGCGCAACGGCTTCGTCGGCGACCTCCGGCGGCTCCGGGTCCTCCGGGGGCGGCGCGTCGGCGTCCTCCCAGGGAGGGGGCACGTCCTCCTCCGGCTCCTGGGCGGGAGCCGCGGGGGCCGCGGGCTTGGCGGGGGCACTCTGGCTGGGCTGGCTGGGCCGGACGGGCGGGTATGCCATCATGGTCTCCAGCTGGGCCACCCGGGCGGACAGGCCCAGCGCGCTGCCGTCCAGACTGGGGTCACCCAGGCGGATGAGGCAGAGCTCCGCGTCAGTCCTCTGGTTGCCGCTGCGGGCCAATTCGCCTACGGTCTGCTGGAGCACCGTCAGCATCTGGATGAGCCTGGGCGCGGTCAAAAGCTCGGAAAGGCTCCGCATGGTGGCGTCGTCATAGCCGCCGGTGAGCAAAGCGGCGCCGCCCTGAGGGGCGGTCTTGCGGATGAGCAGGTCCCGGCAAAGGCTGGACAGCTCACCCAGCATGGTCTTCACGTCCTTGCCCGCGTTGTAGAGCCGGGCCAGGTCCTGCAAGGCGGCGGCAGTATCACCCTTGGCCAGGGCGGTGAGCATTTGGGCGGTCTCCAAATTGCCCGCCATGCCCAGGGAGGCGATGATGGCGGCTTCGTCAATGGCTCCGCCCCGGCCCCGGCACTGGTCCAGCAGGCTCAGCGCGTCCCGCATGCCGCCGTCGGCCAGGCGGGAGAGAAGGTCCGCGCCCTCGGGGGTGAGCTCGATGCCCTCCTGCCCCGCTACCCAGGTCAACCGGGCGGCGATGTCGCCGGGCAGGATGCGTTTGAAGGCGAACTGCTGGCAGCGGGATTTGATGGTGGGCAGGACCTTGTGGACCTCGGTGGTGGCCAGGATGAACATGAGGTGCTCCGGCGGCTCCTCCAAAATTTTCAACAGGGCGTTGAAGGCGGCGTTGGAGAGCATGTGGACCTCGTCGATGATGTAGACCCGCTTCTTCACGCTGCCGGGGGTGTAGACCGCCTCGTCCCGCAGGGCCCGGACGTAGTCCACGCTGTTGTTGGAGGCGGCGTCCAGCTCCAAAACGTCCAAAATGGCACCGCTGTCCAGCCCCTTGCACGCGGCGCACTGGTTGCAGGGGTCGCCGTCCACGGGGTACTCACAGTTCACCGCTTTGGCCAGGATCTTAGCGCAGGTGGTCTTGCCCGTGCCACGGGTGCCTGTAAACAGATAGGCGTGGCTCAGGCGGTTTTCCGCCACCTGGCGGCGCAGGGTGTCGGTGATGTGGGCCTGGCCCACCACGTCGGTAAAGGTCTTAGGGCGGTATTTGCGGTATAGGGCCTGGTACATAACATCACCTCCACAAAAAAGCTCGGTAGCAGAGCACGGCCGCACACCGGCCTTTGAAGCCACCTCTATGTCCGTTACCCCCACAGCCAGCTCAGGTCCGGCGCCCCCACGGCACAAGCGGTGGACCGCTTAGTGCTGCTTGGTTCCCCACCTGACACGGTTCACGGCTCCGCCTTGCGTGGGACCGGTCCATCATCGCCGCTTATGAGGGTCAGACGACACAGAAATGGTCCGGGGGCCGGGATTCATCCCTGCTGTAGCGGGTTGCAGGTACAGGGCACCGCTAACTCCCCGACTAGTGCGGCCTTGCCCCGCCACCGGGCGGGTCAAGACTTTCCATATTATACTACACCTTTCCAAATTTAGCAATCCCCCATTTATACTAAGGGCCCCTAGGAGCCATGCAAGGTCAGCAAAGAGCTGGCGAAGGTGCAGGAGCTGTCACCCCTTGTCGGCTGGGGGCGTATACTGTCTTTGTGGAGGGGTCCTCTCCCCTTCAACACCACCGACAAAAGGAGGCTGAAACGCCATGTGCGGTTCCATGAACCGTCGCGCCGGCCGTCAGAGCCCGGGCCAGGGTGGCAGCGGCTGTTGCTGCTGTTGCTGCCGTCCGTGCCAGTGCGGCTGCCAGAGCGACATCCCCACCGCCACCATCTCCATGGCCGACTACCAGCCCTTCATCCTGGTCCCCACCACGGTGTTCGACCAGGGCGATGTGGACTGCGGCTGCGCCACGGGCTTTGATTGGTAAATGAGCTCCATCGCCGTCCCCGGTGGGACGGCGGTACTTAGAAGCCTCCGGTAACACAAGGGACGGCCCATCGGGCCGTCCCTTCGTTTTGAACAAGACAAAAGAACCGTCCCCTTGTCTTCCCTTGTCTTTTGGCTGTACACTTCATACGGGTCTGCATCGGTGCCATCTGCAGCCAGTGCGGTTCCTCCAAAGGGAACCATGCTGAACAGCATACAGAGCACTAAGAGAAACGAAATTGCTTTCTTGTACATGAGTTGACCTCCTTGAGTAAATGGAAATTTATATAAAAATGACCAGCAAGGCAATCTTGCTGGTCATCGGAAGAGTATTAAATTTTGGACCCTTTATGGGTTAAGGGATGCCTCATAGTATTCTTTGCTTTGGATCTTCCATAGCATCCTCCGATCTTTCCCTGTAAGTTCGCTCATGGAGTGTGGTATGGGATTGATATTGGTGCAAAGTTGCCCATCCAGCACGGCCTCGATCTCTACCACATAGTACGCGCCAGTGGCACGATAATACGCCGTGTCAATTGGGATCGTATCATGGATAGAGCCGCCATCCGCTGTTGTTTCTCCAATCAGAACTCGGGGCACACCCTCTTGTTGCGGGTCAAAGTAGATTTTTACTGTAGAATTTGTAAGCACATAATCGCCACTAATCAGGCCATCCGAGTAGTAGTTCATGTGGTGTCGGCCATCACTACCCAGAAAATACGTTGTGCCAATTACAGAGGCCGTTACCGTGATGTCCGTCGTTTCCCCGCGATCTGGGGGGACTAAGTCTACAAAGGAACGTAGCCAGTCCGTGACTGGTATGATAGTTGCTTTTCCGTCCGTGCGGCGGTCTTGGGTGACATAGTGCTGACCGTTTACAGTGGCTTCAGTGCTAAAGTAGAACTGTCCTTCTCCGGCCTCGTGACGGTCATAGAGCCCCTTTTCGATTTGAATGGTAAAATCAAATCGCCCAGGGCTGTTGCCTCCATCGCGCTCCATAGTCGTTGCCGTCTCAATGACGGTGTAGGTGGTGCCGTTGTCTTCAGTGTATCGGAGTTCCACAGGGATGCCGACTACACCGATGCCATTGTTTTGTGGGTCACCTTTAGAATTGTATTGCACCCACCCAATGACCCGTTGGGATATAAACTTCGGCTCGGCCGGAGGGGGCGTTTCCATGGGATTGGTGGGTTTCTCCGTCTCCGTGGGCTTCTCTGGCTCGGTAGTAGTGTTGCCACCCGGTTTAGCCTTTGCCAACCGCATGATCACCGTAGCGACCTCGGCCCGCATCATGGTGTTGCCACCATTGAAGTTCCCGGCCTGGTCGCCCTTGATCAGCCCCATGCCGTAGACAGCCAACACTGCGTCAACGTACCGAGCGGGTGTGTCCAGGTAATCGGCCACCTCACTGGACTGAGCTGCTTTCTCAGCAACACCCAGTTTCTTGGCCGCCGCCCGCAGGATCACCGCCATATCGTAGCGGCTGATCTCGGCCTCGACGTTGTTTACGTCCACCTGGCTTCCGGTCAGCAACCCAGCTTCCTGCGCCGCAGCCACATACGGACCGAACCAATCGGCCCCTTCGGTCTTGACATCGGGGAACACCAGCCGCCCCAGCAGGGTCAGGAACTGGGCCACGGAAACCTTCATTTCGGGGCTAAACGCCCCGTTGCCGGTCCCGTTCATGTACCCAGCCTGGGCCACCGCTTCGATGTCGGCGTACCCCCAGTAGCTTTCCGGGACGTCTGTAAAGGACGGCCCGGCAGCCAAGGAGGGCGCAGCCAGCCCCAGCGCAAGCGCCAGAACCAGCAAAATGGACACAGATCTTTTCTTCATCTTTTCTCCTCCTCAAACGGTTTTTCCCTTTTCATCATTATAAATCGCCAAGGCGCGGCACGCAAGGATTTTTTACCTTGCATATGAGACTTTCTGTGTTATAATAAGGTTTTAGCAGGAAATTCCACGCTGAAAAGGCGGGATGGATATGAACATCATCATCGTAGGCGACGGCAAGGTGGGCGCGGCGTTGGCCGCCCAGCTGTCCCAGGAGGACCACAACGTCACCATCATCGACTCCGACCCGCTGGTCATCAGCGAGAGCGCGGAGCTTTTGGACGTGATGGCGGTGGTGGGCAACGGCGCGTCCATGGCCACGCTGCGGGAGGCCGGGGCGGAGAGCGCCGACCTGCTCATTGCCGCCACCAGCCTGGATGAGCTGAATCTGCTGACCTGTCTGACGGCCAAAAAGCTGGGCTGCGGCCACACCATCGCCCGCATCCGCAACCCCGAGTACGCCGACCAGCTGGTGTCCATGCAGGACGAGCTGGGGCTTTCCTTCACGGTGAACCCCGAGCAGGCCGCGGCGCTGGAGGCCTATCAGCTTTTGCAGTTCCCCTCCTTCCTCAAGCGCGAGAGCTTTGCCAAGGGCCGGGTGGAGATCGTGGCGGTGCCTGTGGCGGAGGGCTCCAAGCTGGCGGGTCTGCCGCTGCACAAGCTCTACGAGATCGCCCGGGTGAAGGTGCTGGTGTGCGCCGTCCAGCGAGACGGCCAGGTGCACATCCCCGGCGGCTCCTTCGTGCTCCAAAGCGGCGACACCATCTTCGTCACCGCCGGGGTACAGGACCTGGCCCAGTTGGTGCGCAGTCTGGGTCTGGTGGAGCACAAGGTCAAGAGCCTGCTCATCATCGGCGGCAGCCGCATCGCCTTCTATCTGGCCGCCCGGTGCCTGGAGAGCGGCATGACCGTGAAGATCATCGAGCAAAACCACGCCCGGTGCGTCACCCTGGCCGAGCGTCTGCCCAAGGCCACCATCATCGAGGCCGACGGCTCCCGCCAGGAGGTGCTGGACGCGGAGGGGCTCAAGAATTTTGACGCGGTCATCACCCTGACGGGCATGGACGAGGAGAACGTGGTCCTCTCTATGTTCGCCCAGCACCTGGGGGTCTCCAAGGTCATCACCAAGATCAACCGGGTGGAGTACGACCAGCTCTTTCGCAAGGTGGGCCTGGGCTCTATCATCAGCCCCAAGGCCCTTTGCTGCTCCAACATCGTGCGCTACGTCCGGGCCATGTCCACCGCCGCCGACGCCGAGGGCCTGCTGGCCCTCCACCCCATCGTGGACGGCCAGGCGGAGGCCCTGGAGTTCCAGGCCGGGGCCGCCACCCGCCACTGCGGCGAGGCGCTGAAGGACATTCCGCTCAAAAGCGGCATCCTCATCTCCTGCATCACCCACCAGGGCCGGACCCTCATCCCCAAGGGCGACACCTGCTTCTACCCCGGCGACACCCTCATCGTGGTCACCGCCGGAGGCCGGGCGGTCACCGAGCTGGACAGCATTTTCGCGGACTGAGAGGGCGCAGGCGATGAACCGAAAGATCATTGGCCGCATGCTCGGCTTTTTGCTCCTTTTGGAGTGCGTGTTCCTCTTCCCCAGCGTGGTAGTCTGCCTGCTCCACGGCGAGGTGGGCGCGCTGCGGGCCATCCTCACCACCATGATCGTGGCCGCCACCCTGGGCTGCGGGCTGTGCCTGCTCTGCCGCAAGGCGGACCGGCATTTCTACGCCCGGGAGGGCTTTTTGATCACCGCCCTGGGCTGGACCGTTTTGTCGCTGGTGGGGGCGCTCCCCTTCTGGTTCTCCGGGGAGATCCCCAGCTATGTGGACGCGGTGTTCGAGGTCATCTCCGGCTTTACCACCACCGGCGCGTCCATCCTGCCCGAGGTGGAGTCCATGTCCAAGGGCCTGTTGTTCTGGCGGTCCTTCACCCACTGGCTGGGCGGCATGGGCATTTTGGTGTTTTTGCTGGCTGTGGTGCCCATGGGCAAGGGCGGCGGCGACTCGGTCCACATCCTCCGGGCGGAGAGCCCCGGGCCCAATGTGGGCAAACTGGTGCCCAAGCTCCGGCAGACCGCCGCCATCCTCTACGGCATCTATGTCGTCCTGACGGTGCTCAACGTCATCTTTTTGCTACTGGGCGGGATGTCCCTCTTTGACAGCCTCTGCACCGCCTTCGGCACCGCCGGCACCGGCGGCTTTGGCGTGCGAAACGACTCCATGGCCAGCTATTCCCCCTATTTACAGACCGTTTGCACGGTGTTTATGGCCCTTTTTGGTATCAACTTCACCGTCTACTTCCTTTTGCTCATTGGCAAGGTCAAGCAAGTCCTCAAGAGCGAGGAGGTGTGGGTATATCTCTGTTTGATGCTGGGCTCCATCTGCATCATCGCGCTGAACATCGCCTTCCAGCACCCCAGTTTCCGCGACGCCTTCCACCACGCGGCCTTTACCGTGTCCAGCATCATGACCACCACGGGCTTCGCCACGGTGGACTTCGATCTGTGGCCCCAGTTGTCGCGCAGTATTTTGATGGTGCTGATGATCTGCGGGGCCTGCGCGGGCAGCACCGGCGGCGGCATCAAGACCGCCCGGCTCATTTTGCTGGTGAAGTCCATGCGCTCTCGTCTGCGGCAGTTCTTGCGCCCCAGGAGCGTGAATCTAGTACGCTTTGAGGGCCGGACCATCTCCGACGAGACCATTCAGGGCGTCACCACCTATATGACGGCCTACTGCGCCATCCTGGTAGCGTCCTTCCTGGTCCTGGCCGCCGACGGTTTCTCGTTGGAGACCAACCTCACCGCCGTGCTGGCCTGCCTCAACAACATCGGCCCGGGCCTCGGGCTGGTGGGTCCCACGGGCAACTACGCCATGTTCTCCGCCGGGGCCAAGATCGTGCTGATGCTGGATATGCTTTTGGGGCGGCTGGAGATCTTCCCGTTGCTCATCATGCTCAGTCCCAGCACCTGGCGGCGGGCCGGATAAGTCCTCGGGCAAAGTCCATCGAAAGCCGTCAACGAGAAAAAAATAAACCCCGCTGCCGGGCGGTATGAAAGCCCTCCCCAGGGAGATACTGAAATCAGTATTTCCGACTGGGGAGGGCCTTTTTCATGCAGGGAAAGGTAGAGATCTGCGGGGTCAACACCTCCAAGCTGAAGGTGCTGAAGAACGAGGAGACTATGGCGCTGCTGCGCCGGGTCAAGGAGGGCGATATGGAGGCCCGGGACCAGCTCATCCAGGGCAATCTCCGGCTGGTGCTGTCGGTCATCCAAAAGTTCATGGGCCGGGGAGAAAATGCCGACGACCTCTTCCAGGTGGGCTGCATCGGGTTGATGAAGGCCATCGACAACTTCAACGTGGACCTGGACGTGCGCTTTTCCACCTACGGCGTGCCCATGATCGTGGGTGAGATACGCCGGTATCTGCGGGACAACAGCGCCATGCGGGTGTCAAGGTCCATGCGGGATACCGCCTACAAGGTCCTCAGCGCCAAGGAGAAGTATCTGGCCGAGCACCAGCGAGAGCCGACACTGGACCAGATTGCTGAGATCCTGGGCATCCCCCGGGAGGATGTGGTCTTCGCCCTGGACGCCATCGTGGACCCGCTGAGCCTCTACGAGCCGGTCTATGAGTCCGGCGGCGACACCGTCTACGTCATGGACCAGGTCCGGGACAAGAAGAACACCGACGAGAGCTGGCTGGAGCGCATTGCCCTGGGCGAGGCCATGAGCCGTCTGGACCCCCGGGAAAAGCGCATTCTGGCCCTGCGGTTCTTCCAGGGCAAGACCCAGATGGAGGTGTCCGCCGAGATCGGCATCTCCCAGGCCCAGGTCTCCCGGCTGGAGAAAAACGCCATCAGCCAGATCAAGAAGAACATGTAAAAAGCAGAGGCGGACAAACTGTCCGCCTCTGCTTTTGGCTACTAGGCTTATTTCTTCACCAGATACTTGCGCATATCCAGCGCACAGGCAAACAGGATGATAGCGCCCTTGATGATGTTTTGGATGTTAGCGTCGATGGAGAGCATATTCAGCGCCACGAAGATGACCCGCAGGATGAACACGCCCAGAACGATGCCGGAGATCTTACCGGTGCCGCCCACAAAACTGACTCCGCCGATGACGCAGGCCGCTATGGCCTCGCATTCGGCGTTGACGCCGGTACTGGACACCACCGAGCCCACGTTGGGAGGCACGAAGAAGCCGTTGAGGCCGTACATCAGTCCCGCCAGGGCGTGGACCATGACGATGGTCTTGAAGACGTTGACGCCGGAGACCGAGGCCGCCTCTTGGTTGGAGCCCACGGCGAACATGTTCTTGCCGAAGGTGGTCTTGTTCCAGATAAACCACATAATGACCACCAAAATGGCGGCGTAGAGCACATACCAGGGCAGCTTGATGTTGTTGCCAAAGTCGATCATGGTGCCGGTGACGAACTTCTTATAGCCCGTCTCGTAGCCGCCCAGGGGGGCACCCTTGTTGCCGTTGACGTTAAAGAGCACCAAGATCGCGCCGTAGGTGATGAGCTGGGTGGCCAGCGTTACGATAAAGGGATGGAGCTTGAATTTCGCCACGAAGAAGCCGTTGACCGCGCCGATGAACGCGCCCACCAGGGATACCACCAAAACGGCCACGATGATGCCCGCCCACAGGGGCATATCGGGGATCCAGCCCAGCAGCTTGGAGCCTTGGGTCTGGAGCACCAGCACCGACAGCGCCGCCGACAAGCCCATGATGCGGCCCGCGCTCAGGTCGGTACCTGTGAGCACGATACAGCCGCCCACACCCAGGGCGATGGGCAGGTAGTAGGCCACCTGGGAAATGATATTCACCAGCGACGGGGCCTTGAGGAAGTTTTGGTTGACGATGGCGGTATAGATGATAAAGATGGCCATGAGGATGTACAGCGCGTTGTTCAGCGTGCCGTCCACCCAAAAGCGGGTCCGGTCCTTCTTATCCAGCGTTTTATACGTCGCCGAGGCGGAGACCACGCTCCGGGCGATGGGCAGCCGCGTCCAGACGCTGGGCTTTTTCGTGCCCGTGGAATTGTTAGCCATGATGGGTTCCTCCCTTTATGCGTATTTGGCGGCCAGCGTCATGATCTCCTCCTGGGTGGTCTGCCGCGCGTCCACCTCGCCGGCCAGACGGCCTCCGGACATGACCAAAATGCGGTCACAAACGCCCAACAGCTCGGGCATTTCCGAAGAGACCATCAGCACCGTCTTGCCCTGGTTGGCAAGGTCCAGGATCAACTGGTATATCTCGTACTTGGCGCCCACGTCGATGCCTCGGGTGGGCTCGTCCAACAAAAGCACCTCGGGCTTGGTGAGCAGCCACCGGCCAATGATGACCTTTTGCTGGTTGCCGCCGGACAGGGCCCGGATCTTGGTGTCCTGGCTGGGGGTCTTGGTCCGCATGGCGTCGATGGACCACTGGGTGTCCCGGCGCATGGACTTATCCGAGAGATAGATGCCCCTGCGGTGCTTTTTCAGGCTGGAGATCACGGTGTTCTCCTTGATGTCCAAGATGGAGAAGATGCCTGTGGCCCGGCGCTCCTCGGTCAGCAGCGCGAAGCCCCGCTTGATGGAGTCCTGGGCGCTCTTGTTCCGGCAGGGCTTGCCGTCGAGCAAGATGGTGCCCTCCTTCCGGGTGCGGATGCCGAAGATGGACTCCAGGGTCTCGGTGCGGCCCGAGCTGTCCAGCCCGGCCAGGCCCACGATCTCGCCCCGGCGGGCCTGGAAGGACACGTCCCGGAGCTGGTTATACTGCCCGGTCAAGCCCTGGACCTCCAAGTAGACCTCCCCGGGGGTATTGGTCTTGGGGGGAAACTGGTTGGTGAGCTCCCGGCCCACCATGAGGCGGATGATGTCGTTCATTTCCAGATCCTTGGAGGGCTCGGTGGCGATCCACTGGCCGTCGCGCATGATGGTGATCTCGTCGGAAATGCGCTTGATCTCCGCCATCTTGTGGGATATGTAAACGATGCCCACGCCCCGGTCCCGGAGCATATTGATGATGCGGAACAGGTGCTCCACCTCTTCCTCGGTGAGGGAGGATGTGGGCTCGTCGAAGACGATGACCTTGGAGTGGTAGCTCACCGCCTTGGCGATCTCCACCATCTGCCGCTGGGATACCGGCAGCGTGGACATAATCCGGCGGGGGTCCACCTTCACCTCCAGCTCGTCGAAGATGGCCATGGTCTCCTTATACATCCGCCGCTCGTCCACCATCACGCCGCCCAGCTTGGGATAGCGGCCCAGCCACAGGTTGTCCATGACCGAGCGCTTCAAGGCCTGGTTCAACTCCTGGTGGACCATGGCAACGCCGCTGGCCAACGCCTCCTTGGAGCTTTTGAAGTTGACCTCCTTGCCCTCCAGGGTGATGGTGCCGGTGTCCTTGGAGTAGATACCGAACAGGCACTTCATCAGTGTGGACTTGCCCGCGCCGTTCTCTCCCATAAGGGCATGGACCGTCCCGGCCTTCACCGTCAGCGAGACGTTGTCCAGCGCCTTGACGCCGGGGAAGGATTTGGAGATACCCGTCATTTGCAGTAACACATCTTGTGCCATAGGGGAACTGCCCTCCTTTGATGGAAAGTGGGGAAGCCGCCTCGCGGCAGCTTCCCCACTTCGAGGATCTAGGGAATCGTGATATCAGCCGGTGTAGGGAGCGTAGGCCACGTAGAGCTTGTTGGAGACGCCCTCGGCGATGGAGAAGTTGTCGCCGGTCGCGGCGGCGGCGGTGACGGCGGTGACGGCGGCGTCCACAGCGGAGCCACCAGCAATGGCGCCGGCGGTCTCGGCGATGGCGTTGGCCATGCCCTCGGCGTCCTGCTTGACGGTGCCGGTCATGAAGCCCTTACCGATGAGCTCCTTGGCGGTGTCGGTGGCGTCCACGCCGAAGACGGGGATGGTCTTGCCGGTGCCGTCGTTGTAGCCCGCGCCCTGGAGCGCGGCGATGACGCCCTCGGCCATGCCGTCGTTGTTGCAGATGACCAGCTCGATCATGTTGCCGTTGGCCTCGCTGTACTGGGACAGGTTGGTCTTCATGTAGTCAGCGGCGGCCTGGGAGGACCAAGCGCCGGACATATCGACCTGGTACTTCTCAGCGATGGAGGGGTTGAAGTAGCTCAGCGCGGGCTTGCCGGCGGCGGTGAGCACGGCGTCGGCGTCCTCCTGGCCGAACTGGGTGCGGGCGATGGCCTCGGCATTGCCCTCCTCGCCCTTGAACATGGCGTAGGAGATGGTGCCGTCGCCATTGAGGTCGATGGTCTCATAGTTGGCCAGCAGGAAGTCGCCGATCATCTTGCCCTGGAGGTGGCCCGCCTCGGGAGCGTCGGTGCCGATGAAGCAGACCGAGGGGTTGGACTTCAGGGTAACGTCGCCGGCGTCGGCGGCGTCCACGGCGCGGTTGAAGAAGATGACGGGCACGTCGCCGGCCAGGTCGATGACCTGCTGGGCCGCGTCGGCGGAGCCGGAGGTGACCAGGTTGACGATCAGCAGGTCCGCGCCGTTGGTCAGAGCGGTCTGGATGTTGGTGTTCTGGGTGTTCTGGTCGTTGTTGCAGTTGTAGTTGGTGAAGGTGATGCCCTTGGCGGTCAGCGCGCCGTCCAGAGCGTCACGGACGCTGGAGATGTACACATCGTCGTAGGTGTAATAGAACACGCCCACGTTCAGGCCCGTGGCGGTCACGTCGCCGCCCTGCGCGTCGTCGGGGTTGGTGGCGGGCTTTTCGTCGCCGCCACTGCAGGCAGCCAGCACGAAGACCATAACGGCGGCCAGCAGCAGGGCCAGAATCTTCTTGTTCATATGAGATCTCCTCTTTTCCTAAAAATTTGCGAGGCGCAACGTCCTCTCTCCCAACAGGGAGAGGCAAGCGGACATCCGCTTCACAGCTTGATGATACCATAGCCCTTTGGAAAAGGCAACACTTTTTTGACAGGTTGAACAACTCAAACGCATCACTTCCATCATTTTTGTGTGCTTTGACAAAATTCTCTTTGTTTCTTTGTCTGATGTTACAAAATGCGCGTTTCTCCTCAAAAATAGAGCAACAAGGGAAATTTTGCTATGGAAAAACCCGGCAGCTTCGTGTATACTGGACTTGGTATACGATATGATTTTCTATGGAGGTGAGGGCGATGGACGCGCTGAAGACCCGCCTGGACCAGGGCGGTCTGGACCCCATGCTGGAGCGGCTGTACAGCCCGGAAAATCTGGCCGCCGCGCGAGACCGGGTCCGGCACGTGCTGGAGGGCTTCCAAGACACCTATGGGGCGGAGGCCCAGGGCCTCTTTTCCGCGCCGGGGCGCACGGAGATCGGCGGCAACCACACCGACCACCAGCACGGCCACGTGCTGGCCGCGGCGGTGGACCTGGACCTGCTGGCGGCGGTGGATGTCACCGGCGACGGCGTGGTCCAGCTCCTCAGCGAAGGCTATTCCCCGCTGACGGTAGACCTGTCCATCCTCACGCCCCAAAGCGGCGAGGAAAACACCTCCCAGGCCCTCATCCGGGGCGTGGCGGCCCGGATGGCCGAGCTGGGCTGCGACTTCGGCGGCCACGGCCTGCGGGTGTACATGACCTCCTCCGTCCCCGGCGGCAGCGGCCTTTCCTCCTCGGCGGCCTTTGAGGTGCTCTTTGGCACCATCTTCAACCACCTCTTCTGGGGCGAGAAGGCCACGGCGGTGGAGCTGGCCCAGATCGGCCAATACGCGGAGAACGCCTTCTTCGGCAAGCCCTGCGGACTGATGGACCAGACCGCCTCCAGCGTGGGCGGCGTGGTGGCCATCGACTTCAAGGACCCGGAACATCCCGTGGTGGAACAGCTCCAACTGGACCTCCACAAGCAGGGCTACGCCCTTTGCATCCTGGACTCCCACGCCAGCCACGCCGACCTCACCGGGGAATACGCCGCCATCACCGACGAACTCAAGGCGGTGAGCCGGTATTTCGGCAAGGAGGTCCTTCGGGACGTTCCCGAGGTGGACTTTTACGCCGCTCTGCCCCAACTCCGCCAGCGCGCGGGAGACCGGGCGGTGCTGCGGGCCATGCACTTTTACAGCGACGACAGCCGGGCCCGCTGGGAGGCCGAGGCGCTGAAGGCCGGGCTGTTCGACGACTTTTTGACCCTGGTGCGCCAGTCGGGGGAATCCTCAGCCACCTGCCTGCAAAACGTCACCCCAGCCGGGGCGGTGAAGGAGCAGGCGCTGACGCTCACCATCGCCCTGTGCCAGCGGCTGTTGGGCGAGCTGGGGGCCGCCCGGGTCCACGGCGGCGGCTTTGGCGGCACCGCTCAGGCTTTCGTGCCTCTGGACGTGCTGGATGAGTTCAAGGCCCGCACCGAGGCGGTGCTGGGCCAGGGTTCCTGTCACGTGGTGACCATCCGCCCGGTGGGCGGCGTGCGCATCGGATAAGGAGGGCTTGCCATGACAAATATCGACCTGGCGCTGGCCCAGTTGGTGGACTACGCCCTGGACCGGGGCCTCCTCTCCCCTGACGACCGCGTCTGGGCGGTCAACCGGCTGCTGAACGTGCTGAAGCTGGAGCGTTTCGACGCTCCCTCCCAAGCGGTGGAAAAGCGTCCCCTGGAGGCTGTTTTAGGCGACATTTTGGACTGGGCAGTCCAGACTGGGCGCATCGACGGCGGCCCCGCCAGCCGGGACCTGCTGGACACTGAGCTGATGGCGGCCCTGACCCCCCGGCCCTCAGAGGTCCGCGCCCGGTTTGCCGGGCTCTATGCCCAGTCCCCCCAGGCGGCTACGGATTGGTACTATCAGTTCAGCCGGGACACCGACTATATCCGCACCTACCGGGTGGCCAAGGATATGAAGTGGGTCACCCAGACGGAATATGGCCCCTTGGACATCACCATCAACCTCTCCAAGCCTGAGAAGGACCCCAAGGCCATCGCCGCGGCCAAAAACGCCCCCCAAAACGCCTATCCCAAGTGCCAGCTGTGCGCCGAGAACGAGGGCTATGCCGGGCGGCTGGACCACCCCGCCCGGGGTAACCACCGTATCATCCCCATCACCATCCACGCTTCTCCCTGGTACTTGCAATATAGCCCCTATGTCTATTATAATGAACATTGCATCTGCTTCAACGCCCAGCACACTCCCATGAGGATCGACCGGGCCTGCTTCGAAAAGCTGCTGGACTTCGTGGGCCAGTTCCCCCACTACTTTGTGGGGTCGAATGCCGACCTGCCCATCGTGGGCGGCTCCATTTTGAGCCATGACCACTTCCAGGGCGGGCGCTACACCTTCGCCATGGAGCGTGCCCCCATCGAACAGGAGGTCTCCTTCCCCGGCTACGCCGACGTGTCGGCGGGCATCGTCAAGTGGCCCATGAGCGTCATTCGTCTGCGTTGCGCCGACCCCCGGCGGCTGGCGGAGCTGGCGGATAAGATCCTGACCGCCTGGAGGGGCTACACTGATGAGGCGGCGACGGTCTACGCCGAAACAAAGGGCGAACCCCACAATACCATCACCCCCATCGCGAGGCGGCGGGGAGTGGACTTTGAGCTGGACCTGGTGCTGCGCAACAATTTGACCACGAATGAGTTTCCTCTGGGGCTCTACCATCCCCACCCCGAGCTCCACCACATCAAAAAGGAGAACATCGGCCTCATCGAGGTCATGGGTCTGGCGGTGCTACCCGCCCGGTTGAAGGGTGAGCTGCAACAGTTGGCCGACGTTTTGGTCCAGGGCGGGGATGCTTCCGCCGACGAGAGCCTCTCGAAGCACGCCCCCTGGGCGGAGGAGCTGAAAGCGCGGCACGTCTTTACCAAAGACAACGCCATGGACATCCTGAAGGACGAGGTGGGCGCGGTCTTCGCCCGTGTGCTGGAGTGCGCGGGGGTCTACAAGTGTACCCCCCAGGGTAGAAATGCTTTTATGCGGTTCATCGAAAGTGTAAAATAAGGAGGTCTTTGTATGCTGAAAACCATTCTGGTGGCCGGTGGCGCCGGGTATATTGGCAGCCACATGGTGGCGCTGCTGGTGGAGAAGGGCTACGACGTGGTGGTGGTGGACAACCTCCGCACCGGCCACTGGCAGGCCGTCAAGGGCGGCGCCAAGCTCCGGGTGGGCGACGTGCGGGACGCCGCTTTTTTGGACCAGGTCTTCACGGAGTTTCCCATCGACGGGGTCATCAACTTTGCCGCCTTCTCCCTGGTGGGTGAGAGCGTGGGCAACCCGCTGAAGTACTACGACAACAATGTGGGCGGCGCTGTGAGCATGCTCACGGCCATGAAAAACCACGGCGTTTCTAAGATCGTCTTCTCCTCCACCGCCGCCACCTACGGCGAGCCGGAGAAGCAGCCCATCGAGGAGACCGACCGGACCGACCCCACCAACCCCTACGGCGCGTCCAAGCTGGCCATCGAGGGGCTTTTGAAGTGGTGCGACGGGGCCTACGGCATCCGCTACGCCGCCCTTCGGTACTTCAACGCCGCCGGAGCCAACACCGACGTAGACATCGGCGAAGACCACGCCCCGGAGACCCACCTCATCCCCATCGTCCTCCAATGCGCCCTGGGCAAGCGGGACCACGTGGGCATCTTTGGCGACGACTACCCCACCCCCGACGGCACCTGCGTGCGGGACTATATCCACGTCCGGGACCTGGTCAGCGCCCATCTGCTGGCCCTGGAGTATCTGGACAAGGGCGGCGAAAGCGGGCCCTTCAACCTGGGCAACGGCGACGGCTACAGCGTCAAGGAGATCATCGACACCGCCCGCAAGGTCACCGGCAAGGCCATCCCCGCCACGGTGGAGCCCAGGAGGGCTGGGGACCCCAGCACTCTCATCGCCTCCAACGCCAAGGCCAAGGCCGTGCTGGGCTGGGTCCCGGAGCGTGGCCTGGAGAGCATCATCGCCGATGCTTGGGCTTGGCACCAGAGCCACCCTAACGGCTACGACGGCTGAGGGGTCTCAAAAAGCGGTCCTCAGCCGAGGGCCGCTTTTTTACTTGCATTTTTTGGAGAAGGGATTATAATAGGTTCGGCCCCTAAGGGGGTAATATTGCGCTGTACCCACCGTGGACAGCAGCAGGAGGTTTTTTATTATGGAACGGACCAACACACGCAAGCTCACTACCCTGGCCATCTTTACCGCGCTCATCATCGTACTGCAATTGGTCTCCAACGTCGCCAAGATCGGACCTGTCTCCATCACCTTGTCCCTGGTGCCCATCGTGGTCGGGGCCGCGCTGTACGGCGTGGGTTCCGGCGCTTACCTAGGCGGCGTATTCGGCGCGGTGGTGCTGGTATGCTGCATCATCGGTATGGACGCCGGTGGCAACATCCTGTGGAACGTCAGCCCCTTGTTCACCGCCGTGGTTTGCATGGTCAAGGGCATTGCCGCCGGAGCCGCGGCGGCGGCGGTCTACCGCCTGGTGGCTCGGAAAAGCGCCATCGCCGGGGCGGTGTGCGCGGGCATTGCCGTGCCGGTGGTAAACACTGGGCTCTTCATTCTGGGTATGGCCCTCTTCTTCCAGCCCACGCTTGCGGCCTGGGCCGGGGAGACTGACGTGGTCTATTACGCCCTCATCGGCCTCACCGGGGTGAACTTCCTGGTGGAGCTTGCCATCAACATGATCCTGGCCCCGGTCATCGTGCGCATCATCGGCGGCTGGCGGCCCTCCTTCTCCGTCCCCGTCCATATCGTATCGGACGAGACCAAGTCCAAACAAGACGAGGAGTAACGCTATGATCTTAGCCATCGACGCGGGCAACACCCACATCGTCCTGGGCTGTCTGGACGGCGAGCGGACTGTCTTCACCGCCCGACTTGCCACCGACCGCAAGAAGACCGCCGACGAATACGCCCTGATGTTCCGCAGCCTCTTCGACCTCCACCAGGTGGACCGCAAGGGCGTGGAGGGGGCCATCGTGGCCAGCGTGGTCTCCGAGCTCACCGAGGCCATCCGCCGGGCCGCCGAGATCGTCACCCACCACGCCCCCATCGTGGTGGGCGCGGGTATCAAGACCGGGGTGAACATCAAGATCGACGACCCTGGCCAACTGGGGGCCGACCTGGTGGTGGGCGCGGTAGCGGCCACGGCCAAGTACGAAAAGCCCCTGGCCATCTTCGACCTGGGCACGGCGGACACCATGAGCGTCATCGACGCCGACGGCCGCTTCCTGGGCGGGGCCATCATGGCCGGTCCGCGCCTGGGGGTGGACGCGCTGTCCACCGGCACCAGCCAGCTCCCCCACATCGACCTGGACCTGCCCCCTAAGGTCATCGGCTCCAACACCCTCCACGCCATGCAGTCGGGGGCCATCTACGGCCACGCCGCGCTGGTGGACGGACTTCTCGACCGGGTGGAGGCGGAGCTGGGCCGGCCCCTGGCCAGCGTCATCGCCACCGGCGGCCTGGCCCGGGTGGTCATCCCCCAGTGCCGCCGGGCCATCACCGTGGACGAGGGCCTGATGCTGGACGGTCTGCGGCTTATCTACGAGAAAAATAAAGCTTGACTTTTTTCCCGGCAATTTGATATACTTTTATTGTTCATCGGACGTTGTTCCTTGGGAACACAACTGACGCGAACAAGCGTCGAGTATGATGACGGAGTCAGGAGCCTTTTGGCGCTCCTGGGTCCCTCACCATACTCGGCGCTATTTTTTTACCCAACAAGGAGGATATAAAAATGGAACTCTTAACGGCGGATGTGAAGACGCTGTACCGGCGGTTTTTGGCCGCCTCCATCGGCAGCGCCCTGGTCATGTCCATCTACAGCTTTGTGGATACCATCGCCGTGGGACAGTCAGAGGGGAATTGGGGACGGCCGCCATGGCGGTGATCTCTCCCCTCTACAGCTTCTTCTACTTTTTCGGCATTTTGTGCGGCATCGGCGGCTCGGTGCTGTTCTCCACCGCCCGGGGTGAGGGGAAGGAGGAAAAGGCCAACGCCTATTACACCGCCTCCCTGCTGACGATGTCCGTGTCCATCGCGCTTTTGTGGGTGGTCTTTGCCTTGTTCCATGAGGCCATCTTTGCCTTCTTCGGCGCGGATGAGGTCATCATGCCCAAGGTCATGGAGTATGCCCAATGGCTGGTCCGCTTTCTGCCCTTTTTCATCCTTCCCGCATTCCTGGGGGCCTTTCTCCGCAACGACGGCGCGCCGGCTCTGTCCATGGCGGCGGTGGTCGTCGGCGGAGGGGTCAATATCCTGGGCGACTGGCTGCTGGTCTTCCCCCTGGGCATGGGGATGGAGGGAGCCGCCATCGCCACCGTGCTGGGCTCCGTGGTCCAGACCGCCATCATGTGCGGGCATTTCTTCCAAAAAAAGTGCGGCCTAAAGCTGATGCGGCCCTACGCTTTGGGCCGCGCCGTGCGTAAAATACTCGCCATTGGCCTTGGCGCTGGGATCTTAGACCTGGGCAGCGTGTTCATCGGCCTTTTGATGAACAACCAGATCATGCGCTACGGGGGGCCCGCTACCCTGGCCGTCTACGGCGTGGTCTCCACCATCAGCGCCCTCTTCCAAGCGGTCTTCGGCGGCGTTGGACAGACTATCCAGCCCCTGGTCTCCGCCAACCGGGGCGCGGAAAAGTGGGAGCGCATCCGGGCCTTCTGGCGCATGGGGCTGACCACCTCTCTCCTGCTGGGCGTCGCGTTTACCTGCCTGGGAGAGGTCTTCCCTGTGCCCATCGCTCGGCTCTTTATCAACGCGGACCCGGAGACGCTGGCCATCGTGCCCGGCGTATTCCGGCCCTATTTCCTGCTATTTCCCTTCCTGGGGGTGACGGTACTGGCGACCTATTATCTGCAGTCTCTCCAGCGCGGGAAAATGTCCATACTCATCGCTCTGCTGCGCAGCTTTCTCATCAGCGGGACGAGTATGCTGATTTTGCCGCTGCTGCTGGACATCACGGGCGTTTGGCTGGCGCTGCCGCTGTCGGAGTGCCTGGTCGCCATTGTCGCGCTTTGCTACATCCGGCGTCTGCGCCTTGGAAAGGATACCCCCTATTGCCCTTGAATGTCCACGATGACGTACTCGCTCTTGCAGCCGGTGCGAAATTGCATGGACCAGTCGGAGATGCCCGAGGTGACGATGAAATCGGTATCGCCCCGGCGCGCGTGGCCGTAGACCAGGTCGTCGGCTCCGGCGTAGCGGTTGATGATATTCACCGGGAAGAGCCAGCCGCCGTGGGTATGGCCTGAGAGGACCAGGTCCACCCTGGCCTGGGCCTGGGCGGCGTAGTCCTGGGGCTGGTGGTCGGCCACGATGACGTAGGAATCAGGGGTATAGTCCTTCGCCCGGATGGGGGCCTGGGCCATCAGCTCGTCCATACTCATGCGTCCGCCTGAACGCTCCTGGGAGCGGTCCTGCCGGCCCATCAAATAGAAGCCGCCTGTCAGCGCCACCGTCTCGTCCTCCAGCACGGCCACGCCGTTGGCCTCCAGCGCCGCCGCCAGGTCGTGGCCGTCGTAGCCCCGGGCAGAGTTGTCAAAATAGCCCTTGTCGTGGTTGCCGTAGACGTAGTAGACCCCCAAGGGCGCGTCCAGCTCGCCCAGGGCGGCGCAGGCGGCGCGCATATCGGCAAGGGACGTGTCGTCGTCCACGAAGTCCCCGGCAATCACCACCACGTCGGGCTCTTCAGCTTGGAGCTTTTCCATCCACCGCTCAAAGCCCGGGCCATCAAAGGTGGTGCCCACGTGGGCGTCGGCGATGAGGCCCACGCGCAGACTGCCCACGGCCTTGGGGGTGGTCAAAGTATAGTGGGTGCTCCACACGTTGTGGGCCAGCACCCACGCCACGCTCAGGTATACCGCCGTAACGGCGATGGCGGCGACCCCCGCCCAGTAGCGTTGAAAGTCCACCTTACGAAGCCTTTTCACGATGAAAAACACCAGGTCGCAAAGGGCCCAGATGACCGCCAGGTGCAGCAGGGCCACCACCGCGCTGAACATCTCCAGCTTGAGCCACAAGAGCCAGATCACCACCGCCGTCAGTCCCGCCGACACCAGCAAGCGAAGCCATTTTCGCTCCCCCGCCAGCTTGGCCGTCCAGGCGAATTTGTAAAACCGGCTGGTCAGATAGACCGCCGACAGCAGGGTCATCCCCGCCAAAAAGAACATCATATATTGCCAAAACACGGCCCATCCCTCCTCTTCTCAGGGGCCAGTATATACCAAAATTATGACGATTTTATGAAGGCTGGGCCTATTTAGGGGTTGACAACTTCCCAAATTTCGGTATAATAATAAGGCTTGCCCATAGGAGGCGAGCCTTATTTCCTTGTCTCCGGCGTGGACCGGAGGCCATTAGACCATAAGGAGGTGCTAAGAAATGGCAAAGATCAACGGCAACTACGAGGTGGTTTACATCCTCAACCCCAATCTGGCTGAGGACGCCACCGCCGCCCTGGTGGAGAAGTTCAAGACTTTGGTCGAGAGCAAGGGCACCCTGGGCGAGGTCAACGAGTGGGGCAAGCGTCACCTGGCCTACCCCATCAACGACCTGACCGAGGGCTACTACGTTCTCATGACCTTCACCGCCACCCCCGACCTGCCTGCCGAGCTGGACCGTCAGCTGCGCATCAACGACAACGTGATGCGCTCCATCATCGTCTGCAACGACGAAAAGTAAGGAGAGGCAGTCATGCTCAACAAGATTTTTCTCATGGGCCGTCTGGTGGCTGATCCCGAGCTGAAGCAGACCACCACCGGCCTGCCTGTGGCCACCTTTCGCATCGCTGTGGACCGTGACCGCAAGAACAAGGAGACCGGCGAGCGCGAGGCCGACTTTGTCACCATCGTGGCCTGGCGCAACACCGCCGAGTTCGTCTCCAAGTACTTCTCCAAGGGCCGCATGGCCATCGTGGAGGGCCGTCTGCAGATCCGGCCCTACACCGACCGCGACGGCAACAAGAGAAGCGCCACGGAAGTGGTGGCCGACAACATCTATTTCGGCGATTCCCGCCGGGATGGCGACGGCGGCGGCTATCAGGCCCCCAGCGGCGGGTACGCTCCCGCTCCGGCCCGGACCTATCCCGCCCCTCAGCAGGCCGCCTATGACGCGCCTGCCGCCGGCGCCGACCAGTTCACCGAGCTGGACGACGATGATGGCGAACTGCCCTTCTGACATGACTTGACCCGGCTTTGAGCCCGGGAATGAAAGGAGCTATACACCATGGCTATGGAACAACGTGAACAGCGCCCCCGCGGGCGTAAGCGCCGCAAGGTCTGTACCTTCTGCGTGGATAAGGTGGAGCACATCGACTACAAGGACGCCGCCAAGCTCAAGAAGTTTGTCTCCGAGCGCTCCAAGATCCTCCCCCGCCGCACCACCGGCACCTGCGCCATGCATCAGCGTCAGCTGACTGTGGCCATCAAGCAGGCCCGGCAGATCGCTCTGCTGCCCTACGTCACCGACTAAGTCGGGCACACATAAGCAAAAAACTCCCAACGTCACATAGGGCGTTGGGAGTTTTTTTGTTGCATTGCCCGGTGGATACCTGTATAATAGGACTTGACGAAATCTGACGAAAAAGGAGGGGCATTGATATGAAACGCAGACCCCTTTACAGACTGGCGGCGCTACTGTGCCTGGTGTGTCTGTGCCTGTCCGCCTGCGGCGGCAGCGGCGTCCGGGGCGTTGACCGCGCCAGGCTTTTGGCCGACCACGCGGGCGAGGAGCCGCCGGTATCCACCATCGCTCCGGAGGTCACCCCCGCCCCTCAGGACCCCACGTCCAGCGACGGCCCCACTCTACCCAACGCTTCCGATGTCCCTCAGCCCTCCGTGACCGACGCACCTCAAGGTCCCGTCATCCCCGAGGGGTATGTGGCCTGGGGCAAGAACCAGGTGGTGGAGCACATCTTCTTCCACCCGGTCATCGCCTATCCCCAGTGGGCCTTCCACGACTGCGCCGCCTCCAAGAGCCAGCGCGAGGGCTTGGACGACTGGATGGTAACGGTGGATGAATACAATAAGATCCTCCAGAATATCTACGATAAGGGCTATGTGCTGGTGGACATCAACGAGGTGTGGAAGGAAGTTACCGGCGAGGATGGCCAACCCCGGATGGAGCGGCAGATCCTGGCGGTGCCCGCGGGCAAAAAGCCTCTCATCATCTCCTACGACGACACCAATTATTATGACTATATGCTGGAGCAGGGCTTTACCTCCAAGCTGGTCATCGGCGAGGACGGCGACATCTGGGCCCAGTGTACCGACCCCTACACCCAGGAGACCTTCCTGACCCAGGACCTGGACGCCATCACCATCCTGGATAAATTCGTCCGGGAGCACCCGGACTTCTCCCCCTTTGGCGCCAAGGGCTGCCTGTCCCTCACCGGCTACCAGGGCATTTTGGGCTACCGCACCCAGACCGACCGCACCCTCTCCCCCGGCGAGCAGGTCCAGTGGGAGCTCCAAAGGCTCCGCGAGCGCGCCGCGGTGCGGCCCATCGTCCAGCGGCTGCGCGAGACGGGCTGGACCTTTGGCTCCCACACCTGGGGCCATGTAAACCTGACCAACCGCTCGGTGGAGAAGACCCAGGAGGACACCCAGCGGTGGCTGGACGAGGTGGGCAGTCTGGTGGGCGAGACGGCCATCCTCTTCTACCCCCACGGCGCGCGGCCCGACGGCGGCGACGACGTGAAGCAGACCGGCCCTGTGTTCCGCTATCTGCAAGAGCAGGGCTTCCGGGTGTTCTGCTCGGTGGGCATCGAGAGCTACTCCAAGGTCAAAAGCGACATCTCCGCCGTCATCTGCGACCGGCTCCACCCCGACGGCACCACCCTGCGGTGGCAACGCAAGCGGTATTTGCAGTTCTACGACGCCAAGGAGATCATGGACACCGCCGTCCGGCCCGACCTGGGCTACAAGTGGAACGACTAAAGGAGGGTTCGTTTATGAGCCATGACGAGCTGATCAAGCTGGCCTTTACCATGCTGGAGCGGGCCTACGTGCCCTACTCCCACTTCCCTGTTGGAGCGGCCATTTTGTGCAAGGACGGCACGGTGTTCACCGGCTGCAACATCGAAAACGCCGCCTACGGCCCCACCATCTGCGCCGAGCGTACCGCTCTTTCCAAGGCCGTCAGCGAGGGCCATGTAGGCGACTGGGAGGCCATCGCCGTGGTGGGCAACAGCGCCGACTACTGCTGGCCCTGCGGCGTCTGCCGCCAGGCCCTTTACGAGTTCTGCCCCGATCTCACCGTACTGGTGGCCCGCGCCGATGGAGACTATGTGACCCTGCCCTTAAAGAAACTCCTGCCCTACGGCTTTGGGCCCGAGTCTCTGACCCAGGCAGAGTGAGCCAAGCCCTGAAACCCCACAAAAACCGGCAGAAGCCCTGCCGGTTTTTGTATTTTTTACCATTTTTACCACGCCACGCTTGACAAGCGTGGACCAAAGTGCTAAGATACCGTCAACGATAGAGGCGCGGAGGTCATCAGTACCCCGGCACAGCGGCCTGACAGCCGCCGGGAGAAAGGGAGCTTCGCCGAAGGAGACCGTCCTGTCAGGGGCCGTTTTCCTGGGCCGCGTGGGGAATACCCCGCGGACTGTCACGACCAGTGGAGCGCTATCGCCGTTGGGAGCCTTGTGCCCCGTGGGTCGTGACGTGTGCCCACGGGGCTTTTTGCCGCCCTCTGCCGCAAGAGAAAAAGGAGGAAAACAATATGTACGCAACCGCATGGGCGCTTTTGCCGCCCGTCATCGCCATCGGTCTGGCGCTGATCACCAAGGAGGCCTACTCCTCGCTGTTCATCGGCATCATCGTGGGCGCGATGCTGGCCTGCAACTTCTCCCCCGCCGGCACCGTGGACGCCATCGTCAACGATGGCTTTATCGAGGCCATCAAGGGCAACGCCGGCATCTTCCTGTTCCTGGTCATCCTGGGCGCTATCGTGGCCCTGGTCAACGCCTCGGGCGGCTCGGCCGCCTTTGGCCGCTGGGCGGAGAAGAACGTCAAGACCAAGGTGGGCGCGATGCTGGCCACCTTCGTGCTGGGCGTGCTCATCTTCATCGACGACTATTTCAACTGCCTCACCGTGGGCTCGGTCATGCGCCCCCTCACCGACCGCCACAAGATCTCCCGGGCCAAGCTGGCCTACCTCATCGACGCTACCGCCGCCCCGGTGTGCATGATCGCTCCCATCAGCTCCTGGGCCGCCGCCGTCTCCGGCGTTATCTCCGACAACAACCTGGACCTGGGCTATGACGGCATGGAGCTGTTCGTCCGGGCTATCCCCTACAACTTCTACTCCCTGCTGACCTTTGTGTTCATCATCGGCATCGCCGTGATGAAGTTTGACTTCGGTCCCATGAAGGTCAAGGAGATGAACGCCATGCTGAATGGCGACCTGGGCGCTTTGGAGGGCACCGACAACGAAGCGGGCAACGCCAAGGGCAAGATCCTGGACCTGGTCCTCCCCGTGGTGGTGCTCATCATCTCCTGCATCTTCTCCATGATCTATGTGGGCGGCTTCTTCGGCGGCGACTGCGCCGGCGACTTTGTGGGCGCTTTCGCCAACACCGACGCCACCGTGGCCCTGCCCTGGGGCGGCCTTATCACCCTGGTGATCACCGTAATCTACATGGTGGCCCGCCGCCTCATCTCCTTCAAGGGCGCGATGGAGTGCATCCCCAAGGGCTTTAACGCCATGATCCCGCCCATCATCATCCTCACCTTGGCCGTCAGCCTGAAGAACATGACCGGCGCGCTGGGTCTGGCCGAGTTCGTCCAGGGCGCGATGGAGGGCGCTTCCGCCGGGCTCTATAGCATGCTCCCCGCCGTCATCTTCCTGGTGGCCTGCCTGCTGGCCTTCGCCTCGGGCACCTCCTGGGGCACCTTCGGCATCCTTATCCCCATCGTGGCCGCCGTCTTCCAGCCCGGCTCCACCCTGCTCATCATCGGCGTGTCCGCCTGTCTGGCCGGCGCGGTGTGCGGCGACCACTGCTCCCCCATCAGCGACACCACCATCATGGCCTCCGCCGGCGCTCAGGTGGACCACGTGACCCACGTGTCCACCCAGCTCCCCTACGCCATCACTGTGGCGGCGGTGTCGGCGGTGACCTACGTCATTACCGGCCTGCTGGTCAGCTTCGGCGCGCCCGGTCTGCTGGGCCTGCCCATCGGCATCGTCCTCACCATCGGCACGCTGTTTGCCATGAAGGCCACCCTGGGCAAGAATAAGCAGTAAGACCACAGCCACACTAAACAGACAAAGGGCACGCCCCCGGGCGTGCCCTTTCTAGTTCAAAGGAGGTCCATCATGGCCCATCTTCGCTATCCCTGCCTGGTGCTGGACCACGACGACACCGTGGTGGACTCCACCGCCCACGTCCACTACCCCGCCTTCCTGGCCTGCGCGCAGCAGCTACGGCCCGGCTCGGCGGCATTATCCATGACCCTGGAGGAGTATTTCCGCATGAACTGCGACCCGGGCCTTGGGGCCTACTACAAAGACGTGATGGGCCTGAGCTCGGAAGAGATAGAGTTTGAGACCCGGTTCTGGCTAGACTATGTGGCCAGCCACGCCCCGGTGGCCTACCCCGGCATGGCCCAGGTCATTCGTGAGCAAAAACGCCGGGGCGGCTGGGTCTGCGTGGTGTCTCACTCCCGGCGGGAAAACATCTTACGTGACTATGAACGCAATGATCTGCCCGCGCCCGACCTGGTTTACGGCAGCGAGCTGCCCACGCAGCGTCAAAAGCCCCAGCCCTGGCCCCTGTTGGACATTGCCCAGCGGCTGGACCTGGCCCCGGAGGAACTGCTGATGGTGGACGATCTGCTCCTGGGCCGGGACATGGCCCGCGCCGCCGGGGTCCCCTTTGCCGCCGCGGCCTGGGCCCACGCCATCCCTGAACTTCAGCGAGAGCTCTCTCAGGAGGCACTGTATTTTGAAACGCCCCAGGCCCTTTTTGACTATCTATTCACGCCCTGAATGTTGCTGGCGGGCAAAGAAAAGCGGACCCTATTGCATGGGGCCCGCTTTTATGCTATAATGTGCAAAAGTATTCCTTTGCGCTGGGCTCTGTGTCACAAATACCTGAGAAATGGGTGAGATGATGACTGCTTTGATCGAGGCCGTCCACAGCTTTCTGTGGGGCGATCTGGTGACCATTCCCCTGCCCGGCGGCGGCACGCTGGGGCTGTCGCTGCTGGTGATATTGCTCATCCCCACCGGCCTTTGGTTCACCCTGCGGACCCGGTTTTTGCCCGTCCGGCTCTTCCCGGACATGGTCCGGGCCCTGGGAGAGAAGAAAAAGGAGCACGGCGCGCTGTCGTCGCTGCAGACCCTGGTGGTGTCCACCGCCACCCGGGTGGGCATGGGCAACCTGGTGGGCGTGGTGGCCGCCATCTCTATGGGCGGCGCGGGAGCGGTGTTTTGGATGTGGTTGAGCGCCCTTTTGGGCTCGGCCACCGCCTTTATCGAGGCCACGCTGGCCCAGCAGTACAAGGAGCCCGACCCGCTCTACGGCGGCTACCGGGGCGGCCCGGCCTACTACATCCACCAGTTGGCCCAGCGCGTCCGGGGCAAGGCCCTGAAGCGCTCGGTGCTGGCGGTGCTGTTCGCTCTGTCCGGCCTCATCTGCTGGTGCGGCATCAGCCAGGTCATTGGCAACAGCGTCACATCCTCCTTTGAAAACGCCTTCCACATCGACCCCCTCTACACCACCATCGCCCTGGTGGCGGTGGCGGCGGTGATCGTACTGCGCAAGGACGCCACGGTGAAGGTGCTGGACGTGATGGTGCCCGTCATGGCGGCGTTCTATTTCATCATCACCCTGGTCGTCATTGCCCTGAACATCACCGAGCTGCCCGGCGTGCTCTCGCGCATCTTTGAAGAGGCCTTCGGCCTTCGTCAGGCGGTGGCGGGTGGGTTCGGCGCGGTACTGATGAACGGCGTCAAGCGCGGGCTCTTCTCCAACGAGGCCGGCTCGGGCTCCGCGCCCTGCGCCGCCGCCGCGGCCCAGAGCGACCAGCCGGTGAAGGTGGGCCTGACCCAGGCCCTGGGGGTGTTCATCGATACCATCGTCATCTGCACCTGCACCGCCATGATCCTGCTGCTGGCCCCGCAAAACGTGGTGGGCTCTTTGGAGGGCATGGACCTTCTGCAGGCGGCTATGAACTACCATCTGGGCTCCTTTGGCGTGGTGTTCATCGCCATCACTCTGGGCCTTTTCAGCTTCTCCACCTTCATCGGCATCCTTTTTTACGCCCGGTCCAACGTGTCCTACCTCCTGGGCGACAGTTGGTGGTCTCAGACCGCCTACAAGGTCCTGGCTCTGGGGATGCTCTTTGTGGGCGGCCTGGCGGCGTACACGGTGGTGTGGGACCTGGGCGACGTGGGGGTGGGACTGATGACGGTATTCAACCTCATCGCCCTCTATCCCCTCTCCGGCCAAGCTCTCAAGGCCCTGCGGGACTACGAGGCAGACAAGAAGCGTTGACGAAAAAGCAAGGACGCTCAGCTTGAGCGTCCTTGCTTTTGGTGCGGGTATGGGGATTTGAACCCCAACGCCTCGCGGCACGAGAACCTAAATCTCGCATGTCTGCCAGTTCCATCATACCCGCGCACGAGTTGCATTTTACCATTTCCACTTGCAAAAGTCAATCAGGAGGCGCATAATGGGGCAGACAAAGGGGGACTTCACTTGAAACATATCATTGCCGTACACGACCTCTCCGGCTTTGGCCGGTGCTCGCTGAGCGTAGTCATGCCCACCCTCTCGGCCATGGGCGTGCGGTGTTATCCGCTGCTGACGGCGTATTTATCCGCTAACACCGCCTTTCCCACCACCGGCCACGAAGTCTTTTTGGACCTCACCGCCGAGATGCCCCAGGTGCTGGAGCACTGGAAGGACCTGGGGGCGGAGTTTGACGGCTTTTACAGCGGCTTTTTGGGCTCGGCGGAGCAGATGGACACCCTGACGGCCTGTCTGCGGGATTTTCACCGTCCGGGCTTTCTGGCTATGGTGGACCCGGTCATGGGCGACCACGGCCAGCCCTACCGCACCTACACCCCTGAGCTGTGCCAGCGGATGTCTGAGCTGGCCGCCCAGGCCGATATCATCACCCCCAACCTCACCGAGGCCGCCATCTTGCTGGAGGAGGAATACGACCCCGACCCCAGCCTGGACAAGGCCACCGATTGGCTCCGGCGGCTGAGCTTGGAGGGCCGCCGCTCAGTGGCGCTCACCGGGCTCTCCCTGGCCCCTGACACTCTGGGGGCGGGCTGTCTGGACCGGGAGACGGGCCAGGTCTACACCGCCCAGGCGCCCCTGGCCCACGGGCGTTTTTCCGGCACCGGCGACCTCTTCGCCTCGGTGTGCCTGGGCAAGCTGCTGGCGGGCCACAGCCTGGCCCAGGCCACCCAGGCCGCCGTGGACTTCGTGGCCCAGGCGGCCCAGGCCACCCTGGACCGGGGCGGCGATCCCTTGCAGGGGGCGGACTTCGAGCCGCTGCTGGGACTGCTGGCCCAGCGCTGACCTAGGCCCTTGGCCGCAGCAGTCCCCGGCCCACCCCTTGGGCCTGGAGAGCGGCCAGATACAAGACCGTGCCAAAGGCGGCCGTGCTCAGGCATGACCAGGGCGCGCCCAGCCCCGCGTCCAGCAGTTTATGGAAGAGCAGCCGGCAGCAAAGGCCCATGAGCAGCGATGCAAGCCCCGGAGCCACCAGGGCGGTAAAGGCATCGGCCCGGGTGCCTGAGCAGCGGCGGATGTCCCACCAGTTGAGCCACGCTCCCACCAGCGAGCTGACCCACAGCCCGGTGACGTAGCCCGCCATGCCGATGCGGGGGTCGCCCACCAAAAACCAGGTAAAGGCCAACTGCACCGCGTCGCTGAGGAGCATATTCCGGGCGGCGGCGCTCTGCTTGCCCAGACCGTTGAGGGCGCTGCCCAACACCGCCTGGTAGCAACTCAGCGCCACCCCCACCGCCAAGGGAAAAATGTGCTCCCCGGCCTTGGGTTCTTTGAACAAAAGGGTCCCCAGGGTGGGACCGATGACGCACAACAGCGCCATGGCGGGCAGGATGAGCAGCGATGTGGCGTTTACCGCCCGAGAAAGCTGCGCCCGGGTCTCTCCCTCCCTGCCCAGAGACGAGGTCTGGGCCAGCTTGGGCACCAGCACCAGCCCCAGTGCGCCGATGAAGGCCGAGGGCATCAAGAGCATGGGTAAGGTCATGCCGTTGATAACGCCGAAGTCGCTCATGGCCTGGCTGGCGGTGGCCCCGCCCTTGACCAGCAGTTGGGGGATGAGGACGGCGTTGGCCGAGCCCATCAGGTTGCCCAGCAGAGCCGTCGCTCCCACAGGAAGGGCGATGTGGAAGATCTCCGCGTGTAAGACCCGGGGCTCCAACCGCCCCATAGGCCCCGCGCCCATGCGCCGGCGAAAGAGGACGGTGAGGGCGCTGGCGGAGAACACCTCGCACACGCACATCCCCAGCACGATAACTCCCACCGTCCCCTCCCCGGTCCGGGGGCGCAGAGCCACCAAGAGCCCCAGCACCGCCAGAGCCCGGATGACCTGCTCGGCCATCTCACAAAGCGCCGGCGGCGTCACCCGCCCGGTGCCGAAGAAGCAGTGCTTCTGCAGATTTTCAATGCCCGTCAGCAGCAGGCACGGTAGCAGCAGGCAAAGCCCCAGCCGGGTCCGGGCGTCCCCCAGGGCGTAGACCGAGATAGGGTCGGAGAGCAGCACCGTCACCGCCGCCAGCGGCGCCAGCAGCAGGAAAAAGACGTTGAGACAGCTCCGGCGCACCTGCCGCACCGCCCCAAGGTCGCTCCGGGCGGCATACCGGGCCGACAGCGTGGAGGCCGCCACGGTGAGCCCTGCCGCCGTCAGCGAGCTCAGGACCGAATATACCGGCATGATGAGCTGGTAAAGGCCCATCAGCTCCGAGCCGATGAGCCGGGACAGGGCGATGCGGTAGAAAAAGCCCACCAACTGGCCAAACAGGCCGCTGAAGGTGAGCAGAGCCGTGCCGTAGGTCATGCTGTCCCGTCTCGCCGCCACCGTGCCGCCCCCTTCCCTCTATCCCTCTACCTTATGCGCGCCACGGCCTGGGAAGAACCCCGGCGGCGGCGCGCTTTTTCCCCTTGTACTCCCAAAATAACTATGGTATAATAGAACAAATGTCAGTTCCAAGAAAGGAGGCGGCGGCATGGGATTTCTCCGGGGACCGCTGGATGTCAAGCTTCTGGTTTTGTACATTATGAGCCGTGTGGCCGCGCCCATCACCTTTGACGCGCTCACCGACCTGGTGCTGGACTGCGAGGAGGTGGACTACTTCCTCTTCGCCCAGGAGGTGGGTGAGCTGGTCCAGCGCGAGCAGTTGGTGCTGGACGACGGCGGGCTCTATACCATCACCGAGAAGGGCCGCACCAACAGCGGCATCATGGAGGACAGCCTCTCCACCGCCATCCGGGGCAAGGCCAACCGGGCCTTGGCCGCCCTCAACGCCGCTTTGCGCCGGGACGCCCAGGTCACCGCCCAACTGGTGGACGAGGGCGAGGGTCGCTGCCATGTGGAGCTGGGCCTGGCCGACGACGCGGGCGCTCTGTTCTCCTTGTCCCTGGCCGTCCCCTCCAAGGAGCTGGGCGACAAGATCGTCCACCGCTACCACGACGATCCCGAGGACTGCTTCAACGCCATTTTGAGCTGTCTGCTCCAAACCCCTAAGGAGGGACCCCAGTAATGCCGTCCTTGACCTTCCTTGGCTATCCCCTGTCCACCCTGGTCCTCTATTTCTGCTTTTATTCCTGCGCGGGCTGGTGCCTGGAGACGGTCTACTGCTCCATCCTGCAAAAGCGGCTGGTCTCCCGGGGCTTTCTCCACGGCCCGCTGTGCCCTATCTATGGCGTGGGCGTGCTGTTGATGATCCTGTTTTTTAAGCCCCTGGCCAGCAACATCCCCCTCTTCTACCTGGTCTCCACCGTCACCATGTCCGCCTGGGACTACTTCGTGGGCTGGTTCTTGGAGGTCACCACCCACATG
>DBFBGR010000016.1:0-57381 GCA_048201935.1 Oscillospiraceae bacterium | reverse complement strand
CCACAGCCCCGCTGTGGCTGATGAGCCTGCCGACCTGGCGGCGGCCAGCACCATCTATAAGCAGGGCGGCTGGCTGGAGAGCGCCTACATCGAGTGGACCATCGCCAGCGGCGTGAGCAAATATGAGGTCTACGTCAAGGCTGCCAACGCCTCTGCCTGGACCAAGCTGGACAACGAGCTGGTCCGGGAGTACCCCGGTTATATGCGGGCGGACGCCCTGGGGTTGAAGGCGGGGACCTACCAGATGAAGGTCGTGCCCGATGGCAACGAGGCCCAAGCCATTACCAGCGGCAACTTGACCGTGGAGGCCCACGACCGCAGCGGCTTCGCCTTTGAGGCGGGCAAGGCCCCCGGCGCCTATAACATGGACGGCACCTTGAAGGACAACGCCATCGTGGTCTACATCACCAACGAGAACAAGGACACCGTCACGGTGAACTTGGACACGGATGGCAATGGGGCCGTGCCTGTTACTGGCCTGCAGAACCTGGTCCTGGCCTATAAGAAGGGGTCTAAGAGCAATGTGCCCCCCATGGCCATCCGCCTGATCGGCAATATTGATGTGCCCTCCAACAACCTGAAGGGGGACATCCAGAGCGATACCAACAAATTCGCTTGCTACATGACCGTTGAGGGCGTGGGCAATGACGCCGTGGCCAACGGCTGGGGCTTCACTATGAAGAACACCTCCTATCTGGAGCTGCGCAACCTGGCCTTTATGAACTGCCACAGCGACGAGACCGACAACGTGGGTCTGCAGCAGGCGGATGACCATGTCTGGGTCCATAACTGCGATATGTTCTACGGCGACGCCGGTTCAGATGCCGACCAGGTGAAGGGCGACGGGGCGCTGGACACCAAGAAGTCCCACCATGTCACCCACTCCTATAACCATTTCTGGGACAACGGCAAGTGCAACCTCCAGGGCGCCAGCGCCAGCGATACGTCCAACTACATCACCTATCACCACAACTGGTACGACCACTCCGACTCCCGCCACCCTCGTGTGCGCGTGGCCTCCGTCCATGTGTATAACAACTACTATGACGGCAATGCCAAGTACGGCGTGGGTGCCAGCGCGAAATCCAGCGTTTTTGTGGAAAACAATTATTTCCGCAACACCAAGTATCCTATCCTGATGGGTCACGAGGCATCCGATTCCGATGGCAAGGGTGGTAGCAATACCTTTGGCAGCGAGGCGGGCGGTTTTGCCAAGGCCTACGGAAACGTGATCGAGACGGGCTCCGCCTTTAAGGCCTTTGTTACCCAGAAGGATAACGCCACCAGCTTTGACGCCTATGTGACGGAGACCCGAGAGGAGAAGGTCACCGCAAAGGCCAGTCAGGGCGCTACCTACAATAACTTCGACACCGAATCCGGCCATTATATCAGCAGCAAGGACTATATTCTGGACACCCCCGCTGTGGCCCGGGAGAAGGTGATGAAGTACGCCGGGCGCGTGGAGGGCGGCGACTTCAAGTGGACCTTTAATAACGCCATTGAAGACTCCAACTACGCGGTCATCTCCGCGCTGAAGACCGCGGTGACGAACTACAAGACCAACCTGATCTCGGTGGGCGGCATGGTCACCCAGAGCTCCGGCGGGACCCATACCGAGCATACCTGGGGCGCCTACTCCGTCACCAAGCCCGCAACCTGCACTGCCGACGGCGTGGAGACCCGCACCTGCCTGTATCCCGGCTGCGGCGTCACCGATACCCGGGCGATCCCCGGTGGTCATAAGGACACCAACGGCGATGGCAAGTGCGACGAGTGCCAAACGGATATATCCACGGGCGGCGGTACTGGCCCTGTGGTCAGCGGCGTCAACAAGGTCCTGAGGGCCGCTGACTTTAAGATGACCGCTCCACTGACAGATAGCAAGAAGAGTGCGCTTACCGCCGCCGAGCTGGCCGGTGTGGCGGATGGATACTTCACCATGAAGGGCGCGGTAGACAAGCGCACCGCCAACGCCTCCAATGTGGGCGCCACCACCGAGTTCTTCGAGCTGTCCCAGTCGGGCAGCAACGGCTTCCAGTTTACCGTGTCCGACTCCGCGGCTCCCGCCACGCTGGTGGCGCGTTTCAGCTCCACGGGCTCAAGCGCTAAATCCACTCTGGTGGTGCATAACGCCGCCGACCAGGCTGTGACCGGCTCCATGGACGGCCAGACGGGGACCTGCTTTACCACCAGCGGCACGGCCAAGGTGGCCAAGGACGTGACCTTTGAAAACCTGGCCGCCGGGACCTATACCATTATGGGCTCTGACCTGGGCAACGCCACCAACACCGTTCGCCTTTACAGCGCTACCGTCACCGAGACCACCGACGAGCAGCAGCACGAGTGGGGTGAGTGGATCACCGTTCGGGAAGCCACCTGCGGCAAGGGCGGCCTGGACGAGCGGACCTGCTCCAAGTGCGGTACCAAGGATTACCGCTATCCCACCCCCACCGAAAATCACACCTGGGGCGCGTGGAGCGAGCCCGACGCCAACGGCGAGGCGAAGCGCACCTGCTCGGTCTGCGGCGCAGAGGATACGCAGACCGTCGAGATGAACTACCTGGACGGCAAGACCCGGGATCTGGGCTACCTCTATGACCCCGCCGCCGAGAAGCTGACCATCACCGGCATGGAGGCCGGGGACACAGTCCTGGCCGCCAACTACGACGCCAGCGGCCGCATGGTGGGCATGGCGAAGCTGAACATCGGCAAGGCCACCGCCCAGATCGCCAAGGACGCCAGGCTCAAACTCTTCTGGGTGGACGCCAAGAGCGTTCCCCAGAGCCCGGCGGCGGAGGTGGGCGGCTCCAGCGTCACCCCCACGCCCGACCCCGATCCTGGCGAGACCACCACCAAGACCTATATCCTGACAGGCGATGGCGTATTTGGCACGCTGACCCCCAATGGGAAAGACACCAGCACGACCCCGCATGACATCTATAGCTGCGCCGCCTATGAGGTGCTGAGCCAGCAGGGCACTGAGGGCTTCTTCACCGTCTACGCCGGGGCTATTGGCACCTCCAGCGGCACCAAGATCGACTACAGCAAGAAGACCATCTCGGATTACAGTGGCACCTACCGCATCAACTTCAACGGCGGCGTGAAGGCCAAGGATGAGACGGAGGACAATCTGGGCAAGCCCGCCGACGCCATCGGCTTTACCACCACAGGCCCTGCCACGGTGAAGGTCTGGGCCATCGGCGGCAGCAATGACACCGATGGCCGGTATATGGTGGCCCTGGACGCCAACGGCAACGAAGCGGCCAAGGGAACAACTAAATTCACCACCAGCAGCCAGACCGCTGTGGAGACCCTTACCCTGGACAAGGCCGGGACGTACTACCTGGGCGGCAGCCCCAAGAAGAACAATATCTTCAAGGTGGAGGTCACCGTTACTGAGAGTAAGTAAGAGATCGAAGAAATTTGTACGCAAAAGTCGGCAGGGCATAGCCCTGCCGACTTTTTCTTCCTATGTTTCCAGACACTTCCAAAACCGCTGTGAAAAAATGTGCAAAAAGTCCGTAGGTCTATTGACTTCCTTGTTGATTGTGCTAAAATATAGGGCAGTGTGACAATGGGTGGAAGTTGGGCTTTCACCCAAAAAATATTTGGAGGGATAGAAGAAATGAGTACGCATCGCGCGAAACGTTGGACAGCTCTGGTCCTGACCTTGGTCATGGCCCTGAGCCTGGCGGTCCCGACTATGGCCGCCCGGCCCATGATGACCGACGACCAGGCCGTGGCCGAGGACCCCCACCCCCAGGGTGTGGGCACGATGGACAGCCACAGCCCCGCTGTGGCTGATGGACCTTCCCTCAACGAAGACGACCTGGCGGACACCCTGGCCACCGCGCCGGTCCAGACGTGGAAGGCCATGGACGCCACGCCCGACCAGAGCTTTTTCACTGTCCCGTGTACCGTGCAGGACAGTACGGAGAGCACCACTCTGGAGAAGTATAACATCACCCATGGCGGGGTGAACTATACCCGCTGGGCCAAGCTGGCCGCTGGGAATAACATCACCTTCACCATTCCTGCCGAGCAGAGCGGCACCTTCCGGATGCTGTTCGTGACCCGGGCCAGTAGCACCAAAGAGTCCGATTTTACGCTGGACGGTACCGCGATCGCCATTGGCACAGGCACCCAGGTCTACGAGAACTCGAATCTAGCCCCGGGCCAGCATACCATCTCCAAGGGCAAGAAGGAGGCCAATATCTTCTGGCTGGAGTGGGCCCCTGACCACACCTGCGAGTGGGACGCGGGCGTCCGCACTGAGCCCACCTGCACCGTGGACGGCAAGATCGTCTACAAGTGCACCGTCCCCGGCTGCACCAAGACCAAGACCACGGTGCTGACCGCCCCGGGCCACACCGAGGCCACCCGGCCCGGCAAGGCCGCCACCTGCGTGGAGGACGGCTACACCGCCGAGACCTACTGCTCCAAGTGTAACGCCGTGCTGAAGGCCAAGGAGGTCATCAAGGCCACCGGCGAGCACAAGCGGGGGACCGGCGACAAGGAGAATACGTGTACCGTCTGCGGCAAGGAGCTGCCCAGCATCCATGAGCACGTCTGGGGCGAGTTGGGCTCCGGCACGGTGACCAAGCAGCCCACCTGTACCGAGACCGGTATCGAGCGGGTGGGCTGCACGGCGGACGCCAAGTGCGACGTGACCCACGAGCTCACCGTTCCCGCTCTGGGCCACGACAAGGTCCAGGTGCCGGAGAAGGCCCCGGTCTGCGCAGCCGACGGCTACGCCGCCTATGAATACTGCAAGCGGTGCGACTACACCACCAAGAAGGTCACCCCTCACACCCTGGGCAGCGACGGCGTGTGCACCATCTGCCACCAGCTCATCGCCAAGTCCCTCACCGGGGTCGGCGGCTGGTTCGAGGCCATGTACGTAGAGACTGACCAGTTTACCCCCGCGCAGGTGACCGCCGTTACCTGGTCGGGCCACATGGCCGGGGAGCTGGACGAGGAGGGCCTGGAGTTCCTGGTGCGCACCGTGAACGGCAAGACCCGCATCGACATCCCTGGCATTCCCTCGGGCACCTATAAGCTGACCGTCACCGCCGACAATGTGAACTACGCCGCGGAGAATGTGGTGGTGGACGCTTACGACCGCAGCGGCTACGCCCATTGGAACTACACCGAGGGCGTGGGCGCGTACCGGGATGATGGCCTTTTGAAGGAGGACGCCATCGTTCTCTACGTCACCAATGAGAACAAGAACACCGTCACCGTGACCGCCCCTGACGGCACCACCGTCACCGGCATCGGCAACATTCTGAACTCCGCCGGCGCGGAGTCTGCCGGCGGCCTGACCAGCAAGGGCGGTAAGGCCAACAGCAACCAGAACATCCTCAAGAAGCTGGCCGACGATAGGATCCCCTTGGTGGTCCGCATTGTGGGCGACGTACAGAACACCTACCCCAATCCCAGCATCAACGGCCTGACCGACTATGACAGCCTGGACAATGGCGGCAGCGTGGGCGACAACGGCGGCATGGCCCGTATGGCCCGGGCCCGGAACGTGACCATCGAGGGCATTGGCACCGACGCCTGCATGAACGGCTGGGGCCTTCACTTCATGGCCCACAGCGACGACCCCGCCGCCGGCCGGGGCCTGGGCTTCGAGGTGCGCAACATCGCCTTCCGCAACGTCCCCGAGGACTGTGTGGGCATGGAGGGCGCCAAGGACACCATCACTGTAGCGCGGTGCTGGGTCCACAACTGCTCCTTCTACGCTCCCACCATCCCCAACCCCGCTGAAAGCGATAAGGACGAGGGCGACGGCGCCTGCGACTTCAAGCGCGGCGAGTACATGACCATGAGCTACAACTATTTCGAGAACTACCACAAGACCAACCTCATCGGCGCCAACGGCGACAACTACCAGTACAACATCACCTGGCACCACAACTACTGGAAGGGCTGCGGCGCCCGCGGTCCTCTGTCCCGGAACGCCAACGTCCATATCTACAACTGTATCTATGACGGTCAGACCGATTACGCCCAGGACGCCCGGGCCAACACCTATATCTTCTCGGAGTATAACGCCTTCTTGAACTGTAACCGCGTGGCTCTGATCAGCAAGGAGGGCGGCGGCGCCATCAAGAGCTTCAACGACGCCATCTCCAGCAACCAGTACGCCCACGAGGGCACCATTGTCAGCAGCAAGAGCCAGAAGGTCCCGACCAAGAGCCAGCATCCCTATGAGAGCTTTGAGCTGGACAGCACCAAGAGCTACATCCCCACCATGGACTATCAGTTGGACACCGACCACACCGTGGCCCGGGCCAAGATCCTGGCCTACGCCGGACCTATGAAGACTCAGATCATCACCCCCGAGGAGGTCGAGCCCAACATTGACGAGAGCCGGATGCCCAAGGCCTCTGTTGTGCTGCCCTACACCATGGACACCACGAAGATCACCAGCGCCAGCTGCACGGTGGACAACGTGGTCTTTAACGTCACCAAAGGCAATACCAACCCGCTGAAGTTCGGCAAGGACTCTATCGGCAAGAACATCGTGTTCCAGGTGGATGAGCGGGTGGACGTGACCGTGACGGGCACTGCCTTCAACCTGGCCAACGCCGCCGGCAACGCCGTGCTGGTGGACAGCGGCACCGCCACCAACCTGCCCGCGGGCGTCTACTATATCCAGCCCGCTGTCTTCACCAAGGGCGTGTCTAAGGAGGCCTCCATCAGCGAGCTGAAGATCGTGAAGTCCGCCTCCGCCGCCCCCAGAGAGCACACCTTCACTCCCTGGACCCAGTCCGTGGCCCCCACCTGCATCAAGGTGGGCACTGAGATCCGCACCTGCACCGGCTGCGGCACGGTGGAGCGTCAGGACATCCCCATGATCGCCCATGACTATGTGGGCGGCGAGTGCACCATGTGCCACGTGATGGAGGGTATTTACGACAGCGGCGACACCCCCGGCGGCGAGACCATCCCCGTGCAGGGCCTGAGCCTGAGCACCCACAGCGTCACCCTGTTGCAGAACGACGCCAACGGCGAGCGGGTGGTGGCCACCGTCTATCCCGCCAACGCCACCAGCAAGAAGGTCACTTGGAAGAGCGCGGACACCAGCATCGCCATCGTGGCCGCCAACGGCCTGATCAAGCCTGCCGGCAATAAGTCCGGCTCCACCACTGTCACCGCCAGCGTGGGCGGCTTTACCGAGACGGTGAACGTGACCATCGTCCCCGTGTCCACCAAGACCTACACCTTTGCCGCCACCCAGGACGGCCCCGCTGATGTGGCCGACCACACCAAGGGTGAGGAGGCCATCACCGCCGGGACCACCACGGGCACCGAGGGCTACTTCACCTCCACCGGCGCCAACAAGTGGAAGGCCAAGGACGCCAGCAAGAGCGATTATTCCACCCGGTCTCTGCTGACGGGCACCGGCGAGGCCGGCGGTCTGCAGTTCACCGTCAGCCCCGGCGCCACGGCCAAGGTGACCATCAACTATATGTCCACCTCCAGCAAGAACCGCTCCGCCATCGCGCTGAAGGACGCCTCGGGCAACCGGGTGGTCAACACCGCAGGCGACACCATTGAGGGGCACCTGGGCAACACCACCGCCAGTGTGATGTATGACCTGGGCGAGGGCACCTATACCATCGTGGCCCCCAAGGGCGTCACCGAGTCCGATGTGGAGTACGAGGGCACCTTCGCGGCCAGCAATGACCCCAACAACCCCAACCTCCGGGGCGTGGAGATCATCCGTGTGGCTGTGGTGGAGACCACTGTGGCCAGCGGCGAGACTGTGCCGGTGGAGAGCGTGAGCTTGAACCGGACCACCGCCAGCGTGGAGGCGGGCAACAACGTGACCCTGATCGCCACGGTAAGCCCCGCCAACGCCACCATCAAGAACGTGACCTGGACCACCAGCAACAACAAGGTGGCCACCGTGTCCATGGGCACTGTCACCACCTATCAGGCGGGTAAGGCCACCATCACCGCCTCCTGCGGCGGCAAGAGCGCCTCCTGCGAGATTACCGTTACCCCCAAGGTGGCCGAGCCGGTGAAGGTGAAGAGCATCACCATCAACGGTCATAACATCGTCACCGTGGACGCGACCAAGTCCACCACGGTGAACCTGACCGCCACGGTCCTGCCTGAGGACGCGGACGATCCCAGCCTCTCCTGGACCAGCGACAGCGTGGCCAAGGGCGTTACCGTGAACGACCACGGCCAGGTCACCGTGGCCGCCAACGCCCAGCCCTGTACCGCCACCATCACCGCCACCGCCAAGGACGGCTCCGGCGTGAAGGGCACCTACCAGATCAACGTTCGGAAGGTCACCGTGGACAGCGTGACCATCAAGAAGGACGGCGTGGCCGTGGGCAACGCCCTCACCGTCAAGATGGGCGAGACTCTGAGCCTGACCGCCGACGTGGCCATCTCCGGCATCCCCGCCGAGGAGGTCACCGTCACCGACCGGGAGGTCACCTGGACCGCCAGCAACCCGCTGATGGCCACCGTGTCCTCCGCTGGCGTGGTAAATCTGCTGAAGGCGGGCACCAGCACCATCACCGCCACCAGCACCAAGGATCCCACCAAGAGCGCCAGCTTCACCCTGACCATTGAGAAGAACAAGGCCACCCTGGCCATCACCGCCCGGAACGACGGCGTCACCGCCAAGGGCGGCACCATCAACCTGCACGTGGAGGCGCCCAACGGCTGCCATCCCACAGTCACCATCACCCCCAATGATACCGGGGCCACGGTGACCACCCATACCGAGGGCCAGTGGAACTGGCTGGCAACTCTGCCCGCCAACACCAGCGATACCGACGACGTGGCCTATACTGTCACCGCCAGCTTCGCTGGAAACAACAACTGGGACGCCGCGGAGGATGTGTCCACCACCCTGTACGTCCGCCATCGGGGCGCTAAGGTCGTTCGCATTGACAGCTACACCGGAGGCCCCCAGGGCGGCAAGGTGGAGCTGGGCCGGGGAGACACTCTGGAGCTGACCGTCAACGCCCATGTGGAGGATGACGTCGGCGTGGTCGAGAACGCCGCGCTGACCTATGCGTGGAGCAAGGACGGCCAAGCGCTGGGCTGCACGGAGAAGACCTTTACCCTGGACGCGGTGGAGATGACCGACGCGGGCGTGTACACCTGCGTGGTGGACGCTGACAACGCCGCCGCCGAGCGTACCCCCAGCATCACCGTCATCGTGAAGCCGGAGGTCCCCTCTGTTCCCACCCAGGTGACCACCACCGAGGGCGACAAGCAGGTGCGTGTGTCCTGGGCCGCTCCCGCGGATAACGGCGGCGAGGAGCTGACGGGCTATATCGTCCGCATCACCGCGCCTCCCAGCGCGGTGCGGGAGGTCAAGCTGGCCGCTGATCAGACCAGCTATACCTTCCCCTCGCTGACCAACGGTATGAAGTATACCTTCACCGTGGTGGCCGTCAACAGCGCCGGCGAAAGCGATGTGGTGGAGGTCACCGGAATGCCCGAGGCTGGCGGTGCGGCGAACGGTATTTTGGACGGTGCGTTCAGAGATCTGCCCTGGCGCTATGTGAACCTCACCGGCAAGCTCACCGTTAACAACGTGACCGCGCAGGATATGGTCCTGGCTGCTACCTATGATGCCAGTGGCCGCCTTGTGGATATCGCGTTCATCACCGCTGACAAGGCTGAGGCCACCATGACCAAGGGCGCCCACCTCAAGCTCTTTTGGGTGGACAAGACCAGTTCTGCGCCCCAGAGCGACGATGTGACCGTCTACTGATCCCATCCCAGCAAAATAAGACCGGCAGAGGGATTTCCCTCTGCCGGTCTTTTTACAGCCCGCCCAGCTCCGCGCCGGGGTAGTAGTGCTCCAGGATCTCCTTGCAGCTTTGGCCCTCCTGGGCCAGCAAATTGGCCCCATATTGGCTCATGCCCACGCCGTGGCCGTAGCCGCTGACGTGGAAGGTGACGGCCGTCTCCCCGGCGGCCACGTCGAACCGGGCCGAGCGCAGGCCGAAGAGACTGCGGACCTGGCTGCCGGTGAGGCTCACGCCGCCGATGCTGACGCGCTCCACGCCGCCCCAGTCTGCCCGCTCCAGCGGGCCGAACCAGCCGCTGGGCGCTCCGGAGAGGTCGGCCTCTGGATGTTTTTCCAGAAAAATGGAGCGAAATTCGTCGCTGGGAAAGGTGGCCTCGCTCTCCAGCTTGGGCACGGTCTCGGGGGTCTCTGGGGTGGAGACGCTGACCAGGTAGGGCACCTGGGCCCCCCAGACCGCTTGGGCGGGGGCAGTGTAGCCTGCGGACGAGGCGTGGAAGACCGCGGAGATGAGCTTGCCGTCTGAGCGCAGGACCTGGCCCTGGGTGGCCTGAACGGCGGCGCGGAGCTTCATACTATATTCTTCGGTATGTGGTCCCCAGTCGGCGGGGTCCTCCGCGGCGTAGGCCTGGCAGCAGCCGGGGTCGGCGCAGACATCGGCCTCCGGGCCATGGGAGCCGGCCTGGGCCCGGGAGAGGGCGTAGGTCCGGGCGCAGACCGCCTGGGCCTCCAGGGCCGCCGGTTGGAAGGAGGCGGGCATTTCGGCGGTGACCACGCCCTGGACGTATTCCTCCAAGGGTAGCGTGGCCACCGTACCGTCGCTTTGCAGCAGCCGGATGGAAGTACCCGCGCTGGGCCGTCCTACGCCACGGACTTGGGCCGAGGGCGGGGGAGAGGAGTCGGGCAGGGCTTGTCCACGCTGCTGGGCCTGGGCCGGGGAAAAGCCCACCGCCGCCGCGGTGAATACGGCGGCCAGGCACCCCAGGGCCGCTGCCACCTCCTTTGGAACCGTCATCTTGCCACTCTCCCTTGACTTTCTCGGGACAAACGAGTAAAATGAATCACGAACAGCTTTTACTTGCAAAAAGGAGACAGTCATGGAAACCAAGAATCCCTTTGCGGAGAACCCCATCCTCAGCAGCATATGCGGGGAATTTGCCCAATATAACCGCATCGACCCGGGGTATTACGAGAAGTGGGACGTGAAGCGTGGCCTGCGCAACGCCGACGGCACCGGCGTGGTGGCCGGGGTCACCCAGATCGGTAACGTCCGGGGCTACTACATCCAAGACGGCGAGAAGATGCCCATGGAGGGCCAGCTTTTCTACCGGGGCATCGCCATCACCGACCTGATCCGGGGCTTTCAGGAGCAAGACCGCTTCGGCTACGCCGAGACGAGCTTTCTCATCCTCTTTGGGCACCTGCCCACCCCCGAGCAGTTGGAGGCCTTTTCCCAGCTCATGGACCACTACCGCACCCTGCCCGCGGGCTTCACCGAGGACATGATCCTCAAGGCCCCCAGCCCCAACATCATGAACAAGCTGGCCCGGTCCGTCCTGGCCCTCTACTCCTACGACGACCACCCGGAAAATGAGGGCCTGGAGAACGAGATATTGCACGCGCTGCAGATCATCGCCCGGGTGCCCACTATCGTGGCCCACGCCTTCGCCGTCAAGCGGCACTACTACGACGACGAGAGCCTCTACCTCCACCGCCCCAAGCCCGGCCTGGCTGTCGCCGAGGATTTCCTTCGCTCCATCCGGCCCGACAGCCAGTTCTCCGAGATGGAGGCCCGGCTGCTGGACCTGTGCCTGGTGCTCCACATGGAGCACGGCGGCGGCAACAACTCCGCCTTCGCCTGCCGGGTGCTCTCCTCTGCGGGGACGGATATCTACTCCTCCATCGCCGCGGCGGTGGGTTCGCTGAAGGGGCCCCGTCACGGCGGCGCCAACAAGAAGGTCATGGAGATGTTCGAGGGTATCGAGGCCAACGTGGCCGACTGGGCCGACGAGGACGAGGTGGAGCGTTACCTCACCAAGATCGCCCAAAAGGAGGCCGGGGATGGCTCCGGGCTCATCTACGGCATGGGCCACGCCATCTACACCGTCTCCGACCCCCGGGCCGTGCTGCTCAAGGACTTTGCCAAAAAGGTGGCCGAGCAGAAGGGCTACTCCAAGGAGTTCCAGCTCTTTGAGACTGTGGAGCGGCTCACCCCCGGCGTGCTGGGCAAGGTCCGGGGCGAGCAGCGCATCATGTGCGCCAACGTGGATATGTACTCGGGCCTTGTCTATAAGATGATGAACATCCCCCCCGAGCTCTATACGCCGCTCTTTGCCGTGGCTCGGGTGGTGGGCTGGTGCGCCCACCGCATCGAGGAGCTCTACAACCCGGGCAACAAGATCATCCGTCCCGCCTACCGGGCGGTCATGCCCAAGGGGACCTATGTGCCGCTGGAGGAGCGGTAAGCCGGATAAAAAGCGACAAAAAAGAGACTGGCGTAAGCCAGTCTCTCTTTTTGCCTTGCTCCGGAGCTCAGGCGAAGAACGTGTGCCCGGCGATGGTGGCCACCACGGGGCGGTTACGGCTGGCCCAACTACGCAGGCCCTTGACGTTGAACCACAGCACGCCCTCCAAAGCCTCGCCGCCGTCCAGGCACAGCTTGGCGGCCAGCACGCTCTCGGCGTTGGGGGTCTTGTTGATGGAGCCGTTCTTCACCGGGGTGAACTGGTTCTTCTGGAAGACCACGCCCTTTACTGTGTCGGGGAAGCGGCTGTCCGCCACCCGGTTGAGCACCACGTTGCCCACGGCCATCTTACCCGCCAGGGGCTGGTTGCCGCTCTCGGCGTTGATGATGTGGCTGAGCCAGTAGAGGTCGTCGGCGTTGTAGAACTGCCCGGCGGGGGTGATGGCCCCGGAGCCCCGGGTCAGGTCGAAGGTGCCGTCGGCGTTGGCCACGTAGCTGGCGTCAAAGGCCTTGCACACCGTGGACAGGGGCACCAGCACGGAGCCGTTGGCGGTTTGGACGCCATTGGGGACGTACAGGCAGCGCTCGTTGGCGGTGACATAACACTGGCCGGGCACGGCGATCACGTCCACCACGCCCCAGTGCACCACCTTGGCCTGCCGGCCGTCCCAGATGGCCTCCACATCGCTGTCCAGCGCCTGGGCCACCGCCCGGAGGGAGACGTAGGTCTCGCCGTTCACGTCGGTGACCATGGGGTCGGTGGTCATGGGCGCGCCGTTCACGCGGACCGAGTTGTAGGTGACCTGACTCTGGAGCTGGATCTGCTCCGCACTCTGACTGGCGACCTCCGCCGCCGCCGCGGCCACCTGAGGGGCGGGCAGGCTGGATACGGCAGAGATGACGGGGGCCGCAAAGGTCAGCGCCGCCAGCAGCACCAGAGCCGAACGGGTCGATTTCTTCATAAACATGATAATGGGTTGCACTCCTTCCAAACAGTTTGTTTCTGTTTGTAACCGTATTGTAACCGATTTTGCAGGACAATGCAACCCCTATAATCAAAAAAATTGCACAAAAAGGACAAGTAAAATTTGGAAGCGTAGGTGCACATAGTTCAAAAATCGCTGATTTTTCAAGGTTTCGACGGCATTATGCAAAATGCGCAGATTTCAGCGGAGCTCACCTTGGGTGACATAAAAAATGAAGGATAGATTGCAAAAAGGTCGTTTCCCAAATTTGGGAAACGACCTTTCAGAAACAAAAGGTTACGGACCATTACTTCTCCTGGGCCACGATGACCCGGACCCGTCCGCCGGCGGAGGGCTGGGCGTCGTACCAGGCGGAGAGGCTCCAGCCGCTGGCCAGGACCTGGTCCCGGGAGGCCAGGGTGTAGGCCCGGTCCTTATTATAGGTATAGTAGACCACGCCGTCGGCCAGGGGCCAGCGCTTGCCGCCGGACACCGCGTCCTGGCCGTCCAGGGTCACGTCGGCCAGCTTGTGAAGGCTGCGCATCTCCTTGATGTCCTGGCCGTCCATGGCCAGGCAGAAGGGGCCCTTCTCCACCGGGAAGCGTTTGCCCGAGACGGGGAGGACCTGCTGGCGGCCCCCCAGGTCCACGGTGTAGACGCTCTGGGAGGCCAGGGTGCCCATGCCGGTGGCGGGAATGGAGGTGGTCTCGGAATCGGTGAGGACGCCGTAGCTGTGGCTGTCGCCGGTGACATCGTCCAGGATCAGAACCCGGATCGCGCCGGAGTCGTCCAGCTCATACCAGCGGACCATGTCGGCGGTGAGCTCCACGTTGGCCAGCCGGGAAGGGGAGATGGTGCGGGTGGTGTGCTGGCCGTAGGTGTCCAGGATGTCCACGTCGGGGGAGAGCCGCAGCGCGCCCAGCTTTGTACCCTGGGCGTTCACCGTGCCGGTGACGGCGCTGCGGCCCAGGCGGGTGACGGCGGTGGAGCTCCCCTGGAGCTTCACCTGGACCAGGTCGCCGGGATCAAAGTCGTCGGCGTTTTTCCAGGGGTAGGGGTAGGCGTAGCTCTGGCCGTCGGCGGCGGTGAGGACGATGACCTTGGCGGCATAGGGCTTGTCGTTTTCATCGGTGTAGCTCCGGCTCTCCAGAGCGGAGACCACGCCGGTCTGGACCAGGCTGTCCGTCTCGCTCAGGCTCCGCACCGCCGCCGCGCCACCGGTGCGGCCCAGCAGCAGCCGCACCCGGTCGCCCTTGCGGTAGGGGCCCAGGTCGGAGAAGGCATACTGGGCCTCCAGGGTCTCCAGGGCGTAGGGCACGCCGGCGATGGTCACCGCCGTGGGGGACGCCAGGGAGGGGGAGACCGCCTCCACCGTGCCGGTGACCGTTTTGTCGTAGACGTAGAGGGCGCGGGCGTACTTGGACCAGTAGACCACCTCGCCGCCGGTGATGGCGCTGACGCTGGAGCGGGCGCCGTTGCGGGTGACGGGGGTGGTGGCGGTGAGGTCAAAGGGCAGCTTGCCCTGCCAGTTTCCCTCGGCTACCACCGGGCCCTCCACCGAGGCGGTGAGCTGGCCCATGGCCCCCTGGCCACCGGAGACCGCCAGCAGGATGGCCGCGTCCTTGGCCCAGTACACAAGGTTCCACTCCCGGAGGTCGGAAAGCTCGGCGCGCTCACCATCCCGGAAAATCAACGCATCGTTCAAAGAGAATGGTAACAAACTCTGCCAGCCATCGGTGAGGGGGATGGGGCCCTCCTGCTCTACCTGAAATAGCGCGGCCACGTCCACCTCGCCGTCTTGATTGAGGATAGAGCCCAGCAGGTTGATGTGGTCCTGGCCAGACTTGTTCTTGGCGCACAGGAGGTTATAAAAGAGGTGCAGGCAGTCCTGCCGGGTCAGAGGGTCCAGACCGTCCTGGGCGGTGAGCCCGGCGTCCAGGTCCAAAGAGCGAAACAGCGCCATCTGGCCCGCGGGCCAGGGAGAGCTGAAGTCGGTATCCTGATAGCCCAGCAGCCGCACGGCCATCGTGGCCCCCTCCCGCAGGGCGATGGGGTCATCGGGGTGGAACCAGCCCTGCTCGTCGCCCTTGGCCAGACCGCAGTCCACCGCCGTGCGGACGTAGGGGGCGTACCAGCTGCGGTGGGACACGTCGGGGTAGGGGTCGGTGCCCGCGGCGTTGCCTACGGCGTCTTTATAGGGGGAGGCTGCGATCAGGAGCTTGGTGAACTCGGCCCGGGTGACGCCGCGCTCCAGGTGCAGCGCGCCGGTCTCGTCGCCCACCATGATCTCCAGCTCCCGGAGGACCGCCGCCTTTTCCTTTTCCGGCACATCGTAGACGTCGGCCAGGGCGGGGGAGGCCAACGCCGCCGCCATAGCGGCGGTGAGCAGAATGGATACAACACGTTTTTTCATGGGGTTCTCTCCTTTACTCATACCGTAGAGCGTCGATGGGGTTGAGCTTGGCCGCCTTGTTGGCGGGCAGATAGCCAAAGAGCACGCCGATGCCCACGCTGACGCCGAAGGCGGTGATGATACCGCTGGCGGTGGGTATGGCCTGGAAGTTAGCCGCCTCGCCGCCCACCACCGAGCTCAAAACAAAGGTGATAAGGTTGGCGAAGAGGACGCCCAGCACGATACCGATGACGCCGCCGATGGCCGAGGTGGTGCCCGCTTCGATGATGAACTGGCCCCGGATGTTTTTCCCCTTGGCGCCCAAGGATTTGCGTACGCCGATCTCCCGGGTACGCTCGGTGACGGACACCAGCATGATGTTCATAATGCCGATGCCGCCCACCAGCAGGGAGATGGCGGCGATGAGGGTCAATACCGCCATGACGATACTGAGCATGGAGTTCATGGCGTCCATCATCTCCGCCGCGGTCATGACGAAGTAGTCCCCCGAGCCGTCGCCGAAGGTCTTTTGGAGCCGCCGCTCGATCAGGCCCTTGGCCGCCTGGGCGTTGTCCCGGGAGGCGGCGGTGAAGAGGAACATGGTAAAGCCCTGGCCCGCTCCGGCCCGCTGGGCCTTGGTGTAGGGGATGTAGATGGTGTCGTCGCCGCTGCCCTTGGAGCCGTCGCCGGTCTGGTCCAGCACGCCGATGACGGTATAGGGGTCGCCGGAGAGGGTGAGGGTCTTGCCCATGGCGCTGCCGTCAAAGGCCTGCTGGGCCAGATAGGAGCCAATGACGCACACGTTTTGGACCCGCTTCACGTCCAGATAGGTCAAGAAACGGCCCTGGGCCAGGGATTCTCCCTGCATGGTGGTGGCCTTTTCCACGTTGAAGAAGGTCTCGCCCACGCCGTAGACGCTGGTGCGCTGGAAGTCGTCCTCCTCGCTGCCGTGGCGGACCACCACCTGGGTGCTCAGATAGGGCGTCACGCCGGAGAGGTACTGGGGGTATTTGTCCACCAGGGCCTGCATATCGTCGGTGTCCACCGTGCGGCTGGAGCCGTAGTCCATGACCTGGGCCTGGATCAGGTTTGAGCCCATCTGCTCGAACTGGTCGTTCATGTAGGTCTGCATCCCGTTGCCCAGGGAGGTGATGATGATGACGGCGGCCACGCCGATGATGATGCCCAGCATGGTCAAAAGAGAGCGCATCTTGCTCAGCATCAGGCTCTTGAGAGCCAGGCGGAAGGATTGGGTGAAGTTCACGCGCCCACCTCCTCAGACGTGTCCTCCTCGGGCTGGACCACGGCGGCGGGGTCGTGGGCGTCGCCGTCGTAGATGATCCTGCCGTCTTGGAGGCGGACGATGCGCTTTGCCTTGACGGCGATGGAGTTGTCGTGGGTGATAAGGACCACGGTGTTGCCCTCGGCGTTGAGCTGCTGCAGGAAGGACAGGACCTCCCGTCCGGTGCGGGAGTCCAGCGCGCCGGTGGGCTCGTCGGCCAGGATCACCGAGGGCTGGCCCGCCAGGGCCCGGGCGATGGACACCCGTTGCTGCTGGCCGCCGGAGAGCTGAGAGGGCAGATTTTTGCGCTTGTCGGCCAGACCCACCCGCTCCAGAGAACGGATGGCCCGCTCCCGGCGCTCGTCGGCGGAGATACCGGCGTACAAAAGGGGCAGCTCTACGTTTTCCTGCACGGTGAGCTTGGGGATGAGGTTATACTGCTGAAAGATAAAGCCCAGCATCTTGTTGCGGACCTCGGCCTGCTGGTCGTCGTCCATGGTGGACACGTCCACGCCGCCCAGGTGGTAGCTCCCCGAGGTGGGCACGTCCAGACAGCCGATGATGTTCATGGCCGTGGACTTGCCCGAGCCCGACTGGCCCACGATGGCCACGAACTCGCCCTCGTCGATGGTGAGGCTCACCCCGTCTAGGGCGTGAACGTCCGTGTCGCCCATGTGATATATTTTATAGATATCCCGAAATTCAATGAGGTGCTCCAAGGCTTGACCTCCTATCACTGCATCATGCCCATCATCTGGGCCATGGCGTTGGAGGCCATGTTGGGGATAACGATGGTCTCGCCCTCGGCCAGGCCGCTGAGGACCTCGATGCTCTCGCTGTCGCCCCGGCCCAGCTCCACCGCCCGCTCCTCCAGCTTGGCGGGGTCGGTGAGCTCGCCCTTGCTGTTCAGGGCCTCCGGCGGAGCCACCAGCACGGTGTTGCCTCGCTGGACCGCGTCCACGGGGATGGCCAGGACCTCTCCGATCTCCTCCACCAAAATGGTGGCCGAGACGTTCATGCCCGGATAGAGCCCCTCGCCGGAGTCAATGACGATGGTAACGGGGTAGTTGGTGGAACCGTTGAGGGTGACGCCGTTGATGTTGACCTTGTCCACATGGCCGGTGAAGGTCTGGCCCTCCAAAGCGTCGGAGGTGAAGGTGACGCTCTGGCCCACCTTCAGCTTGCTCACATCCAGCTCGGAGACGTTCATGTCAAAGGTCATCCGGGACAGGTCGTAGATGACGGCCATGCAGGCGTTCTGGCCCGAGGCGGCGGCGGTGGAGGGGTCGATGTTGTCCCCGGCCTTGTAGTTCTTCTCGATGACGGTGCCGTCGATGGGGGAGGTGATGGTGTAGTCGTCCAGCAGGTCCTGGGCGATGCGCAGGGCCTCCTGGGCGTCGGAGAGGGACAGTTGGGCGTTTCGTACCGACAGCCGGGCGTTGTCGATCTGGTTTTGGAGGTCGGGGAGCTCAAAGGAGCCCAAAACCTGGTTGTTTGCTACCTGCGCGCCCTCCCGGACGTTGAGGGTCTCCACCTTGCCCGAGGCCAGGGCCAGCACCTGCTTGGACGCGGCGTAGTCAAAGCTGCCAAGCCCCGCCGAGGCCACCTCCCCCACCTGGGCGGTGGCGGTGGAGCCCCGGTCCAGGGCCCCGGGGTTGGACACCCGGATGACCACCTGTCGGGCCACGGCGTTGCCCGGCATCACCTGGTCCGCCGCGCCGATCTCGCTGATGGTGCCCGAGAGGACGCTGGCCGAGCCGGTGACGGTGACCTGGGCGCTCTGGCCGATGGAGAAGGTCTTGGCGTGGACGGCGTGGAAGGGCACGGTGAGCTCCATGGTGTCCCGGTCCAGGATATCCGCGATGGGGGTGCCGGCGGCCACGGTGTCGCCGGGGTCTATGTAGAGCTTGGTCAGCGTGCCCGTGGCGGTGGCCTTGATGGCCATGTCGTCCTTGTTGTCGGCTTGGGTCTTGAGGAGGTTGTCCAGGGTCAGTTGGGCCTGATCCACCCCCAACTGGGCCCGCTCCACGCCGCTTTGGGCGGAGCGGATGTTGTTCTCCACGTCGGTGGGGTCCAGGGTGAAAAGCACCTGGTCCTTGGCCACCAGGTCGCCCTCCTCAAAGGGGGCGGAGAGGATCTCGCCCCGGAGCAGGGTGGTGGGGCGGTAGTCGTCGTTGGGCTTCACCGTGCCCGTGCCGGTGACGGTGACGGCCAGATGCTGCCGGGTGGCCTGAGCGGGCAGGAAGGAGCCGCCGGCGCTCTGCGTGGCCGAGCCGCCACAGGCGCGAAACAGCAAAATAAGGGCCAGCAGTACCACCGCCAGGATGATGACCCGCTTGGGCCATTTCCGACGCTTTTTCGGGGCGGTGAACTTGGGCGCGGACTTGGTCGCTTCCTCCATGAAGCAAGACCTCCTTCGGGGGATGATAAACTAGGGTACACTTTACCAGAGAAATGTGAAGAAATTCTAAACGAGGTCTTAAAAAATTCCCAGGAAAAGGCACCCGGGTGTGTATAACATCTCCAAAGCTGGCAACAATAGGTGCCACGGAGGTGTTTGAATTGAAAGGAAAACGCAGCAAAGACGGCTTCTTCGAGCGTGTCAGCGGCTTCTTCGCCGGAAAGGGCTTCTACATCGTCCTGATCTTGTGCGTGGCCGCCATTGGCGTTTCGGGCTACTTCCTTCTGGCCGAGACCGCCTCGGACGCGCGGACTGTGGCCGGACCGGCCCAGGTGGTGGTGCCGGCTCCCTCGGCGGCGCTGCCCACCCTGCCGCCCGCTACGCCCACGCCGGTCCCCACCCCGGCCCCTACGCCTAAGCCCACTCCCAAGCCCACGCCCAAGCCCACGCCCACCCCCACCCCCGAGCCCACTGTGGGCCCCACGGGCAAGGCGGTGGTCTACACCTGGCCGGTGAAGGGCCAGACCATCGGGGACTTCAGCCTGGAGGTGGTGGCCTACGATGAGACCATGGGCGACTGGCGCACCCACCAGGGCTTAGACCTGGCCGCCGAGCTGGGCACCCAGGTCATGGCGGTGGCCGACGGCACCGTCAGCGCCGTCTACGCCGACCCCCTCATGGGCCAGTGCGTGGTCATCGACCACGACGGCGAGGTCCAGTCGCTCTACGCCAACCTGGCGGGTACGCCTACGGTGGAGGTGGGCGACAGCGTCACCACCGGCGCGGTCATCGGCTCCATTGGCAAGACCGCCATCGCCGAGAGCGCCAAGGCCAGCCATCTCCACTTCGAGATGACCCACCAGGGCAAGACCGTAGACCCGGAGACCTTTTTGCCCCAGCAGTAACGCAAAGCGAAAAGAAGCCATGCGCCCAGCGCATGGCTTCTTTTTAGCGCGCGATAGGCTTGCTCAAAATTATACTCAGACTTTGAGTAATTGTCAATACTCAATTTATGAGTGTTCTATGATAGGAGCAGACATCCACGTAAGGAGGTGCGGCATGGACTATCGCGCGCGGCTGCGGAGCGTCCGGGAGGACGGGGACTACACCCAGGAGAGGATCGGGCGGCTCCTGAACAAGACCCAGCAGGGCTACAACCACATTGAAGCGGGGCGGGCGGAGCTGAAGATCGAGGACCTGGTCCGGCTCTGCAAATTCTACGACCTCTCCGCCGACTATTTGATCGGACTCATCGACGACCCGCTGTCCTACCGGCGGTGAAACAGAAAAGAAGGGGGAACAGACCCATGAAACGGACGATAAAAGCGCGGTGCCTTCTTCTTGCCCTCTGCCTTTTGCAGGGGCTGTTTTCGCCGCGGGCGTGGGCGGCGGAGGCTCGGTCCGGCTTTGTGGATGTCCAGGAGAACGCGCCGTACTGCCAGGCGGTATACTTTGCCTGGGAAAAAGGACTGATGGAGCCGATGACCGATCAGACCTTTGCCCCATCGGGGTCGGTGAGCATGGCTTTGCTGGTCGACGCACTCTACCACTTGGAGGAGGTTTCCGGTGCGGAAAGCACGTATGGCACAGCCGCGGCCTGGGCCACGGCCGTCGGGCTCATCGTCGGATACGAGGACGGGGCGCTGGACCCTGAGCACGCCATAGCCCGGGAAGATATGGCGGTCATACTTTACCGTTACGCGAAATACAAGGGTTACAGTACCCTGGGCCAGAGCGAACACTTCGTGGATATGGACGCTGTCCGGCCTGACGCCATAGACGCCATGAAGTGGGCCTTTGACAATGGGATCATGTGCGGTGTGACAGATAAAAACGCCCTGGACCCGAAAGGCGACGCGACACGGGGACAGTTGGCCTACGCGCTGTGGGCGCTGGATACCACCGGGACCTATACCGCTATGGCAAAGGAGCGGCGCGAGGAGATACGCGATGCCGTGACGGACTGTACGGCCGGTGTAACAGGGACGATCTACTACATTTCCAATCACGGCGATGACGCTGGCGATGGACGCTCGCCCGAAACCGCTTGGGCCACGCCGTACCGTGCCATGCTGGCGGGACCGACGGCCGGGGACGCGGTGCTCTTTGAACGGGGGAGCGCCTGGTATGTGGATGTGGAAGGCGGGCTGGGCCAGCAGCGCAACCTGGGCTTCATCGACGGCGTGGATGTGGGAGCCTATGGCGAGGGCGCGAAGCCCGTTCTGCGCGGCGACATCGTCCAGGCGAATGACCCGGCGTTCTGGGAACTGTATTACGACCAGAGCGGCGCGAAAATTTGGAAGGCCGCCCGCAAGCTGCGCGCGCCCAACGTCATTGTGTTCAATGAAGGAGAGACCTGGGCGGATATGGTCTATCCGTGGTGGGACGGAGATATCAGATACGTCGATCAGGACGGCGCGGACTTCCGCGTGGAGCAAGCGCTGGACAGGGACCTGACCTTCTGCGATCTCTTCGATCTGGAAAGCTGTGACCGGTCGGACTTCCAGAACCGGATCGACCCCTATTTAAGAGGTGAGCTGTACCTGCGCTGCGATGCCGGAAATCCCGCGGAAGTCTATGATGTGGTCTCTGTGCCCCAGGAGGTCGTCGGCATCGACATGCTTCCCCACTCAAGCCTTTGTGGCCTGGACATCCGTTACTGCACCATGATGGGCACACAGGGAATGAGCGTTGGTACGCCTATGGAGTCTTATCGCTTTCGCGAGCTGGAAATTGGCTGGTGTGGGGGCTGGCCCTCAAATTATATCTTGGAGGAAAACGGCCTGTACCGTCCTCATATCGCCGGGGGCGCCATCGGGACCTACAGCACGGAGCTGTCGGTCACCGATAGCTACATCCACCACTGCGGTCCTATGGCAACGATTACCTCCATGCACGATTATTCTTCTGATACGGCGGAGGTCATTCGCTACGAGAACCAGCGGTTCACAGGCAATCTGTTTGAATACTGCGGCGCGCCGATGCACTGGGCTGGTCTGGCGGCCATGGACAACCCGGATTCCACATGTTTCCTCTCCAACCTCGTATACGAGGATAACATCGTCATGTATACCGGCGACGGCTGGCTTTACAACAGTATCCTGCAAAGTGAGCCCGCGGGAACCGACAGCTTTTGGCTGAGCGCGGTGGAAAACGGATTTGGCGCTGTGGACAATGATGGGATCTACCTGCGGAACAATATTTTTTATTTGAGCCGGAACGCCATCATTGATCTGCGGGAGTTCTGGTGGGGCGGCGAGGATACGCCGGTCAATGCCCAACCCATATTCTTCGGAAACACCTATGTCCAGTTGGGCTCGCGGTATCTTTTTCGCTGGTACTGCAGGGGCGGAGCTTATGAGCCGTCCCAACAGGTGATGGAGCGGATCGTCGGGGACCGGGAGGGGACAGTCGTTACGCTGGGACAGACCGCTTGGCGCAGCCCGGTCCTTTGCGAAAAGCAGGTTGGCGATCATGTGGTCGAGGTGTGCCCGGTGGACCCGGAGGGCACGGCATTTCAGGTGCGGGTCATCGCGCAGGGCGACGCCACGTTCCCGGACAATATGACGTTATGGCAGGCGTGTTACGACGCCGATGGAAGGATACTGTGTGCATACAAAAAAGAATACAGCGACGATCAAAACAGCAGAGCCTTCTATTGTTGGCTGTTCCCCGGCGGAAAAAACGTGGTGTTCCTTTTGGACGAAGGGCTCTCTCCGGTGATGGAGGCGTACCGACTGAACTGACCGGGGCAGTGGGGGGAACAGTAGGGACGGTTTTCCTGTCAGCATGACAGGAAAACCGTCCCTTTGTTTGTCGTTATCAGTGCGCTTGTCTTTACTTCGTCCCGAAGATGCGGTCGCCCGCGTCGCCCAGGCCGGGGACGATGTAGGCGTGGTCGTTGAGCTTTTCGTCCACAGCGGCCACGTAGATGTCCACGTCGGGGTGGTCCTTACGCACCCGTTCAATGCCCTCGGGGGCGGCGATGATGTTCATCAGCTTGATGTTCTTGCAGCCGTAGTTCTTGATGAACTGGATGGCCGCGGAGGCGGAGCCGCCGGTGGCCAGCATGGGGTCTAGGATGATGACCTCGCGGCTCTCGATGTCGTCGGGCATCTTGCAGTAATACTCCACCGGCTCGTGGGTGGTGGGGTCGCGGTAGAGGCCGATGTGGCCCACCTTGGCCGAGGGGATGAGGGTCAAAATGCCGTCCACCATACCAAGGCCCGCCCGGAGCACCGGCACGATGGCCAGCTTCTTGCCCGCGATGACGTTGACCTTGGCCTTGGCCACGGGGGTCTCGATCTCCACCTGCTCCACGGGCAGGTCCCGGGTGGCCTCGTAGCACATCAGCGTGGCGATCTCGCCCACGACCTCGCGAAAGTCCTTGACGCCGGTGTTCTTGTTGCGGAGGATGGACAGCTTGTGCTGGAGCAGGGGGTGGTCTAGAACGTGTACCATTTCATCCATGATTTTCCTCTCCTTCGTCATTTGATAGCCGGGCCAGACGTTCCCGCTCGGCTTGGGATAACCTGTGATAATCCGGGGCCAGCTCCGCCGCCGTGACCAGCTTGCCCCGGCGCTCAAGCTCCAGCGCGCAGCGCCCCACGCCCCAGGCGGTGGGATAGCGCAGGGCCTCGGGGGCTACAAGGCAGGGGACGCCCCGGCGCTGGAATTCATTATAACACAACTGCCAGCCGTCTCCAACTATCATCTGACATTTTCCGGCAGAATTTTTTTGGATCTCGGCGCAGAGGTCGTCCAGGCTCACCGCGTCGTCCTCGCTGAGCCGGACGGGCGCGCCCTGTTCGATGCGAAACCGGGCGGCGTAGACCTGGCTTCGCCGCGCGTCCATAGCGCAGCAGATGTCCTGGCCCTCCAAATGGCTCAGGCTCCAGGCCATGGATTCCAACGTAGAGCACCCCGCGCAGGGAAGACCCTTGGCCCAGGCCAGGCCCTTGGCCTCGGACACGCCGATGCGAAGACCGGTGAAGGACCCCGGGCCCTTGGCCACGGCCATGAGCTCCACCTGGTCCAGAGAGTATCCGCAGTTTTTCAGCATGTCCTCCACCATGGGCAGAAGGGTCACCGAGTGGGTGAGGGCGCTGTGCTGGTAGCTCTGGGCCACCAAAAATTCGTCCCGGCACAGCGCGCAGGAGGCGGCCTTGGCCGAGCTCTCCAGGGCTAAGATCAGCATGGCGGCTCCTCCATTTCCACACGGCGGTCCCCATCGGTAGGCCCCTTGGTGATGGTGACGTGCCGGGCCGAGGCCAGATACTCCCCGCCCAGGGCGCTCCACTCCACGCAGCACACGCCGCCCCGGTCCAGATAGTCCTCCCAGCCGATGTCGAACAGCTCCTCGGGGGAGGTCAGGCGGTAGAGGTCGAAATGGAACAAACTGAGCCGTCCGCCGTCATATTCATTGACGATGGTGAAGGTGGGGCTGGTGACCCGGCCGGGATAGCCCAGGCCGGCGGCCAGCCCTCGGGTGAAGGCGGTCTTGCCCGCCCCCAGGTCGCCGTCCAGGGCGATCACGTCGCCGGGGCGGAGGGTCTGGGCCAGACGGCGGCCCAGGGCCTCGGTCTCCTGCTCGCTGTGGCTTTCAAACACCATCCGCCTTCCCCTCCCTTGCCTGATTTTTCTATATCATAGCACAAACTGGCCCGATGCACAATTCCCCACTTTCTTTTTTTCTCACGTTGTAGTATAATGGCTCCAAACGCCTGAAGGGAGGGCCCGGCCATGAAGAACGCCATCCACCGTTTTTTCCATAAAGGGGACATGGTCCTGCTGTCGCTGTGTGTGGCGGCCAGCGTCATGGGCCTGGTCCTCATCTACTCCGCCACCCGCTACACCCACACCAGCCGCTATGTCCTGGTCCAGGCCGTGGGCATCCTCATCGGCGTGGCGTGCTACGCGCTCATCACCCTGGTGGACCTCCAGCACATCACCGAGCGGACCTGGCCGGGGATGCTGGCCTTCAATATCCTCATCATGCTGGCGGTCATCCCCTTCGGCACCGACGGCGGCACGGGCAACAAGAACTGGATCCCCCTGCCCGGCCTGCCGGTGAACATCCAGCCCAACGAGATGGTCAAGCTCTTTTTTGTCATCCTGCTGGCCTACCAAATCTATAAGCTCAAGGAAAAAAACGTCCTCAACCACCCCGGCGGCGTTATGTCTCTAGCCCTGCACACGCTGTTCTTCGCTGGGCTCAACATGGTCATCACCGGGGACTACGGCATGAGCCTCATCTACATCCTCATCTTCATCGTCATGGCCTGGTGCGCCGGGGTGAGCTGGTGGTGGTTCGCCCTGGGCCTGGGCTTGGGCGGCGGAGCCGTGGGCCTTTTGTGGAGCCATCTGCCCGGCTACATCCAGGACCGGGTCATGGTGGTCTTTTTGCGCAACGACCCCCAGGGCGCGGGCTGGCAGCAGGAGCACAGCGTGCTGGCCATCGGCTCGGGTGGGCTCACCGGCCAGGGCTTTTTGCAGGGCTCCCAGACCCAAAAGGGCACCATTCCCGCCCAGTATACCGATGAGATCTTTGCCGTCTGCGGCGAGGAGTTCGGCATGGTGGGCTGCGTCATCATGATCGTGCTGCTGGCGTGTATCATCCTCCGGTGCTTCTGGGTGGGCCGCCACGCCGCCACCCCCATGACCGCCATCGCCGCCATGGGCTACGGCGGGATGTTCCTGGCCCAGACGGTAGTGAACCTGGCCATGTGTCTCTACGTTTTCCCGGTGGTGGGTCTGACCCTGCCCTTCTTCAGCTACGGCGGCACCAGTATCATCACCCTCTTCGTGGCTGCCGGGGTGGTCTCCAGCGTCAAGGCCACCGAGACCCCAAGCTGGCTCCAGGACCGGGGAGGTTGACATAATATGCCAGAACAGTATTGCAAGCTCTGCGGTTACCGGGGCGGGGCGGGGGAGAGCTGCTGTCCCGACTGCGGCGCGCCGCTGCTTGAGGTGCCCGCAGAGCTGTTGACAGCGGAGACCGGGGAGCCAGAACAGGTTGACATAAAAAGGAAAAAGAGGGACTGGCTCCCCCGGGGCCGGACGGGACTTGCGGCGGGCTTTTTGGCGCTCTGTCTGGCCGTGCAGGGCCTTGGACTGTGGCGGCTGAGCCGCCCGGTGGACCCGGGGTGGAGCTACGTGGACGGCAGGTGCCTGGTGACCGCCCAGGGGGTCTGGTCCTTTGACGGCAACGGCTGGCTGAACAGCTACGGCGAAAACGCCGGACCCTGCCGGGTGCTACCGATGTGGCGGGTCGATGTCTTGGGCGGCTCTTCGGGGATGGAGGTATGGTTTTACGATGGTCAGAGCGTGGAAAAAACGCCCTGGGCCGACGCTCAGCTCTCCGGCGACGGCCAGGTGCTTTTCTACCTGACCTGCCCTGAGGACGGGGAGGAGACCATCACCCGCCGGGAGCTTCGCTCTGGGCGGGAGACCGAGATCGTCCGGGGGCGGTGGCTGAGCTTTGCCGCGCCCAGCGACTATACCGGCGCCGCCCTGGCCTACTATACCGATGTGAAGCCCTACCAGGACCAGTTTATCGGCATCAAGCCCCACCTCTGGCAACTGGGCGCGGGCAGCCGGGAGCTGGAGGAGCAGGTCTACTACCTGGGCGAGCATGGGGACAGCTATTTGACCTGGAACCAGGAGGATTGGAGACAGAACGTGGTCTGGAACGGCGGGGAACGCCGCTTGGTGGTCAACTACGACATGCGGATGGACCGGGACCTGACCGAGGTGCTCTACATGGACGACCAGGGCGACTGGCACTACGAAGACCAAGAGGGCCGGACCCAGAAGCTGGAGGGCCTGCCCAGCTATTGCTCCTTGGACGCTGTCCGGCCCGGCGACCGCTATTCCGACTACGGCCCGGAACACCTCACCGACCAGGTCTATCTGGGCTCCGGCGGCGTGCTCTACTACCTGGACGAGGACCTGAACGTCACCCGGCTGACCTCGGCCGGCACGGTGGACCAGCTCCGCCTTACCGCCGACGGTGAGCGCCTCTACTACATCCACCGTCCCACGGGCCAAAAGGCCCAGCTCTGGTCCATGGAGCGGGGCCGGGGAGGTTGGAAGGAGCCCCGAAAGGTGGTGGACGAGGTACACAGCTACGTCCTCTGCGCCGACGGCGAGACCATATGCGCCCGCTTCTGGGAAGGGAAAAACCTGAGCTGGAAGATCCGGGACGGAGATGGGGCATGGCGGAGCCTGGACAACATCCACCCCCGGGCCCTGGAGCAGGACGTTTTGCCCATGGACGGCGGGGGATGCTGGTACCGGGGCGCCGGGACCAGCCAGCACCGGGAGCTCTGGTACCGCGCGCCGAGCGGAGAAACGACGCTGAAAATGGCTCACACCTCGCTGCTGTCCAGCACCCTCTATCCCACCGACCAGGAGGCCGAGGTGCTGTTGACGGGCTTGACCGACGAGGAGTTTCGGGACATTGAGGACATCGCCTTCGTCGACCTGGGCCGGGGCGACGTGGCCCTGCTGCGGGTGGACTACGCCGTCACCACAAAGGTGAAGCTATATACCTCCGCTTACGGCCTAAACCGGGGCCAGGCGGACTACTGGCTGTTGGAGAGCGATGGGACCATGACGAAATTGGAGGCGATGGAGCCGTGACGAGGAAAAAGCTGGCCCTGACCGCGTTGGCGGCGGGGCTCGCGGTGGGCCTTGGACTGTTGCTGTTCTTATGGTATTGGAGCGCCACCGCCGTAGAGCGTGACCCGGTGGGGGCCGCCAAGGCCGGCATGGACCGGGTGATGGACCTGCCAGACCCGGTGAGCGTTGGCTTTTTGGGCGTGGTGGAGACAGACCAGAGCGCCTACGACTGCTCGGGTAGCGTGGGGCTGGAGACCACGGCCCAGGGCCTGTGGGTCTATCTGCGTGACTGCACCGTAGGTGATGAGACACAGAGCCAGACCTTCTCGCTGTACGCCGACCCCGCCCAGGCGGCCTTTTATGCTGGGGATAGCCAGTCTAACGGCGCGTGGCTGGGGGTGGACCTGACCCGACCCCTGGCCGACCAGGCGGCGGGCACGGCCCACGAGACCCTTTATACCCAGGACCAGCGGCGTGAGCGCCAGGCCGCCGCCGACAGTCTCAGGGAGGCCCTGAGCGCCGTCACCGCCCTAGACTTCGCCGCCGAGCAGCAGAGCATCTTGGACTTTTTGGCCCAGGCCCAGAGCAGCGCGGAGCGGACTCCGGGCGGGTATTCGCTGCTCTTTTCTGAGGATGACCACCAGCGCCTTCAGGACCTTTGCCATGCCCTTAGCCTGCCGGAGGACTGTCTGGCAGGGGTGGTGACGGTGGATGTCGGACTGACGCCGGAGGGCGTGCTCCAGCGCGTGGCGATGGACAGTTGGAATCTGGACATCACCCTGGAGTTGGGGGCGGCGCCGGATGAAGAGCTGGTCCCCCGGCTGGAGGCATCCTGGACCGGCTCGGACGGCCAGAGCTGGACGGTGACCATGGCCCTCACCGTGGACCGGGGCCAGAGCCTTACGCCGCCGCCCTTTGAAAACGCCTTTACCCAGATGCCCTACCGTCAATAAAACGAGAAAGAGAAGTGTTTGAATCCATGCGACCCGAGCTTTTACGCGCACTAAAGACCTACGACAAACGTGACCTGCCCCGTGACCTGATGGCCGGACTGATGGTGGCCATCATCGCCCTGCCCCTATCCATCGCCCTGGGCCTTCAGTCCGGGGCCACCTTCCAGCAGGGTATCCTCACCGCCATCGTGGCGGGCTTTTGCATCAGCGCCTTTGGCGGCAGCCGCTACCAGATCGGCGGGCCCACGGCGGCCTTTGTGGTCATTATCCTGGGCTACCTCTCCGACCCGGACATCGGCTTTGCCGGGCTGGGCCTGGCCACCCTGGCGGCGGGCGCGCTGCTCATCGTTCTGGGCTTTTGCCGGGCCGGGGGCCTGGTGCGCTACATCCCCTATCCCATCGTCATCGGCTTCACCGCCGGCATCGGCGTGACGCTGCTGGTGGGCCAGCTCAAGGACCTGACCGGGCTGACCCTGCCCGCCGGGACGGGGAGCGGCTTTGTCGCCAAGCTGGGCGGCCTGGCCCAGGGCATTGGCACCACCAACCCCTGGGCTTTGGCGGTGGGAGCGGTCACCATCGCTCTTATTTACTTATTGCCCAAGCTCAGCAAAAAATTGCCCGCCGCCTTCTGCGCCGTCATTCTGGCCACTCTGGCCACCCTGGCGCTGAACACCTGGGCTGGCGCGGGCATCGCCACCATCGGCTCCACCTACGGCGATGTCAAAGCAGAATTTTATGTGATGGACTTCGCCGGACTGGGCAATGTCAGCTATGGCAAGCTGATCGTCCCGGCCCTGGTCATCGCCTTTTTGTGCGCCATCGAGAGCCTTTTGTCCGCCACCGTGGCCGACGGTATGACCGGCGCGGAGCACGACCCCAACCAAGAGTTGGTGGGCCAGGGCGTTGCCAACATCGCCTCGGCGCTGTGCGGCGGTCTGCCCGCCACCGGGGCCATCGCCCGCACCGCCGCGGGCATCAACAACGGCGCGAAAAGCCCGCTGACCGGCGTGTTCCACGCCCTCTTTTTGCTGGTGATGTACCTTGTCTTGATGCCGGTGATGACCTTTATCCCCCTCACTGGCCTTGCCGCCATCCTCATCACCGTGGCCATCCACATGGCCAACTTCCCCCTCTTTGTCCGTCTGGCCACCTTTGGGGTGCGAGACGGCATCGTGCTGCTGGCCGCCTTTTTGCTGACGGTGTTCTTCGACCTGACCTACGGGGTCATCGGCGGTTTTATGCTGTGCTGTCTTTTGAACCTGCCCGGTCTGTTCCACCTTGCCAAGGCCGGAGAGGACGGCGCGGTCCGGGGCGAGGTGTGCTTTTTGAGCGCCGTGGGCCTGTGCGAACACCTCTCCCGCCAGGCCAGGGAAGGGGAGACGGTGGAGCTGGACCTCTCCGCCGTGGCGCGCATGGACGTGACCGCCGCTGAGCGGCTGGGCAAGCTCCGCCGCAAGCTGGCCGCCCAGGGCAAGACCGTGACCCTCAAGGGCCTTTCCGGGGCCGCCGCGGCTCGGCTGGAGCGCTTCGAGCGCGAGGTTTTGAAATGAAGGGCGAAGCGGTGCGGCGTTTTGCCACCTGGGCTGCGCTGGCCCTGGGCCTTGGCCTGTGCGCCTTTGGGTTTTGGCGGGGCGAAGGGGCCGTGGTGCTGACCAAGGCCGTCCGGGTCTGCATGGAATGTATCGGATTGGGGTGAGGACATGAAGATCACCCAGAGCGTTCGCCGCAAGCTGGTGCAGTTGGCGGCCTTCGGCTTTACCAACGCCCACCTGGGCAACTTCGCCAAGGGAACGCTGTATACCGGCAAGTGGAAGCAGTTCTGCGCCCCCGGCCTCAACTGCTATTCCTGCCCCGCCGCCGGCCTGGCCTGCCCCATCGGGGCCCTCCAGGCGGTGGCCGGCTCGCCCCAATTCACCTTCAGTTTCTATGTGGTGGGCTTTTTGCTGGCCCTGGGGGTAGCGCTGGGGCGGTTCATCTGCGGCTGGCTGTGTCCCTTTGGGCTGTTTCAAGAGTTGTTGCACAAGATCCCCAGCCCCAAATTCAAGCTACCCAAGTGGTGCAAATATATCAAATACGCCGTGCTGGCCGTCTTCGTGCTGGCCCTTCCCATGCTGCTGGCGGGGCCCTCCGGCGTAGGCGACCCCGCCTTTTGTAAGTATCTCTGCCCCGCGGGCACCCTGGAGGGCGGATTGCCCCTGTTGCTGACCCACCCGGAGCTGCGCGCCGCGCTGGGCTGGCTCTTTAACTGGAAGGTGGCGGTGGCGGTGGCCGTGGTCGTGGGCTCGGTGCTGGTCCAGCGGTTTTTCTGCAAGACCCTGTGTCCTCTGGGAGCCATCTACGGCCTGCTGAACAAGCTCAGCCTTTACCGGCTCCATGTGGACCAAACCGCCTGCGTCTCCTGCCAAAAATGCGCCCAAGTTTGCCCCATGGACGTGGACCCGGTGACCCGGCCCCAGTCCCCCGAGTGCATCCGCTGCGGCAAATGCGCCGCCCAATGTCCCACAAAAGCCATCCACCTGGGCTTCACCAAGGCAAAGCGTCCGGCCAAAAAGATACCCTAGATCCCCGGGAAACCGCTGGGAACCACGGATAACCGCACGAAATGTGCGGTTATTATTTTGCCCAAAAACAAGTAAAAATGTCCCTTGATTTTTGTATACTTTATGGTATAATGAAAGGACAATATGGTAGCATTTATAAAAGTTACCAAGATATTCCGCCTGTGGCCCGGCGTCGCCGGGCCGGGGAGCATAGCCAGATAGAAAGACGAAACGCGAACATCCAATCAGATGGGAGGGATCGCCTTGAAACTGACCGGGACCGGCGCCGCGGAGGGCATCGCCATTGCCAAGCTGTGGCGGTTGACCACGCCAGACCTATCGGTAGAGCACGTGACGGGCCTGGACCCGGAGGGCCAGCGCGCCCGCTTTGCCGAGGCTAAGACCCAGGCGGACCAGGAGCTGGCCGCCCTCTACGCCTCCACCATGGAGCGTGACGAGGAAGCGGCCATGATTTTTGACATCCACCGCATGATGCTGGAGGACCTGGACTTTATCGAGGGCGTGGAGGCTATGCTCTCTGAGGGCGATTGCGCCGAGTGGGCCGTCCGGGAGACCGGCGAGATGCTCCGGGCCATGTTTTTGTCCATCGACGACGAGACCATGCGGGCCCGGGCGGCGGATGTTCTGGACGTGTCTGACCGTTTGGTACGTATCCTCAAGGGCATTGAGGAAAATCCTATGCCCCAGGAGCAGGTCATCCTCTGCGCCGAGGACCTGCTGCCCAGCCAGACCGTGCGGCTGGATAAACGCTACGTGGTGGGCTGCGTCACCCGGGGCGGGTCGGTCACGTCCCACTCGGTCATCCTGGCCCGGTCGCTGGGCATCGGCTGCATCGTGGCCATGGGCGAGCAGTTTGACCGTCTGCCGCCAGAGGGCCTTGCCGCTATGGACGGTCTAGCGGGGGAACTCATCGTGGACCCCTCGGCGGAGGAGCTTGCCGCCTACCAGGAGAAGCTGGCCCAGGCCCAGGAGCAAAAGGCCTTACTTGCCCAGTACGCAGGCCGTCAGGCGGTGACCCCCTCGGGGCATAAGTGCCTCATTTGCGCCAACATCGGCTCGGTGGCCGACGCCAAGGCCGCCAAGGAGGCCGGGGCCGACGGCGTGGGGCTTTTCCGCAGTGAGTTTTTGTATCTGGAAAACACCGACTTCCCCAGCGAGGAGACCCAGCTCAGCGCCTACAAGGCGGTGCTGGAGCTCTTTGGGGACGCGCCGGTGGTGGTGCGGACATTGGACCTGGGCAGCGACAAGCAAGCGCCCTACTTCCAGATCCCCGGCGAGGAAAACCCCGCCATGGGCTACCGGGCCATCCGCATCTGCCTGGACCGTCCCGACATCTTCCGCACCCAGCTTCGGGCCCTTTTGCGGGCCTCCGCTTACGGCAACCTCCACATCATGCTCCCCATGATCACCAACGTCAGCCAGGTGGAGCGCTCCAAGGACCTTTTGAAGGAGCTGGAGGCCGAGCTGCGGGGCGAGGGCGTGGAGGTTGGAGCCTATAAGCTGGGCATCATGATCGAGACTCCCGCCGCCGCCGTCATGAGCGACGTTTTGGCCCCTCTGGTGGACTTCTTCTCCGTGGGCACCAACGACCTGACCCAGTACACCATGGCCGCCGACCGGATGAACCCCAAGGTGGCGGACATCTTCAACGCCCGGGACCCGGCGGTGGGGCGGATGATCGCCATGGCCGCCAAGGCCGCCCACGACGCGGGCATTTGGATCGGCATTTGCGGCGAAGCCGGAGCGGACACTGCCCTCACCGACTTCTTTATGAAGAACAAGATCGACGAGCTCAGCGTCTCCTGCGGCTCCATTTTGAAGGTCCGCCGGGCGGTCTGCGAAAGCGAGGGATAAGGGATGCGCTTCAAAAACGCCATGGTCTACACCCGGGACTTCACCTTCCGCCGGGGGAGCTTCGGCGTGGAAAATGGCCGCTTTGTGGACGTGCTTGGCCCGGAGAGCCCCGACGCTGTGGACCTTCAGGGGGCCTGCGTCATCCCCGGCCTCATCGACATCCACACCCACGGCAACTCCGGCGCGGACTTCTGCGACGGCGACGAATCGGGCCTTCGCCGCATGGCCCGCTATTACGCCCAAAACGGCGTGACCGGCTTCACCCCTGCCTCCATGACCCTGCCCTACGACGTGCTGGAGCGGGCCTTTGCCACGGGCAGGGCGGTGGCCGACCGCCCTGAGCCCGGGGGCGCGCGGTTTTTAGGCATCAATATGGAGGGGCCCTTCTTTTCCGAGAAGCGAAAGGGCGCGCAAAACGCCGCCTATCTCCAAGACCCGGACCTGTGTGCCTTCCGGCGGCTCCAGGAGAGCTGCGGCGGGCTCGTTAAGATCGTGGACCTGGCCCCGGAGCTGCCCGGCGCGGTGGAGTTTGCCCGGGCGGCGGGCAGGACCTGCACCGTCTCCGTGGCCCACACCGATGCCGACTACGACCAGGCCGCCGCCGTCTTCGACGCCGGGGCCACCCACCTGACCCACCTTTATAACGCCATGCCCGGCATCCACCACCGCGACCCCGGCCCCATCGGCGCGGCCTCGGAGCGGGAGAAGGTCATGGCCGAGCTCATCAGCGACGGCGTCCACTCCCACCCCAGCGCCGTGCGCATGGCCTTCAAGCTCTTCCCCGGGCGTATCTGCCTCATCTCCGACTCTATGCGGGCCTGCGGGATGCCCGAGGGGGAATCGGAGCTGGGCGGGCAAAAGGTCTTTTTGAAGGGCCGCAAGGCCACTTTGGCCGACGGCACCATCGCGGGCTCGGCCACCAACCTCTACGACTGCATGACCACCGCCGTGGACTTCGGTATCCCCGTCACGCAAGCCGTCCGGGCCGCCGCCTGGAACCCGGCCCACGAGATCGGTGTGCTGGACGAGCTGGGCTCCATCGAAAACGGCAAGCTGGCCGACTTCGTGATCTGCGATGCCGCGCTCCGCCGCCAGAAGGTCTACCTGGGCGGCGTGGAGGTCCCGGCAAAATAAAATAGCCCTTGTCCCCCAAAGCGGGTACCCGCTTTTTGTTATGCGAAGCATAACAAAAAAGACGCGTGACCGGCATAGAGTTACAGGAGAAAGGAGCGTTTCCCATGGGTATTTTCGACAAGCTCTTCGGCGGCAGACCCAGCGGCATCGTCATCGCCGCCCCCGTCACCGGAGAGGCCGTGGCCCTGAGCGAGGTCAGTGACCCCACCTTCGGCGACGAGATCTTAGGCAAGGGGGCCGCCATCCGGCCCACCGAGGGGAAGGTGTACGCCCCCTTTGACGGCACGGTGGACATGATGTTTGACACCGGCCACGCCGTCAACCTCATCTCGGCAGACGGCGTGGAGCTGCTCATCCACGTGGGGCTGGACACCGTCAAGCTCAAGGGCGAGCACTACACTTCCCACGTCCAAAACGGCGACAAGGTCACAAAGGGCCAGCTCTTGCTGGAGTTCGACCCCGCCGCCATCGCCGCCGCGGGTTACGACGTGATCACCCCCGTGGTGGTGTGCAACACCGCCGACTTCGCCGCCGTCACGCCCCATCTGGGGCCGGTGACCCACGGCGACGAGCTGTTGACCTTGAGCAAATAACAAAAGGAGAGCTGAGCATGAAAACCTTCGACCACGTGATCCAGGACCCCCTGGGCCTCCACGCCCGGCCCGCCGGACTTTTGGCCAAGGCCGCCACCGGCTACCAGTGCGCCATCCAGGTCAAGGCCCCCAAGGGAGAGGCCGACTGCAAGCGCCTCATGGCCATCATGCGCATGGCGGCCAAGGCCGGGGACACTCTTTCCTTCACCTGCGACGGCCCCGACGAGGACGCCGCCGTGGCCGGGCTCCAGGCATTCCTGAAGGAAAATCTCTGATCGCCCCGCGGGGGCGCCAAGCTTGTTTCCATAGCCGTTGTGGGCCGACGGCAGGAAAGATAGGACCTGATCGACCGTGACCTCATTTTGAAAAGGAGGAGAGATCGACTATGATGAAAAAGCTTCAAAAGCTGGGCAAGGCTCTGATGCTGCCCGTGGCTGTGCTGCCCATCTGCGGTATCCTGATGGGCATCGGCTATGCCATCGCTCCTGGCGTTATGGGCGTGCCCGGCGCCGCCACTGAGGGCATCGCCTTCTCCATCGGCCTGTTCCTGGTGAAGGCCGGCGGCGCCATCATCGACAACATGGCCATCCTGTTTGCCATCGGTGTGGGCGTTGGCCTTTCCAAGGACAACGACGGCACCGGCGGCGTGGCCGCTCTGGTCAGTTGGCTGATGATGACCACCCTGGTGGGCAACGCCGGGGCCATCATCCCCAAGCTGATCGAGAACGAGACCTGGAAGGTCGCCTACGAGAAGATCGCCAACCCCTTCATCGGTATCCTGGCCGGTATCATCGGCGCTCTTTGCTACAACAAGTTCCGGGGCACCAAGCTGCCTGACTTCCTGGCCTTCTTCTCGGGCAAGCGCAGCGTGGCCATCGTCACCGGCGTTGTGTCCATCGTGGCGTCCGTGGTGCTGCTGTTTGCCTGGCCCATCATCTTCAGCGCCTTGGTGTGGCTGGGCTCCACCGTGGCCAAGCTGGACGTGGTCGGCGTTGGTATCTACACCTTCCTCAACCGTCTGCTCATCCCCACCGGCCTCCACCACGCCGTGAACAACGTCTTCTGGTTCGACACCATCGGCCTGGGCGACCTGTCCGCCTACTGGGGCGGTGAGGCCGGCACCATCACCCGTGAGCTGATGGGTCAGGAGATTTCCTGGTCCGTGGGCCAGTACATGGCCGGCTTCTTCCCCAGCATGATGTTTGGTCTTCCCGGCGCGGCCCTGGCTATGATCCTCACCGCCAAGACCACCAAGCGTAAGTACGCCATTGGCATCGTTGGCTCCGCCGCTCTGTGCGCCTTCATCTGCGGCGTCACCGAGCCCTTTGAGTTCGCCTTCATGTTCCTGGCCTTCCCGCTGTACGTGGTCTACGCGCTACTCTACGCTGTGTTCGCCATGATCACCGTGGCGCTGGGCTTCCGGGCGGGCTTCTGCTTCTCCGCCGGCGCTACCGATCTGCTGTTCGGCGCGTCCCTGCCCGCGGCCAACAACTACTGGGTCATGATCCCCATGGCCATCGCCGCCTTCGCCGTGTTCTTCCTGGTGTTCTACTTCGCCATCAAGAAGTGGGACCTGAAGACCCCCGGCCGTGAGGACGACGACGCCGAGGGCGAGATGAAGATCGAGCTGGCCAACGACGACTATACCGCTATGGCCAAGATGATCCTCGAGGGACTGGGCGGCGCGGCCAACATCGCCGAGGCCGACCACTGCATCACCCGCCTTCGTATGGAGGTCAAGGACAACCTGCTGGTGGACGAGAAGAAGATCAAGGCCTCCGGCGTTTCCGGCGTGATCCGTCCCTCCAAGACCGCGGTCCAGGTGATCGTCGGGCCCAAGGTCCAGTTCGTGTTCGACGAGCTGAAGAAGCTTCTGTGATCCAAAACGCCATGCGGCCCACGCAAGGCGTTGTCTCCCAAAAAGAGACCTTGACCCCAGCATGACCCAAGCCCCCGCGCGCTTTGAAGCGCGCGGGGGTCTTTTTGTCCAGACCTTGCAATTTCGCTGCCGCCATGCTACACTAAAGCTGACCCGCACGAAACGAAAAAGGAGGGCTTTTTGGATGGAATACAGCGTGAAAAACGACGCATTGACCCTCGCCGCCCAGACCCACGGCGGTCTGCTCCACGCCGTCACCAAAGCGGATGGCCAGGAGCTGCTCTGGGGTGGAGACCCCGCCATCTGGCCCTCCCGGGCCCCGGTGTGCTTTCCCTGGTGCGGCAACGTCCAAGACGGCTGGTACGAGCTGGACGGACAGCGCCGTGAGGCCAAGACCCGCCACGGCTTCGTCCGGGATGTGGAGCACGCCCTGGCGGACCAAAGCGGGGATTCCATTACCTTTTCCTTTGACCACCCCGGCGACGAGACCTGGCCCTGGGCCTTTGCCTTTGAGACTCGCCACAAGCTTGCGGGCAAACGGGTCCAGACCATCTGCACCGCCACCAACCGTAGCGATACGCCCATGCCCGTCCAAATGGGCTTTCACCCCGCCTTCCGGGTGCCCTTTGTAGCCGGAAGCGTCCTCACTGACTACGTTTTCCGCTTCCAAAGCGGCAAGGTCATCGGCTTGGAGGAGCGCCTCTTCGACAACGACTCCTTCCCCGTGGACGATGCCGGGGACTGGTGCCGCCTGGAGCACGTTCCCTCGGGCCGGTACATCCAGGTGGACACTAAGGACTTTTTCACTACGCTCTTGTGGAGCAAGCCCGGTGTTCCCGGCTTTGTGTGCATCGAGCCCTGGGACGGCTTTGTGGGCCAGGGCCACGACCTCTTCACCCGGCCCGGGGCTGCCGCCCTGGCCCCGGGGGAGAGCAGGACCTGGACGTTGAGCATGGACTTTGAGGTGTGATATGGGCTATTCACACATCGTTTTTGACGTAGACGGCACCCTCATCGACACGTTCTATTCTAATATGCAGGCTTTGCAGGACGTGCTTCGAGAGCTCACCGGTCAGGAGCGCACCCTGGAGGACCTGGGCCAGTACTTCGGTATCCCCGGTATCGACGCCGCCGTAGCGTTGGGCTTTGACGACCCCGTGGCCGCTTTGCGGCAGTGGGAGGCCACCTTGGTCAAGTACGTCAGCCACAACCGGCTCTACGACGGCATTGAGCAGCTGCTGGACCGGCTTACCCAGGCCGGGCGAGGCCTGGGGGTCGCCACCTCCCGGACCCGGGCCGAGGCGGAGGAGGACCCCATCCTTCGCTCCATCGCCCACTATTTTTCCATCACCATTACCGCCGATGACACCCCGCGCCACAAGCCCTACCCCGACCCGCTGCTGGAGTATATGGCCCGGACGGGCTGCGCGCCGGAGCAGGTGCTCTTCATCGGCGACAGTCCCTATGATCTGCAGTGCGCGGCCGCCGCGGGGGTGGCCTCCGGCCTGGCCCTCTGGGGAGCCCAGGGGAGCTGGCCCTGCACCCACCTCCTCCAACGTCCGGAGGATGTGGACGCCCTGGCGGGGCTCTGAGTCTGAAGCCGGACCGCGAGGAGAGACGCGCGAGGGCTCCAGCATAAAAAAGGGCCCGGACTCCACTGGAGTCCGGGCCCTTTTCTGCATTTCAGGCGCGCTTTTTACATGGACCCGGAGAGCGCGTCGTGGTTCTTGGCGAAGTACTCCACGCCGGAGTACACCGTGGTGATGACGATGATCGACACGCAAACAATGTCAAGGATGTGGACTGTCTCGGGGCTCAGGAAGGGTAGCTCGGGGGCCACCAGCATCAGGCAGATGCCCACCATGGTGGAGGCGGTCTTGACCTTCCCCGACCAAGCCGCCGCGATGACCCGGCCCTTGCCCACCGCCACCAGCCGCAGCGCGGTGACGGCGAACTCCCGTGCCACCACCAGCAGCATACACCACGCGGGCATTCTTCCCGTCTCCACGAACCACAGCATAGCCGCCATCACCAGCACCTTGTCGGCCAAGGGGTCCAGGAACTTGCCGAAGTCGGTGACCAGGTGGTGCTTGCGGGCGATGATGCCGTCGGCCAGGTCGGTGAGGCTGGCCAGGACGAACACCGCCAGAGCGGCGTACATATGGCCGGGAAATTCCAGGTACACCAGCACCAGGAACACCGGGATGAGCAAAATGCGCAGCAGGGACAGCTTGTTTGGAAGGTTCATGGTCTCATTCCTCCACTTCGCCGGTGAGGTCGCCGTTGTCCACGCCGGTGACGCGCACGTTTACAAAACTGCCCGCCGGGATCGAGCCCGCGGCGGTGAAGTAAACATGGCCGTCCACATCGGCGGAGTCGGCGTAGGTCCGGCCCGCGTAACAGCCCTGGGCGGGGTCGAAGCCCTCGCAGAGGACCTCCATCACCGTGCCCAGTCTGCTCTCATTATACACGTCCATGACCCTGCTTTGCAAGTCTATCAACAATTCCGCCCGGCGCTGGGCGGTCTCGGTGTCCACCCGGTCGGTCATTTCAAAGGCCGGGGTGCCCTCCTCGGGGGAGAAGGGGAAGACGCCGACCCGCTGGAGCTGAGCGCTTTGGAGAAAATCGCACAGCTCCTCGAATTCCGCCTCTCCCTCGCCGGGCAGGCCGGTGATGATGCTGGTGCGGATGACAAGGCCGGGAATTTTCGCGCGGAGCTTGGCGAACAGCGCGGTGAGCTCCGCCTTGGTGCCCCGGCGGTTCATGCGCTTCAAAATACCGTCGTTGACGTGCTGGATGGGGATGTCCAGATACTTGACGATCCGGGGCTCCCGGGCGATCACGTCGATGAGCTGGTCGGTGAACTGGTCGGGGTAGAGGTAGTGAAGGCGGACCCAGTGGAAGGGAAGTTTACATAATTCGGTCAACAACTGGGGCAGCTGCCGCTGACCGGAGAGGTCCAGGCCGTAGCGGGTGATGTCCTGGGCGACGACGATGAGCTCCTTGACCCCTTGGTCTGCCAGGGAGCGGGCTTCGGAGAGCAGAGAGTCCATCTCCCGGGAGCGGTAGCGGCCCCGGAGTGAGGGGATCACGCAGTAGGCGCAGTGGTTGTCGCAGCCCTCGGCGATCTTGAGGTAGGCGGAGTAGAGGGGCCGGGTCACCATCCGCTGCCCATCCTCAATGGTATGATGGATGTCGCCAAAATAGGTGGGGCAGTCGCCCGCGGTCACGGCCTTGACGGCCTCTACCACGTCGGTGTAGCTGCCCGTGCCCAGCAGCCCGTCGATCTCGGGGAGCTGGTCCAGCATCTCGTCTTGGTAGCGCTGGCTGAGGCAGCCCGCCACCAGCAGCTTGCCCAGCTTGCCCTGGTCCTTGAGCTGGGCCAGGGCCAAAATGTGGTCGATGGCCTCGCTTTTGGCGCTCTCGATGAAGCCGCAGGTGTTCAAAACGGCCACGTCCGCGCCCTGGGGCTGGGTGGTGACCTCCCAGCCCTGGGCGGCGCACAGGGCCATCATCTGCTCGGTATTTACCTGGTTTTTGGCACAGCCAAGGGAGACAAAGGCGATGTTCAAGGGGTCAGTCCTCCTCCAAGTCGTCGGTGTAGCGCCGCAGGGCGGCGGAGATATCGCTCCAGGCGTAGCCCCGGCGCATGAGCGCGTCGCTGACGCGTTTGAGGTCCTTGCGGTCGGGGTGCTCGATCCGGCCCAGGCGAGAGGCCACAAAGGCGTCGATGGCCCCGGTGTCGGGCTCTAAGTCGTCCATGGCGCTGTCCCAGTACGCCCGGGGCACGCCCCGGCGGTAGAGCTCGTTGCGGACCTTCCGGGGGCCGTAGCCGCGGTTTACATAATATGCAGCTAAGGTCTTGGCGTACTGCTCATCGTTTAAGTAGCCCAGCCGCTCCAAGTCGTCGCAGGCGCTGGCGGCGTGCTCCGGGGTCTCTCCTTTTTCGATGAGACGCTTCTCCAGCTCGGCCCGGCTGAGAGGCCGGGCGGAGAGGATGTTGGCCGCCCGGCGGCGGCAGCGGGACGCGCCGGCGGCGTCCCGGAGCTGGTCCAGGGCGGTCTCGGGCACGTCCAGACCCTGGTAGAGGGAGAAGTCCACCATTTCTTTGTCGGTGAGCTTCAGCTTGGTCCCATCCTCAAAGGTCAGAAGCCACCGGCCCTGGACCTTTTGGGAGGGGACCAGGGCGACGATCTTCATTCGTCGTCCTCGCCGTCTTCAAAGTCGTCGGCGGACACGTCCACCGCCCGCCCGGCGGCCTTGGCGGCCACCTTCTCCTGGGCGGTCATGAGCTTGTAGGAATTCTTGCGGATCTCCGCCTCCAGCGCGGCGCATTCGTCGGGGTTGTCCTTGAGGTACTGCTTGGCGGCGTCCCGGCCCTGGCCGATGCGCTTTTCCCCCATGGCGAACCAGGAGCCGGATTTTTGCACCAGGTCCAGCTGGACGCCCAGGTCGAGAATTTCACCCACCTTGGAGATGCCCTCGCCGTACATGATGTCGAACTCGGCCTGCTTGAAGGGAGGGGCGACCTTGTTCTTGACCACCTTGGCCCGGGTGTGGTTGCCCACCACCTCGCCAGAGACCTTCAGGCTCTCCACCCGGCGCACATCGATGCGCACCGAGGAGTAGAACTTCAAGGCCCGGCCGCCGGTGGTGACCTCGGGGTTGCCGTAGACCACGCCCACCTTTTCCCGGAGCTGGTTGATGAAGATGACGATGCAGTTGGTCTTGGCGATGGAGCCCGCCAGCTTGCGAAGGGCCTGGCTCATGAGCCGGGCCAGCAGGCCCACGTGGCTGTCGCCCATGTCGCCCTCGATCTCGGCGCGAGGCACCAAGGCGGCGACGGAGTCCACCACCACCACGTCCACCGCGCCCGAGCGCACCAGCATCTCCACGATCTGCAGCGCGTCCTCGCCGGTGTCGGGCTGAGAGATGAGCATGGAGTCGATGTCCACCCCCAGGGCCCGGGCGTAGCTGGGGTCCATGGCGTGCTCGGCGTCGATGTAGGCCACCTCGCCGCCCTGCTTCTGGCTCTCGGCCACGATGTGGAGGGCCAGGGTGGTCTTGCCCGAGGACTCGGGGCCGTAAATTTCGATGATGCGGCCCTTGGGAACGCCGCCAATGCCCAGGGCCAGGTCCAGGCTCAGAGAGCCGGTGGGGATGGCGTCCACCACCACGTGCTCGTTCTCGCCCAGGCGCATGATGGAGCCCTTGCCGTAGTCCTTCTCGATCTGGGCGATGGCGGTCTCCAGGGCCTTTTTGCGGTCGGAGGCCGGGGCGGCGGTGGGGACGGTCTTCTTCTTGTCAGCCATGTTGATCTCCCTCTTTTCTTAATAATGCTCGGGGTCGGCAAAGCCGCCCCTGCGCAAATTCTCCGCTACGCTCCGAATTTCGCCGACAAGCGGCGTCCCCGCTCTCGCGGATGCCCTCCGGAGGAGCGCTTTAGCTTTCTACTTTCCCTTCGACGACCCGCCAGATACCGGCGGTGTCGGCGTAGGAGTGGATGTCGGCCAGACCATGCTGGGCAAAGAGCTTCTCCACCTCGCCCACCTGGCCGACGCCAACCTCGCACAAAAGCCAGCCGCCCAACCGAAGAGAGCTTGCCCACTTTTCGGTGATGGAGCGGTAGAAGTCCAGGCCGTCCGGGCCGCCGTCCAGGGCCAGATGGGGCTCGTAGAGCCGCACCGAATCGTCCAGCGTGTCCAGGTCGGCAGTGGGGATGTAGGGCGGGTTGGAGACGATGATATCGAAGTCCCACAGGGCCTTGGGGGGCTTTTCCATCGCGTCGGCGTGGCAGGTGGACACCCGGCTCTCCAGGCCGTTTCGGCGGATATTTTGCCGGGAGATGCGCAACGCGCCGTCGGAAACGTCGGCCAGCAGCACCTGGGCGTCGGGGCGGTGCTTGGCCAGGGCCAGGCCCACGCAGCCGCTGCCGGCGCAAAGATCCAGCACCCGCGGCGGACCGGACATGCTCTCCATCCGCGCCAGAGCCTGACGGACCAGGACCTCGGTGTCCTCCCGGGGGATGAGGACCTCGGGGGAGACATCCAGCGGAAGGCCGTAGAACTCCCACTCGCCGATGAGGTAGGCCACCGGCTCGCCCTGGAGGCGGCGGTCCATGAGGGCCTGGAACCGCTCCTCCACCGCCGCCGCGGCGTAGAGGGACATGTCCCGGTAGAGCTGGTCCCGGGTCTTATCCGAGGCGAAGCACAGAAGCTCCAGGGCCTCCAGTTGGGCGTTGCCGCTGCCGGCGGCCTTCAGGGTCCGGCGGGCGTCCAGGTACAGGTTGTTGTAGGTGGCGGCCATTACCAGGCGTCAGCTCCCTTCTCCTCGGGTAAGACCTCGCTGAGGGCCCGGATGCCCACCTCGATCATGGAGTCGTCGGGCTCGGAGGTGGTCCAGATCTGGAGCCACAGGCCCGGGGCGGTGAGGACCCGGGTAAAGGCGTTGTCGTGACGGCCCACAAAACGGTTGAGCTCGTAGGTGATGGACACGATGATGGGCAGGCTCAAAAGCCGCACGGCCAGGCGCAGCCAGGTGTTGTCCCAGCCCACCCCAAGCACCGCGTGGATGAGGATGGCCACGGCCATGATGACAAACAAAAAGCTGGTGCCGCAGCGGGGGTGGTGCCGGGGCATCTTACGCACGTTTTCCACCGTCAGGGGCAGGCCCTGCTCGTAGCAGAAAATGGTCTGGTGCTCCGCACCGTGGTAGCGGTAGACCCGCTGCATATCCTTGAGCTTGGAGGTGAGGATGATATAGCAGAAGAAAATGACCATCCGCACCACGCCCTCGATGAGGCTGAGAGCCAGGCGGCTGTGGACCCAGCGGGTCAAAAAGCCGGTGATCAGCGTGGGCAGGATGAAAAAGAGCAGGATGGAAAAGCCCAGGCCCAGGATCACCGACACCGTGACCACCGCCGCCATGGCCTTGTCGCTGAGCGCGCCGTCTTTCTCCTTTTCCTCGGGGAGGGGCTTGCCCTTTTTGAGGGTCTTTTCCCGGCGCTTTTGCTCCCGCTTTTCCCGGCGGGCCTTGGCCTTCTCGCTCTCCTCTTCCTCGTCCTCAGGGTAAAACTCCGCCGAGTACATCAGCGCCTTGACGCCGTGGACCATGGAGTCCACAAAGTTGATGGGCCCGCGGATCAGGGGCCAGCCCATCCAGGGGTGGCGGGTCTTCACCAGTTTCAGCGGCTCCACCTTGACCTCCAGCTCGCCGTCCGGCTTGCGGACCACGATGGCTTCCTTCTCGGGGCCGCGCATCATAATGCCCTCGATGAGGGCCTGACCGCCGCACATGGTCTTGAATTTTGGGCAGTTCTCTTTGCACTTGGACATGGGAAAAAGCTCCTTTTGAAGACGAACGAATGTTTGATTTACACCAGTCTACCATATCTTTATGAAAAAAGCAACCCCCAAAGCGAAAAAATTTCCCCTGCCGGCGTTGGCGGGCAGGGGAAATGGGGGAGCGGATTATTTGCCCGAGACCCGGACGGTGCAGGTGAGCTTTTCGCCGGAATCCAGGGTGCAGGTGATCTTGGCGGTGCCGTTGCCCACGCCGGTGACGGTGCCGTTGTCCGACACGGTGGCCACGCCGCCGTCACTGGAGCTCCAGCCCGCGGCCTGGCCGCCGGAGACCTTTAGCCGCACGGGGTCGGGGTAGGCGGCGTTGATGGTGAAGTCGGTGTGGTTGAGCTTGGCCTCGCCGGAACTGGGTGCGCTGGAGGGGCTGGAGCTGGGGCTGGCGCTGGCGGGGGCCTGAGAGGCGGCGGCGTCCATGCCGCTGACTCGAACGATGGCGGTGGCGCTGTTGCCGTTTTTGTCGGTGACGGTGAGCTTGGTGTTGCCGTTGGCCACGGCGGTGATGAGGCCGCTGGAAGACACGGTGGCCACGTTGGGGTTGGCCATGTCATAGGTGGCCTGGGCCCGGCCCACGCCCTCGATCTCCATCTGGTAGGTGGGGTACTTGGGGGAGAGGGTGAAGTCCAGACTGCTCAACTTCAGGCTGGCGGTGGGAGCAGGTGTGGCCGTCACTGCCACGCCGGGGGTAGGGGAGGGCGCGGGGGACACCGGCGCGCGGCTGGAGATGGGGTCGGGTTCCACAGGCGGCAAATTGGGGTTATCCAGGCCCAGGGGATCATCGTCTACCACGGGCAGGGGCTCCAGACCGTTGGGGTCATCGGAGGCCGGGGCCGCCGAGGGCGAGGGCGAGGGGGCGGAGGTGACCACCGCCGAGGGGGAGGGAGCGGGTTGGACATCCTTAGGCGGGAAGAGCTTGGGGAAGATGTAGGTGCACAGGATCCAGATGGCGGCCAGGATGACGACGGCGGACAGGGCGTAGAGGGCCACCCGAAGCCAGAAGCGGGGCCCTCGGCCATTGCTCGGCCGCCGGGGCGCGCCACCGGCCAGCCGCCGCCCGCCCCGGATGGGCGCGGTGGGCTCGTCGTCCTCGTAGGGCTCTTCGTAGTCGGGCTCGTCGTAGTCGTCGAAGCGCTGACCGGGCTTGGCGTCGCAGAAGGGACAGCGGCGGTAGGTGGCGGCGTAATCCTCGCCGCAGTTGTCGCAGTGGATGAGCTCTGTTCTGGCTGTCGCCATAATGACCGCCTCCTGAAGGGTAGTTTGGAAGTCCCCCCATAGGGTGACATAATTCTCCTTTCCTATTCTACATCCTCCGACCGAGTTCGTCAACCACCCAGGGAAAAATTTGCGGAGAAATTGCCGCCAGGTACTTCCACAACGGGGCGGGACGTGCTATAATCAGAGTATCAATTCTCAGGGCGTTTGCCATCTTTCACCCCATAAAGGAGGCCGATCACCATGAGTCTGCACATCGAAAACGAGGCCGAACGCTGTCTCAACTGCAAAAATCCCCTGTGCCGCAAGGGCTGTCCCATCTCCACCCCCATCCCCCAGGTCATCCAGCTCTTCAAGGAGCGGAAGATCATGGACGCGGGGGAGATGCTCTTTGCCAACAACCCCCTGAGCTTCATCTGCGCCACCGTCTGCGACCACGGCTCCCAGTGCTACGGCAACTGCGTGCTGGGCAAGAAGGGCACGCCGGTGCAGTTCTACGAGATCGAGAAGTTCGTCTCCGACGCCTACTTAGCCCGCATGGGCTACGACCGCAAGCCCCCCAACGGCAAGAGCGTGGCCGTCATCGGCTGCGGCCCCGCGGGCATGACGGCGGCCATCGTCCTGGCCCGCAACGGCTACGACGTGACCATCTTCGAGCGCAAGGACATGATCGGCGGCATGACCCAGTACGGCATCCCCGAGTTCCGGCTGGGGCACCCGGTCTTCGTGCGTTATAAGAAGCTGCTCCTGGGTCTTGGCATCAAAGTGCGGCCCAACACCACCATCGGCGGCGCTTTGAAGATCGAGGACCTGTTCCGGGACGGCTATTCCTCCATTTTTGTGGGCACGGGCACCTGGCGGCCCCGGACCCTGGGCATCGAGGGCGAGAGCCTGGCCCATGTCCACTTCGGCATCTCCTATCTGGAAAATCCCTCCCATCATGACCTGGGTGAGCACGTGGTGGTCATCGGCATGGGCAACGTGGCCATGGACGTGGCCCGGACGGCCTTTCGGGGCGGGGCCCAGACGGTGACGCTGGTGTCCAACTCCATGCACCCCACCGCCAGCGAGCACGAGATGTCCTACGCCCGGCTGGACGGCGCGGAGTTCGTCTTCGGCAAGTCCATCACCAAGATCACCGAGGAGGGCCCTTGGTTCCGCACCGTCCTCTTTGACGACGACGGCAACGTCACCGGCTTTGAGGACGACGAGACCCTCATGCCCGCCACCTCGGTGGTCATTGCCGTCAGCCAGATGCCCAAGGATAAGCTCATCCAGTCCACCTATCATCTGGAGGGCAACGACCGGGGCCTTTTGGTGGTGGACGAGAACCACATGACCACCCGGGAAGGGGTCTTCGCCGCCGGGGACGTGGTCACCGGGCCCAAGACGGTGGTCCACGCCGTGGAGGGCGCCAAGCAGGCCGCCATCGCCATGATGCGCTACATGGACGGCAAGTGAGACTTACATAGGGATAGAGAACGGGCCCGCTCCAACCAGGAGCGGGCCCGCTTTTGTCAGGTGCGCTGGACACATTGCAGGGGACCGCCGCTGTCCTGCGGGGCGGGCTGCGTGAAGTTTTGGTCCCGCTCCATTTTATGCAGGACCTTCACATACAACGCGATGACAAGGGCTGTGGATAGTATATCCGCCACCGGCTGCGCCCACACAAGGCCGGCCGCGCCCAGCCATGCCTGCAGGATGAATAGAGCGGGAATATAGATCATTCCCTGACGGCTCAAATTGACAATCAGGGCCGGAGTAGCCGCTCCCATCGCCTGCAAGGAATTACACAGCACATAGAACAGGCCAAACAAGATGCTTGTTGTCAACAGAATGTTGGTAAATCTCACCGCATAGTCAAAGGCGGCGGGTTCGGTCAAAAATGCGCCTACGATCTGATCGCGGAGCAGATAGCACAGGGCAGTCATAACGGCGCTAAGTCCCAGAGAAAAGATGCAGGAACACCGCATTATTTTCTTGAACCGCTCCCACAATTTTGCGCCGACACAGTACCCCAGCAAGGGTTGGATTCCCTGGCCAAAGCCAATGCAGACCATTCCGGTCATCATCGTTACTTTCATAGCTACCCCGATACCGGCCACGGCCATGTCGTCATAGTTTGCCATCTGTGCGTTGACGATGATCTGCGACATGCTCATCAGCAGAGAACCGAGAGAGGCCGGGATACCGATCGCCAAAACGCCACTGCAGATCTTATCTTTCATGGAGAAGTCCTGCAAACGGATGCTCAATGTGGATCTACCGCGCATGAAGTAGAGGATGTAATACCCAGCGCCAAGGACATTACCGATCACCGTAGCGATCGCCGCGCCAGCGATCCCCCAGTGAAAGCCCAAGATCATAATGGGGTCAAGGACCACGTTCACCAGATTGCCCAGAAGCTGTCCCGCCATAGCCTGGGTGGAGTTCCCCTCGGCGCGGATCACATTGGAATAGCAGTTGGAGATCAAAACGAAAGGCCCGCCAAAAGTGACGATGGTGAGATAGGCCTTAGCGGGTCCCCAGGTGTCGGCGCTGGCCCCGACCAGGGCAAGAATACCGTCCATGAAGATCAGAAACAGCGCGGACATTGCGATCCCTACAACAACACAGCCCCACATACAGAACGAGCAGGCTTTCTTTGCGTACTCTGTCCGGCCCTCACCCAAGGCGCGGGAGATCACCGAAGTACCGCCCATGCCGAAAACCGTACCGGCAGCCATGAAAATCAGGAAAACGGGAGTTGCCAGCGATACCGCCGCCACCAAAATGTCATTGTGGGTCTGGCCGATAAAGAACGTGTCCGCCAGATTGTAGATCAGTACCATCAGCATTGCGGCCATAGCGGGCAGGGCGTTTTTCAACACAGCCTTCGGAACAGGGGCTTTCTCAAAGAGTTCTACCGCTTTCGAGTTGTTCATAAAAAATCCTCCTTCATACAATCATCAGTTTGCTGTTAATACCATGCTGTTGATTTGCCTAAAATAAATGTCCGCTACCGAACGGACATTTATTCCAAGTTCTTTGCCACCCTTTTCAACAAGTCAAGAAGAATGGATCGTTCCGCCTCTGTCAGCCCATACAGCAATAGTGTTTCATTTTTTGCCATATTCTGATCGGCAAGATGACAAGAGCTTTCCCCGGCTGGTGTGATGCGAAGTAGTTTGATCCTGCGGTCTTGGGCATCGCCATACCCTTCCACAAAGCCTTTTTGCTCTAGCCGGGTCACAATTCCGGCGGCGGTCGATTGCGCCACGTGGAGCCTTCGCTCCATCTCCTTCAAAGACATTTGTTTCTCTGGGGTTAAGCACAACTCGACCAGCACACTCATTTGCGCCATCGTTAATCCCTGAGAGCGTAAAGCGCTATTGGCTCGCTTCTCTAGGCTGTCATGGATCTGCTTGAATAGAGTGCCGCAGTCAAGCCGTCGATTCATGGAGTTCACCTCTCTGGAGTATATAATAGCACGCTATTGTTCTTGTGTCAATAGTACGCTGTCGAAAATTTGAGCTTTTGTTGCCGACATATTTTCGATCTCGCATATCCTGACGATCAATATAAGTGTAGCCGCATATTTGGCTTTACAGCTCCAGGGTGAAGCCCTGGTCGCCCAGGCCGTCCTTGTCCAGCATCTGCTCCAGCACGGCCACGTCGCTGGTAATGTCCAGGGCCTCGTCCTGGAAGAGGCGGTCGAGCTGCTTTTCAAAGCCCTCGACGACCTTGTCCATCATGCCCTCGATGCGGGCCTTGGCGGCGGAGATGTTCTCGCCCTCCACGCCCTGCCTGTCCAGTTGGGCGTAGGCCCGGAGGATCTTCAGGGTGGTGGGGAGGTAGTAGTTGAGAAAGCTTCGGAGCTGCCCGGCCTTGCCGGGGTTTTTACGCTGATAGTCTAGGATCTTTCCGGTGATCTCGCCAATACGGTCGATCTTGGCGGACATCACCGGGTCGGGGATGGAGTCGTTGACCTCTTTGATCTGCCGCAGGATGTCGTTTTCGTCCTCGTCCTCGGCCTTGGGCCGGGCGGGCTCTGGGGCGGGGCGGTCGGCGATGCCCTGGGCGGAGAGCACCAACTGGTCGGCGGCCAGGTCCAGGTAGCCCTGGGGCAGAAGACCCTGGTCCAGCATATCCTGGAGCTCCTTGCAGACCTTTTTGTGGCTGCGCCCGGCGGCCTGGGCCAGAGTGGTCAGGCTCACCGACTCCCGGCGGCCGATGAGGCCCAGGTAGCGTAAGTAGAGCCGGGCCTTTCTGCGCTTGTGAAGGCCCCGCCACAGCATCAGAAGGCCCGCTCCGGCGCAGATGACGAGGGAGAACAGCTCGTCGAAGTCCTCCCCGTCCAGCAGATAGTAAAGGAGGGTGAAACCAAAAAGACCGGCCAGGATGCCGCCCAGGATCATCCACGCCCGGCCCGCGGTGGCCTTGACGCTGCGGGCGGCCTTGGCGGGCTTCTTTTTCTCGCTCTGGGGGGCGGAAGAGTTGGGGCGGCGGACCTGGTGGAGGTTGGAGCTGGGGCCGCCCACGCCGCCGGTCTGGCTGGGGCCGGGCTTAGCGGCAGTTTGGTCGGAGCCGCTCTCACCCAGGGCGGCGGACAGCTTGCTCACCGCCATGGCGATCAAAGAGGGGATGGCCACGATGACAGACAGCACCATATCCAGCAGCATCTCGATGAAGCTGCCGCCGTTTCGGTTATCGCGGCCTGGGCCGCCCTGGCTGTAATTGTAGTGGTATTGCGACATAGGCTCTCTCTCCTCGCCTGGGCATATACATATACATCATACACCTCCGCAGGGGAAAAGTAAAGGGCTTTTCCGCCGGGTCAAGCCGCCAAAATGGGAAAAAATGGCGGAGCTGTTACCATTTTGTTGTTGCATTTTTCAAGACGGTCCTCTATAATGTATAAATCTGATGCTGGGAGCAATGGACCCGTGGGCCTGTTCTCCCCAGAGATGGAGCGTGAAAGCGTGGAAGAGAGGACCCCGGAAAAGGGCCGCCGCCTGGCGGAGAAGAAGGGCATGAGCCGTGGCGGCAAGATCGCCATTGCCGTGGTTTGCGCCGTGCTGGCGTTGCTGGTGGGCGGCTATCTGGGCCTGTGCGCCTACGCCTCCGGCGACCGGGTCATCCCCGGCGCGTATATGGGCGATGTGGACCTCAGCGGTCTCAGCGTGTCCGAGGCCGCTCAGCGTTTGGAGGCGGAGGCCCTGGATCGCTACGAGGCGGTGGAGCTCCCCATCCGCGTGGGAGACAAAACGGTGACCTTTTCGGCCAAGAAGGCGGGCGTTACCGTGGAGAGCGACGGCCAGGCCGCCGTCCGGGCCGGGAAGGGCAGCTTTTTGGCCAGCGGCTGGAACTATTTGGCGGGGCTTTTTGGCCGGGAGACCCAGCTCCACTGCCGGGTGGACGTGCCCCAGTCGGACTATCTGGAGCGGTTCTACCGGGACGTGTCCCGGGCCATGGACCGGCCGGTGGAGAACGACAGTTGGGAGCTGGACGAGACTGAGGACAGCGCGGAGCTTGTGCTTCACCGGGGCCGCACGGGCCAGTATGTGGACCAGGACCAGCTCTTAAAGGACATTGCCGCCGCCTTGGAGAACGGTCAGGTCGACCTGACCGCCCAGGTGGTCACCCAGGCCCCGGAGCGGGCCGCGCTGAGCCGGTGGAAGGGCGAGATCGACCGCCAGCCGGAAAACGCCACCTTGGATGTGGCCACCAACGAGATCATCCCCCACAAGCTGGGGCTTTTGCTCTCTGACGCCGCCGAGGCCCAGCGGCTACTGGACGCCGCCGCCGAGGGGGAGACGGTGCGCGTCCCCCTGGAGGTCACCGAGCCCGAGATCACCACGCTTGACCTGCGGGCCAGCCTGTTTCGGGACCTGCTGGGCGAGGCCAGCAGCAAGATCTCCGGCGACGCCAACCGGGTGGGCAACGTGCGCCTGGCCGCCGAGGCCTGCAACGGCGTGGTGCTGCTCCCCGGCGAGCAGATGAGCTACAACAAGACCACCGGCCAGAGGACCGCCGCCAAGGGCTACCGGGAGGCCTCGGGCTACACCGCCAAGGGCATCGAGGACATGGTGGGCGGCGGCGTGTGCCAGCCCTCGTCCACGCTGTACCTGGCCTGTTTGAACGCCAATTTGGAGATCGTGGAGCGCTCCAACCACCGCTATACGGTCTCCTATATGCCCGACGGCATGGACGCCACCGTCAGCTGGCCCAACCTGGACTACGTCTTCGCCAACAGCACCCCCTATCCGCTGAAGGTGGTCACCTCCATCGAGAACCGGGTGCTGAAGGTCCAGCTCTTCGGCACCAAGACCGACGACACCTATGTGGAGATGGAGAGCGTGCGGCTGTCCACCACCCCCGCGGGGGTGACCTACGAGCCTGACGAGACCGTGCCCCAGGGCACCACCAAGGTCCTCCAGGGAGCCCACACGGGCAAGAAGGTCCAGGTGTATAAGAATCTCTACCAGGGCGACGGCACCCTCATCAGCCGCACCCTCATCAGCACCGACACCTACCGCCCCGGCGACAAGATCGTGGCCTATAATCCCCTGGACGGTGCGCCCGACGGCAGCGTGGCCCCGGTGACCGACCCCAACGCCCCCATCGTGGACCCCATGACCGGCTTCCTGGTGGACCCCAACACCGGCGCGGTCATCACCGACCCCGTCACCGGCGAGCCCATGCTGCCCACGCCCTCGCCCGACCCCGGCGTACAGCCCACCCAGGACCCCGCCCAGGCCACGCCGCCTCCCTCTGTGGAGCCCACGACGGAGCCCTCTACCGAGCCCGCGCCCAGCACGGAGCCCACGGCGGAGCCGTCTCCCGGTGTGGAGCCCAGCCCGGAGCCGACCGTCCCCACCGATCCTCCCGCACTGCCGCCCATGCCTGAGCCTGTGTCCCCCGAGGGCATCCCCCAGGGCTGAGGGACTTCTGTTTGCCAACGCTGTGACCCGGCGCGGACTGTGAGAAGCCGCGCCGGGTCTTGCTTTTTCTCGAAATGGTTGCTATACTAAGGCCGTATCGCATTTTTTGCCAAGAGGTGCCAGATATGACACACTATTTGGACTACGCCGCCACCGCGCCGGTGCTGCCCCAGGCCGCCCAGGCCGCCCGCGACGCGCTGGAGCGGTTTTATAACCCCTCGTCCCAGTATGCCCCTGGCGTGGAGGCCGCCCATGACCTGACCGCCTGCCGCCGGGTGCTGGCCGGAGCCCTGGGCTGTCAGCCAGAGGAGGTCTTCTTCACCTCCGGCGGCACCGAGGGGGACAACTGGGCCATCTCCTGGGCCCGCCAGCGCAAAAAGGGCCACATCATCACCACCGCCATCGAGCACCCCGCCGTGCTGGAGCCCATCAAGGCTTTGGCCGGGCAGGGCTTTGAGGTGACCTATCTCCCGGTGGACGAGACCGGGCACATCCGTGTGGACGACTTCAAGGCCGCGCTGCGGGAGGACACGGTCCTTTGCTCTGTCATGCTGGTGAACAACGAGCTGGGCACGCTACAGCCTGTCAAGGAGTGCTGCGCCGCCGCCAAGGCCCAGGACCGGGACATCTTTTTCCACACCGACGCGGTCCAGGCCTTTTTGAAGCTGCCCTTCACCGCCCGGGACCTGGGGGTGGACGCCCTCACCGTCTCCGGCCACAAGGTGGGCGCGCCCAAGGGCGTGGGGGCCATGTTCCTGAAAAAGGGGAGCAAGCTCAAGCCCTTGCTGCTGGGCGGCGGGCAGGAGAGCGGCATGCGCTCAGGCACCGAGTCCACCGTGCTCATCGCCGCGCTGGCGGCGGCGGTGGAGGAGGGCCTGGCCTGCCAAAAGACGGAATGGGACCGCCTTGGCCAGCTCCAGAGCTACGCCCTGGAGGCCCTCCAGGCCGCCATCCCCGAGCTGAGGGTCATCTCCAAAGGCGACGTGCCCCACATCCTGGCGCTCACCCTGCCGGGGTATAAGAGCGAGGTGGTGGTGCGGTTTTTGGGGGACCGGGGGGTCTATCTCTCCTCGGGCTCGGCCTGTCACAAGGGCAAGACCAGCCACGTCTACGCCGCTCTGGGGCTGGAAAAGTCCTGGCTCACCGGGGCGCTGCGGGTGTCGATGGGCAAGGGCAGTACCAAAGAGGACGTGGACGCCCTGGTCCAGGCCATGAAGGACGCCCGGGCGGTGCTATTTACCAGTATGTCGTAATTTTTCAACGAGGAGTTTGGCTATGCTTTCCTATATGCGCCAGGGCAAGGGCTTTTACAAGCGGCTGTTCACCCTGGCCCTGCCTATCATTTTGCAAAATCTTATCACCGAATCTCTGGCCCTGGCCGACACCTTTATGGTGGGCGTGCTGGGGGAGGCCCCGCTGGCGGGGGTGACGTTGGCCAACATCCCCATCTATGTGGAGCAGCTGATGATCTTCGGCTTCCAAAGCGGCTCCAGCGTCCTCATCAGCCAGTATTACGGACGGGGCGATAAGGACGCCATCAATCGGGTGCTGGGCATTGGGCTGTACGCCGCCGGGGCGGTGACGGCCCTGTTCGGCTGCGTGATGTTCTTCTTCCCCACCCAGTTTATGGGCCTCTTCGGCAGCGACGGCGCGGTGGTGGCCCTGGCGGGGCGGTATGTGAAGATCGTGGCCTTTTCCATCTTCTTCGGCGGCCTCAGCGAGGTCTACATCGCCGCCCATCGGGCTATGGGCGATCCCAAGATCGGCCTTTGCATCCTGGGCGCGTCCATGACGGTGAACGTGGTGCTCAACTACGGCCTGATCTTTGGCCGCCTGGGCCTTCCTGAGATGGGCATCGAGGGAGCCGCTCTGGCCACCCTCATTGCCCGCATCCTTCAGTTCCTGCTGGCGGCGGCCCACGCTGTCTGGGGCAAGCGGTTCCGGGTGGAGCCGTCTAAAGTCCTGCGCCCGGGGATGGCCATGGTCCGCCACTACATCCCCATCGCCGCCCCGGTCATCCTCAACGAGACCCTCTGGGGCCTGGGCACCTCGCTCTATCCCACCATCATGGGCCACATGGACAACTCCCAGCCCATCCTGGCGGCCTACGCCGTGGCGGGGAATGTGGAGAAGATCTCCACCGTGGCCATCTTCGCCCTGGCCGCCGCGGCGGCGGTGATCGTGGGCCAGAGCGTGGTCCGGGAGAGCCGAGAGCGGGTCCGGGAGGTGGGCCGGGTGCTGAACACCGTGGCCCTTCTCTCCGGAGCGGTGGTGGGGGCGCTGGCTCTGGCGGCGCTCTACCTCTTTATCCGGCCCTTGGTTTTTCCCATCTTCAAGCTCTCCGCCCAGGCCCAGGCCATCGCCACCATGATGCTCACCATCACCTTTTTGACCATGCCCTTCCAGTCCTTCAACACCACCAGCATCGTGGGGGTGCTCCGGGGCGGGGGAGACGTGCGCTTCGCCGCCGTCATCGACCTGGCCGCGCTGTGGCTGGTGGCCATCCCCATGGCCGCCTTCGTGGGGCTGGTGCTTCGTTGGAGCGTGTTGTGGGTCTGCCTGGCCCGGACACTGGAGCAGGTGGTGAAGGGTATCATGGGCTCTTGGCGGTCCCGGTCGGGCAAGTGGGTCCGGGACGTGACCGTCTCCTAATAAGTTTACATAATTTTTTAAGGAGGAAGTTTATCATGCAAGCCATCCACACAGAAAACGCCCCTGCCGCCATTGGGCCCTACACCCAGGGCTTTGCCGCCGCCGGGCTGGTGTTCACCTCGGGCCAGATCCCCGTGGACCCGGCCACCGGGGCCATCCCGGAGGGCATCGCCGCCCAGGCCGAGCAGAGCTGCAAAAACGTCTGCGCCATTCTCCACGCCGCCGGTGTGGAGCCCGAGGCGGTGGTCAAGACCACTTGCTTTTTAGCGGACATGGGCGACTTTGCCGCCTTCAACGAGGTCTACGCCCGGTTCTTCCCCGGCAAGCCCGCCCGGAGCTGCGTGGCGGTGAAGGACCTGCCCAAGGGAGTTTTGTGCGAGATCGAGGCCATCGCCGAGGCGTAAGGCTGAATAAGTTTACATAAAAAAGGACTGAGCGGTCGGCTCAGTCCTTTTTTATGGTCGTGGAACGCTCAGGTCAGGGTCAGGTCGCCCTCTTTGATCCAGCCGAGCTTCCGCAGGGCCAGGCCAAACAGCCAGGTCAGCACCGCGGGGAGGACAAAGCAAATGAGGACCAGCCCCACCCAGTCCATCACGCCGGGGACGATGGCCTGGGCGCCGTTGGCCAGGGCCTTCTCGCTGGGGGCCAGCCACCCGGTCCACACGCCGATCTGGCCGCACAGTCCGCAGGTGCCCATGCCCGAATTGATGGGGTCGCCGTTCATCTGTAGACCAAACACACAGGTGGCCAGGGGCCCGGTGATGGCGCTTGTGAGAATAGCGGGCAGCCAGATGCGGGGATTTTTCACAATATTGCCCATTTGGAGCATGGACGTGCCGATGCCCTGGCTCACCAGACCGCCCCAGCGGTTCTCCCGGAAGGACATGACGGCAAAGCCCACCATCTGGGCGCAGCAACCCGCCACCGCCGCGCCGCCAGCCAGACCCACCAGCCCCAGGGTGTGGCAGATGGCAGCCGAGGAGATGGGCAGGGTCAGGGCGATGCCCACCAGCACACTGACGGTCATGCCCATCCAAAAGGGCTGGAGCTCCGTGGCTTTGTTGATGACAGTACCAAAGGCGTCGGCTGCCGCCCCCACAGGGGGAGCGATCAGGTAGGACAGCGCCACGCCCGAGACAATGGTGACGGCGGGGGTGACCAGCAGGTCTACCTTGGTCTCCTTGCTGACCGCCTTGCCCACCTCGGCGGCCACGATGGCGATGATCAGCACCGCCAAGGGACCGCCCGCGCCGCCCAGGGAGTTCGCCGCCTGGCCCACTGCCGCCAGAGAGAAGAGGACCAGAGGCGGAGCCTGAAGGGCGTAGCCAATGGCCACGGCCATGGCTGGAGCGGACATGGCCGTGGCAAAGCCGCCCATTTCCACCAGGAAGTCTATCCCCAGCTGCTGGCCCAGGGTCTTGATGATGGTGCCGATGAGCAGTGAGCAGAAGAGACCCTGGGCCATAGCCCCCAGAGCGTCGATGCCGTAGCGCTTGGCGGAGAACTCGATGTTCTTGCGTTTCAAAAATGCCTTGAGCTTGTCCATAAGTACCTTCCTCCAAAAGAGTTTGACTTATTATGGCACATTGGTGAAAAATGTCAAGTGTATATTTGTCCCATCTTTCTCATAGTCTCAAGCAGAAAGGGGACGAGGCATATGGAAAGCACCGTACAGATGGGCAGCCACAAGGTCACGCTGCTGGACCGGGGCCGCTTGGAGATCACCGGCGTGGAGGAGGTGGAGAGCTTCGACGAGGGCACGATTATTATGTCAACCAACCGGGGCGAGCTCACCGTCCGGGGCCAGGGGCTCCACATCGGCACGCTGAGCCTGGAGGGCGGCGCGCTGAAGGTGGACGGCACGGTAGATTCGCTGAGCTACGAGGATACGCCGGAGGACCGGGGCGGTCTGCTGAGCCGTCTATTCCGGTGACGCCGGAGGAGGCCCTGGGCAACATCCCCTGGGTCCAGGCCGCCGCCTTTGGCTGGGCGCTGTGCCTGGGGGCGTGCGTGGGGGCCTTTTACGACCTGCTGCGGCTCTTTCGCCTGGGCCGGGGCAGCCGGGTATGGGCGGCGGTGGTGGACAGCCTGTTTTGGTGCGCCGTCTGCGCCGCCTTTATGGGCTACACCGTGGCGGTCACGGCGGGCAGGGTGGAGGTCTACGCCTTGTGCGCCAGCGGTTTGGGGGCGGCGGCCTACTTCGCGCTGGTCAGCCCCTTGGTGCGCCGGGCGGAGGGATTGCTGTTTCGTTTTGGGGAGTTTTTGTGGAAAATTTTTACCTGGCCCTGGCGGCTTTTGGGCCGGGCGGCAAAAAAATTTTGGAAATTTTTCAAAAAACACTTT
>DBFBGR010000015.1:0-152460 GCA_048201935.1 Oscillospiraceae bacterium | reverse complement strand
ATTTTTGAAAATTTTTTGCAAAACCCACAAAAAGAGTGAACCAAATGACAAATTCTCCGTAGTCCCGCCTAGCCCCGGCTGAGCTCGCCGGTGAGGGCGTTGACCACGTAAGGGTTGGTGTCCGTCTCCAGCCGCAGTACCGGCGTGAGCCGCAGCGCGCCGGAGAAGTCGGCGGAGAGGATATAGCCCTGCTCGGCGGAGCGGATGGCGGTGCAGGCGTCGCCGGAGTCGATGATCCCCGAGCGAAAGCGCACCAGCAGCGTGGGGACCGACAGGCACTGGCCCTGGGCGGGATCGGCGGTGGGGCCAACCAGGCGCGTGCCCTGGAGGGAGTGGAGCCGGCCTTGCTCGTAGTGGACCCGCAGGACGCAGGAGAAGACGGGGTGGCCGTTGTAGCGCTGCACCAGGGTCAGGACCTCTCCCTCGGCGGTGGCCTCCCGGCCAGTGAGGTCGGCGGAAAAGCCCAGCCGCTGGACTAGGTTCTGGGCGTGGTCGGACAAGTCCTGGGCCACGGGGTAAGCGCCCTGGGCGAAGCTGACGGAGAAGCCGCCGTCCACCCGGACCTCGGCGGAGCCCAGGGGCCCGGTGTAGAGGGACACAAGGCCCCGCTGGGTCAGGGTGGCGCCCTGGCCCAAAAGGTCGGTGAACCGCTCCAGCTCCCAATCTGTGTCCCGCTCCAGGGTCATGGGCTGGGGAAAGTCGTCGTCGGGGATGTCCTGGAGCTCCACCGAGATGCCCCGCTGCTCCAGCAGCTCCACCGCGTCGGAAAGGGCCTGGCGGCGATGCTGGTGAGCCTCCACCCGCTGGAAGACCATCAACCCCAGCAGCAGGGCGTTGGTGATGAGCAGGATCAGGAGGACGATGTTTTTCAGCTTGGCGCTTTCCATGCCCTTAATCCTCCTCTGTCCGAACGGCCCAGAAGGGGACTAGGCTCTGGGCCGTGCCAATGTCGTCGTAGAAGAGCTCCAAGCTCTGCTCCCCGGCTCCGGGCAGGGCCGCGGCGGCCTGCTCCTGGGGCAGAAGGAGCACAGGCGCGTCCTCCAGCGCCGTATAGCGCCGGGGCTTGAGGGTAAAGGCGGTGACGGCGCCGTTTTCCACGGTGAACTGGGCGCACCAGTCCTCACCGTGGACCAGGATGGCCGCGCCCCGGTAGGCGTAGCCGTAGCGCACCACGGTGGCGTTGCCTTCGGCGCGGACCTGTCGCAAAACCAGCCGGGCGCTACCGCCCAGCGCGCCCACAGTCTTCTCCGCCAGGGCCCGGGTGGCGTCCACCGCCTCGGCGGCCTCAAAACGGACCTGGGAATCGTCCGACCTTCTGTACGTGATCTGCCCCGCAATGCCGATGCGTAAAGTCTCGCCGCTGTCGGTGATGGCCCAGCCGCCGGTGATGTCGTAGAGGGGGTTGGTCTGGGGGTGGAAGGACAAAGTCTGCAAAAGCTGACGCAGCGTCTCGCCGCCCTGGCCGTTGGCTCCCGGGGTCACCGGGTCCTGGGCGGTCAGCTGGGGCAGACTGGGCACGTCGGGCAGGATCAGGGAATCGGCGCGGAGCTGGCGGTAGTCGGTATCCTCCACGGCAAAGCGTGCGCCGTTGGGAGAGCACAGGTCAAAAAGCCCCGTCAAAGGAGCGGTGAGGTCGGTGCTCAGCGGGCAAGACCAAAGCTCGCCTTGCTGGTCCCGGAAGTAGAGCGTGCCGGCGGTGACGCATATCTGCCTGGCCTGGAAGCCGGACAGGGCGGAGCGCGCCTGACCGGAGAGCCAGCGCGCCAGCGCGTCCAGGGGCATGGGACCCAGGTATTCGCAAAACACCCCCGGCCCAGACAGGGCCTTCAGCCAGCCCGAGCGGCTGGAGCGCACCGGGCTTTCCGCGGCGGACAAAGCCTCGGCCAGCAGGGCGGAGACCTGGGTGTAGCTCTCTTGGTCCTCCTGGTGGTACAACACGCCGTAGCGGCCCTCGTCCCAGGTGACGGCGAAGGCGGCGGGGCGGATGGTCTGGGCGGAGAAGGTGGTCGAGGGCGTGGCGGCGTTCCCCAGCTCGGAGGAGGAGAAAAGGGCCTGGGTCTGCCGGGGGAAGAGCACCCGGCTGGCCAGATAGACCGCCGAGCAGGTCAACAGCAGGATGAGAAGAGACTTGGCCCCTTCCCACAAACGGCGGCGCTTTCCTCTCATGTTTCCGGCCCTCCCACGGGCAGCTCCAGCCGCAGGCGAAGGCCGGGGCCTTCCTTGTCCACCAGGGCCAAAGTGCCGTTATGCCGGTCCACGATCTCCTTGGCGATGGAGAGGCCCAGGCCGGTGCCGCCGGACTGGCGGGAGCGGGCCTTATCCACCCGGTAGAACCGTTCGAAGATGCGAGGGCGGTCGGTCTCGGGGATGCCGATGCCGTCGTCGTCCACCTCCAGCCAGACGGTGCCCTCTCCCTTGCCCACGGTCATGGAGATGTGCCCGCCGTCGGGGGTGTACTTGATGGAGTTGGAGACGATGTTCATCATCACCTGGACGATGCGTTCCCGGTCGCCTACCACCTCAGGCAGCCGCCGGGGCGATTGGAGGGTCAGGGTGTGGTGGTGCCGCTCGGCCTCCAGTCGAACGGCCTTGCAAACGTGCTCGGTGGCCTCCAGGAAGGAGAAGGGCGCGAAGTTGAGCTCGCTGCGGCCCGAGTCGAAGCGAGAGAGGGTCAACAGGTCTTGAACGATGTGGGTCATGCGGTCGGTCTCGCTGAGGATGATGCCAAAGAAGCTCCGGCGGGTCTTCTCGGGCAGGTCTTCAAAGCTGTCCGACAGGGTCTCGGCGTAGGTGCGGATGTTGGTCAGCGGGGTGCGCAGCTCGTGGGAGACATTGGCCACGAATTCCCGGCGCAGCTCCTCGTTGCGCCGCTGCTCGGTGACGTTGTGGAGCACCGCCAGCACGCCCGAGTCCGGGCTCTCCTTGTCAAAGGGGGCCAGGGTCAGCTCCAGATACTTGCCCTCGTCCTCCAAAACGCCGGTGAGGTAGCCGGGCTGACCGTCCACGGAGAGGATGTCGTAAAAGGGGGCCACGTCGGCAAAGAGGTCGTCGTAGCTGGTGTCCTGGTCAATGGCCCGGCCCAGCAGCTCCGAGGCGGCGGGATTGGTGTGGATGACCTTGCCCCGGTGGGAGAAGGCCACCACGCCGTCGGTCATGTGCAAAAACAGCGTGTCCAGCTTGCGCCGCTCGTTCTCCACCTGGGCGATGGTGGTGCGTAGCTGCTTGGCCATGGTGTTGAAGTTGGAGGTCAGCACGCCGATCTCGTCCTTGCTGCCCACCTCGATCTTTTTGGAGAAGTCCCCCGCGGCCACCTGGCGAACGCCGTCGGTGAGGCGCTCGATGGGGGTGATCATAGTCTTGGAGAGCAAAAACGACAGCAGCACCGAGATGACAAGGCCGAAGACCAGGGCCTCCAGGATCAGGGTGAACAACTGATCGCTGAGACGCTGGGAGGTCTGGCGGTTGTCCAGGATATAGATGATGTAGCGGCCCTCGCCCCGGGTGATGGGGACGGCCACGTCCATATAGTCGGCGGTGGGGTCGCTGGCGTAGCCCTCGGAGCCCAGCAGGGCAGTGGAGAGGTTGGGGGTGACGGAGAGCTGGGCCTGCGTGTCGTCGGAGGTGGCCAGGCACGCGCCGGTGTCGCCGTCCAGGATATAGTAGTTGCGGGTGCGGCTGTCCACGCCCAGGGGGCCCACATAGGAGCGCAAAATGGTCTGTATCTTCTCCGGCGCATCGGTCTCGCCGGGCTCGGTGGCGGTCACGTCCCGGACAAACTGCTCGTCAGTGAGGACCGTGGACATTTTGGAGTAGAAATCGTCCAGATAGAAGGCGGTGACCGAATTCATCAAAAAAGCGCCCACCACCGTCATCAGCGCCACGATGAGCAGCACCATGATGAGCACCATTTTCATATGGAGCGAGCGAAGCAAGACCTCACCGCCTTTCCTTGGGTGAAATGATATGGGGACTTAGTTGGTGTGCTGGGAGTTGAAATAGTAGCCCACGCCACGGCGGGTCATGACGAACCGGGGCTCGCCCGGGTCGTCCTCCAGCTTCTCCCGAAGCCGCCGCACGGCCACGTCCACGCCCCGCACGTCGCCCACATAGCCCTCGTAGTTCCACACGTGCTCCATCAGCGCCTCCCGGGAGAAGACCTTGTCGGGGTTGGCGCAGAGGAAGGAGATGAGCTCAAATTCCCGCTGGGAGAGGTCCACCAGCGTATCGTCCTTGTAGCACGCCGCACTCTCGCTGTCCAGCCGGATGCGGCCCAACTGAAGGCCCTTGCCGGGCGTAGAGGTCCGGGGCGCCATATCGCCCCGGCGGATGTTGCTCTTGACCCGGGCCATGAGCTCGCGCACCGAGAAGGGCTTGGTGATATAGTCATCCGCGCCCAGCTCCAGGCCCCGGACCTTGTCGGCCTCCTCCTCCCGGGCGGTGAGCATCAAAATGGGCACGGTGTCGCCGTCGTCCCGGAGGGTCTTGCACACGTCGAAGCCGTTCATCTTGGGCAGCATCAGATCCAGCAAAATGAGGTCGGGCTTTTCATTTCGTGCCAGGTCCAGACCGGCCTGGCCGTCGTAAGCCGAGAGGACCCGGTAGCCCTCGCGCTGGAGGTTGAAGGCCAGGATATCCACGATATTGGCCTCGTCCTCCACCACCAAAACGGTCTTTTCCATCCCGTGGCCCTCCTTTTATCTTGCGTTCTCCAGCTCCAAAAACCGCTGGACCTTCAATACCAAAGCGATGGTCTTGCCGTCGCGCAGTGTGCCGTCCATCACCTGGCCCAAAAGGGTCTCTAAGGGCAGCCGCTCGCACTCCAAAAATTCGTCCTGGTCCGGGTGGGCCAGGCCGGGGCGCAGGTCCCGGGCGAAGTAGAGGTGCAGCCGCTCGTCGGTGTAGCCCGGGGTGGGGTAAAAGAGCCCCATATCGTGCCACTCCCCGGCGGTGAAGCCTGTCTCCTCGCTGAGCTCTCTCTGGATAGCCTCGAAGGGGTCCTCGCCGGGCTCCAGCTTGCCCGCGGGCAGCTCGGTGACGACCTCCTTGTAGGGATAGCGAAACTGGCGCACCACGCTGACAGTGCCATCGGCGTGAAGGGGCAGCACGCACACGCCGCCGGGGTGGCGGACTACCTCCCGACCGGCCCGCTCACCGCTGGGCAGGGCTACTTCGTCCACGTCCAGATGCAAAAGTCTGCCGTCAAACACACGGCGGCTCTCCAGGGTCTTTTCCGTCAGGTCCATGCCGTCGCCTCCTAAGAAATAACCGCACAGTAAAAACTGTACGGTTATTATAACACAGTTTATTTGCGTTGAAAAGGGTTTTCATTCCTCGCCGTACCACGCCAAGATCGACTGGGTCATGCCCTCTACGATCTGGGCCTGGTACTCGACGCTTGCCAGCTTAGCGTCCTCGTCGGCGTTGGTCATAAAGCCCATCTCGATGAGCACGCTGGGCACCTCGGAAAAGTTAAAGCTGGTGAGGTCGGAGCGGTCGATGGCGCCCCGGTTCTTGGCCCCGGTCTGGGCGGCCACCGCGTCCACCATTAGCTGGCCCAACCGGACGCTTTCGTCCTTGATGGAGGGGGTCCCCAGCAGGTCGCCCGCGGGCACCAGCACGGAAACGCCGTGGATGGAGCGGTCGGTGGAGCCGTCGCAATGGATGCGGATGGCCACGTCCGCCCCGGCCTGGTTGGCCATCTCGCAGCGCTCGATGCCGCTGATGGTCATGTTGGACTCGGTGCGGGTCATGATGACGGTGGCTCCCAGCTCCTCCAGCCGGTCCCGCAGGGCCAGACCCACCGCCAGATTCACCTTTTCCTCGGTGGCGTGCTTACCTTGGGTGCCGGTGGAGTAGAGGCCCTTTTTCTGGTTGGAAAGCGGGGAGACAAGCTCCGTATAGCCCTTGCCCGTCAGCGGCGTGACGCAGTGGCCCGGGTCCAGACAGATGAGCTTGCCCGACAGGGGCAGGCCCTCTACCACCTCACCCCGGACGGGCAGGGTCACCTCCACCGGACTGCCCGTGTCCTTGCCGATGAGCACCGTCACAGGCTCCGGGGTGGGGGTGGGCGCAGGGGTCGGCTCCGGCGTGGGCGTAGGGGCGGGGATAGGCGTGGCCGTCTCCACAGGCGTGGGGGAGGGACTGGGCGAGGGCGTGCCGCCGCCAAAGAGCCCGCAGCCCGACAGGGTCAGGCACAGGGTAAGGCCGATAGAAAGAAGCTGTCTTACCATCCCATCAGTTCCTCATAGGCCTTGATGGTGTCCACATTGGCCCGTTCATACTGGTTCATATCCTGGGTGCCGAAGGTGTTGACGTTCACGTCGGGGTCTTCCACATACCAGTTCTTGCCGCCAAAATACTCCCGGAACTTGTCCATGGTGAAAGAATAGCCGTGGCGGGCGTAGATCTCGTTGCGGATGAGCTTGACCTCCTCCTCGCTGAAGGGGTAGAGGTCGGTCTCGGTGATGTACTGGCTGTCGGTGGGCAGGATGTAGCCGTCGGGGTCGGAGAAGGGATCGGCGTCCCGAGGGGTGGCGTCGATGACCCAGGAGCGGTCGCCGTCGGTGGTGAAGAGGCTGGATTCCCCGGACTCCGAGACGGTGACGCTGCCACCGGAGGGAGAGTAGAAAAACTCGATGAGCCGTCCGCCATAGCTGATGGTAAAGCGGTTGGAGGTGGGCCGGGGGATCAGGGTGGACACGTCCATCACGCCGTAGTAGGTCTTGTAGATGGACAGCTCGTCGTCGGAGGTATAGAGCTCCAGGGTGGAGCCGGTCTCCTGGGCGCAGTAGTAAACGCCGTCCAGCTCGGAGGCGTCAAAACTGCCCGCGCTCAGCACGTCGGGAGCGTCGATGGCGTCCGTGGCTGCGGGGGCGCTGGGGGCGGGGCCCTGAGCGCCGTCCTTGCCGCCCAGCAGCAACATCACCAGTAGCGCGATGGCTGCCACCGCCAGCACCGCCACGGCGATGATGAGGGCGATGGTGCCGCCGCCCATCCGTTTCTTCACCGCCACCGGGGCCTGGGGCGCAGAGGCGGGCGTCGGGGCCGGTGCGGGCGTGGGGATAGGCGTAGGCGCGGGGGCCGGGGCCTGGTCCAAGGCCGCGCCGCACCCGGTGCAGAACTTGGAGCCGTCCTTCAATTCCTTGCCGCACTTGGTACAGAACATAAAAGTTCCTCCTCTGCTCTCTCGTCTGGTCAAAGCGGTCAAGCTCAGCCCGGGGGCCAGGTCATATCCCGTCCGCCCAGCACGTGGAAGTGAAGGTGCAAAACGCTCTGGCCCGCCTGGGCGCCGATGTTGGAGACCACCCGGTAGCTTTCAAGGCCCAGCTCGCGCGTCACCTGGGCGATGACGGCGAAGATGTGGCCCACCACAGCGGCGTTGTCCGCCGTGACCTGGCTCACCGAGGGGATGTGCTCCTTGGGGATGACCAGAAAGTGGACGGGGGCCTGGGGGTCGATGTCGTAAAAGGCGTAGCACAGCTCGTCCTCGTAGACCTTTTTGGACGGGATGTCTCCGGCGGCGATCTTGCAAAACAGGCAGTCGGACATGGTGGGACCTCCTTTCGGCGCACGGTGGATGACAATATGATAAGGAATTATATCACAGCTCGCGGGATTTGGAAAGGGGTGGGGAGGCGGAAAAGGAATTTTTTTGAAAAAGTGTAAAGCATGCTTGACATATGCGGCGGGATATGGTATGCTCCTAATGTAAAGCGAACTTTACATATTTTGGAGGTGGTCTTTTGGACAATCACATTGCCCAGCTCCGCCGGGAGCGGGGCCTTTCCCAGGCCGAGCTGGCCCAAGCGGTGGAGGTGACGCGGCAGACCATCATCTCTCTGGAAAATGGCCGCTATAACGCCTCTTTGGCCCTGGCCCACAAGCTGGCTAGGTACTTTGAAACCACCATCGAGGACATCTTTATCTTTGAGGAGGAGTAACTATGGCGCTTTTGAAGCTGATCGGCGGGAAGGACTACACCCAGCGGTTGAAAAACCAGCTACTGGCCTCCATCGCCCTGCTTTTGGTAGGCGTGGTGGGTCTGGTGTGCTATTTTGTCTTGGTGCCCGGCAGTACGCTCTCCGACTTCGCCCAGGGCTTTTACATCGGCGCGGTGCTGGGCGTGACGGCGGGGGCGCTCATCACCCTGATCCGGTGCGCCTATCTGCTCAAAAACCCCCAGGCCCGGCAAAAGGCCAAGATCAAGGACACCGACGAGCGCGCCCAGGCCATTCTCCACAAGAGCTTTGCCATCGCTGGGGGCGTGAGCTTCTTTGCCGGCGCGGCGGCGCTTTTTGTGGTGCTACCCTTCAGCGCGGCGGCCTTTTGGGGCGTGCTGGGGATGATGGCCCTCTTCGGCGTTACCTTTGCTGTGTCCAACCTGGTCTTAGAGCGGAGGATGTAAGGCTCCGTGCGTATCAAAAAGCGTCTGGTCGGCTGACCAGACGCTTTTTTGTTACTGCTGAGGCACCACGGCGAAGAATTCCAGGTCGCCGTCGCTGTCGTTGATGAGGCTGTGGGCACAGCCCTTGGGGCAGTAGTGGCAGTCCCCGGCCTTCAACGGCTCCTCGCCGTCCTCCACCTTCACCTTGCCTGTGCCCGAGAGGATATAGATGATCTCGCTGCTGGTGTCGTGGCTGTGGTAGCCGATGGAGGAGCCCGGGGGCAGGATGCCGTGGAGGATGCGGTTTTTCTCGTCGCTCACCATCTTGGCCCGCAGCTCCCCCTCGCCGCCCAAAAAGCCCGGCAGGGTAGCGCGCTCCATAGAGGAAAAATCAATACGCATAGAACTGCTCCTTTCAAAAGCCGTAGTCGTTCATGTTCTCGGCGGTAAAGACGATGCGCTCAGGCAGGAGCACCACGCCGTTGTTTACTTCGGCAGTAGGGGCACCGGGGACCAGGCAGTCGTTGGGCAGGACCTCCACCTGGCCCATACCGGGGACGTCGATGACGTCGCCCACCCGCACGTCATTGCCGGAGGCGATATAGGCGGCCATATAGCAGCCCAAGGCACCCTGGACCTTGCAGTCCCACAGGCCCCAGTTGTGGATCATGCCAGCGCTGCAATAGGGCTTGATGGCGTTGGAGGAGGCAAAGCCGGTGATGGTCACGTCGTCCTTGTCCAGGCCGCGCTGCATCGCGGCATCCAACTGGCCGGGAAGGGCGGTGGAGTCGGGGCAGATGATCAGGTCGATGTCGGGATGGTCCTCCAGCACGGCGGTGCCCACAGTGACGCACGTTTCAGCGTCCTGCTGGGAGTAGTAGTTGGAGGGCTCCACATTGACCCAGTTGGGATACTCGCTCTGGATGAGCTTCTCGCCCTCCGCCTGCCAGGCGTTCTGGTCGGGAAGGGAGGCGTAGTGCCAAGCGTACTTGACCTGGTCGGCTTTGGGGTCAATGCCCCGGGCCTCCAGACCCATGACGGACATATCCACCAGCATCTGGCCCAAGATCTCGGGGGTGCCCGCGGAGACCATAAGGGTGCGGTCCTCCACCTTAGCGTCGGAGTCCCAGGTAGTGACCACCATGCCCTCGTCGGCGGCCTTCTTCAGTGCGTCGGACACACCCTCGGCGTCCACCACGCTGATGCAGATGGCGTCCGTGCCCAGGGCAATGGCGTCGTTGATGGCCACGATCTGGTCGGCGACGCTGTATTTGTAAGAGGCGACGTATTCCACGGTGAAGCCCCAGTTCTCGGCAAACTCCTGGGCGCCCTGGTTGGCGACCTCAAAGTAGGCATTGCCGGCGACCTTGGGAATAAAGGCCACGGCCTTGTTCTCCACGCTGATGGGACCGGCGGGAGCGGCGGGCGCCTGGGGGCCGGAGAGCTGAAGCAGCAGCAAAAGCGTTAAGATGATATTTCTCATACACGGTCCTCCCCACGCTGGCCGGGCGGCGTCAGCCCAGCTTCATGGACACGTAGTTGTCCACCATGGCCAGGGCGTTGTCCAGCATGAGGGGGTCTTTTCCGCCGCCCATAGCGGACTGGGGCTTGCCGCCGCCGGAGCCCCCGGCGATGGCGGAGACCTGCTTGACGATGTCCCCGGCCTTGATGCCCGCCTTGACGGCCTCGTCGCCGCAGACGGCCAGGAAGGTGATCTTGCCATCGTTGACGCAGGCCAGCACGGCGCACAGCTTGGGGTCCTTGTCCCGGAGCATATCGCCCATTTGGCGCAGCTTGCCCGCGTCGGCGTCGGGCACGGTGGCGGTGAGGACCTTCAAGCCCTTCACGTCGTGGGCGGAGAAGAGGATGTTGTCCGCCTCGCCCGCGGCGGCCTTGGCCTTGAACTGCTCCAGGGCGTGGTGGAGCTTCTTCATCTCCTCCATAGTCTGCTGGGCCTTCTCCCGCAGCTCTCCGGGCTTGGCCTTCAAAGCGGCGGCGGCCTCGAAGAGCAGTTGCTGGTTGCGGTTCATGGTCTCCAAGGAGAGAAGGCCGGTGGTGGCCTCGATGCGGCGCACGCCGGAGGCCACGGAGAACTCGCTGTCGATGTGGAAGACCCCGGCCTTGGCGGTGTTGTCCAGATGGGTGCCGCCGCAGAACTCCACCGAGAAGCCCTGGCCCATGTCCACCACCCGGACGGTGTCGCCGTACTTCTCGCCAAAGAGGGCCACCGCGCCCCGCTTCTTGGCCTCCTCGATGGGGAGCACGTCGGTGCGGATATCCAGGCCGCCCAGAATGGCCCCATTGACCAGAGAGCCCACCTGGGCCAGCTCCTCGGGGGTCATGGCGGAGAAGTGGGTGAAGTCAAAGCGCAGCCGGTCAGGCTCCACCAGTGAGCCTGCCTGGTGGACGTGGTCGCCCAGCACCCGGCGCAGCGCGGCGTCCAGCAGGTGGGTGGCGGAGTGGGCGCGCATGATGGCATGGCGGCGGTCCACGTCGATGGCGGCGGCGACCGCATCGCCCACCTTCAAAACGCCCTGGACCAGCTTGCCGTAGTGCATATACTTGCCGCCCTTGTTCTTCTGCACGTCGGTGACCTGGAACTGGGCCTCCCCGGCGGCGATCACGCCGTGGTCGCCCACCTGGCCGCCCATCTCGGCGTAGAAGGGGGTCTTGTCCAAAACGACGATAGCATCCACCCCGGGCATCAGCTCCTCAGCCTGCTCGTTTTCCACCACCAGAGCGACGACTTTAGCGTCGTTGACGGCGGTCTCGGTGTAGCCCACGAACTGGGTCTCGGGGACCTCCTTGCCGAACTCCACACCGGCCCAGCCCAGGTCGCCCAGGGCTTCGCGCGCCTTACGGGCCCGGACCTTCTGCTCCTCCATCAGAGCCTTGAAGCCCTCCTCATCCACGCTCATGCCCTGCTCCTGGACCATCTCGATGGTCAGGTCGATGGGGAAGCCGTAGGTGTCGTAGAGCTTGAAGGCGTCGGCCCCGGAGAAGGTCTTCTCCCCCTTGGACTGATGCTCGGTGAGCATATCGTTGAAAATTTTCAAGCCGCCGTCCAGCGTCCGGGCAAAGTTCTCCTCCTCGGTGCGGATGACCTTGGTGATATAGCTCTCCCGCTCACGGAGCTCGGGATAGTGGCCGCCGTTTTCCTGGACCACGGTGGCGCAGACCTCGAAGAGAAAGGGTTTGTCCACGCCCAGCAGCTTGCCGTGGCGGGCGGCCCGGCGCAGCAGGCGGCGCAGGACGTAGCCCCGGCCCTCGTTGGAGGGCAGCACGCCGTCGCAGATCATGAAGGTGGCGCTGCGGATGTGGTCGGTGATGACCCGCAAAGACACGTCCTTGGCGGCGGTCTCGCCATAGTGGGCGCCGGTGATGGCGCTCACTTTGTTCGTAATGTTCATCACCGTGTCCACGTCAAACAGGCTGTCCACGTCCTGGCAGACCACCGCCAGACGCTCCAGGCCCATGCCCGTGTCGATGTTCTTCTGCTTGAGCTCGGTGTAGTGGTCGTTGCCATCGTTGTCAAACTGGGAGAAGACGATGTTCCAGACCTCGATATAGCGGTCGCACTCGCAGCCCACGGTGCAGCCAGGCTGACCGCAGCCGTATTTCTCGCCCCGGTCGTAGTAGATCTCCGAGCAGGGGCCGCAGGGCCCCGAGCCGTGCTCCCAGAAGTTGTCCGCCTTACCGAACTTGAAGATGCGCTCCTTGGGGATGCCGATCTCCTCGTTCCAAATGCGGAAGGCTTCCTCGTCGGCGGGGGTGGTCTCGTTGCCCTCAAAGACGGAGGGGTAGAGCCGGTCGGGGTCCAGACCCACCCACTCCGGGGAGGTCAAAAACTCCCAGGCCCAGTGGATGGCCTCTTTCTTGAAGTAGTCGCCAAAGGAGAAGTTGCCCAGCATCTCGAAATAGGTGCCGTGGCGGGCGGTGTGGCCGATGTTCTCGATGTCGCCGGTGCGGATGCACTTCTGGCAGGTGGTCACCCGGTGGCGGGGGGGCTCCTTCTCCCCGGTGAAGTAGGGCTTCATGGGGGCCATGCCCGAGTTGATGAGGAGCAGGGAAGCGTCATCCTGGGGGATGAGGGAGAAGCTGGGCAACCGGAGGTGCTCCTTGCTCTCGAAGAACTTCAGGAACATCTCGCGCAGCTCGTTTACGCCGTAGGGTTTGGTCGCCATAGGGATTACCTCCTAAAAATGAGTTCGTATTGTTAGCGGTGTGGCCGCAAAAAAACGCTCCGCCCCTGTCTGCAGGGACGAAGCGTTTGCTCCGCGGTACCACCCAAATTGCCCGCTGAAGAAGCGGGCCGCTTTTCATCCGGTAACGGGGATGGGGCGTCCGGCTCATCGCCGGCGGCTCAGGGTTGGCGGCCCGTCATTGCCCGTTTGTCCTATCAGCGTCCTATTTTAATCGGTTTTGCCCGGATTGTCAAGAGGGACCGCCTGAATATCCAATGCCTCCAAAAACCGCCGGTCATGCTCCACCAGTACCAGGGTGGCGGGGAAGTCTTGCAGCAGCGCCTCCAGCTGCATCCGGGAGAACACGTCGATGTAGTTCAGCGGCTCGTCCCAGACGTAGAGGTGGGCGGACTCGGACAGGCTCCGGGCCAGGAGCACCTTCTTTTTCTGTCCGGCGCTGTAAGTGGACATATCCCGGTCAAAAAGCGTGCGGGGAAAGTCCAGCTTGCGCAGGAACTGGAGGAACCGGGTCACATCCACGCCGCAGTCTTGGGCGTAGTCAGCCGGGAGACCACGGAGGAAGGACGCGTCCTGGGGCACGTAGGACACCGCCAGGCCGGGGGCCAGGTCCACCTGCCCGGTGTGGGGAACGTCCTCCCCGGCCAGGAGCTTCAAAAGGCTGGACTTGCCCGCGCCGTTGGGGCCGGTGAGGGCCAGGCGGCCACCCCGCTCCAACGTGAGGTCCACCGGGGAGAAAAGGGCTCCGCCGCCGTAGTCCACGCTGACCTGGCGGAGTTGGGCCAGGCGCTGCTTGGGATGGACCAGGGGCCGCAGCTCCAGGACCTCGGTCTTCTCCACATTGTGGAGAAGCTCCGCCGTTTGCTCCACGGCCGCCTCCCGCCGCTGGGCGATGGACTTGGCCCGCTTCATCATCTTGGCGCTTTTGTGGCCGATGTAGCCCCGGTCGGGGACGGCCTGGCCGAATTTGCTCTGCTCGGTCTGGTGGGACCACCCGGCGGCCCGCCGGGCGGCGGCGCTTAATTGGGCGATCTCACGCTGGAGCTTTTCGTTTTCCCCGCGCTCAAAGCGCTCTTGTCGCTGGCGGTCCGCCCACCAGGAGGAGAAGTTCCCCTGCTGGAGGGTGAGACCCTTGCGCTCCATGGCCAGGATGTGGTCCACGCAGCCGTCCAGAAGGGCCCGGTCGTGGGAGACCAGCATAAAGCCCTTTTGGCGGCGGAGATACCGCTCCACCACCGCCCGCCCGGCCATGTCCAGGTGGTTGGTAGGCTCGTCGATGAGCAAAAAGCGGCCCGGCCGGGAAAAGAGCAGGGCCAGCAGACAGCGGCTGCGCTCCCCGCCGGAGAGGGTGGAGAAGGGACGGTAGAGCACGTCAGCGGGCAGCTCCAGGGCGGCCAGCTCCTTTTCCAAGCGCCACCGCTCCACCTCCGGGGCGGTCTCCTCTAATATCTCCCCGGTGAGGTAGTCCGGATGGGCCACGGGGAAGGGAAAGTAGTCGAAGTCCACGCTGGCACGGATGCCGCCGCCACTCGGGGGCAGCTCCCCGGCCAGCAGCCGCAGGAGGGTGGTCTTACCCTTGCCGTTGCGGCCCACCAGACCCAGCCGCCAATCGGTGTCCAGACTGAGGGTGACATGCTCAAAAACGGGCTCTAAGCCTCCGTCGTAGGCAAAGGAGAGGTCGGAAATTTGAATGAGAGACATAGGGTTTCACCTCACAAAGCATAAAATATGGGCGGGGGAAATGGCTCCCCGCCCATGTGCTTGTCAAGTCCCCTGGCCGTTGCCTGATTTCCGCTTAAACAGCGCCCAGAGGTTTCCGCTTTGGCAGGCGGCAGGGAAGCTCTGGCCGGTGAACAGCCGGCAAAGGCCGGGCACGCTGGCCAGCACCAGCGACCCCAGCACGCACACGCCCAGCACGGCTGCGTAGAGGAAGAGTTGCTGGGGGATGTTGGCGGGGTCGTAGAGCTTAGTGCATTGATACCACAGCTCCTTGGCCTCCATCACCACCAGCGGATGGGCCAGGTACACCGCGAAGGAGCAACCCGAGAGGACCCGCAGGGCCTGGCCCTTGGTCTCCTTGTGCCCAAAGAGGGACTTCATCAGCAGGAATGCCCCCGCCGCCCGCAGGGCGGTGAAGAGGGTCAGATAGTCGGTGAACCGCCCCGACCAGGTGTGCTGCTGCCAGCTGTCCAGGGCGCAGAGGGCGGCGGCCAGAATAGCGGCGGCGACGGTCCCCCAGACCAGCACCCGGCGGCTGGGCAGCCGCTCCAGACGGTCCAGATAGGCCCCCAGCAGGAAGTAGCCCAAATAGCCGCCGATGGCGTTGAGATTCATGGCGGGGTGCTCGGTGAGTAGTGCCTGGGCGTTCGCTGGCAAGAAACTCCGCACGGTGGCCAGGCCAATGGTCAAAACAAGCCAAAGCCCTAACGCGTACCGCCAGCGGTTTCGGTCCAGGGCGTCCGCCATGGGTTTCAGAAGGGGGATGAGCAGATACATGGGAATGAGGGCGTAGAGGAACCAGTAGGCCATATTGGCCGGGGTACCCAGGATGGACTTAAGCCCTGCGAGGGCTCCGGCGGCGTCACCCTTGCGCAGCCACAGGTAGACAAGACACCCAAGGCTCCACGCCAGCAGAGGCGGCAGCACCTTGCCCACACGGCGGCGAAGGACATAGCCCGGCTCGGACTTGGCGCCCGGGGCCAGGGCCAATGCCCCGGACATCATAAAAAACAGCGGCACCGCCAGCACGGAAAAGACGTTGACCAGGCAGGACATGGCCCACAGCGGGCGGTTGGAGAGGTCGTAAAAGGAGCTGGAGGCGGTGTGGAGGTATACCACGGCGCACATACAAAGCACCCGTAGCACATCGAAGTCCAGTCGTCGTTTCAATGGGGCCTACCTGCCTTTCTGATGTCACGTTCGCATTGGGCGCGCCTACCCTCGCGCTTCCTCTCACATTTCCCGCCGGCCCTCCAGGGCCCGCATCAGCGTCGCGTCGTCGGCAAACTCCAAATGTCCGCCTACGGGCACGCCGTAGGCCAGCCTGGTCACCGTCACCCCAAAGGGTTTTAATAGACGAGAGAGATACATGGCAGTCGCTTCGCCCTCGGTGTCCGGATTGGTGGCCATGATGACTTCGCGGATCTCTCCCTTGCTCACCCGGTCCAAAAGCTCCTTCACCGCCAGGTCGTCGGGGCCGATGTGGTTCATGGGGGAGATCACGCCGTGGAGCACGTGGTAAAGGCCCTTATACTCCTGGCTGCGCTCCAGAGCGGCCACGTCCCGGGCCTCGGCCACCACGCAGACGGTGGAGCCGTCCCGCCGGGCGCTGGCGCACAACGCGCAGGGGCCGTCTCCCTCAGAGAAGTTCTGGCACACCGGGCAGCGGTGGATCTCGCCCTTGGCGGCCACCAGGGCCTGGGCGAAGGCGTTGACCTGCTCCTCGCTCTGACCCAGCACGAAAAAGGCCAGCCGCTGGGCGGATTTTCTGCCCACGCCGGGCAGCCGGGCAAACTGCTCCACCAGAGCGTCCAGGGCAGGGGGGAAGGCGTTGTTAGCCATTGGGGAACCTCCAATGCTGTTTTATCCGTCGTAATGCTTGTGGGAAGTCTGGTACCAGCTTCCATCCAAAGAAGGAGACATGCCCTCCACCTCAGTCATAGGCTCCAAGGACGCCAGATAGGACACGGAATAGTCGTCGTCCCGCCAGATCAGGCAGTGGCAGAGCTTGTAATTCCCCTCCCCATAGGAGTGCTAGTTACCCTCTACGGAAAAGTGGACTTCCATCGCGCCGTCCGGTTCAAAGGAGCAACCGACAGAGGTAAAGCGGCCCTGTTCCTGAATGTCCTGCCATGCGGAACACAGTTCAGAGGAGACCACAGGGCGGACATCGCCGTACAGGTTGGAGGAAGACGGGGAGAAGTGGCTTACCAGGACCTTGTCGCCATAGCGCGTATAGATGGCGCTCAGCGCGGAGTCCTCGGGGGTAGCGGCGGCTTCCTCCCGGGCCAGGGTGAGGAATTCCTCCAAAAGCGCCTGATGCTCCACAGCAAAGGCGTCAACGTGGGCAGAGGAACTCCCCTGACTCTGCGCAAACAGCCCAAGGCCCAAAATGGCGATGACCGCCAACGCTATATAGCGTTTTTTCATCGGGACGCGCTATCTCGCAGCTCGGCGATGGCCTGGGTCCGGTCGGGCTTTTTGAACACGGCGGTGCCCGCCACGAACACGTCTGCCCCGGCCTGGGCGCACAGGGCGATGGTCTGGGTGTCGATGCCGCCGTCCACCTCGATGTGGCACCCGGGCTTTTTCTCATCCATCAAGGCCCGCAGACGGCGGATGGGCTCCAGACGGTGGGCCAAAAAGGACTGCCCGCCCCGGCCCGGCTCTACGGTCATCACCATGACCAGGTCCAGCCGCGCCAGCCAGGGCAGCACCGCCTCCACATTGGTGGCGGGCTTGATGGCAAGGCCCTTTTGCACATGGGGGAAGGCGCCCAGCGCGTCCAGGCAACGCTCTACCTCCTGGGGCGCGCAGGCCTCCAGGTGGAAGGTCACCGACCCGCCGTGCTCCGGAGACAGTTGCTGGGCGAAGGAGGCCACGTGGTCCCAGGGGTTGGACACCATCAGGTGGATGTCCAGCGGGTGGGGGGTGGAGCACTCGATGAGGGCGTCCACGATGGGGTAGCCATAGGTGAGGTTGGGGACAAAGTGCCCGTCCATCACGTCGATATGAAGCCAATCGGCGGTTTTGATGCTCTCTACCTCCCGGCCCAGATGCCGGAAGTTGGCGGACAGCAGCGAGGGAGAGATGATGGGTTCCATAGGGGCACTCCTTTTTGCTTCGGCATAGGATGGTTCAAGCGGCTCGGCTCCTGGGACGGCGGCCGGTTCCCCAAGCCGCCCACGGCGCTTGCCCGCCGCTACGACCCGGCTGTGGCCCGCCGCACAGAAGATATAGCCCCTCGGTGACCTCGGTTGCCGAGGGGCCTTGGTATGCTCAGTTATAGAAATCGGCGGTGTTCACCTCGTGGGCCTCGTAGCCGTTCTTGCCCAGCGCGGCCAGGATGGCGTGCTTGTGCTCGTGGCCGAAGGCTTCCAGGGTCACCTTCAGCTCCACGGCGCTCTGGCGGTTGATGGAGATGAACTGGTTGTGCTCGAGTTTGATGACGTTGCCCTTCTCTCCGGCCACGATCTCGGCCACCCGCAGCAGCTCGCCGGGGCGGTCGGGCAGCAAAACCGAGAAGGTGAACACCCGTCCCCGGTTGATAAGCCCGTGCTGGACCAGAGAGGACATGGTGATCACGTCCATATTGCCGCCGGAGAGCACGCTGACCACGTTTTTTCCTTTGCAGTCCAGATGGCTCAGGGCGGCGATGGTCAGAAGCCCGGCGTTTTCCACTACCATCTTGTGCTTTTCCATCATGTCCAGGAAAGCATCCACCAGTTCGCCGTCGTCGATGGTGATGATGTCGTCCACATTCTTTTGAATGTAGGGGAAGACCACGTCGCCCACGGTCTTGACCGCCACGCCGTCGGCGATGGTGTCCACGCTCTCCAGAGTGACGGGCTTGCCCGCTTTGAGGGCGGCCTTCATGCTGGCCGCGCCGCTGGGCTCCACGCCGATGACCTTCACGTTAGGGTTGAGCAGCTTTGTGAGGGTAGCTACGCCTGCGCATAAACCGCCGCCGCCGATGGGGACCAGGATCACGTCCACATCGGGGAGGTCGGAGAAAATTTCGTAGGCGATGGTGCCCTGACCGGTGGCCACATCCGCGTCGTTGAAGGGCGGGATGTAGGTCAGGCCCTTTTCCTCCACCAGCTCCTGGGCCTTGGCGGCTGCGTCGTCAAAGGTGCCGCCGTGGAGCACCACCTCCGCCCCCAGGGCCTTGGTGTTGTTCACCTTCACCAGTGGGGTGGTGGTGGGCATGACGATGGTGGCCTTGCACCCGGCATGACGCGCGGCATAGGCCACGCCCTGGGCGTGGTTGCCCGCAGAGGCGGTGATGAGCCCCCGGGCCTTTTCCTCCTCGCCCAGGGTGCTGACCTTATAATAGGCGCCACGAATTTTATAGGCCCCCGTGACCTGCAAATTCTCCGGCTTGAGGTACACATGGTTGCCGCAGGCGGCGGAAAAAGCGGGGGAGTGGACCAGGTGGGTGGGGCTGATGACCCCGTCCAGTACCCGGCGCGCGGCCTTGAAGTCCTCTAATGTCATTGACATGAAACCATCGTCTCCTTCACAAAAACGCATCTTATCCTATTTTATCCGTCCAAAGCCTTGTTGTCAACCGCCGTTCTCGCCAAAGACATGGCCCTTGACACCCGGTCCTTCTGGCAGTAAAATGAATCGTTAGCAAAAATATGAGCAGCGGCCCCGGGCCGCCTGAATCAGCGCGTTTCGACGCGGAAAGGATGATCTTCCATGACTGAGGAAAATATGACCCCGGAGCTGACCCTGACTCCCGACCTGTCTTCCACTGCCGCCGCCGCGGCTCCCGCGCCCGCCGAGGCCGCCCCGGTCCCGGACGCCGCCGCCATCCAGGCCAAGCGGGACGAGACCGCCGTCAAGCTGGACGAATCCATGCTCACCGACGCCGAGCGCAAGATGGTGGACGACTTTGCCAAGACCATTGACATCAAGGACTCCACCGCCATCCTTCAATACGGCGCGGCGGCCCAGAAGAACATCGCTTCTTTTTCTGAGAACACCCTCAACAGCGTCAAGACCAAGGACTTGGGCGAGATCGGTGAGACCCTCAGCTCCCTGGTGGTGGAGCTCAAGGGCTTCTCCAAGCCGGAGAAGAAGGGCATTTTCGGCTGGTTCCAGAAGAGGCAGAGCGAGCTGGAGGAGATGAAGGCCGGCTACGCCAAGGCCGAGGTCAACGTGGACAAGATCTGCGAGATCCTGGAGGGCCACCAGGTGACCTTGATGAAGGACATCGCCATGCTGGACCAGATGTATGAGCTGAACACCAAGTACTATAAGGAGCTGACCATGTATATCCTGGCGGGCAAGAAGCGTCTGGCCGAGGTCCGCACCACCGAGCTGGAGGAGCTGAAGGCCAAGGCCGCCGCCTCTGGCGCTCAAGAGGACGCCCAGGCCTACAACGACATGGCCAACTTCTGCACCCGCTTTGAGAAGAAGCTCCACGACCTGGAGCTCACCCGGATGGTCTCCATCCAGATGGGCCCCCAGACCCGGATGCTCCAGAATAACGACACGCTGATGCTGGAGAAGATCCAGTCGTCGCTTGTGAACACCATTCCCCTGTGGAAGTCCCAGATGGTGCTGGCCCTGGGGCTGGAGCACGCCAAGGAGGCCAATCAGGCCCAGAGCGCCGTCACCCAGATGACCAACGACCTTTTGCAGCAAAACGCCGATATGCTCCATATGGGCACCGTGGAGGCCGCCAAGGAGGCCGAGCGGGGCGTGGTGGACATCGAGACCCTGCAACACACCAATCAGCAGCTCATCTCCACCCTGGACGAAGTCATGCAGATCCAGGAGGAGGGCCGCAAAAAGCGGGCTGAGGCCGAGGCCGAGCTGGGCCGCATCGAGGGCGAGCTCAAGCAGAAGCTCCTGGAGCTGAGGGGCTGATATGGCGAGACGACCTTGGACCGCCAAGGCATGCCTGGCCTTGACCTGTCTGGCTCTGGGGCTGTCGCTGCTTACTGGTTGCGGCGGCGGTCAGGGAGGAGCCAATCTGCCTGAAAAGCCCGCCAACGGCGCGGTGCTGGATGTGGCGGGCGTTCTGACAGATGAGACCGTGGCGCGCATTTTGGACCAGAATAAAGCCCTGGCCCCGGTAGGTGCCCAGATAACGGTGGTGACCGTGGACGTGCTGGGCGGCAAGAGCGCCGGGGAGTACGCCGCCGGGCTTTGGGACAGCTGGGCCCTGGACGGCGAGCACAAAAACGGCGTGCTGGTGCTGCTGGCGGTAGGGGAGGGGCAATACCACCTCCTCCAGGGTTCCGCCATCGCCAGTGACCTCACCGACCAGACCCTGGCCGACTGCGCCTGGACCTATTTGGAGCACGACTTCGCCAGCGGCGACTACGACGCCGGGGTGCGCAAGCTCTGCGATGGGCTGAGCGCCTGGTACCGGGGCCACTACGCCAAGGAGCTGGGCTTGGCCCAGGACGAGGAGGTCCCGGACTCCGGCCAGAGCGGCGGCTTCCCCTGGCTGGTCATCGTGCTGGCCGTGGCCGTGGTCGCCGTGATCGCGCTACTGGTCTTCAAGCTCCGCCAGAGCGGTCAGAGTGGCTCCGCCAAGCGCTCTCGCCGCCGCTATCAGGGCCGCCGCAGACGATAAGCGAGACGCCGTCCGGAAGGACGGCGTCTTTTGTTGTGCCAAAATCCACAAAGGCCCCCGACCGGGGCGGGGGAATTCCGTGGAATTTGTTCTTGCAAACTCTTTTGCACTCTGCTATAATGAAGCCCATACCGTGGACAGTTGTCCGTCACAGACGGACAATGCCACAATAGGAATGGGAGGATAACAACAATGAAGAAGAATCTCGCTCTGCTGTTGGCCCTGGTGATGGTCCTGGGCCTGGCCGCCTGTGGCGGCGAAGGCAGCACCCCCGCCACCGATACCCCCAACGCCCCGGCCTCCGACGCCCCTGTGGCTGACGGCGACAAGGTGGTGCGCATCGGCGTGTTCGAGCCCTCCACCGGCGACTCCGGCGCCGGCGGCAAGCAGGAGATGCTGGGCATGCAGTTCGCCAACTCCGAGACCCCCACTGTGGAGATCGGCGGCGAGACCTACAAGGTCGAGCTGGTCTACGCCGACAACGGCTCCGACCAGGCCAAGGCCCCCACTGCCGCCGCCGAGCTGGTCTCCAAGGACGTGGCCATGGTGCTGGGCTCCTACGGCTCGGGCGTGTCCATCGCCGGTGGCCCCGTGTTCGAGGAGGCCGGTGTGGCCGCTATGGGCGTGACCTGCACCAACCCCAACGTCACCGCCGGCAACGACTACTACTTCCGCATCTGCTTCCTGGACCCCTTCCAGGGCACCGTTCTGGCCAACTTCGCCACCGAGAAGTTCCAGGCCAAGAAGGCCTACCTGCTGGGCGAGGTGGGCAACGACTACGACCAGGGCCTGCTGACCTTCTTTGAGCAGGCCTTCCAGGGCGAGGTCGTGAAGGACTCCTTCCCCAAGGACACCGCCGACTTCTCCACCTACCTCAACAAGGCGCAGGCCGAGGGCTGCGACGTGATCTTCTGCCCCGTGTCCATCGCCTACTCCACCCAGATTGTGAAGCTGGCCGCCGACATGGGCCTGACCACTCCCATCCTGGGCTCCGACACCCTGGACAACAACATGGTCCTGGAGGCCGCCGCCGGCTCCGCCGTGCAGCTCTATGTCTCCACCTTCTACCAGGAGGGCGGCTCCCCTGAGTTCGACGCGGGCATCAAGGCCTACATCAACGCCGACTCCACCGCTCTGACCAACAACGGCGGCAACGACACCATCGCCGCCGTCACCGCCATGGGCTACGACGCTTACTACGTGGCCCTGGAGGCCCTGAAGGCCGCCGGCTCTCCTGACGCCGCCGCCGTCAAGGCCGCCCTGCCCAACGTGACCTACACCGGCGTGTCCGGCGCCATCGCCTTTGACGCCACCGGCGACGCCATCCGCGACACCGCCTATATCAAGGTGGCCGACACCGCCAACAACGCCTGGGCCTTCGAGACCCAGCAGACCGCGGGCTAAGCCCACACGCTGAATACGAAAGCCGTCTGGCGGGGGAGACCCGCCAGACGGCTTCCCCTTATTTGATTTGGTAGGGCGGGGGCTTGCCCCTGGCCGTTTCCCAGGCAGAGACGAGCCCATGCCCTACAAAATTTCAACGCAAAGGAGGACCCCGCTGTGCAGTACGCTTTATCCACCTTGCTCTCCGGCATTTCCCTGGGCGGACAGTACGCCCTCATCGCCATCGGCTACACCCTGGTCTACGGCATTTTGCGCCTGATCAACTTCGCCCACGGCGACGTGTTCATGGTGGCCGGTTTGATGATGATCTACCTGAACACCTGGCTGGCCGAGTTCATGGGCCCCGCCAGCGTGCCCGTGGGTCTGCTGTTGATGCTGGTGCTCACCGTCGCCCTGGGCTTCGTCATCGAGCGCGCGGCCTACAAGCCCCTTCGCTCCGCACCCCGGATGAGCGTGATGATCTCCGCCATCGGCGTGAGCTACCTGCTCCAAAACCTGGCCACCTACGTCACCGGCGGCCTGCCCCAGACCTACCCCACCGTGCCCTTCCTCAGCGAGGTGGCGTGGGGCAGCGTGAAGTGGGCCGCCATCGTCACCCCCTTCCTGGTGGTGGCGCTGGTCTTCGCCCTGACCCAGCTCATCAACCACACCAAGGTGGGTATGGCCATGCGGGCGGTGGCCAAGGACTTCGAGACCAGCCAGCTCATGGGCATCAAGATCAACAACGTCATCTCCATGACCTTCGTCATCGGCTCCGCCCTGGCCGCCGTGGGCTCCGCCCTCTACTTCATCAACTACCCCTCCATCGTGCCCCTCTCCGGCGCGCTGCCCGGGCTCAAGGCCTTCGTGGCGGCGGTGTTTGGCGGCATCGGCTCCATTCCCGGCGCGGTGGTGGGCGCCTTCATCATCGGCATCAGCGAGACCTTCATCAAGGCGTCGCCCTTCAGCATCTTCTCCGACGCCTTCACCTTTGCCCTTCTCATCGTCATCCTGGTGGTCAAGCCCACCGGATTGTTCGGAGAGAAGGCCACGGACAAGGTTTAAGGGGGTGGGCGCAGTGATCGAGAAAAAGAAGAACAAGACGGGTCTTTTCATCACCCTGTGCTGTGTGGCCGCCCTGCTGGCGGTGACCATCGTGCTGGAAAACACCCTGGACCCCATCAAGAACACCATCCTCTTCACCGTGCTGAAAAAGGGTGCCGTGTACGCCCTGGTGGCCTGCTCCATGAACCTCTTGAACGGCTTCACCGGCCTCTTCTCCCTGGGCCAGGCGGGCTTCATGCTCCTGGGCGCCTACACCTACGCCACCCTCACCATCCCCATGGCACAGAAGGCGGTAGTCTACTACCTGTTCCGCAAGGACCTGAACGATCCCGCGGACCTTGGCACCATCTGGGGCTTCTCTCTGCCCGACCTCTTCGGCGGAGCGGACAGCCCGGTGGGGCTGATCCTGGGGGTGCTGCTGGCCTTGATCGTGGCCGGACTGGTGGCGGCGGCGGTGGCCTGGCTCATTGGCCTTCCCGTGCTGCGGCTGAAGTCGGACTATCTGGCCATCGCCACCCTGGGCTTTGCCGAGATCATCCGGGCCATCTTCCAGTGGGACAAGCTGGGCCCCGTCACCAACGGCGCCAACGCCCTCAAGAGCTTCCCTACCTTTTCCAGTTTCAACATCAAGGACGCCTCCGGGGCGGTGACGCTGCGGCTGTCCACCTTCGTGGCCTTTTTGCTGGCCGCCATCTGCATCGCCGCCATTTTGCTCATCATCAACTCCTCCTACGGCCGGGCCTTTAAGGCCATCCGGGAGGACGAGATCGCCGCCGAGGCCATGGGCATCAACCTGGCCAAGCACAAGCGGCTCTCCTTCTGCCTGTCCTCCTTCTTCGCCGGGGTGGGCGGCGGCATGTTCGCCATGTTCGCCAACCAGGCCCAGGCCAAGACCTTCACCACCGCTATGACCTATGAGATCCTGCTCATCGTGGTCATCGGCGGCATCGGCTCCATCTCCGGCTCCTGCATCGCCTCCTTCCTCTATGTGGCCTGCTCGGAGTGGTGGCTGCGCTTCTTGGACACCGAGACCTACCTGCCCAACGGGGCCAAGGTCCCCTTCCTGCGAAACGGCTTCCGCATGGTGGTCTTCTCCGTGGTCATCATGGTGGTGGTGCTGTTCTTCCGGCGCGGACTGATGGGGGACAAAGAACTGCCCGACCTCTTCAAAAAGCGGCCAAAAACCGCCAAGGGAAAGGTCGCCAAGAAAGGGGGCGCTTCCCATGGCTGAGAACGTGCTGCGCTTAGAGAACATCACCATGCAGTTCGGCGGCGTGGTGGCGGTGAACGACCTCTCCCTAGAGGTGGACCGGGGCGAGATCGTGGCCCTCATCGGCCCTAACGGCGCGGGTAAGACCACCGCCTTCAACTGCGTCACCGGAGTGTACGAGCCCACCAATGGCCGGGTGAGTTTGCTGGGGGAGACCATCGTGGAAAACCACCCCCAAGGCAAGATGAAGAGCCAGTATCTGGGCCAGGACGCGGGGAAGTTCACCCAGGTGGTCCGCCACACCCCCGACGTCATCACCCAAAAGGGCATCGCCCGGACCTTCCAAAATATCCGGCTCTTTGGCGCGCTTACCGTCTTTGAAAACGTGCTCATCGCTAAGCATATGCGGGCCAAGCAGAACTTCCTCTCGGCGGCCTTCCGCTTCAATAAGGCCGAAGAGAAGCGCATGCGCCAGGAGACCGAGGCCCTTTTGGCCGAGCAGGACCTCTACCAGTTCAAGGACGAGGTGGCCTCGTCTCTGCCCTACGGCCTCCAGCGCCGCTTGGAGATCGCGAGGGCCTTGGCCACCGAGCCCAAGCTCCTGCTCCTGGACGAGCCCGCCGCGGGCATGAATCCCCAGGAGACCCAGGAGCTGGCGGACTTCGTGCGCAAAATTCGCGCCGAGTACGGCCTGACCATCTTCATGATCGAGCACCACATGGACATGGTCATGCAGATCTCCGACCGTATCTACGTCCTGGACTTCGGCAAGCTCATCGCCAAGGGCACGCCCAGCGAGGTCCAGAATAACCAGCAGGTCATCGAGGCTTATTTGGGGGTGGCAGACGATGTTGAAGATTGACGGCCTTCGGGTCAACTACGGCGGCATTGAGGCCGTCAAGGACATTACCTTCCAGGTCCCCGAGCGTCAGATCGTGACCCTCATCGGCGCCAACGGCGCGGGCAAGTCCACCACACTGCGGACCATTGCCGGCCTTGTCAAGCCCGCCGCGGGCCGCATCCACTTCCAGGCCGAGGACATCACCGGCATGGCCCCGGACAAGATCGTCTCCAAGGGTATCACCCTGGTGCCCGAGGGACGGCACGTCTTTCCCGACCTCACCGTGGTGGAGAACCTGAAGATCGGCGCGTATCTGCGCAAGGACAGCTTAGAGGACGACCTCAACTGGGTCTACTCCCTCTTCCCCCGGCTGAAGGAACGCTCCTGGCAGGCGGCGGGCACCCTCTCCGGCGGTGAGCAGCAGATGCTGGCCGTAGGCCGGGCCCTTATGTCCCGGCCCAAGCTGATGATGATGGACGAGCCCTCCCTGGGCTTAGCGCCCCTGGTGGTCAAGGACATCTTCTCCATCATCAAGCGCATCAACCAGCAGGGCGTGACCATCCTCCTCATCGAGCAAAACGCCAACATGGCCCTCCACATCGCCGACACCGCCTACGTTCTGGAGACCGGCCGCCTGACCCTCTCGGGCACAGGCAAGGAGCTTTTGAGCAACGAAGCGGTGAAGAAGGCCTACCTGGGCTAAAAAACGCATCAGAAAAGGGCGCGGCTTAGTAAGTCGCGCTCTTTTTTTATGGCCCCGTACCCCCGCGAAAACCCATTTCACGCAAAAAAAGACCCATTTCACGCAAGAGGGGTTTCTTTTTGCCGCCGCGCAAGATATAATAAACGGGCAAACACGTGACACACGGGCGGCCGCCCGTGCCGTTCCCGGGGGACCGGGAACGAGACCGCTTACCCAAAGGAGGACACCAAGATGAAGAAACGACTGCTGAGCGTGCTGCTGGCCCTGGTCATGGCGCTGACGCTGCTGCCCATTGCTTCGGTGGCGGCGGGGGACGACACGCCCCACACCCACGAGGTGGACGGAGGAACCGTCACCTTTGACCACGCCTTCACCGCCGGGGAGGGGAACGCCCTCCTGGTGGACGGCGAGGAGCTCGAGCCCGAGAGTGACGGCTACCCCATTAAACTGCCCGCGGGCAGCTACCGCTTGGAGAGCGACATCACCTCGGAGAGTCAACTCGATTTTGCCGACGACGCGGAGAGGATCGACCTCTGCCTCAACGGCAACACGATGAATATGAACGGCAACTGCTTTAAGGTGATTGCCAACAAAAAACTCACCGTGTCCGACTGCGTTGGCAGCGGGGTCATGACCAGTGCTGGCTGTGTGATCGACGTCACCGGCGACCTCACCGACAGCGGTGAACTGGTGATGGAAAGCGGTAAGGTCATCAACACGGCCGCGGAGGGTGTCTTGGGGGCTATCTCGGGCAAGGGCTACATCACCCTCAAGGGCGGCGAGATCACCGGCCCCTACTACGGGGTGTATCTCAACCACAACGGCAGTTACGACAAGGCCATGCTCACCCTGGTGGGCACGCCCAAGGTCAGCGGCTCCAAAGCGGACATTTACCTTGTGGAAAGCGAAGCCCCGGTGAACACCATTCCCTTCCTCGACGCCACCGCCTACACCGGCGAGACGCTGAAGATCGAGTTTGTTGTCCTGTCGCCGAGAACAATGGCGGACAAGGTGGGCGTACCCATCGTGAAGCTGGGCGACACCCCCGCCGACAAATTCAGCCTGACCAACGAGGGCTACTGCCTGCAGGAGCAGACCGTGGATGGGGCCCGGTGCCTGGTGCTGGCCCGGGAGCCCCACGTCCACGCCGTCAGTGTGGACTGCGAGACCACGGGGAAGGGCCTGGTGACCTTCACGGCCTGGGACAAGACGGACAGCCTGCCCCAAGACAGTGGGAATTACTATCTCACCACCGACGTGACCCTCGCCAGCCCCTGGGCCTACTCTGAAAAAACCTTTAGCCTGTGCCTCAACGGTCACATGGTCACATCCGATCGCTACACTACCATTAACCTCCTGAACTCCACGCTGGACCTCTGCGACTGTCAGGGGAGCGGGGTGGTTTCCAGCAGCAATGCGCAAGCGACCATCATTGCCCTTACACCGTCGTCGAGCCCGAACGTCCTGCGCCTCTACGGCGGCACGGTCACCGGCGGAGAGCGGGGCATGGATATCCAAGCGGGCAGCGCCCTCCATATGCACGGCGGCAGCGTGAAGGGCATGACGAACGGCGCCGGGTATGGTGTGCACCTCAATGACGGCGACCTCTTCATAGACGGCGGGACCATCAGCGGCAATACGAAGGGCGTTGTCGTTGGCAGCAATTCTTCCGTCTTCCAGGCTGAGGACGACGCCCGCATCACGGGCAACACCGAGGCCAATGTGGAGCTGGAAAGAGACAGATGCATGGAGCTCTCCGGGCCCCTGGGCGAGCACGCCAGCATTGGTCTGAGCGTGGGGTGGTGGTCCGATGTGGACAATGCGCCGGACGGCCGCCTCCTGGCCGTCCAGGGCGCGGGCGGCTACGCCGTCACCGCCGAGGACTTCAAAAAACTCTCCTGCGACAACGTCAAATATCAGTTGGTACAAGACCCCGACGGCAAGGTGTACTTCGCCCCCCAGCCCGACGGCACGGTCACGGGCACGCTGACGGGCACGGCCCGGAGCCTGAGCTGGGCCTGCTCCCCGGAGGGGACTCTGGCCGTCGCTCCCCTGCTGGGCCAGGACGAGGCTGTGCTGGCGGCGACCTATGACGAGGACGGAGCTCTGGTGGGCGTTAAAAAGCTCACCGCCGACCAGCTCACCGCCCAGGTGGACCGCGACGCGGCCAAGCTGCGGCTCTTCTGGCTGGACGGCCACGCCGCGCCTCTCAGCCCGGCGGAGACCGCCTGGGAGAAGCAATGACCAGCATGAAAAAGGGACAGCCCAGCGGGCTGTCCCTTTTTTGCGCTTGGAAAGACTTACGCTACGGGGGAGAGGACCACGCCGTTTTGGACCACCTGGGCGTCCTCGGCGTTCTCCCAGGTAAACTCCACATCGTCCGGGGAGACCTCAGCGTCCACAGGCGGCTGGGAGGCCTGGGGCTGCATCCAGGGCTCCATGGCCTGAGCGGCCAGAATGGGGTCGGCCTTGCTGGCGTCCAGGGGCAGGGTAAAGAGAGCCCCGTCCTGGCCGGACTGGTAGGCGATGGCGCCGTCGGGGCCGAAGGAGAAGAGCTCCGCGCTGGGCGGGATGTGGGTACCGGGGTAGACGGCCAGATACACGGTGTGGTCGGCGAAGGGCTCCACGCTGTCGCACTCGAAGAGGTAGTACAAAGTCCCGTCCTGGGCGAAGGTGTGGGTGCTGCCGCCCAGGGTCCAGGCGTTGAGCTGCCACGGGGCGTAGCCCTCCACCAGCGGGGAGACGGTGAGCTCGGGCACGTCGTCGGTGATGGGCGTGCCGTCGGTGCGGGCATAGGCCAGCACGGCGTAGGTCTTGGCGCTCTCCACCTGGCCGGAGAGGTCCTCCACCTGGTCCAGGGCCTGGCCGGGGAGCAGACCCATCAGAGTGACCTGGTAGTCGCTCACGCTCTGGGTATCGTTGACGGTGATGGCGTCGCCACTCTCAAAGGCGGCGGCCAGGGCGTTGTTTCCGACGTGCTGGGCCACCTGGCTGGGGGAGAGCAGCAAAAAAGCGGCGGAGGCGGTGACGGCCAGAGCCACCAGCATGGCGGCGGCGATGAGCGCGGGCTTGAGAGAAATGCGTTTCATGGAAGCGGTCTCCTTTCGGCGGGCCTCCAGCAAAGAGAGGGTGCGGCGGGCAAAGTCGGGCGAAAAGTCCACAGCGTCCACCGCGCGGCGGTATTCCTCAGCGTTCATGGGGTATCCTCCTTACATAGTCGGCGCAGCCGCTCCCGGCCCCGGGCCAGACGAGTGCCCACAGTGGGGGAGGGGAGGGCCAGCAGCCTGGCGATCTCCTTGATGGAGTAGCCCTCATAGTAGTAGAGATGGATCACGGCGCTGTACGCCGGGGGCAGAGAGCGTACAGCGGAGAGGAGGTCCAGCCGTTCCTCCATGGCGTCGGGGGCGGTGGTCAGGGTCTCGTCCAAGGGCGCGTCGTCACGCCGCCTTCGGCGCAGGTCGCTGGCCTGGTTCAGGGTGGCTCGAATGAGCCACGCCTTGGCGTGCTCCCCATCCCGGAAATGGGGCTGCCGGTCCAGCACCTTCAAAAAGACCTCCTGTACCGCGTCCTCCGCGTCGGCGGGGGTGGACAGCCGGGTGAGGGCGGCGCGCAACAGCATGGGGGAGTACGTCTCCACCAGCTCGGTCAGCTCTGTTTGCGTCATGCCCTCAACTCCTTTCACCCTCAACACGTTTGAAGCCGGGGAAATTTTTCACAAGCTCGCAAAAAACGGACGGCCCCGGTGTGGGACCGCCCGTTGAAAACGCGCCTTACAGCGCCTGGCAGATGAGATCGCCCATGCGCTCGGTGCCGATGGCCGTCACGCCGGGCTCGGCGATGTCCGGGGTCCGCCAGCCCGCGTCCAGCACCGCGTCCACCGCCTTTTCCACCGCGTCGGCCTCGGCGCTGAGGTGGAAGGAGTAGCGCAGCATCATAGCCGCCGAGAGGATGGTGGCGATGGGGTTGGCCTTGTCCTGACCGGCGATGTCCGGGGCGGAGCCGTGGATGGGCTCGTAGAGGGCGGGACTGCCGTCTCCCATGGAGGCCGAGGGCAGCAGCCCGATGGAGCCGGTGACCATGCTGGCCTCGTCGGAGAGGATGTCGCCGAACATATTCTCGGTGACGATCACGTCGAACTGCCCCGGGTCCTTCACGATCTGCATGGCGCAGTTGTCCACCAGCACGTCCTCATATTCCACATCGCTGTACTCCTGGGCCAGCTTATGCATGACAGAGCGCCACAGCCGGGAGGTCTCCAGCACGTTGGCCTTGTCCACGCTGGACACCTTCTTGCGGCGCATCCGGGCCAGCTCAAAGGCCCGGCGGCCGATGCGCTCGATCTCCATCTCCGAGTAGGCCATCAGGTCGGTGGCCTCCAGGCCCTTATCCGGGGTCTGGTACTTATCCCGCTTGCCGAAGTACACCCCGCCCGTCAGCTCCCGGACCATCATCAGGTCGATGCCCGCCTCGGCGGTCTCCTTCTTCAGCGGGCATGCGTCCTTCAGCGCCGGGCGGAGCATGGCCGGGCGCAGGTTGGCGTAGAGCCCCAGGTCCTTGCGAATGGCAAGCAGGGCGGTCTCCGGCCGCTGCTCGGCGGGCTTGTCGCTGCCCCACTTGGGCCCGCCTACCGCCCCCAGCAAAACAGCGTCGCATTCCTTGCACTTCTCGGCGGTGCCCGCGGGGTAGCTGACCCCCACCGCATCGGTGGCGCAGCCGCCCATGAGCACATCCACATAGCTAAAGCGGTGGCCGAATTTCTCGCCCACGGCGTCCAGCACCTTCACAGCCTGCTTGACGATGTCCGGGCCGATGCCGTCGCCGCCAATGAGGGCAATTTTATAGTCCATTGCAAAACACTCCTTACTTTTTCGGCTTCTTGGGCTTGGGGGCGGGGAGGGCCTCATAGAGTGCGGCGTAGAGGGCGGCCAAAAACTCCCGGTCGTCCACATCGTCCACCGCCAGCATCTCCTTGGCCCCGGGGTAGGGGATCTCAAAGCGGGGGCTTTTGGTCATGGCCACGGCGGCCTCCACCGGCTTGACCAGCAGCCGCTCGTCATACACCCCGCCGATGACTTTGTCGTTAAAGTAGAGCACGTATTCCCCCATCATGGCCCGGCAGCGGGTGCCGGCAGGGGACTGCTCCAGGATGAAGTCCATGTATTCCTTGCTGGTTGACATAATTCATTCCTCCTTACCGGGCCATGCCACGGGCCTTGAGGGAGGCCAGCAGCCCGCCGCTTTGGATGATGCCCTCGATAAACGCCGGGAAGGGCGCGGCCTGGAACCGCTGGCCGGTGGTCTCGTTGACGATGACGCCGCTGGCGAAGTCCACGCTGACGCTGTCGCCAACGGAGATGCCCTCCACGGCGGCGGGGCACTCCAGAATGGGCAGGCCGATGTTGATGGCGTTTCGGTAGAAGATGCGGGCGAAGCTCTTGGCGATGACGCAACGAACGCCGCTGGCCTTGATGGACAGCGGGGCGTGCTCCCGGCTGGAGCCGCAGCCGAAGTTGGCCCCGCCTATCACGATGTCGCCTTGTTCCACCGTCTTGGCAAAGTCCGCGTCGATGTCCTCCATGCAGTGGGAGGCCAGGGCCTTGGGGTCGGGATCATTGAGGTGCCGGGCGGGGATGATCACGTCGGTGTCCACGTTGTCGCCGTACTTATAGATCTTCATGGCTACTGTCCCTCCTTTACATGGTCCGGGGGTCGGCGATGACCCCGGCAATGGCGCTGGCCGCCGCCACGGCGGGGCTGGCCAGGATGACCTCAGAACTGGTATCGCCCATGCGGCCCACAAAATTGCGGTTGGTGGTGGAGACGCACCGCTCGCCGGGCGCCAGCACACCCATGTGCCCGCCCAGGCAGGGCCCGCAGGTGGGGGTGGAGAAGGCGCAGCCCGCGTCCAGGAAGATGTCGGCCAGGCCCTCGGCCAGGCACTGCTTCACGATCTCCTGGGTGGCGGGGATGACGATGCAGCGCACACCGTCCGCCACTTTCCTACCCTTGAGGATGGCCGCCGCCTCCCGCAGGTCCTTGATGCGGCCGTTGGTGCACGAGCCGATGACCACCTGCTGGATGGGGGTCCCGGCCACTTCGGAGACCGTCTTGGTGTTGGAGGGCAGATGGGGCAGGGACACCGTGGGCTCCAGCTTGGAGAGGTCGATGGACACCGTCTGGACATACTCTGCGTCCTCGTCGGGCGCGAAGGCCGTCCAGGTCCGGTCCGTCCGGCCCTTGAGATAGGCTGCGGTCTTGTCGTCCACAGGGAAGATGCCGTTTTTGCCGCCGGCCTCGATGGCCATGTTGCAGATGGTGAAGCGGTCGTCCATCTCCAGGGCGGCCACGCCGTCGCCCACGAACTCCAGAGACTGGTACAAAGCGCCGTCCACGCCGATCATGCCGATGAGGTGCAAGATGAGGTCCTTGCCCGACACATGCTGCGGCAGCGCGCCGGTCAGCTCCACACGGATGGCGGCGGGGACCTTGAACCAAGCCTTGCCCGTTGCCATGCCCGCGGCCATGTCGGTGGAGCCCACCCCGGTGGAGAAGGCCCCCAGCGCGCCGTAAGTACAGGTGTGGGAGTCCGCACCGATGATCACGTCCCCGGGGATGGCCAGGCCCTTCTCCGGGATCAGCGCGTGCTCCACGCCCACCTGGCCTACATCGTAAAAGTGGGTGATGGCGTGGCGCTTGGCAAAGTCCCGGGCCTGGGCGCAGAGCTTGGCCGACTTGATGTCCTTGCAGGGGGTGGAGTGGTCCAGGACGATGGCGATCTTGTCCTTGTCGAAGACCTTCGTCAGCCCCGCCTTTTCAAACTCGGTGATGGCAACGGGAGCGGTGATGTCGTTGCCCAGCACCAGCGAGAGGTCGCCCTCGATGAGCTGCCCGGCCTGGACGCTGGGGAGCCCCGCCGCCCGGGCCAGGATCTTTTGGGTCATGGTCATGCCCATAAATTTGCCCTCCTTTTTCTTGGTTGGCTCTAGTATGACAGAGCCCTTGCCAAAAGAATGTAGCGTGTGTTACAATAGCGGAGAGGAAGTGATAAAAATGTCTCTTTGGCAGCCCCTGGCCCAGGGAAAAACGCCCCGGGTCTACGCCCCGGGCCAGATAATCTATCTGCAGGGGGCCGAGCCCGCCGAGTTTTACTATCTGGTCTCGGGCACGGCCCGGAGCTTTCTGACCTCCCCCGAGGGGGAGGAGCGGGTGCTGACCCTCCACCGGGGCGGCAGCTTGATGGGAGAGGCATCCTTCTTCGACGGCTGTCCCCGGGTGTCCTCGGCGGCGGCGGTGAGCGAGTGCCGGGCGGTGGCGGTGACCTGGCAAGACTTAGAGCGGGTCCTGGCCCACAGCCCCGGCCTTGCCGTCCCCATGCTCCGCCACCTGGCCGCCACCGTGGGCCAGCTCTCCCGCCAGGTCAACGACCTCTCCTTCCAAAGCGCCGAGACCCGTCTGGCCGCCCAGCTGCTCCGGGAGATGGACGGCGAGGGCACGGTAGCCATCACCCAGGAGGAGCTGGGCTTTCACGTCGGCGTCACCCGGGTCACCGTAGCCCGCATTTTGCGCAAATGGTCAAAGCTGGGCTGGGTAGAGACCCGCTACGGCGCGGTGGCGGTCACTCGCCCCCGGGAACTGGAAAAGCTGGCCGCGGGAGACTAGACTTGCAATTTTTTCCAAGGTAAGGTATAATAGCTCCAGACGCAGTACTGCGTCTATTTGCCCCAATGGGGCAAATAAGAAGATATTAAAGGAGAAGATACGATGAAAAAGAAAATCTTGAGTCTGCTGTTGGTGGCGATGGCCTGTGTGACCCTGGCGGTTCCGGCGCTGGCGATGGATAGCGACTTCAATATTTCTGAAGATGGCATATTGTATTCATATAGCGGCCCTGGCGGGGACGTGATCATCCCTGACAGCGTGACTCAAATCGGTCACCCTGAGCTTCTTGTAGGTGCGTTTCAAGGCTGCAAGAGGCTGACCAGTGTGACCATCCCCGACAGTGTGACAGTGATATGGCGTACTGCGTTCGCTGGGTGCACTGGCCTGACCAGTGTGATTATTCCTGATAGCGTAAGCGAAATTGGTGTGTATGCGTTCTCTGGATGTACTAGCCTGACCAACGTGACCATCGGCAACGGCGTGCCTAAAATTAGGGCGACGACATTCCATGGGTGTAAAAGCCTGACCAGTGTGACCATCCCGGACAGTGTTGGACAGATCGATTCCGATGCGTTCGAGGATTGCCCCGATTTGACCATTTACGGTGCGGTAGGGAGCTGTGCGGAACAGTACGCCAAGAAATACGGCATTCCCTTTGTGGCCAGTATGCCCGCCCCGGCCTTTCCTGGTTTCTCCATCACAAAGTACGGCGTGTTGAGCGGATACATTGGATCCGACAGGGACGTGGTCATCCCCGCCAGCGTGACCGAGATTGGGGACAGTGCATTTGCTTGGCGTGGCAGTCTGGCGGCCAGTATAATCATTCCAGACAGCGTGACCAGAATTGGGGAAAGTGCCTTTGCTGGTTGCCACGACCTCACTAGTGTGACCATCGGCAACGAGGTGACCGAGATTGGGAACCGTGCATTTTCTTCGTGTGAAAGCTTGACTGGCGTGACTATTCCCGATAGCGTGACCAAAATTGAGTGGGGTACGTTTTCAAATTGCGACAGTCTGACCAGTGTGACCATCCCGGATAGTGTGACCAGCATTGGGGGCGAGGCGTTCCGGGGCTGCACCGGCCTGACCGGCGTGACCATCCCCGACAGTGTGACCGAAATTGGGGACAGTGCATTCGAGAATTGCCCCAACCTGACCATCTACGGCGTAGTGGGGAGCTATGCGGAGACCTATGCTAAGGAGAATAAAATTCCCTTTGTGGCGGGTCCGGCTCCAGTCGTAGAGCCGACTGTTCCAATTATCCCGAACACCGCCTACACCTCCACCCAGATGGTGGATATAGATGGCGTTCCCGTGGAGTTCCAGTGCTACGCTCTGAAGGACGCCAACGGCAACGATACCAACTATGTCAAGCTCCGGGACGTGGCCTATGTTCTGAACGGCACCTCCGCTCAGTTTGAGGTGGGCTGGGACGGCCAGGTGAGCATTACTACCGGCACGGCCTACACCCCCAACGGCTCGGAGATGAAGACTCCTTACTCCGGGGACCGGACCTATACCAGCGCGGGGATTAGCTCTGTTTCGCTCAACGGTAGCAGCGAGGCTATGCAGAGCCTTCTCTTGACGGACGCCGAGGGCAACGGCTACACCTACTTCAAGCTCCGCGACCTGGGCGCGGCCCTGGGCTTCAAAGTCGACTGGACCGCCGACCGGGGCATTTTCGTCGAGACGAAATAAGGCAAGCGTCGGACGGGGCCGCCTACGGGCGGCCCCGTTTTATGTATAATCCTCCCAGCCCAGGCCAAACTAGCCCTTGAAAGAAATGGAAAGGGGAGAGGCTATGTTTGCCGATCTTTGGGCCAGGCTCAGCGACGTAGAGGTGTTCACCGACAGTCTGCGCGCCTGGGTGTCCGGGCTGAGCATCAACTCGGTCATCATCTTCATTATGATGATCTTTATGATCGTGGGGGCCATCGACAAGCTTCGGGGCAACAAGCTGGGCTACGGCCAGGAGTTTGACGAGGGCTTTCGGGCTATGGGCCCCCTGGCCATCGCTATGGCGGGGGTGGTGGCCGCCGCGCCGGTGCTGGCGGCCCTTTTGGAGCCCGTCATCGTCCCCGTTTACCGCTTCCTGGGCGCCGACGGCGGCATGTTCGCCGGGACCCTGCTGGCCTGCGACATGGGCGGCTACCCCTTGGCCCAACAGCTCTCGGAGACCGAATCCGCCGCCAACTTCTCCGGCCTCATCCTGGGCACCATGATGGGCGCTACACTGGTCTTCACCATCCCCGTGGCCCTGTCCATCATCGACCCCAAGGACCGCCCCTATTTAGGCGCGGGTACTCTGGCCGGGCTTATCACTGTCCCCCTTGGTTGTATCGCCGGCGGTCTCGCTATGGCCATGACGCCCTACCCCATGGACATTCTCGCCATTTTGCGAAACCTCATCCCCGTCATCCTCATCGCCGGGCTCATCGTCCTGGGTCTTTGGTTCGCCCCGGCCAAGATGATTGCGGGCTTCAGCAAATTCGGCGCGGGGGTCACCGCCCTCATCACCATCTTCACCGCCATCGCCGTCTTCCAGTACCAGACGGGCATCCACTTTCCGCTCTTTAACCTCATGGTGGAGGCCGAGGGGCCCGACGACCTGGTGCCGTTGGAGGAGGGCCTGTTGGTCTGCGGCCAGATCGCCGTGGTCCTCATCGGCGCCTTCCCTATGGTCAAGTGGATCACCCGCACCTTCGGCAGGGCCCTTGGCCGGGCGGGCCGGGCCCTGGGCATGAACGACAAGGGCTCGGCGGGTCTGGTGGCGACGCTGGCCAACAACATCGCCATGTTCAACCTCTTCGGCGAGATGAACGAGAAGGGCAAGCTGCTGAACGTGGCCTTCGCCGTGTCCGCCTCCTTTGTCTTCGGCGACCACCTGGGCTTCACCGCCGGGGTCAACCCCGATATGATCTTCCCCATGATCCTGGGTAAGCTGGTGGCGGGCGTGACGGCGCTGGCGCTGTGCGCATGGCTGTCGCCCAAGCTGCTGGAAAAGCTCCACCAGAAGGGAGGCGTGTGACATGACCTGGACGGAGGAAACTTTGCGGCCCATCGTGGAGCAAATTCTGCGCCAGCTGGGCCAGAGAGGGGATTTTCGTAAGGAGGTGGACCCCTCCGGCGTGCTGCTGGTCCACACCGACACCGTGCGCTGCGAGGGCTTTGAGGGCCGAAGCGACGTGCGGGTCAAGGACGTGACCACGCTGGAAGAGGCCCCCCGCATGGCCGCCGGGGTCATGGAGGTGGAAAAGACCGCCTTCCCCTGGACCCTGAGCTACGACGAGTACGACATCGTCCTCAGCGGCACGTTGGAGATCAAGGTGGGCGGGCGGACCTATACCGGCCACGCGGGGGATGTTTTCTATATCCCCAAGGGCAGCTCTATTTCCTTCACCTCTCCCGACAAGGCCCGCTACGTCTACGTCACCTACCCTGCCGACTGGCAGAATAGTTAGAAAAGGCTTGCTTTTTCCTCCTTATGAGACTATAATGAACGCAGAAGGCGTACGCCTTCTATTTGCCCCATCGGGGCAAATAAGATGTTTTGAGGAGGAGAGAGCATGAAGAAGAGACTCTTGGCCGCGCTTCTGGTGGTCGTTATGGTGGCAACTCTGCTGCCGGTGACCGCCACCGCCACCGACAGCGATTTTGTGATTGGTACAAATGGCGAACTGTTCAGCTACAACGGCCCCGGCGGCGACGTGGTCATTCCCGACGGGGTGACCATCATTAAGTACAATGCGTTTTCCGGCTGCAAAAGCCTGACCAGTGTAGTCATTCCCGATGGGGTGACCGACATTGAGCTCCTGGCGTTTTCCAACTGCAAAAGCCTGACCAGCGTGGTCATCTCTGCCAGCGTAAGCAGCATAGACAAAACCGCATTTCACGGCTGTACCAGTCTGACCGACATTTCTGTCTCGGAGAACAGCCGGCACTATGCTTCCCAGGACGGCGTGCTGTTCAATAAGGAGAAAACCGAACTGCTGAGATGCCCCGAGGGGAAGGAGGGCGACTATATCATCCCTGACGGCGTGACCGTCATTGGGCCCAGTGCGTTTTCCAACTGCGCCGGCTTGACCGAGGTGACCATCCCGGATAGTGTGACTAGTATCGGGGAGGAGGCGTTCTACGTCTGCACCGGCCTGACCGGGTTGACTATCCCCGACAGTGTGACCACCCTTGGACGCGAAGCGTTTGCCAGTTGCAAGGGCCTGACCAGCGTGACCATTCCCAACAGCTTGACCAGCATAGACGATTATGCGTTTTGGGAATGCACCGGCCTGACCGATGTGGTCTTTGAAGAGGGCTTGACCTGTGTTGGACGTTGGATGTTTCAAGACTGCACCAGCCTGGCCAACGTCACCATTCCCACCAGCGTGACTGAGCTTGCGGGCGGGGCCTTTGGGAATACCCCATGGCGGGCCAGTCAGAAGGACGAATTTTGGACGGTGAACGGCATTTTGCTGGCTTATCAGGGTGAGGGCGGCGATGTGGCCGTCCCCGAGACCGTGTCCGCCATCGGGGCTGGCGCGTTTGCCAACTGCAGGAGCCTGACCAGCGTGACCGTTCCGAATGGTGTGACCCGCATGGGTGATAGTGCGTTCGTTTACTGCTCCGGCTTGACCAGCTTTACCATCCCTGATGGTGTGACCACCATTGAAAACGAGACATTCCTTGGCTGTGAAAACTTGACCAGCATCAATATCCCTGACAGCGTAATCAGCATTGGAGAGCACGCGTTTGATCGCTGTTTCAGTCTGACCCGCATTACCATCCCAGACAGTGTGACCTCCATTGGGGCTGGCGCGTTCGCTTACTGCTCTGCTTTGGTCAGCGTGACCATCCCCGGCAGCGTGACCAGCATTGAAAGCAGTACATTTTCAGATTGCCGCAGTCTGATCAGCATGGTCATCCCTGACAGTGTGACCAGCATTGGAAGTTGTGTGTTTTGGGGCTGTGAAAACCTGCGCCAGCTCTATGTCCCGGCCAGCGTGACTACCATCGATGGATGGGCGTTGGGGATCAGCTACGGAAACATTAGTAAAAAATTGACCGTGTACGGCGAGGCTGGTTCCTACGTGGAGCAGTACTGCCGCCGCCCAGGAACGTCCATCATCGGAGCGCACATACCCCAGATCCCCTTTGTGGCCGGCAAGCCGCCCCAGACCGGCACGCTGACCGGCCCGGAGGACAAGAGTGTCTTCTGGTCCGTGGCCGAGACTGGCGCGGTCATCGTGGATACCACCAATTTGGCCCCGGAGGAGAAGATCCTGGTGGCCTGCTATGACAGCACGGGGAAATTCACAGGAATAAAGTGGCTGGACGCCAACAGCCCAGAGGCCCAGATCGACCCCGCCACCCCTAACGTGAAGCTCTTCTGGCTGGGGGCCAACCAAAACCCGCTGTCCCCCAGCGCCACCGTCTGGGGCAAGTAAACACAGTATAAAAGGGACGATTCCACGTGGAATCGTCCCTTTTACTATGCGTATTTCAGCTTCCCGGCTGCCAGCCGGGGAGGCGGGCGAAGGACATATCCTGGTGCATCCCCTCCCGGCACTGACGGCGCAGGGAGATCACCTTGCCGCCCGCCAGCAGCAGATGGTCGCTCAGCGACTTGCCCGTGCTGGCCAAAGCCTGGGCCACGATGCCGGTGGAGATGAGGTCGCTTTTGGAGAAGACGGGAGAACCATCGGGGTGGTTGTGGGCCAGCACCACGCTCTTGGCCCCGTGGGTCAGGGCCAGGCGCAGGATGCGGGGCACCGGGAGGGATACCTCCATGGCGCTGCCCTGGGCGACCTGGGCCGCCGTGAGCAGGGAGAGGTCGGCCCCCAGGCAGAATACGCACAGCCGCTCCACCCGGCGGTCGGGGAAGTGGGGCAGCACGAAGGCAGCCGCGTCCTCGCTCTCCCACAGCCGGACGATGGGCGCGTGAGCGCCCTGGCCCTGGCCGGTGTAGCGCTCCATCAGCGCGGGGAGCAGCAGCAAAAACGCCGCGGCGTTCTCCCCCAGCTCCGGTACCCGCAGCAGGACCTGGGCCGGAAGCTCCAGCACCTGCCGCAGCGTGCCGTGGGACTCCAGCAGAGCGTGGGCCAGGCTCCGGGCCTGGGTCAGCTCCAGCCCGGCCAGGTCAAGGAGATGGGCCAGCAGCTGGAGGTCGTTCATCTCCCGGATGGCGGTGGCGCTTTTTCGCTTGGCTCCGGCCATCGCGTCAGTTGAGGAAATCCTTCAGCTTCTTGCTCCGGCTGGGATGGCGCAGCTTGCGCAGGGCCTTGGCCTCGATCTGGCGGATGCGCTCTCGGGTGACGTTGAACTCCCGGCCCACCTCCTCCAGGGTGCGGGCCCGGCCGTCCTCGATGCCAAAGCGCAGCCGCAGGACCTTCTCCTCACGCTTGGTCAGCGTGCCCAGCACCTCCACCAGCTGCTCCTTCAAAAGGGTGTAGCTGGCGGCCTCGCTGGGCTCGGAGGCGTCCTCGTCGGGGATGAAGTCGCCCAGATGGCTGTCCTCCTCCTCGCCGATGGGGGTCTCCAGAGAGACCGGCTCCTGGGCGATCTTCAAGATCTCCCGGACCTTGTCCACAGGCATATTCATCTCCTGGGCGATCTCCTCGGGGGTGGGGTCGTGGCCCAGCTCCTGGAGGAGCTGCCGGGAGACCCGGATGACCTTGTTGATGGTCTCCACCATGTGGACGGGGATGCGGATGGTCCGGGCCTGGTCGGCAATGGCCCGGGTGATGGCCTGGCGGATCCACCAGGTGGCGTAGGTGGAGAACTTATAGCCCTTGGTGTAGTCAAACTTCTCCACGGCCTTGATGAGGCCCAGGTTGCCCTCCTGGATGAGGTCCAAAAAGTGCATCCCGCGGCCCACATACCGCTTGGCGATGGACACCACCAGCCGCAAATTGGCCTCGGCCAGCCGCTGCTTGGCCTCCTCGCCGTGGCGGATGAGCTTTTGGAGCTCCGCCTCGGTCTCGGCGTCGATCTCCTGGCCAGACTCCTTCAGCTCCTCCAGCTGCTGGGCGGCCATGGCGCCCTCGCCCATAGCCTGGGCCAGAGCCACCTCCTCGTCGGAGGACAGCAGGTTCACCTTGCCGATCTCCTTGAGGTACATGCGCACCGGGTCGTCGATGCTGAAGGAATCGCTGAGGGCGTTGGGGTCCACGATCTCGTTTTCGGGCAGCTCCTCCAGCTCCTCGGGGGAGGGCTGGGCGTCCTCGCCCAGCTCATCCAGACCCTCCAGGCCGGTGAGGCTGTCCAGGTCGGCAAAGTCGTCGCCGGTGGTGTCGATGCCCATGGACTCGAAAACGTCGTAGAGCTTGTCCAGTTGGTCGCCCTCCAGGTCTACGTCCTCCAGAGCGTCCATCAGCTCGGTGGCCGACAGCTTGCCCTTCTTCTTGCCACGCTCGATGAGCTCGGCCAGCTTTTCCGCGCCGGGCACGCCGTCCAGGGCTTTGAGGATGGCCTGCTTGGACAGCTCGGGCTGTTCGGACTGCTCCGCGTCCTGGGCGGGCTCTTCGGGCAGGGGGGTGACCTTCACTTTTTTCGCGCTCATTTCATATCCTCCATCATTTGTTTCTGTTTTAATCTCTGTTGCAGAGCCAGAAGCTCCGACTCCTGGGACCGCTCCGGGCCGGGCTCGGCGCGGCGCTCCAGGATGATCGCGATGTAGTCCGCCATGGCCCGCCGGCCTGCGGCCAGAGAGGCGGGCGTTTGCAGGATCTGGGCCAGGTGGTCGGCCTCCGCTCCGGTGAGCTGGCCGTCCAGGGCGGCGGGGGACCAGGGTGGGTCGTGCTCCAGCAGCAGCCCATAGAGCTTGCCCAGCAGGGGAGAGGAGAAGTCCTCGCTCTTTAAGTCGCCGCACAGCTCCAGCAGCGTGTGGTCCAAAAACAGCAGCCGCAGGACCCCTTCCTCCGCCCTAGCAGAGCGGGGGTCGTCGTAGCGAAGTTCCCGGGCCTTGGGCTGGAGGTTGACCGCCGGGGTCAAAGCCGAGCGCTCCTCCTTGCGCCGGGACTGCCAGGACTTTCGCTTGCGCAGCTCGTCCACCTCGTGCAGGATGGCCTCCTTGGAGACCTCCGCCTTCTGGGCGGCCCGGACGGCGTAGATCTCCCGCTCCACGGGGCTTGGCAGCGCCGCCAGCACCGGGATGACGGCCTTGAGGTAGGCCACCCGTCCCTCGTCGGAGGTCACGTCGTGGGCCTTGGCCACCGTCTCCAGTTGGTAAGCCGTCTGGTCCTCGCTGCCTGAGAGCAGTCGCTCAAAGGCGGCGGGGCCTTGGAGCTTGATGAAGTCGTCGGGGTCCTGCTTGACAAGCTGTCCGTCGTCTGTCTTGCGCCGGGGCAGCTGGAGGACCCGGACGGAGAAGTCTGTGTTGCGAAGCACCGTCATGGCCCGCTCGGTGGCCTCCACGCCGGCGGCGTCGTTGTCGTAGCAGAGCACCAGCTCCTTGGTGTAGCGGCCCATGAGCCGGGCGTGGTCGGCGGTGAGGGCGGTGCCCATGGTAGCCACGGCGTTGTCAAAGCCCGCTTGGTGGAGGGTGATCACATCCAAATTGCCCTCCACCAGCAGCAAAAAGCCCCGCTTGGTCATCTTGGCAAAGTTGATGCCGTACAGGATGCTCCGCTTTTTGAATAGCGCCGTCTCCGGGGTGTTGAGGTACTTTGGGGTGGAGTCGTCCATCACCCGGCTGGTAAAGCCCAGCACGTCGCCGCTGGCGTCGATGACGGGAAGCATGAGACGGTTTCGGAACTTGTCATAGACCCCGCCATTCTTGCCTGCCACCACCAACCCGGCCTCTAAGAGCTCGCCCTTTTCGTAGCCCTGCCGGGCCATGGCCTTGATGAGCGCGTCCCAGCTATCCGGGGCCGCCCCCAGGCCGAAGCGCTTGATATAGGTGGGCGTCAGCCGCCGCTTCTCCTGGGCGTAGCGGAGCATGGGCGCGCCCAGGGGGGTCTTCAGCGTGTCGTAGTAGAACCGCGCCGCGGCCTTATTCAGGTCCAAAAGCCGCTTGCGGCGGGCCCTGCGGGCCTGGGAGGCCTGGTCCTCCTCGGGCATCTCCAGCCCCGCCCGGGCGGCCAGCTTGCGCACCGCCTCCACGAAGGTGAGGTTCTCCACCTCCATGACAAAGCGTACCACGCCGCCGCCCTTGCCGCAGCCAAAGCAGTGGAAGATGTGCTTTTCCGGAGAGACGGAGAAGGAGGGCGTTTTTTCACTGTGGAAGGGGCACAGCCCCCACAGGTTGCCGCCCTTGGCGGTAAGGGGCACATAGTCGGCCACCACCTCCTCGATGGGGCAGCGCGCCGTCAGTTCGTCCAAAAATGAGTCGGGAATGGCCAACTTTGTCACCTCCTCAGGGGGAATTATGGCCCAACTGGAGCCTTATTTAACCGTCCAAGCCTTTGGGATAAACGCCTCGGAGTACTGCTCCACGGCGAACTTGTCCGTCATGCCCGCAATGTAGTCGCAAACGGCCCGCTCCTTGCCCTCGGTCTGGGCGATGGCGTAGTAGTCGGCGGGGAGCTTGTCCAGGTGGTCCATGTAGTAGCCAAAGAGCTGCTCCAGCATCCCCTGGGCCCGGACCTCCTCGCCCTTGGCCACGGGGTTTCGGTAGACCGCCTCGAACATGAACTCCCGCAGCGCGTCCAGGGCCTCTTTGCGCTTGGGGCTGAGGCGGACGCACTGGCCGTCGGCGCTCTCAGAGATGGCGTCGCAGGTCAGGGTGTTGACCCGCTCACCGTGGGAGAAGCCCAGCTCTTGCTGAAGCTCCAGGGGAATGTCCATAGGGAAGATGATGCCGCCGCGGACGGCGTCGTCGATGTCGTGGTTGATGTAGGCGATGTGGTCGGCCAGGCGCACGCACTGGCCCTCCAGCGTGGCCGCCAGAGGGTCCACGGTGTGGCGGAGGATGCCGTCGCGGACCTCCCAGGTCAGGTTCAGCCCCTCGCCGCCGTTTTCCAGCCGTTCCACCACCCGCAGCGACTGCTCGTAGTGGCGAAAGCCCCCGGGGACGATCTGGTTCAAGATGCGCTCTCCGGCGTGGCCGAAGGGGGTGTGGCCCAGGTCGTGGCCCATGGCGATGGCCTCGGTCAGGTCCTCGTTGAGCTCAAGGCCACGGGCCATGGTCCGGGCGATGCGGGTGACCTCCAGGGTGTGGGTCATGCGGGTGCGGTAGTGGTCGCCCTCGGGCTGGAGGAAGACCTGGGTCTTGTGCTTGAGCCGCCGAAAGGCCTTGCAGTGGACGATGCGGTCCACATCCCGCTGAAAGCAGGTGCGCACCGGACAGGGCTCGATGGGCCGCTCCCGGCCACGGCTCTGGGTGGACAGGCAGGCGTAGGGCGCCAAAACGGCCCGCTCCTGGGCCTCCAACTGCTCCCGGACGTTCATACCGCCGCCCTCCTCTCAAAAATAATGGACAAACATATATACGCCATGACTGGGCCAAAACCCTTTTTTCCTGCAAAATTTTATGCTAAGACCCTCGGTTCCTTGTTTTGCACTTGCGTTTTTGCTCGCCTTTTTGCCTCGTCGCGCCGTTTTAGCAAAAAAATGGCCCCGGTGCTATACCGGAGCCATGATCTCCTCCAAGATCTCCGGGACCAGCGCCCCGGCGGTGAGCTCCCGGACCTGCTCGGAAAAGCCCTGGGCCAGGTCTACGGGAAAGCGAAGGCGCATTTGGGCCGCGTCGGCGTACTGGATGTCCTCCATCACGCCACCGCCTTGGGCGCACAGGAGCTTGACCTGCTCCAGCAGGGGATAGGGGCAGTCCAGCCTCAGCCGCAGCCACGGGGCCATTTGGCCGGTGCCCGCCGCTTCCAAAGCGTCCTTGGCGGCCTGGGTGTAGGCCCGGACCAGGCCCCCCGCCCCCAGCAGCACGCCGCCGAAGTACCGGGTCACCACGCACACAAGGTCGGTGACGCCGGCCTTTTGGAACACCGCCAGCATGGGCACTCCCGCCGTGCCCTGGGGCTCGCCGTCATCGCTGTAGCGCTCCACGCCGGAGCTGAGCCGGTAGCACCAGCAGTTGTGCCGGGCGTCGTGGTGGCGCTTCTTCACCGCCTCGATGTGGGCCCGGGCCTCAGCCTCGCTGCTCACGGGCAGGAGATGGCCGATGAACCGGGACCGCTTTTCCACGTATTCCGCCTGAGCCTCCTGAAGTGGGACCAAATATCCGCTCATACGCTCACTCCTCCCAGGGCTCTTTGGGCGGGGTCCAGCCTTCGGTGATAAAGTCTCTCAGCTGTCCCAGGGTCCTGGGGGTGCAGATGGCGGTGACCTGGATGGTCTCGCCGTACTCCACCTGCTCCACCTTGGCCTCCCGGTAGAGCTGGTCCAGCAGACCGCCCTGGTCGTAGGGCAGGGCGATGATTACCTTGCGTTTGCCCGCGTCCAGCCGCTTTCCCATTTCGGCGCGGAGCTTGTCCAGCCCCTGGCCGGTCCGGGCGGAGACCCACACCTTGTCCTCGCCGTGGGGCAGGACATCCCCGGGGCAGAGGTCGCACTTGTTGAAGACCTCCAGCCTGGGGGTCTCCCAGGCGCCCAGGGCACGGATCAGGCCCTCCACCACCTCGTGCTGTTCTTGCCAAAGTGGATTAGAAGCGTCGATGACGTGGATCAGCAGGTCGGCGAAGGTCAGCTCCTCCAGCGTGGCCTTGAAGGCTGCCACCAGATGGTGGGGCAGTTTGCGGATGAAGCCCACGGTGTCGGACAAAAGCACGGTGCAGGTATCGCTGAGCTCCAGGGTCCGGGTGGTGGTGTCCAGAGTGTCAAAAAGCCGGTCGTTGGCGGGGATGTCGGAGCCGGTCATGGCGTTCAAAAGGGTGGACTTGCCCGCGTTGGTGTAGCCCACCAACGCCACCACCGGGACCTCGTTCTTCTCCCGGCGCTCACGCTGGGTGGAGCGCACCCGGCGCACGTCCTCCAGCTCCTCCTTGAGCTTGGAGATCTTGCGGCGGATGTGCCGCCGGTCGGTCTCCAACTGGGTCTCGCCGGGGCCCCGGGTGCCGATGGCGCCCTCTTGCCGCTCCAAATGGGTCCACATGCCTGTCAGCCGGGGCAGCAGATATTGATACTGGGCCAGCTCCACCTGGAGCCGTCCTTCCCTTGTCTGGGCCCGCTGGGCGAAGATGTCCAGAATGAGGGCCTCCCGGTCCAGCACCTGGACCTTTAATTCCTGGTTCAGCACCCGCAGTTGGGAAGGGGAGAGGGAGTTGTCGAAGACCACCAGGTCGGCCTCCATGGCCGTCACCAGGTCTCGGACCTCGTCCAGCTTGCCCTCGCCGATGAAGGTCCGGGGGTCGGGGGCGTCCTTGTTTTGCAAAACTGTGCCCACGCACGCCCCGCCCGCGGTCTCCAACAGAGCCGCCAGCTCGGCCAGGGTATCCTCGTCGGCGTTGTCCTCTTTGTCCAGGGCCCGGGCGTTCAGTCCCACCAAAACGGCCCGCTGGACCTTCTTTTCTTCCGTATCCTTCATTTACGCCTGATAGACCTCCAAAATTTCGCCGATATACATTCTGTGGTAGTCCTTGCCGGGGTAGTTCTTGCCGTCGATGTCGCCGTCCAGGAAGTGGCTGGGCTCGATGTCGTCAAAGTAGAGCTTTTTGCACACCATCACCAGCTCCGCCTCCTGGAAATAGGGCGCGTCTCCCGGGCCGTAGGCCAGGCTGAGACCGCATTCCTTCACCTTGTCCACCTCCCGGCCCGACTTGCTGCCGCAGAGTTTTAATGCCTCCCGGTAGTCCTCACCCAGGAAGGAGAGGGTGAAGTAGTCTCCCTTTTCCATGAACTCATAGGTATACCGCTGGGGCCGGACGTAGACGGTGGCCACGTTCTTGCCCCACAGCACCCCCAGACCGCCCCAGGAGACCGTCATGGTGTTGCAGGCGGTCTTGTCCCCGGCGGTGAGTAGCATCCACTGCGCTCCGATAGCGGAGAACACATTCTTCTGAATGTCCTTGACCTCAATGGTTTTCATACTAAGAGCCTCCCCAATAAGATAGGTCTAGTGTATGCGCATTGGTTGAAAAAAGCCCGCACTTTGATAAGTGCGGGCTTTTTCATGTGACAGCTTACTTCTGGTCCAGACCAAACTTCTTGTTGAAGCGGCTGACCCGTCCGCCGGTGTCCACGACCTTCTGCTTGCCGGTGTAGAAGGGGTGGCACTTGGAGCAGACTTCCACGCGGATGTCCTTCTTGGTGGAGCCGGTGGAGATCACATTCCCGCAGGCGCACCGGATGGTGGTCTGTTCGTAATCGGGATGGATACCTTCCTTCATGGTAGTTCACCTTCTTTTCACGATTTGCGTATGTTATTTGGCATACGCACCGTGTATTCTAGCATAGCTCGGGGGAAATTGCAAGAGTTTTTTGCTGGGGTTACGGATCGAGCAGCCGGTGGATGCGCTCAATGGGGAAATTGTCCTCGATATCCTTCACGGTATAGCCGCGTGGGTCGAGGGCCTTTTGGCCGGTGAGACGCAAATACGCGTCCACAGCGGAGCGGGCCACCACCACCGGCCCGTGCCCGGCCCAATGGCGGTCGCCTCCGTCCTTTTTGGGGCCGGAGATCCAGTATTCCTCGCCGGTTTCTACGTTCTTGTAATTTCCGGCGACGCCATTGGCGCGCTGGAAGGCATGGCCGTTGAAGTACAGCGTCCGCCCGGTTTTTGACGATTCCACCCAGCCGATCCAGGCGGGGCCGTCGTCGTGGAAGCCGCTTTTTAGCTCCACATACATCAATTTCATCGTTGTGCTCCTAATTCTTTTAATCCGCCAGAGGGGTGTGGTCGCAGATTTCCCGAATTTTGGCCTGGAGAGCCTTGAGGTCGGGGAAGGTCTCGGGCTTCTTCCGGGGGTCCCGCAGCAGCGCCGCGGGATGGAACAGGGCCATCATCTGCACGCCGTTCTTCTCGAACCACTGACCGTGCTCCTTGGTGATCTTGAAGTCCTCCCGGATGACCCGCATGGCGGCGATGCGGCCCAGGCAGACGATGATCTTGGGCTTCAAGAGGGCCACCTGGTTTCGCAGATATCCGATGCAGGCATCCTCCTCGGTGTTCAGCGGGTCCCGGTTCTGAGGCGGGCGGCACTTGACGATGTTGGCGATGTACACGTCCTTGCGCTCCAGGCCGATGGCGCCCATCATTTCGTCCAGTAGCTGACCGCCCCGGCCCACGAAAGGCTCGCCCTGGAGGTCCTCGTTCTCGCCGGGGCCCTCGCCGATGAAGAGTACCTCGGCGGTGCGGGAGCCCACCCCGAAGACCACGTTGGTCCGGGTCTCCCACAGAGAGCAGTTTTTGCAGCTCTTACAGGTCTGTTCCAGCGTATCCCAATCCAGCATCGGTTCGACCTCCTTCGTGTCCTTGCGCATAGTATACAAAATTTTTGGGCAAAAGGGAAGGGGCTTTGGAAAAGTTTTTGTTGACAACTTTGCAAGACGGTGGTATCCTACTTGCATATTAAGCCAGCGGCGATGAAAAAGACCGCCTGCCACGGCAGCCGACAGAGAACCCGGGTCACCGACTGAGAGCCCGGCGCGGCGAGACGGCAGCGCGCAACGCTTTGGAGCCGGCGATTCGATGGGACACGCCCGGAGGGTCGCCCGTATGCCCCACGTTACAGGGGCTTCAGAGTGGGCACGGTATAGGCGTGCCAACTTGGGTGGTACCGCGGAGAAATTCGCCCCAAGCCGAGGACATCGGCCTGGGGCGGTTTTTTATTACATTTTTTCAAAAAGGAGCTGAGCAGGATGACCACCATTACCGGGAAGTTTCTGAAAGAGGACTTGCAGATCAATGCGCTGGAGAGCCATGTGGGGCAGAGGGCCCAGCTCCGTGGCGCGGTCCACGGCCTGCGGGACCTGGGCGGGGTGGTCTTCCTCACCCTGCGCAAGGGCGACGGCGTGGTCCAGTGCGTGTGCCCGCCGGAGGTCCTGCCCCAGGGGCTGTGCCAGGAGGCCACGGTGAAGCTGACGGGGACGCTGCGCTCTGAGCCCCGGGCCCCGCGGGGCGTGGAACTGGCGGTGGAGGAGGCTGAGGTCTTATCCCTGCCCGCCGCCCCCATGCCCGTGCCCATCGCCAAGGACAAGCTGAACCTGAAGCTGGACACCGAGCTTGCCCTAAGGCCGGTGACGGTGCGCAACCTGCGCCAGCGGGCGGTCTTTCGCATCCAGGCCGCCATCTCCGCCGCCTTCCGGGAATACCTGGATAGCCAGAGCTTCACCGAGGTCCACACCCCCAAGATCGTCTCCGCCGGGGCGGAGGGCGGCTCCAACATCTTCCGGCTGAGCTATTTTGGCCGCAAGGCGTTTTTGGCCCAGTCCCCCCAGTTCTACAAGCAGACCATGGTGGGCTCGCTGGAGCGGGTCTACGAGGTGGCCCCGGTGTTTCGGGCGGAGAAGCACGCCACCACCCGGCACTTGAACGAGTACACCTCTTTGGACTGCGAAATGGGCTATATCGACAGCTTTTATGACCTCTTAGAGCTGGAGGCGGGGTTCTTGAAGCACTGCATGGAGGTCTTGCAGGACCGTTGCGGCCGGGAGCTTCGCTACCTGGGGGTCCAGCTCCCCAGCGTGGAGGACATCCCCGCCATCCCCTTTGAGGAGGCCAAGCGGCTGGCCTCGGAGCGCTACGGCAGGCCCATCCGGGACCCCTTCGACTTAGAGCCCGAGGAGGAGCAGCTCATTGGCCGGTACTGGAAGGAGGAGACGGGGAGCGACTTCGTCTTCGTCACCCACTACCCCAGCAAAAAGCGGCCCTTCTACGCCATGGACGACCCCGCCGACCCCCGCTACACCCTGTCCTTCGACCTGCTGTTTCGGGGGGTGGAGATCACCACTGGCGGCCAGCGCATCCACGACTATCAACAGCAGGTGGATAAGATGGTCAAGCGGGGTATGGACCCAGCGGAATTTGAGGATTTCCTCATGATCCACAAGCACGGCATGCCGCCCCACGGCGGCATGGGCATTGGCCTGGAGCGGCTGACCATGCAGCTTTGTGGTCTGGACAACGTCCGTCACGCCTGCCTGTTCCCCCGAGATATCCACCGTTTAACGCCGTAAGGAGGAGACGAATATGAAGATCACCGAAGAGCTGGTGGACTATGTGTCCGTGCTGTCCCGGCTGAAGCTGGACGAGGACGAGCGCTCCGCCATGACCGCCGAGCTGGAGAAGATCGTCAGCTATATGGACGTTTTGGAGCAGGTGGACACCCAGGGCGTGGAGCCGCTGAGCCATGTGCTCGGCGTGCGCAATGTGACCCGGAGCGACGTGGTGGAGCCCTCCTTTGACCGGGAGGAGCTGCTGAAGAGCGCCCCCAAGCGGGACCAGGAGACCTTCCTGGTGCCTAAGGCCGTGGATTGAGGAGGGGAGAGACATGGATATTCTAGACCTGACGGCCCTGGAGCTGGGCCGGGCCATCCGGGCCGGGGAGGTCACCATCCCCCAGGCCACCCAGGCCGCTTTAGAGGTCATTTCCCGGGAAAACCCCCAAAATAACGCCCTCATCACCGTCTGCACCGACCAGGCCATGGCCCGGGCCCGGGCGCTGCAAAAGGACCTGAGCGCCGACAAGAGCGCCCTCTACGGCGTGCCCATGGTGGCCAAGGACAACCTCTGCACCAAGGGGGTCAGGACCACCTGCGCCAGCAAGATCTTGGGCGATTTTGTACCGCCCTACGAGGCCACCGCCACCCAGCGGCTGCTGGACGCGGGCGCGGTGCTGCTGGGCAAGGCCAACATGGACGAGTTCGCTATGGGCTCCACCTCGGAGACCTCGTTCTACGGCCCGGTGAAGAACCCCCGGGACCTGAAGCGAGTCCCCGGCGGGTCCTCCGGCGGCTCGGCGGCGGCGGTGGCGGCCCACATGGGCTGGTACGCCCTTGGGAGCGACACCGGCGGCTCCATCCGTCAGCCCGGGGCCTACTGCGGCGTGACGGGCATGAAGCCCACCTACGGCGCGGTGAGCCGCTACGGCCTCATCGCCTACGCCTCCTCTTTGGACCAGATCGGGCCTCTGGCCCGTGACGCCCGGGACTGCGCCGCCATTTTGGAGGCGATGGCGGGCCGTGACCGGCGGGATGCCACCAGCGTGGACGGGCCCTATGTGAACGTGCTCGGCCAGTTAGACGGCGACCTGCGTGGTATCAAAGTGGGCCTGCCCCGGGAGTGCCTTGGGGAGGGCCTGGACGGCCAGGTAGAAAAAGCGGTCCGGGAGATGGGCAAGGCCCTGGAAGCCCGGGGCGCCACCGTGGAGGAGTTCTCCCTGCCCATCATGGACTATGTGGTGCCCACCTATTATATTCTGGCCTCCGCCGAGGCCAGCTCCAACCTCTCCCGCTTCGACGGCGTAAAATACGGCTGGCGGGCCGAGGGCTACGAGGACCTCACCGACCTCTACGAAAAGACCCGGACCCAGGGCTTTGGCAGGGAGGTCAAGCGGCGCATTCTGCTTGGGACCTTCGTGCTGTCCTCGGGCTACTTTGACGCCTATTATAAGAAGGCCCTCCAGGTCAAGTCGGTCATCGCCGGGGCCTACCAAGCGGCTTTTGAAAAGTATGACCTGATCCTCACCCCCGTGGCCCCCACCACCGCGCCCAAGCTGGGCCAGAGCCTGCACGATCCCTTGAAGATGTATCTTTCCGACATCTACACCGTTCCCGTGAACCTGGCGGGCCTGCCGGGCATCTCGGTGCCCTGCGGGGTGGACGCTCAGGGCCTGCCTATCGGCGGCCAGCTCATCGGCCCGGCCATGGGGGACGCGCTGGTGCTTAAGGCGGCGGACGCCTATCAACAGGAGGTGAGGGCATGAACTGGGAAATGGTCATCGGTCTGGAGACCCATGTGGAGCTGGCCACAGCCACCAAGATATTCTGCTCCTGCACCACGGAGTTTGGCGGCGCGCCCAACACCCACTGCTGCCCGGTGTGTACGGGCATGCCCGGCACACTGCCCACGCTGAACGAAAAGGTGCTGGAATACGCCGTCAAGGCCAGCCTGGCCCTGGGCTGCACCGTCACCCAGAGAAACAAATTCGACCGCAAGAACTACTTTTACCCCGACCTCCCCAAGGCCTATCAGATCAGCCAGCTCTACCTGCCCATCGGCAGGGACGGCAAGGTGCCTATTACCTGGGGCCAAGGGGAGAGCAAGGTCATCGGCATCCACGAGCTCCACATGGAGGAGGACGCGGGCAAGCTGGTCCACGACCCCTGGCAGGACCTGACCCAGTGTGACTACAACCGCTGCGGCGTACCCCTCATCGAGATCGTCACCGAGCCGGACTTTCGGAGCGGCGACGAGGTCATCGCCTATCTGGAAAAGCTGCGCTCTACGCTCCAATACCTGGGTGTGTCCGACTGCAAGATGCAGGAGGGCTCGCTTCGCTGCGATGTGAACCTCTCCGTCCGCCCCGCCGGGACCAGCGAGCTGGGCACCCGCACCGAGATGAAGAACCTCAACTCCTTCAAGGCCATCTCCCGGGCCATCGAGTACGAGGCCCGGCGGCAGATCGAGCGCATCGAGGAGGGCAAGCGGGTCATCCAGGAGACCCGCCGCTGGGACGAGAATAAGGACGCCACCTATTCTATGCGAAGCAAGGAAAACGCCCAGGACTACCGCTACTTTCCCGAGCCCGACATCCCACCCATCGAGCTCTCCGACGCCTATCTGGACCAGCTGCGTACCGGGATGCCCGAGATGGCCGAGGCCAAGCGGGCGCGCTACCAGGCCGACTACGGCCTCAGTGACTACGACGCGGGGATGATGACAGGGGAAAAGGCCCTGGCCGACTTTTTTGAGTCCTGCGTGGCCCTGGGGGCCGAGCCCAAGACCGCCTGCAACTGGATCATGACCCAGGTCCTTCGTAAGCTCAAGGAGCTGGTGAGGGAGCCTCACCAGATGACCTTTACGCCCCAGAGCCTTTGCCGGCTTCTGGAGCTGGTCAAGGAGGGCAGCTTGAACCGCAATACGGCGGTGGGCGTCTTCGACGCGGTCTTTGCCGACAACGGAGACATCGACGCCTATGTAAAGGCAAAGGGCTTGTCGCAGGTCAGAGACATGAAGCAGATCGAGACCGTAGTCACCCAGGTCTTAGCAGAAAATCCGCAGTCGGTCTCCGACTTCCAAGCGGGGAAGGAAAAAGCCTTTGGATTCCTTGTGGGACAGTGCATGAAGGCCCTCCAGGGCCAGGGCGACCCCCAGTTGGTCAATCGGCTGCTGCGGGAAAAACTGGAGCAACTGTAAAGGGCTCTGCCTTGCCAGATAGGCAAGGGCGTTTGGGCTACGTTTTGACCGTTTTTTCCAGAAAAGGGACTGGACGATTCCCAGAGGATGTGCTATGATGGGCGTATCCTAAAAGTTGGAGGGGAAGATGACCATGAAGCAGCCCAGAAGCGTTGGCCTTTGCATCGTTTTGAGCATCATCACCTGCGGACTTTACGGTCTTTACTGGCTCTACTGCATCCATGAGGACGTGCAGATCGTCTGCGACCGCCCCATGAGCGTCACTGGCGGCATGGTGCTCTTGCTGACCATCGTCACCTGCGGTATCTACGGCATCTACTGGTGCTACAAGATGGGCCAGTTTCTGGACGAGGCCAAGGGCTATCCCGGCGGCAGCTCGGGCATCCTCTACATGGTGCTGTCCATCTTCGGCCTGGACATCATCGCGCTGGCGCTGATGCAGAGCGAGCTCAACCGCTTTACCACCGGCGTCGATGACCTGTAAGGACCGGCTGCGGCGTGTGATATTATGGGCCGGGGCGATGGCTGTCATCGCCCTGGCCTATGTTTGTCTCATCCGGTATTTTGGCCGGGGGCTCTACTGCCCCATCTGGCTGGCCACCGGGCTCTATTGCCCCGGCTGTGGGGTGAGCCGGATGTGCCTGCGGCTGCTGCGGCTGGACCTGGCCGGGGCCTTCCGGGCCAATCCCTTGCTCCTGAGCGCGTTGCCGCTGCTTTTAGGCTTGGGCGGGTGGCACATCGTCCGCTATGTCAAGGACGGCCCGGGGAAGACCCCTAAGTGGGAAGAGCGGACCTGGCTGGCCCTGGCGGCAATTTTCGTGGTCTACGGCGTTCTTCGCAACCTGCCCGCTCTGGGCTGCCTGGCTCCTCGTTAGAGCCGCACGGGCACGGGGTCTGCCAGCACGAGGGAGTCCGGCGTAACGGCGCAGTCGTAGGCCCAGACCTCCACTCCCGCCTTGGCCGCCTCCCGAAGGGCCTGGCCGAAGGCGGGGTGGGTGGTATCGTTGGGGGAGAAGAACTCCACGCCCTTCATCTGAATGACGAAGCACACCGCCGCCCGGTAGCCCTGCTGCCGAGCGGCGATCAATTCGTGAAGGTGCTTGACCCCGCGCTCGGTGGGCGCGTCGGGGAAGAAGGCCCCGCCGTCTATTTCCAGGGTGACCCCCTTGACCTCCACAAAGCCCTTGTCCTGGGCGGTCTCGTAGTAAAAGTCGAACCGAGAGCTGCCCCAGGTGGTCTCGGGCCGCAGCAGCTTCAGGCCGGGGATGCCGCCCGCGGCGGCCCATTCCCCAAAGACCCGGTTGGGGGCCTGGGCGTCCATGTTGATGAGGAGCTCTCCCTTCTCCACGGCGATCAGGTCATACTTCGTCTTGCGCTCCGGGTTTTGGGAGCGCTCCAGATAGACCGTGGCCCCGGGGAGGAGCAGCTCCTTGCAGCGGCCTGTATTCTTGACGTGGACGGTCTCGATATGGCCGGCCAGCTCTACCTGGGCGATGAAGCGGTTGGGACGGGCCAGGAACCGGGCGGGGGAGATGTGTTCGTAGTGCATGGGCTCACCTCCTTTGTGATGTAGTCTACCAGCTTTTGGCGCGGCTGTCCAGAAAATCCTGATTTTGTGGAATGTGCTGGGAAAAGGTGAACATAATTCCGCCTATGAAACACAATGGTAAAAAAATTGTGAAATCTGGGAAAAAGCTGTTGCCCTTTGCCAAGGGCTGGGTTATAATGGTCGCGTACCAATTTTTGGACCGCGCGACGCGGAAAATCGAAAGGAAGGTAGAACATGAAGAACACCAAGAAGTTTCTGGCTCTGCTCCTGGCTGTGACCATGGTCTTCGCTCTGGCCGCTTGCGGCGGCGACGACAAGGCCACCGACCCCACCGACACCCCTGTCACCGACACCCCCGCTACCGATACCCCCGCCACCGACGCTCCTGTGGCTCCTGTTAGCGCCGACGACATCGACGACAACATGACCTCCGCCGACGGCAAGTATCAGGTGGCCTTCATCACCGATGTAGGCCAGTTGAAGGACAAGTCCTTCAACCAGGGTACCTATGACGGCGTGAAGCTGTACGCCGCCGCCAACGGCAAGAGCTACAAGTACTATCAGCCCGCCAACGGCAACGAGGCCACCGACGACGACCGCTATGACGCCATGAAGGCCGCCGTGGAGGGCGGCGCCGAGGTCATCGTGGCCGCCGGCTTTATGCAGGAGGGCGCGCTGAAGAAGGCCGCCATGGATTACCCCGACGTGCCCTTCGTCTTCATCGACGGTTACCCCCTGAGCGATGACAACGGCAACGTGCTCTCCAACGTGGCCGGCATCGCCTTCAAGGAGGAGCAGCCCGGCTACCTGGCCGGCTACGCCGTGGTCAAGGAAGGCTTTGAGAAGCTGGGCTTCGCCGGCGGCGGCGGCGGCACCAACCCCGCTGTGTGCCGTTACGGCTACGGCTTCGTCCAGGGCGCCAACGCGGCCGCCGCTGAGATGGGCAAGACCGTGGAGATCAACTATACCTATCAGTACGGCGCCACCTTCTCCGCCTCCCCTGAGCTCCAGGCTCTGACCGCTGGCTGGTACAACAATGGCACCGAGATCGTCTTCTCCGCCGGCGGCTCCATCTTCCAGTCCATCACCGACGCCGCCGCCGCCAACGACGGCTGCGTCATCGGCGTGGACGTGGACCAGAGCCCCGACTCTGACACCGTTGTCACCTCCGCCATGAAGGGCCTGAGCAGCTCCGTGGAGTGGGCCGTGGCCAAGGTCTATGACGGCACCTGGACCGAGATCGGCGGCAACGCCACCTCCCTGGGCGCCAACGAGGACGCCGTGGGCCTGCCCACCGCTTCCTGGTCCATGGTGAACTACTCCGTGGAGGACTACGAGACCCTGCTGGCCGGCATCAAGGCCGGCACCGTGGTCATCGACGACGCGGTCCTGGAGAACGACGCCGTTGTCCAGGAGTACTCCAACGTCGTGGTGAACTACGTGTAATTTCCCCGCAAGCTCGGGAGAGGGACGCGAAAGCGTCCCTCTCTTTTTTTGCCATTTCCCGTAAAATTCTTGCAATTCTACCGTGGAGCCACTATAATTAAATTACCAAACCAGGAAGGTGGGGGTGCGTATGGCCCAGCAAGCGGAAAACATCATCGAGATGCTCCACATTACCAAGGAATTCCCCGGCATCATCGCCAACGACGACATCACCCTCCAGCTGCGCCGTGGCGAGATCCACGCGCTGCTGGGTGAGAACGGCGCGGGCAAGTCCACGCTGATGAGCGTCCTCTTCGGCCTCTACCAGCCGGAGAAGGGAGAGATCCGCAAAAACGGCGAGGTGGTGCGCATCCACGACCCCAACGACGCCACCGCCCTGGGCATCGGCATGGTCCACCAGCACTTCAAGCTCATCGAGGTCTTCACCGTGCTGGACAACATCATCCTGGGCGCGGAGACCACCAAGCTGGGCTTTTTGAGCAAAAAGGAGGCCCGGAAAAAGGTGGAGGCCCTCTCCGAGCGCTACGGCCTCAAGGTGGACCTGGACGCCAAGGTGGAGGACATCACCGTGGGCATGCAGCAGCGGGTAGAGATCTTGAAGATGCTCTACCGGGACAACGAGATCCTCATCTTCGATGAGCCCACCGCCGTGCTGACTCCCCAGGAGATCGACGAGCTGATGGCCACCATGAAGGAGTTCGCCCGGGAGGGTAAGTCCATCCTCTTCATCTCCCACAAGCTCAATGAGATCATGGCGGTGGCCGACCGGGTCACGGTGCTGCGCAAGGGCAAGTACATCGGCACCGTGGACACCAAGGACACCGACAAGCAGTCCTTGTCCAACATGATGGTGGGCCGTCCGGTGCAGTTGGAGGTCAACAAGGCCCCCGCCCAGCCCGGCGAGGTGATCTTGGATGTGTCCCACTTCAGCGTCGCCGCCAAGGGCGGGCACAAAAAGGACGCGGTCCACGATGTGTCCTTCCAGGTCCGTGCCGGGGAGATCGTCTGCATCGCGGGCATTGACGGCAACGGCCAGACCGAGTTCGTCCACGGCTTGACGGGCCTTGACAAGGCCAGCGGCACGCTGACCCTGCAGGGCAAGAGCATCGGCCACGCCTCCATCCGCCACCGGGGCGAGAACATGAGCCACATCCCCGAGGACCGCCACAAGCACGGCTTGGTGTTGGACTTCACCCTGGAGCAGAACCTGGTCCTCCAGCGCTTTCGGGAAAAACGCTTCCAAAAGGCGGGCTTCATCGACCAGCGGGCCGTTCGGGCCTATGCCGAGGCCCTCATCGAGCAGTTCGATGTCCGCTCGGGCCAGGGGCCGGTGACCCCGGCCCGGTCCATGTCCGGCGGCAACCAGCAAAAGGCCATCATCGCCCGGGAGCTGGACCGGGACAAGCCCCTGGTGGTGGCCGTCCAGCCCACCCGTGGCTTGGACGTGGGCGCCATCGAGTACATCCACAGCCAACTGGTCCACCAGCGGGATCAGGGCAAGGGCATCTTGCTGGTATCCTTGGAGCTGGACGAGGTCATGAGCCTGTCCGACCGCATTTTGGTCATGTACGAGGGCGAGATCGTGGCCGAGCTTGACCCCAAGGAGACCACCGTCCAGGAGCTGGGCCTCTATATGGCCGGGGCCAAGCGGGCGGACAGAGAGGAGGCGGCGCGGGCATGAACGATAAAGTGAGGACCCTTTGGAACAAGGACGGCACCAAGAGCGTGCTGGCCTCGCTGATCTCCATCCTCATCGGTCTGCTGGCGGGCAGCGTGCTGGTGCTCATCATGGGTCTTGTAACGCCGTCGCTGGGCCTCTCCGGCGCGTGGGACGGCATTCGGCTGCTGTTTTTGGGCATCTTCTCCACCGGTCGGGACAACGCCGGCGCGCTGACCTTCGGCTTCAACTCCGTCAGCATCGGCAATATGCTCTTCCGGGCCACGCCGCTGATCTTGACGGGCCTTTCGGTGGGTGTGGCGTACAAGACGGGCCTCTTCAACATCGGCGCGCCGGGCCAGTACCTCATGGGCACGGCCTCCACGCTGGTCATCGCCCTGACTATCCCCGCCGGGAGCCTGCCCGGACCGGTGATCTGGCTGCTGGCCTTCCTGGGCGGCGTGCTGGCCGGTGCGCTGTGGGGCTGTATCCCCGGCCTCGTCAAGGCCTTTTTGAACATCAACGAGGTGTTGGCCTGTATCATGACCAACTGGATCGCGGGCAACATCGTCACCGCCATCTTTGACAACAGCCGCTTCTGCAACACCATGGAGACCACCAAGACCGGCTACATCTACAAGACCACCTTCGGTCTGATGGAGGCCGGGGCGGCGGACAAGGTGGCCTATGTGGACGGCGCGGGGACGGCCTGGACCTACGCCGACGGCGCGGGGGTGGCCACGGCCAAGATGGGCCTGGACAAGCTCTTCCCCGGCTCTCAGATCAACGGCGGCATCCTCATCGCCATCCTCATCGCCGTGGGGGTCTATGTCCTGATGACCAAGACCACCCTGGGCTACCAGCTCAAGGCCTGCGGGGCCAACCGCCACGCCTCGCGCTACGCGGGCATCAACGATAAGCGCAACATCGTGCTGTCCATGGCCATCGCCGGGGCTCTCTCCGGCGCGGCGGCCTCGCTCTATTATCTCTCGGGCAACACCGAGTTCTACTGGCAGTCGGCCTATCAGACCCTGCCCGCCATCGGCTTCAACGGCATCCCCGTGGCCCTGTTGGCGGCGTGCAACCCCATCGGCACCATCCTCACCGGCTGCTTTATGTCCATGCTGAACATCGTGGGCCTGCAAATGCGCAATCTGACGGCCTATAACGAGTACATTTCCGACGTGATCATCGCCGTCATCGTCTACCTCTCCGCCTTCTCTCTGGTCATCAAGATGGCCCTCAGCGGACGGGGGAAGAAGCGCAAGGAGGCCAAGGGCGAGACCGCGCCCGCGGTGCCCATACCGCCCGCTGAACCGGTTCCCGCCGGAGAGGAGAAAGGAGGCGAGGGGAAATGACGTTTTTGATCCAACAGACCCTTCGCTACGCCGTGCCGCTGATGTTGGTGGCCCTGGCCGGCGTCTTTGCTGAGCGAAGCGGCATCATCAACCTGGCCCTGGAGGGCATCATGATCTTCGGCGCCTTTGCCGGGGTGCTCTTCATCCGCCTGACCCAGACCCTTCCCGTCTTTGCCGAGGCCAAGGCCAGCGGCAACTGGGTGCTTTTGCAGGGCTACGAGCTGCTGGGGATGCTGGTGGCCGCTGTCATGGGGGCCATCTTCTCGTTGCTGCTGTCCTTCGCCTCCATCAACCTGAAGGCCGACCAGACCATTGGCGGCACCGCACTGAACCTCATCGCCCCGGCCCTGGTCCTCTTCCTCATCCGCATCATCGCCGGGCAGAACACCCTGCTCATCGAGGGCGACGCGCCCAGCTGGTTCATGCTGAAAAACAGCCTCTTCGGCATGGGCCGCACCGAAAAGGGCGGGTTTTTGTGGGAGACCTTTGTGAACAAGAGCTATCTGGCCACCTATGTGTGCATTTTGCTCTTCGTGGTGCTGTCCATCCTGCTCTATAAGACCCGCTTCGGCCTGCGGCTGCGCTCCTGCGGCGAGAATCCCCAGGCCGCCGACTCCCTGGGCATCAACGTCTACAAGATGCGCTACGCCGGTACCACCATCTCCGGCGCGCTGGCCGGCCTGGGCGGCTTCGTCTACGCCCTGACCACCGCCAACTGCGCCTCCACCGGCGAGGTGGCGGGCTTTGGCTTCCTGGCCCTGGCGGTGATGATCTTTGGCAACTGGAAGCCGCTGAATATCGCGGGGGCCTCGCTGATCTTCGGCGTGTTCAAGTGCATCGCCGCCTCCTACACCAGCCTGGACATCAACGGCGACGGGGTCTACTGGCTGGCTACCCTGGGCGTCAGCAGCCACATCTACCGCATGCTGCCCTACCTCATCACCCTCATCGTCCTGGCCTTCACCTCCAAGAAGTCCCGGGCGCCCAAGGCCGAGGGCCAGCCCTACGACAAGGCCCTGCGGTAAAAACCGCCGTTATCACCGGGAGACCAGGTCTGGTCTCCCGGTGATTTTTTGCCAGGAAAGTTTGGAAAAGGTGTTGACAAGGACCGGGGGATTTAGTATAATAGCAAACGCCGTTTGAATGACGACGCAACAGGGGAGCATAGCTCAGCTGGCTAGAGCGCGTGCCTTACAAGCATGAGGTCACAGGTTCGAGCCCTGTTGTTCCCACCAGATGGCTCGGTAGCTCAGTTGGTTAGAGCGCCGGCCTGTCACGCCGGAGGTCGAGGGTTCAAGTCCCTTCCGAGTCGCCATTTGCCTCTGTAGCTCAGTTGGTAGAGCAGAGGACTGAAAATCCTCGTGTCGTTGGTTCGATTCCGACCGGAGGCACCAACAAAACTGCGTTGGGTGGGTCAGCCCATCCAACGCAGTTTCCCCCTAGCGGGCCGTCACGAGCGGCATTACGCGGGTGTAGCTCATCTGGTAGAGCGCCACCTTGCCAAGGTGGAGGTAGCGAGTTCGAGCCTCGTCACCCGCTCCATTTTTTATCACAACGGCTTAGCCGTTGTGATAAAAAATGGAAACATCCATGTAACTCCCGCATAGACTTTGAATGCGGCGACATAGCCAAGTGGTAAGGCAGAGCTCTGCAAAAGCTCCACCCCCAGTTCGAGTCTGGGTGTCGCCTCCATAAAAAAACACGGCCCTGTGGGCCGTGTTTTTTCGTCGGCGCACCCAGACTTCTGGGCGTCGTCCCTGCGATACAATTTCATATGGCGACATAGCCAAGTGGTAAGGCAGAGCTTTGCAAAAGCTCCATCCCAGTTCGATCTAGCGGGTCTTAGCGGCCCGTGGCCGCTTAGAGCCGCTTGATGTCGGCGCAGCCGACTTCTGGGTGTCGCCTCCATAAAAAATAACACGGCCCATCCGGGCCGTGTTATTTTTGTGTTTTGGACTGTTTACTGGGCGATAACGACCCGGATCTCCTTTTGCGCCTGGTCATACCAGCCGGTGAGGGTGAGTCCGGCGTTGGTCACGTCCTCCAGCTCGGCGGCGTAGTAGTCGCCGGAGGCGTCCTTGATGTAAACCTGGACCTCCTCGGCCACGGCGAAGCTCTGGCTGGAGGTGTAGGCGGTGGTCTTGCCCAAGGTGGTGAGACGGACGGACTTGAGGCTCTCCACGGCGGCTACAGAGCCGTCGGCGGCAAAGCGAAGGGCGGCGCCGCTGGCCTGGGTGACGGGGTAGGTCTTGCCGCTGGAGGCGAGGGTCCGGCTCTGACCATCCAGGAGCACGGTGTAGCGGGTGGTGGCGTTCATGCCGCTACCCTGTTGGTCCACTTGGGTCACGTAGCCGTAGCTCCACAGCGCGCCGGTGGCGTTTCGGAGGATGAGGCGGTCGATCTGGCCATCGGCGTTCAGGGAGTAAAAGCGGACGTTGGCGCTGGAAAGGGTCAGCCCGGCCAGACTGGAAAGGTCCACGCTGACCGCCGCGCCGTCCTCGGCGGTGTCCAAAATACCCACGTCGGCGGCGAAGGTCTTGCCGTCTACCCGGGTGGCGGCCTTGTTCACCGTGCCGCTGAGGGAGCTGGGGGAGAGGCTTGCCAGCGTGGCGCTCTGGCCGGAGACCGTGGCCCGGACCAGGTCTCCTGTCTCCCAATCGTGGGTGGCGCTGACGGAGAAGACGTGGGTCCGGCCGTCGGTACACAGGACGCTGACCTGCTGTTCCACCGCGCCGTCCACAGCGGCCTTCTGGGCGGACTGGACCACGCCGTAGTAGTCGGCGCTGACCGCTTCGCCGGAGAGGACGCTGACCACGCTGCCGTCCATGCCCAGCAGCAGTGTCACATACTGGTCCACCCATTTGCCGTTGAGGCTGGAGAGCTGGCGGCTCAGGGCGTCGTTGCCCAGGGGATAGCTCTGGCCGGAGATGGTGACGGCGGTGGGGGAGAGGGCGCTGGGGGTCAGGGCCTCCACGCGGCCGGAGACCTGGTCGGTGTAGACCCACAGGGTAGCGGAATCGGCGCTATAGTAGTAAACGTCGCCGCTGAGCAGGCCCGAGGAGGCCGCCACCGCGCCGTTTCGGTAGACCGTTTGGGGGGTGAAGGGCAACGTGGTCCCCGCGGAGGCCACAAAGGGGCCGTTGACAGTCTGAACGTCAGCCACCGCGCCGTCCATGCCCAGGTACAGCGTGGCCACGCTGCCCACGGCGTTGTCCCCCAGAGCGGCCAGCTTGGCCTTCACCTCCTGAGTGGCTAGGACATAGCTCTTGCCGCCGACGCTGACGCTCTCGGGCCGGCCTACGGTGGGGGCCAGGGCGGTGATCTGGCCGAAGACCTGGTCGGTATAGCGCCACAAGAGCCCCAGCTTGGCGTTGGTGTAGCAGACCTCCCCCGCCTGGGGAGCGGTATCATCGCTCAGGCGGTCGTTGAGGTAGACCGTCGTCGGCGTGAAGTCCAGGGCGGCCCCATCGGACCACACAAAGGGTCCGGCCAGGTCCTCCTTGGCCACAGCCAAATAGTCCACTTCGCCGTCGCTGTCCAGGGCATAGCCCAGAGTGTTGGCGTAGCGCTGGCCCTGGGCGGTCTCCGCTTTGAGGAGGTCATAAAAGAGCCGGGCACAGTGCCCCCGGGTCAGCTCCTGACCCTGGACGGCGTCCACACCGTCTCGCAATCCCACCGCCGCGGCCTTGTTGAGCTGGGCGGCGGGGAAGGAGCCCGAGAGGCTCTGGCTGTCGTAGCCCAGCAGCCGCAGCGCGGCGGTGCAGGCCTCCTCCAGGGTGACGGGGTCGTCGGGCCGGAAGGAGCCGTCGGTGTAGCCGATCATCCAGCCGTTGTCCAGGCAGAGCTTGATGTACTCGCTGGCCCAGTGGCTGCTTTTCACGTCGGTGAAGAGGGAATAGCCCGCGCCGGCGCCGCCCACGGCATTGGCCTGGGGCGAGGCGGCTACCAGCAGCTTGGCAAATTCCGCCCGGGTGACGCTCTGGTCCAGGCGCAGCGCGCCGGTCTGGTCGCCCACCATGATGTCCAAAGCGCGCAGGGTCAGGGTCACGTCGGCGTCGGTGGCGGCGGCCAGGGCCGGAGTCAGGGCCAGGCAGCACACCAGCAAAAGAGCCATCAGTCGTTTCATGGTCACATCTCTCCTTTATTCATATCGAAGGGCGTCGATTGGGTTGAGCTTGGCCGCCTTTTTGGCGGGAAGGAAGCCAAAGAGCACGCCGATGGCGATGGAGATGCCCGAGGCCATCAAGACGGCGTTGAGGGTAGGGGCCACGGTGATGTCCGCCTCCATCAGCGAGCTGACCACCACGCTGGCGATCTGGGACAGGCCGTAGCCCAGGGCGATGCCCAGCGCGCCGCCCAGGCCCGAGGTGGTGGCGGCCTCGATGACGAACTGCCGCAGGATCGTGCCCTCCCGGGCCCCCAGGGCCTTGCGCACGCCGATCTCCCGGGTGCGCTCGGTGACCGAGACCAGCATGATGTTCATGATGCCGATGCCGCCCACCAAAAGGGAGATGCCCGCGATGAGGGTCAGCACCATGATGACCATGTCGATCATGGAATTCATGGTCTCCAGCACCGAGGACATATTGGCTACGTTGTAGGAGCTGGAGTCGCCGAAGATCTCATAGAGGGCGTCCTCGATCACGTCCTGGGCGGCGGAGATCTGGTCCTCATTGGTGACGGTGATCATGTAGCTGTTGATCCGCCCGCCGCCAAAGAGCCGAGACGCGGTGGAGTAGGGGAGAAGCAGGCAGTCGTCGCTGCCGCCCTCGTCCATGTCGTCCTCCTGCTGGGCCAGCACGCCCACGATGGTGAGCTTGCTGCCGTTGAGGCGGATGGTCTGGCCCAGAGCGTTGCCGCCGTAGTATTCCTGGGCGATGTAGGCCCCCACCAGGCAGACGTTTTTCCGGGCGTCTATGTCAAGGAACTGAAGGCCCCGGCCCTGGGCCAGCTCCAGGCCCTTCATATCTAGGTAGTCCTCGCCCACGCCGGTGGCGGTGGAGGAGAGGGACTCGGTGCCCACCTTGACCGAGCCGCTAACGCTCACCGTGGGCGAGACCTTGTCCAGGTAGTCGGGACGCTCTGCCACCAGGGCGTACATCTCGTCCACCGAGACGCTCCGGGACGAGCCCCGGCCCGGGATCATGACGGTGAGCTGATTGGTGCCCAGGGAGGCGAAGGAGTCGCGCATATAGTTTTGCATGCCGTTGCCCAGGCCCACGATGACGATGACGGCGGTGACGCCGATGATGATGCCAAGCATGGTGAGCAGGGTGCGGACCTTGCTGGACCAGATGTTTTTCAGCGCCAGGGAGAAGGTCTCCAAAAGGCTCATAACGGCGCCTCCTCTCGGTGCTGGACCACCGCCTGGGGTGCTCTAGCGTCGCCGTCGTAGACCACCTGGCCGTCCTCCAGGCGGATGATGCGCTGGGCCTGTCGGGCGATGGCGTTGTCGTGGGTGATGAGGACCACGGTGTTGCCCTGGCGGTGGAGGTCTTGAAGCATGGCAAGGACCTCTCGGCCGGTGTGGCTGTCCAACGCTCCGGTGGGCTCGTCGGCCAGGATGACGGCGGGCTTGCCCGCTAGGGCCCGGGCGATGGATGCCCGCTGCTGCTGGCCGCCGGAGAGCTGGTTGGGCCGGTGCTTGTACTTGTCCGCCAGGCCCACCCGCTCCAGCGCCTCCATAGCCCGTTTTCTCCGCTCCGAGCGGGCCACCCCGGCGTACATCAAGGGGACCTCCACGTTTTCCAAAATGCTCAGCTTGGGCAACAGGTTATACTGCTGAAAGATAAAGCCCAGCATCTGGTTGCGGATGGCGGCCAGCTTGTTTTTGGACAGTTGCCCCACGTCCTGGCCGTTCAGGAGATAGGTCCCCTGGCTGGGCACGTCCAGGCAGCCGATGATGTTCATGCACGTGGACTTGCCCGAGCCTGACTGGCCCACGATGGCCACAAATTCGCCGGTCTGGATGGACATGTCGATGTGGTCGGCGGCCACCACAGTCTCTTCGCCCATGACGTAGTACTTGCACACCTGCTGGAATTCAATGAGCGCGCCCATGTCAGCGGCCACCTCCCGGGAAGCCGCCGCCACCGCCGCGGTTGCCGCCGCCCAGGCCGGGCCCGCCGGCGGGCATACCGCCGCTGGACATGCCGCCGGGCATAGCGCCCATACCGAACATGCCGCCCATGGGGTCCATATCCTGGCCGGCGGAGGTGGAGAGGTAGGCCACGGTGTCGTCCTCGGTGAGGCCGCTTTTGATCTCCACGTAGCTGTCGTCACTGTCGCCGGTCTCCACCTGGACGTAGACATAGCCCTCGGGAGCGTCGCCCTCCATGGCGTTGGCGGCACTGGGAGAGTCGGCGGCGACCAGTACCCGGTCGCCACGGCTCAAGGCGGCGGCGGGGATGGTGAGCACATCGGCGGCCTCAGAGAGCACGATCTCCGCGTCCACGTTCATCCCCGGCAGCAGACCGTCTGTCTCGTCGATGCGGACGGTAGCGGGGTAGGAGGTGATGCCCATGGAGGTGGTGCCCACCACCGAGACCTTGGTGACTACGCCCTCATAACTCTTGCTCTCCACAGCGTCGGTGGTGATGGTGACGCTCTGGCCCACGGCCACCTTGCTGATGTCCAGCTCGTCGATGTCCAGGGTCATCTCCAGATAGGTCAGGTCGTAGATGGTGCACAGGCTCTGGCCTCCGTTGGCGTTGGAGACAGTCTCGCCCGCCTTTTTGGACTTGTCCACCACCGTGCCGGTGACCGGGGCGGTGACGGTGTAATTCTCCAGCTGCTCCTGGGTGTTTTCCATGGATAGCTGGGCGTTACGCAGAGAATCCTGGGCGTTTTGGATGGAGTTTTCCAGCTCGTCCCCCGAGAGGGTCAGCACCCGCTGGCCCCGGCGGACCGTATCGCCCTCGCGGACGCTGAGAGAGGCCACCGTGCCCGAGGCGGTGGCGGTGATCACGCCCTCACTCTGATAGGCGAAGGTCCCGCCGCTGGCACAGCCTACGCCGCCCACGCTGGCCGAGGCGGCCTGCCCGGCGGTCAACGCGCCGGGGTTTTTCACCGAGATCGTGACGGTGCGTAAAATTTGACCGCCCTGGGAGACAGTGTCGGCGGCGGAAATGGTCTCCACCGTGCCGGTCAAGGTCTCAAAGGAGCCGTCCAGCGTTACCACCGCGGCCTGCCCGGCATAGAAGCCCTGGGCGTCGTCGGCGGGGAAGAGGACCTCCAGGCGCATGACAGAGCTGTCCCGGACCTGGGCGATGGTCTGGCCGTTCTTGACCTGATCGCCCACGGCTACCTCCAGCGACCAGACCTGGCCGGACACGTCGGACTCCACATACTGGCTGTCCACCGTACGCTGGTAGCTGCGCTGGGCCTGGGACAGGGAGAGCTGGGCCTTTTCAATGTTGGTGGCGGCGTCGGAGCTGTCGATGACGTAGAGCACCTGGCCCTCCTCCACCAGATCCCCCTCCTCAAAGGTGTCGGAGAGGATGTCCCCCTGCACCAGGGTGGTGACGGTGTAGGAGTTGGCGCTTTGCAGAGTCCCAGAGCCGGTGAGGGCGCTGGTGATGGTGCGCCGCTGGACTTGGGCGGTGGCGTACTGCGCCGTGGCGGATCCGGCCCGGCTGGAGCCGCCGGGGAAGAGGGCGCGCAGGATGAGGACGGCCACGACAGCCAGGGCGGCTAGGACGACCAGCCACTTGACCAGCCTGCGCACAGGGAATTTCTTCTTGGACTTTGCCGTTTGGACCAGGGTATCCGTCATAGCGATCGCGCTCCTTCTTGCGTTGTTGTGAAAAGAATACCAGCGCCACCCAAAATGTACCTGAAAAGAAGGGTGAACAAAATGTGAACCGCCGCCGCTACCGTCTGGCCGCGGCCCCGCCGCCCCGCATCCCAGTGGCGACCTTGATGGTGGAGAAGTCCGCCCGGTCAAATTTGCGGACGCACAGCACGAAGAAAAATGCCCCGATCAAAAGGGTGATGGCCAGCCCCATCAGCGGCGTGATGACAAATCCGCCGATGGTGAAGGCCATACCTTGCTCTACCAGCTCCTGTGTGGTCAGCGTGTGCGCCCCCAGGGCAATATAGCGGAAGATGGAGGTGGTATAGGTCAGCGGATTCAGGTAGACGATGGGGAGGAGAAAACCGGGTATTATTGTGGTGGGAATATAGGCCCCGGAGACGAAGGTCAGGGGCATCATGATCATAGAGCTAATGGTCTGGAAGGCGGGGGAGTTGCGGGAAACCGTGGCCAGAAACAGGCCGATGGCACTGAAGGTCATAGCGGAAACCAGCATCACCGCCGATAGAAGCAAAATTTGCAGGACATTGACCCGCAGGCCAAGGACAATGCCGCAGACCATGGTAACGATTCCTTGCAGCGTGGCGATGACTGCTCCCGACAGGATGTGCCCCATGGAGATCTGTGTCCGGGGGATGGGGGCCACCAGGACCTCCTTCATATAGCCGCTGGAAATGTCGGTCAGAATATCCGAAGAATTGTTGACGCTGACCTGAAATACGCTCATGATGATCACGCCGGAGATCAGGTACGGCATAGGCGCGTCAAGTCCGCTCATGGAGGATCTCATCAGAAATGAAAACATCACCAGCATGAACATGGACATAAACAGTGCGCCGAGTACCCGCCCCTTGCTTCGAATATAATTCAGCAGATTCCTCTGCACGATGGCTGTGATCGGATTCATTCTCTGATCTCCTTTCCTGTGATTGCCAGGAACACCTCGTTCAGCGTCCCGTTTTTCACTTCAAAGTCGGTAATTTCGTCCCTGTGTGCGGATAAGATTTCCAACGCGTCGGGGGCTTTCTTGGTATGGAACATCAACTTGTCTCCATCTTTCTGATAGGGAACGCCCCGGTCCCGCAACGCAGATTCCAACGGCGCGGTCCGAATGCAGACCACATCCACCTCTGTGCCGGTATATTGATGCTTCAAATTCTCCGGTGTGTCGTGGGCAACGATCTTGCCGTGGTCCATAATGACGACCTTGGAGCAGACCTCCGCCTCGTCCATATAGTGGGTGGTCAGAAAAATCGTCATGTTCTTCTGTTTCTGGAGCCGCTGGATGTACTCCCACACATTGGCTCTGGTCTGGGGGTCCAGGCCAGTGGTGGGTTCGTCCAGGAACAAGACCTTGGGGTCGTGGACCAGCCCTCTGGCGATCTCGGCCCGCCGCTTCATGCCGCCGGACAGACTCCCTACCGCCGCTCGTCTCCACTGCGTAAGCTCCACCAGATCAAGAGCAAAGTCAATGCGCTCTCGCACCTCGCTTTTTGGCACCTTGTAGAAGGCGCAATGGTATTTCAGGTTTTCCTCCACTGTCATTTGGGCGTCCAGGGTGGGATCCTGAAAGACGATGCCGATGTCCTTGCGCACCAGCCTGCGTTCTCTGGAAACGTCGTGGCCATTGATGGCCAGAGAGCCCTGCGTCTTGTCCAGGATGGTACACAGGGTGTTGATGGTGGTGCTCTTGCCCGCACCGTTGGGACCGAGGAAGGCGAAAATGCTGCCCTCGTCCACGGTGAAGGAGATGTCGTCCACCGCCGTGAAGTCTCCGTACCGTTTTGTGAAGTGCTCTACTTGAATGATAGGGTCCATGCTATTACCTCCTCAAAAAATAAAGTCCTATGCGAGTATTCTCGCATAGGACTTATCGCTATAAAGACTTATAGTGCCTTTCCTATTCGGTTGTCTGCGCCTGGGTAGGGGTCAGGACACTACCTCCAAATGTCGCCCAGCTCGATCAGCCTGGCCTGGATGCGGACGTAGGCCCTTGCGTCCTCCTCACCCAGGGCTTCCAGCATCTTTGCCACTGAGCGGATCATTCCGAGCCGGCGCTCTTCCACCAGGGTGACGCCCTTTTCTGTCAAGCTGACAATGATCTGCCGGCTGTCCGCCGGGTCGGGGGTGCGGGTCAACAAGCCCTGCCCCTCCAGAGACTTCAGCATGGCCGCGACTCTGGCCGTGGTCAGCATCAGTGCCCGGCTCATGTCCTTGGGGTATGCTTGGTTTCCACTTGCCGCCAGGTAATTCAGAGCCAAAACCTCGCCCCTTGCAGCTTGAGCCATGGTCCGCTCCATCTTGAGCCGCGGGGCATGGGCGCGCAGGTCGATGAGCCTTTCCGCTAATTGTGTGTAATCCATAAAGCTCCGTTACCTTTCTTGATTACTAATTCTATTAGATATTATAGCGCAAAAGCGTTCCTTTGTCAATAGGGGAAGAAAAAATGCAAGAAAGGGGCGGCTCGGAGGCCGCCCCTTTGGGGTAAAACGCTTATAATCTGACGGTGAAGGTGACGCCGCCGTCGCCTGCCTGGGCGGAGATGGAGCCGCCGTGGCGCTGGGCGGTGGCCTTGGCGATGGACAGGCCCACGCCGTTGCCGGCGGCCTGCTGGGCCCGGGCGGTCTCAGAGCGGTAGAAGCGGTCAAAGAGACGGGAGAGGTCCAGAGCGGCGGTATCGCAGGTGTTGAACACCTCCAACTGGGCCTTGCCCCGGACCCTGGACAAATTCAGCCGCACCGCGCCGCCGGGGCTGGCGTACTTGAGGGCGTTATCCAGCAAAATAGACGTCATCTGCTGCACCGCCGCCCGGTCGCCGCACAGGGTGAGGCCGTCGGCAATGTCCTGGGAATACCCCAGGCCCCGGGCCTTAGCCACCGCGGCGGCGGGCTCGGAGATCTCCCACACCGCGTCGGAAAGGGAAAACTCGCTTTTGTCAGGGAAGGGCTGGGCCTCGTCCAGCCGGGACAGGGTCACCAGGTCCCCCACCAGCCGGGCCATCCGGGCGCATTCAGTTTGGATGGAGGCCACCCACTCGTTGTCCGGCAGGTCCATAGAGAGCACATCGGCGCTGGCGGAAATGGCGGTGAGGGGGGTCTTCAGCTCGTGGCTGGCGTCGGTGATGAACCGCTTTTGGGTCTCGATGTTCCGGGCGTAGGGGGCGATGGCCCGCCGGGAGAAGAGGACCACCAGAGCAAACACCAAAAGCAGGCTCACAAGGGCCACCACCGACGACACCAGCAGCATGATGCGCATGGACTGGATCTCCTGTTCAGCGTTCAAAAACAGCACCACCGAGCCCTCCATGGTGGTCTGGCACAGATAGCGGTAGCCGTTCCAATAGCCCGAGGGCCTGCCGCTGCGGACCACTTCCTCGCCCCACTGGGCCGCCTGATCGGCGTCCACCGAGGCGATGAACTCCCGGTCGGTATCGGTGGCCTGGCCTGTCTCGTCACAGCGGACCACGAAGTAGCGCAGAGAGTAGCGAAACTCCGGGGAGTGGCCTCCAAAGGGGCCGGGCATGGCAAAGTCCCTGTCCTGCCGGTCCGGCCTGCCCTGGCTCTGCTCCGGCGGTGCCTCTGGCGCGACCGCCCAGTCCGGCTCCTGGGGCCGCTCGCGGCCCCGCCAGCGGTCCGACGAGGCGGTGGTCTCCAACTCGGCCAGGCGGCGGAGGATGTCGTCTTGGCGCTGAAGGACGATGTGGCGGTTCCAGATATTGATGCCCACCACCAGTACCAGCACCACCGCCGCGAAGGCCGCCATAGCCGCGCCGATAAAGCGCCAGCGCATCTTTTTCAGCATACGGTCACCTCCAATGTATACCCAACGCCCCGGATGGTGCGTATCTCCACGTCGGCGCCCAGGGTCTTGAGCTTCTTGCGCAAAAAGCCGATGTAGGTCCAGACTACGTCCAGCTCCGCCTCCGAGTCCAGCCCCCAGACCCGGTCCATGAGCCGTTCGGTGGAGAATACCTGCTTGGGCGAACGCATAAAAAGCTCCATGAGCTGGTATTCTTTGTTGGAGAGGCGTTCCGAGCGCTCGCCCACCGTCAAAAGATACCGCTGGCAGTCCAGCGTCAAATGGCCCAGAGTCAGCAGCGAGGGCGCGTAAACGCCCCGCCGCCGGGTCAGGGCCCGGACCCGGGCCAGGAATTCCGCGGTGGCAAAAGGCTTGGGCAGATAGTCGTCCGCTCCAGCGTCCAGCCCGGCCACCCGGTCCTCCACCTCCGCCTTGGCGGTGAGGAACAGCGCCGGAGCGTCCACGCCCTGCTCCCTGGCCCGGCGCAGGACCTCCAGGCCGTCCAGACCGGGCATCATGATGTCCAGCACCAACGCGTCATAGTCCACAGCCAGGATGTGGTCCAAAGCGTCGGTGCCGCTGTGGACCATGTCCACGGCGTACTTTTCACGCTCCAGCACCGCCTTCAGGGCCTTGGCGATGGGGAGCTGGTCCTCGGCCAGCAAAATGCGCACGGCCATCCCTCCTTTTGGGGCCAGTATAACCCCGCAAGCTGAAATCCACCTGAAAAAGCCGGGATGTTGGACCCAAGGCTCTTTTTCCTCCATTTTAGCACCCCACGGGGTGCGCTTCAAGGCCCTGGACGGGAAAAACTCCCCGCCCAAGGACACTTTTGCGGTTGACGGATGGAGACGGTGGTGGTAAAATTACAACAATACGCAAAGAGGGGAGGGCCCCACTATGAAAAAATTTACGCCGGCCAACTGTTTGACCGGCTTCCGGTTGCTGGGCGCCATCGCCCTCATCTTCCTCACGCCCCTGTCCATCCCCTTCTACATCGTCTATACCCTCTGCGGCGTCAGCGACGCCCTGGACGGCCCCGTGGCCCGGGCCACAGGCACGGCGGGGGATTTCGGCGCGCGGCTGGACAGCGCGGCGGATATGCTGTTTTACTCTGTCATGGTCCTGCGGCTTATCCCCATCGTCTGGCGGGAGAAGATCCTGCACGAGTGGTGCTGGTGGTGGGCGGTGGGCATTTTGGTCTTCCGCATCGGCACCTACCTCTTCGCTCTGGTGAAATTCGGCCGCTTCCCCAGCCTCCACACCATGCTCAACAAGATCAGTGGCTTTTTGATCTTCGGCGCGCCCTACCTCATCCGCACCCCCGTGGCGGTGGCCTACTTCACCCTCTTCTGCGTGGTGGCCACCGTGGCGGGCATTGAGGAGCTGACCATCCACATCTACCGCCAAAAATATGGCGGCGAGGTCATCTCCCTGGGCCGGGTGTTGAAGGACACCTACCAAAACACCAAGGACGCCATCCAGAGCAAGAGAGAGAAGTAATATCGCACTAGAAAGCGCGCTTCCCGCCGGAGGCGCGCTTTTTTCATGCCCGGGCTGGAAAACTTTTTGTGAGAATGGGCGGGGCCCGGGTGTTATATGGATGCCGGCAGTTCAAGAAAGAAGGTGAGAGCGATGGACCATGATACCTTGGCGGAGCTCTTTGAACGCTACGCCGACGACGTATTTCGGCTGGCCTACAGCTACCTGGGCAGCCGCGGCGACGGGGAGGACGTGTGCCAGGGGGTGTTTTTGAAGCTGGCCGAGGGCCGGGGGAGACCGGAAGCGGGCAAGGAAAAGGCGTGGCTGCTCACCTGCGCGGCCAACGCCTGCAAAAACCAGCTTCGCTCCTACTGGCGGAGAAATGTGGGGCCCCTGGACGAGACCGTCGCCTTCCAAGACAGCGAGGACCGGGAGACGCACCAAGCGGTGATGGCCCTGCCTCCCAAGTACCGCGCGGTCATCCATCTCTACTATTTTGAGGGCTACGACCAAGGGGAGATCGCCGGGATATTGGGCATCTCCCGTACCGCCGTCCAGACCCGGGTCAGCCGGGCCAGGGACATGCTGAGAAAGGAGCTGAGCGCCGATGAAGGAGCACTATGATAAGATGATGGGTCAGCTGCGCCTGGACCCGGAGACCCGCGCCGCCATGCTGGAGCGGCTGACCCAGGACCAGCCCGCCCCTCGGACGGGGAAGGGGAGAGGGGGCCTGCCCGGGAAAGTCCTGCTGGCGGCCTGTTTGGCGGTGGTCCTTGCCATCGGCGCGGCGGCGGTGGAGCTGACGGTGGGCTGGGAGAGCTTCCTGGGCCGCACGCCTCAGGAGGCCGTCACCCCTGTGGGCGTTAGCGCCGTCACAGGGGACTATACTATCACCCTCCAAGAGAGCATTGTGGACGAGGACGGCGCGGCCTTTTTGCTGGCGCTCACCCGCAACGACGGCGGAGTGATCGAGGGCGAGCCTAACATCTGGGGGAATAACTACTATGCGAGCGTGGAGGTGGAGGGGGACTTCCCCAACGGAAGCTCCAGCCGATTTGATCCCATCTTTTCGGAGGACAGAAAAACCGTTTACTACTGTATGGATATGGAGCGATACGGAGGGAAGGAGAGTCTGGCAGGGAAGACTATCACCTTCCGGTGCGACGGCGTGGTAGACACAGACTGGAGCGAGGAAGAGCTGGCTATGACCTTTGAGACGGTCTCCTTGGCCCCCCTGGCCCAGACCGCTCGGCAGGTGGACATGAGCTATGCGGATATGTGTAAAGGGGAAAATGCGCAAGCCCTGATGGAGATTGTGGGAGAACTAGCTGCCCAGGCCACCATCCCGTTGACCCGTATAGACCCGAGATACGGCCAGATCTGCGCCGTTTTCTTTTCCAGCGATGGATGTCCTATGGTAGCGGTGAAGGACTGGAACAGCACAGTTTTACAGGGGCAATATCTCATTGGCTACGGTATCGCTACGACCCTCACGGACACCCGCACAGGGGAACAATGGAAATACAAAAGTTCTACCCAGCGGGGAGAACCCGGGAACAAGGTCCAAGTGGCCGTTTTTAACGGCTGTTCATTCACTTATGAAGATTTGCCCTATGTGGAGGTAACGGTCAGTTATTCCATGGATAAGATCCTCTCCGACCAGCCGGTGGAGTTGTCCTTTGTCACCGGCGATGGATACCAGACAACGGTGGCTTTGGACGAGGATATTACGTTCAATTATATCGGCGATTGCACCGCCCATGTGACCGAGGCCAGGATTTCAGCCCTGCGGCTGCAGTTGACCTTTGACCAGATAGAGCGCTCCGGCTGGGATTGGGAAAACCATCCGCAAAAGAATACCCAGTGGACGCTGGTGAACAAGGATGGTACTCGGTTGCTCCTGTTCGGCCCCATGATCCGTCAGGATGAGGAGACCAGGGCGAGCTACATTCGGCTGGAGGGCGTAGATGAGAATGATAATCGCCGCCTCATTGACCCCGACCAGGCCGCAGCCCTTGTGGTGGGCAATACGCGTATTGATTTTGAATAAGCAGTAAAAACCCCGGCGGGAACATCCCGCCGGGGGTTTTTATGCGAAGGGCATATATCAAGACAGCAGCATCCGATCATTATCCAGGTCCTTGCCCAGGCGCTGCTTGAAGCGCGAGAGCAGGTCGGCCACGGTCATGCCCGCGCGCTCAGGGCCGGACACGTCCAGCACGATGTTGCCGCCGTCCATCATCAGCGTGCGGTTGCCAAGGTCCAGAGCCTGCTGCATATTGTGGGTGATCATCAGCGTGGTGATCTTGTGCTCCGCCACCACGTCCCGGGTGATCTTCAGCACCTTTTCCGCCGTGCCCGGGTCCAACGCCGCCGTGTGCTCATCCAGCAGCAGCAGCCAAGGGGGCACGAAGGTGGCCATCATCAGCGTCAACGCCTGGCGCTGGCCGCCGGAGAGCAGGCCCACAGGCTGGCGCATCCGGTCCTCCAGGCCCATGTCTAAGAGGGCCAGCTTGTCCCGGAAGAGGGCCCGGTCGGCCTTGGTGATATGGCTGAGCCAGCCGCCACGGCCCGAGGCCATGGACAGGTTTTCCTCGATGGTCATGTGGGGCGCGCTGCCCCGCATGGGGTCCTGGAAGAGCCTGCCGATGTGCCTTGAGCGCTTAAAGGAGGGCATAAAGGTGACGTTCTGGCCGTTGATGACGATGGAGCCCGAATCGGTGAGGAAGTCGCCGCAGATGGCGTTGAACAGGGTGGACTTGCCCGCGCCATTGGAGCCGATGATGGTGACGAAGTCCCCGGGGTCCAGATGAAGGGAGAGGTCGGTGATGGCCTTTTTCTCGTTCACCGTGCCCGGGTTGAAGGTCTTGGAGAGGTGGGATATGGTCAGCATGACGCGCCCTCCTTTCTGCCCTTAAAACGCCGGGAGAGCTCGGGCAGGCGGTCCTTCAGATAGGGAAGGAAGATGGCCAGCACCACGATGACCGAGCTCACCAGCTTGAGCATGGACGTGGGCATATCGAAGCGAAGGGCAATGGCGTAGATGAGCCGGAACAGCACCGAGCCTACCACCATGCCCACGGCCCGGATGGCAAGGCGGCCCTTGCCCATCAGCGTGCGTCCAATGAGCAGGCTGGCCAGGGCGATGGTCAAAACGCCAGTGCCGTCCTTGATGTCCAAAGACCGCTGGCTCTGGGCCAGCAGGCAGCCCGCCAGAGCGGTGAGGGAGTTGGAAAGGCACAGGCCCACGGTGGTGGTGAAGACGGGGCTGATGGAGGAGGAGCGGACCATGTCGGGGTTGTCGCCGGTGGCCCGGATGGCAAGGCCCAGCTTGGTCTTCAAAAAGAGCACCAAGAGGGTCACCGCCAAGGCCACAAAGACAAGCTCCACCAGCAGCATGGACTGGCCCGCCAGGGGAGTGTCCGCCAGGGCGTCCTTGGCCATGGTGAAGACCGTGGAGGTCTTGAAGAGGTTCAGGTTGGAGCCCATGATGGTCATGTTCACCGAGTAGAGCCCGGTGTTGACGATGATGCCCGCCAGCAGCGAGTCGATACCCATACGGGTCTGCAAAAAGGCGGTGACAAAGCCTGAGCACAGCCCTGCCAGCATAGCCGCGGGGATGGACAGCAGGGGATAGCCCGCCATGGCCAGTACACCGCCTACCGCGCCGCCCAGGATAAAGCAGCCGTCGGTGGACAGGTCGCAGACGTTGAGCATGGAGTAGCTCAAAAACAGGGCCAGGGCCACCAGGGAATACACAAGCCCCAGCTCCAGCGCCGTCTGGCCCAGGCCCAGGATACTCAAAAGGTCCATTGGAATGCCTCCTTTGCTAAGAGGGGCGGCGAGGCCTCTGGCCCCGCCGCCTCTTGGAATAGTATGCGCTGTTTTACTGCAGATCGCCGAAGCTCTCGGCGGTGGTGATCTCCTGGACCTTGGTACACAGCGGCTCAAAGGCGGCCTTGACGCTGGCGTAGTCCAGACCCAGGGCGGCGCAGGTCTCGATGTTCACCGTGGCGGTGCCGTTGTCGAAGGTCTTGACGGCCATGGTGGCGGTGTCCGCGCCGTCGATGAGGACTTCGGCGATCATGTCGGCGGTCTCACGGCCCAGGTTGGCGTAGTCCACGCCGTAGCCCATAAACGCGCCGTTGAGGGCGAAGGAGTCGGCCCCGGTGTAGTGGGGGATGCCGGCCTGGGCCAGGGTCTCGTAGATGGAGAGCTCGGCGGTCATGATGGTGTTGTCGGTGGGGGTGAAGATGGCGTCCACGCCGTCAGCCACCAGAGCGTCAGCGGCCAGCTTGACCTCGTCCACGGTGGTGCCGGTGCGGTCCACATAGGCGATGCCCTTGGCGTCCAGATACTCCTTGGCATGGGCGATGGGGGTGGTGGAGGAGTCCTGGCCCTGGTCATAGAGGAAGCCGATCTTGGCGGCGTTGGGGTTCTGGGCGAAGATCAGGTCCATGATGGCGTTGGTGTCCAGGTAGTCGCTGGTGCCGGTGATGTTGGCGCCGGGAGCCTCCAGGGAGTCCACCAGCTGGGCGCTGACGGGGTCGGACACGGCGGAGAAGACCACGGGGATCTGGTTGTCCTCGGTGGCGGCCTGCATGCGCATGGCCACGGGGGTGGCAACGCCCACCATCAGGTCCACATCGTCGGCGATGAAGTTCGAGATGATCTGGCCCATCACCGCGCTGTCGGCGTTGCAGTTGTCATAGGCGATGTCGAAGGTCACGCCCTTCTCGTCGCCGATCTCCTGGAGTCGGGCCTCGATGTTCTCCACGATCTGGTTGAGGGACGCGTCGTCCACGTAGTTGCAGATGCCCACCTTGTAGGTCACGGTGGCGGGAGCGTCGCTGGGGGTGTCGGTGGGAACAGTGCTGGGGTCGGTGGCGGCGGGGCCGTCGTTGCCGCCGCAGGCGGCCAGAGAGAGGACCAGAACGGCGGACAGGGACAGGGCCAGGAACTTACGGATGATGTTGCGGTTTTTCATTGTGGATTACCTCCAATTTTTTGATTTGGGCGGCAGATGGAGGGCTAACTTTGCCGGAGTTGCCGTAGAAAACAAAAACGCTTTTGTCCCCTATATGGGACAAAAGCGTGATGCTTCTGCGATACCACCCAAATTGGCGTCCAAGGACGCCCACTCGCTTCCGAGTACCATCATACTCGGCCCCGCGCTCTAACGGGAGGGGACCCGTCGGGAACTACTAAGCATTTCTGCCGTTCAGTCCGCCCTCGGAAGGCCATTCCCCAGCAACCTCGCGCCCTGCTCACACCATTCAGGACTCGCTACGGCTCAGTTGTGCTCTGGGTACTCTACTTCCTCATCGGTTTAGCGTGATGAAGTTGTTATCCGCATTATAAACGGACCCTCGGGATTTGTCAACCCCTTTTTTCAAATTTTTTTCGCGGGGGCAAAAAGGACAGCTTGGTCTCGGATACGATGATGGCAATAAAGATGAGCCCAAAGCCGCAGTACATGGCCATTGTAGGCCGCTCTGGGCCAAAGAGGACGGAGAACAAGACGCCGAAGGGGGCCTCCAGGCTCAGCAGCACCGCCGCCGTGGCCGGCGGGGTGTGGGCCTGGCCGATGTTTTGAAACAGCAGGGCCAGAGCGGTGGCGAAGACGGCGAGATACCCAATGCGCAGCCAGTTCTCCGGGGCGATGGCGGTCAGGGGCATGGCCTCCCCGGTGAGGAGCACCCCCAGCCAGGAGATAGCGGCCATGGTGGCGAACTGCAAAATGGTGAGCAAGATCACGTCGGACTTTTCCGCGTACCGGGGCACCATCAGGATGTGCAAAGCGAACATCACGCCGCCCAGCATGGTCAGCACGTCGCCGCCCACCAGCCCCAGCTCGCCGCCCAGAGATACCAGCCCGATGCCCGTCACGCACAGCACCGCGGCGGAGACGTTGTAGAGGTCGGGCCGCTTTTTGAACAGGACCCAGGCGAAGAAGGGGACCAGCACGCAGTAGATGCCGGTGAAAAAGGCGTTCTTGCCCGGAGTGGTGCCCTGCCAGGGACCCAGGCCGTTGAGGCCGTAGGTCTGCAAAACGTAGGCCGCCTCCATCAAAAGCCCCAGCACCACGCCGCCCTTCAAGGTGGCCTTGTCCATGACCTTCCACCGCTTGGCGAACACCACCGCCAGCAGCGCCGCCCCCAGGGTGAAGCGCACCGCCAGCAGGTAAAAGACGGGGATATTGTCCACCGCCTGGGACATGATGAGGAAGGAGGAGCCCCAGATGATGGTGGCGGCCACCATCAGGAGCTGGGGCCACAGGGGCGTTTTGGTCGTGGCTTGGGTCATGGCTTGACTTCTCCTTTGTGCATTGATATGATTGGAGTGGAAAAGAGGTGACGTGATGGAGACGTTGACGCGGGAGTTCTATGGCCGGGACACCCTGACGGTGGCCCGGGACCTGCTGGGCTGCGTGCTGGTGCGCGAATACCAGGGCCGGCGGCTCCTGGGCCGCATCACCGAGACCGAGGCCTATATCGGCCGCTGCGACAAGGCCTGCCACGCCTACGGCTACAAGCGCACCCAGCGCACCGAGACCCTCTTCGCCCAGCCCGGCACCGCCTATCTCTATCTCATCTACGGGATGTATACCTGCCTGAACTTCGTCACCGAAGCGGCGGGTGAGCCCGCGGCGGTGCTCATCCGGGCCCTGGAGCCGGTGGAGGGCGTTGATGCGATGGCGAAGCTCCGCTATGGCAAGCCTTTGGAGGAGCTGAACGCCTATCAGCGTAAAAACTTCTTTAACGGCCCGGGCAAGCTCTGTAAGGCCATGGCCTTGGACCGGAGCCTGAACGGCCACGACCTGCTGACGCCACCGCTCTATGTCCTGCCTCGGCAGGGCCCCATCGGGGAGGTCCACACGGGACCGCGGGTCGGCATCGACTACGCCCAGGAGGCCAGGGATTTTCCCTGGCGGTTCTGGCTGGAAGCGTAAGGGGAGACCCTTACGCTTTTTTCATGTGCTGGGCGGCGGACTTCAGCATCAGCCGTTTGGTGCCCACGCTGTCAAAAGCGATCTCAATAAGCGCGTCGCCTCCCATAGGCTTCACCGCCAGGATGAGGCCGGGGCCGAAGGCGGTGTGGGTCACCTGGTCGCCTACGGCAAAGTCGGGCAGGGGAGAGGGCTCCTTTGGCTCCTTGGCCGCCGTGGTCCGGCCGGTGGAGACGGTGGCGGCGGAGGCGGGACGGCGGCCCTTGGTAAAGACCCCGGTGGAGCCGTCCACCGTGTCGTCAAAGCCGTACTCCCGGAAGGTGCCCGTGGCGGTCCTGCGGCCGCCGCCAGGGCTATACTTGCCGAAAAAGGGAGACGCAAAGGGACTGTCGGAATACCCAGAGCTCCTGGCCGGGCGCTCGGGGCCCTTTTCCATCGTAGTGGAGGACCAGTCCTCAAGGGGGTCCCGGTGGAACAAGAACTCCTTGCCGCTTCGCTCTACATATTCCGGCGGGATCTCCCGGACAAAGCGGGAAGGCTGGTTGCAGGTGGTGTGGCCAAAGAGCATGCGCTGAGAGGCGGAGGCCAGGTAGAGCTTTTCCTTGGCCCGGGTCATGGCCACGTAGCAAAGCCGCCGCTCCTCCTCCATCTCGTCGGCGCTGCCGATGGAGCGTATCCCGGGGAAGACCCCGTCCTCCATGCCTACCAAAAAGACCGTGGGGAACTCCAGGCCCTTGGCCGAGTGCATGGTCATCATGGACACGCAGTCCTCGCCCGCCTCGCCGTCGTCCAGGGTGGTGTAGAGGGAGATCTCGTCCAAAAAGCCTGCCAGGGTGGGGTTTTCCGGGTCTTGCTCCATGTAGCCGTTGATGGAGGTCAAAAGCTCTCGGACGTTTTCCAGCCTGGTGGCGTCCTCTACGGTGTTCTTGCTCTCCAGCATCACGGCGTAGCCGGTGCGGGCGATGAGCTCTTCGTAGAAGTCATTGAGGGGCATGGTATCCAGCAGCGCGTGGAGCTCGGTCATCAAGCGGGTAAAGTCGCTGAGCTTGGCCTGGGCCTTCATCAGCTCGGGATAGTCCCCGGCGTGAGAGATGACCTGCCACAGGGATACCCCCTGGGCCTCGGCAATGGTCTGGGCCTTGTCCAGGGTGGTAGCGCCGATGCCTCGGGGCGGGTTGTTGACGATGCGCAGCAGCCGCAGGTCGTCGGCGGGGTTGTGGAGCACAAAGAGATAGGCCAGCATATCCTTGACCTCGGCCCGGTCAAAGAACCGCGTGCCGCCGTAGATGCGGTAGGGGATGCCGTTTCGCTTCATGGCGTTTTCGATCTGGTTGGACTGGGCGTTCATGCGGTACAGCACGGCGAAGTCCTTGAAGTGGGCCCCCTGGGCCACGCCGTCCAGCACCCGGGAGGCCACGAACTGGGCCTCGTCAGACTCGTTCATGGCGGTGTAGTGGTGGACCTTGTCCCCCTGGTCGTGCTGGGTCCACAGCTTCTTGCCCTTGCGGCCCAGATTGTTGGCGATGACGGCGTTGGAGGCGTCCAGGATGTGGCCCGTGGAGCGGTAGTTCTGCTCCAAACGGATGACCCGGGCTCCCTTATACTGGCTCTCAAAGGACAGGATGTTTTCGATGGTGGCCCCACGGAAGCGGTAGATGGACTGGTCGTCGTCGCCCACCACACAGATGTTCTCCCATTTGCCCGCCAGCAGCGAGGCCAGGCGGTACTGCAGGGCGTTGGTGTCCTGATACTCGTCGATGAGGACGTAGCGGAACTTGTTTTGGTAGAACTCCCGCACGTCCTCGTGCTGCTCTAAAAGCCGCACGGTGTGGAGGATGAGGTCGTCAAAGTCCAGCGCCCCCGCGTCCCACAGCCGCTTTTGATACTCAGAATAGACCTCGGCGGTCTTCATCAGGTAGACATCCCCGGTCTTTTTCTGACGCTGGGCGTAGTCCCCGGCCAGCAGCTCCTGGTCCTTGGCCTTGGAGATCTGGCCCAAAATAGCCCGGGGAGCGAAGATCTTGTCGTCCATGTTTTTGGACTTCAAAATGTCCTTGATGACCCGCAGGGAATCGTCGGTGTCGTAGATGGTGAAGGAGCTGTCAAAGCCCAGCTTTTCGATGTCCCGGCGCAGGATGCGCAGGCAGGCGGAGTGGAAGGTGGCGGCCCACACGTCCTGGGCCAGCTCGCTCCCCAGCTTGGCGGCCAGGCGGTCCTTCAGCTCCCCGGCGGCCTTGTTGGTGAAGGTGATGGCCAAAATGGACCAGGGCGCGGCGGGGTCCACAGCGCAGAGCTGACGCATCCGGGCCCTGTCTCCCTGGCCCTTGGTCTCCACATAAGCCTTCAAAAAGGCCAGGTCCTCCTCCGTGGCCCAGTCGGGCGCGTCGTCGCAGTCGGAGCCATGGCCGTAGGTGATGAGGTTGGCAATGCGCTGGATGAGCACCGTGGTTTTGCCGCTGCCCGCGCCCGCCAGCAGCAGCAACGGGCCCTGGGTGGTCAAAACGCCCTCCAACTGCTGGGGATTGAGCTGTGGGTAGTCCAGGGCAATGGCCTGGCGGCGCAGCCGGACGAATTCCAGGGCTTCGGGACCGGTGAGCATAGCCCTTCACTTCCTCTCTATACGCATAAAAGTGGGCACGCCCGGCACGGGCGTGCCCACAACTTTTCTTGACCTTGGCGGGGAAATTACTCCTCGGCGGGGGCCTCCTCGGCGGTCTCCTCGAAGGCGGGGGCCACGGTGGTGGCGTCGCCGTCGGCGGAGGCCACCACCTCGTCGGGCTCCATGCCGTACTCGGCGGCGTCGGCAGCCTCAGCGGCCTGGGCCTCCTCGATCAGAGCGCGGATGGACAGGGAGATCTTCTTGTTCTCCTTGTCGATGGCGGTGATCATCACGGTGACCTCCTGGCCCTCGCTGACCACGTCCTCGGGCTTCTCCACCCGGTGGTCGGAGAGCTGGGAGATATGGATCAGGCCGTCCACGCCGGGGATGACCTCGGCAAAGGCGCCGAAGGTCATGAGCTTGACCACCTTGGCGGTGACCACGCTGCCCACGTCGTACTTCTCCACGAACTGAGCCCAGGGGTCCTGGCTGTGGTCCTTCATGCCCAGGGAGATCTTCCGCTTCTCCTTGTCGAAGGAGAGGACGTACACGCTGACGGCGTCGCCCACATTGACCACCTCGGAGGGGTGCTTGATGCGAGACCAGCTCAGCTCGGAGATATGGACCATGCCGTCCACGCCGCCGATGTCCACAAAGGCGCCGTAGTTGACCAGGGACTTGACCACGCCCTCGTAGCGCTTGCCCACCTCGATGCTGTCCCACACCTCAGCGGCCTTGGCGTCGCGCTCCTCCTGCTCCACGGCGCGGATGGAGCCCACCACGCGCTTACGGTGCATATCCACCTCGGTGATGCGCAGGCGGACCTTCTTCTTGATCATCTGGCTGAGATCGGCGCCCCGGGGCTGACCGGACTGGGAGGCGGGAATGAACACTCGCACGCCCTTGACGCTGGCCACGATGCCGCCCTTGTTCTCCTCGGTGATGAAGCCCTCCAGGATGGACTTGTCCTCCACGGCGTTCTCAATGTCTTCCCAGCTCTTGACACTGTCCAGCTTCTTCTTGGAGAGGGTGACAACGCCCTCGCCGTCGTTGACGCGGACCACGAAGACCTCGATCTCCTGGCCCACCTTCACCAGATCCTCCACCTTGGCCTCGGGGTCGTCGGTGAGCTGGTCCAGCGGAATATACGCCGCGTGCTTGGTGCCCAGGTCCACAGAGACTTCCGTGGGGCTGATCTCTGTGACGATGCCCGTTACCTTATCCCCCGTATGCAAAGTTTTGATCGATTTCTCCAGCATTTCCTCGAAGGATTCCTCGATCTCAATCATGTTGTTCTCGTCGCTCATTGTGTCATAGACCTCCTTTATTATCCACCCGGGCGTGGAAGCGCCCGCGGTGATACCTACCCTGGTCATCCCGGAAAATTGAGATGGGTCCAATTCCGCGGCCTGGGTGAGCTGGACCACAAGGCCGCATCGTGCGCGGCAGAGCTGGGCGAGGCGCTTGGTGTTGGAGCTTTTGGGGTCGCCAATGACGATCATGGCGTCGCACCGGGCGGCCAGCTCCGCGGCCTCCGCTTGCCGCTGGCAGGTAGCGTTACATATTGTATCAAAGATTTTGAGATTTGTACACACCTTTTTTGCAAATTCTACGCAAGTTTTCCATTGACTGGGGATGGCGGTGGTCTGGGATACCATCGTCAGAGGCAGATTTTGGCGGTTTTTGTCCTCATCCAGCCATTTTTTGAGACCTTCCACCCCATCTACCACAACTGATGAAGAACACCAGCCCGCGATGGCCCGGACCTCGGGATGGCTGGGGGTGCCCACGATGACGGGGGTCCGGCCCTCCTCTCCCGCCTGACGGACCAGGTCGTGGATGCGTCGGACGTTGGGACACACCGCGTCGGCCACGCTCCAGCCGCCCTGGTCCAGGGCCTCATAGACCGCCTGGGGCTCGCCGTGGGAGCGCAGCAGTACCGTGACTCCCGGGGGCAGCTCGTCCAACGACTGGCAAAGGGCCATGCCCTGGTCCTCCAACTGGGCGATGACGTGGTCGTTGTGGATGATGGGGCCCAGCATGGCGCAACGCTTGCCCGACTGGGCCAGGGCCTGGGCCATGTCCACCGCCCGGCGCACACCGTAGCAGAAGCCGGCCGACCTCGCCAAAATGACCTCCATTATGTAGTCTCCGACAGGGCCTTGATGCGGCCCAGCAGGTCGTCGGCGATGGGCTGGTAGTCCTCGGCGGTGGGCTTGCCCTCGTGGCTGACCTGAGGGGTGTAGGCCGCTCCGAAGGTGATGGTGGTCCGGCGGAACCAGCCCAGCCGGGGCGGTACGTAGACCGGCACGATGGGCACGCCGGTGCGAAGGGCCAGCATGGCAGCGCCCGTCTTGGCGGTGTGGTCGGCGTCTCCCTTGACCCGGGTGCCCTCGGGGAACATCAGCAGCTTGCCGCCGTCTTTGAGGATGCGCATGCACTCCTTGATGGCCTTCACGTCCGACTTGCCCCGCTCCACGGCGATCACGCCGCACTGGGTCATGATCCAGCCCAGCACGGGATTGCGAAAGAGCTCGGCCTTGCCCATGATGTAAGGGTGGCGCTTGCGGCCCATGGAGAAGACGATGAACAGCGGGTCGGAGTAGCGGGTGTGGTTGCCGCACAGTAGACAGCCGCCCTCCGGGATATTTTCCAGCCCCACCACTTTGCGGGGGTGGACCAGGGTGAAAAAGGGCCAGACGATGGCGTAGATCACCCGAAACCAAAATTCTCTCATAGTCCAAGCCGCTCCTTTGCCAGATTCATCAGCGCGCCAAAGCTCCCCTCCAGATCCAGACCGGTGGTGTCCACCACCACCGCGTCCTGGGCCTGCTTCAAGGGGGCGACGGCCCGGTGGGAGTCCCGCCAGTCACGGTCCCGCACGTCCTGGAGCACCGTGTCGTACTCCGCCTGCTGGCCCCGGGCCAGCAGTTCTTCATAGCGGCGGCGTGCCCGGACCTCGGGCTGGGCGGTGAGGAAGACCTTCAGCGCCGCCTCGGGGAGCACCACCGTGCCGATGTCCCGGCCATCCATGATGACGTTGTTTTCCAAGGCGAAACGCCGCTGCATCTCCAGCAAAAAGTCCCGCACGCCGGGGATGGCGGAGACCTGGCTGGCGGCGTCGGAGACGGCGTGCTGGCGAATGGCCTCGGTCACGTCCTCGCCGCTCAAATACATGTGCTGCAGGCCGTCAGGGGCGTAGGCGGTGGTGATGACCAGCGTGGGCAGAAGGGGCAGCACCCCCGCCTCGTCGCCGGGGGCGACGCCCTGGCGCAGGGCCGCCAGGCCCACAGTGCGGTAGATGGCCCCGGTGTCCACATACAAAAAGCCCAGCTCCCGGGCCAGACGCTTGGCCAGGGTGGATTTTCCGGCCCCGGAGGGGCCGTCGATGGCGATGGCGCGGTAGGTCATGGCGTTGCTCCTTTCCAGCTCTGGGCGGCGTGGGTCCCGGCGGCGTGGCCGGTGGCCCAGGCGATCTGCAGATTAAACCCGCCGGTGTAGCCGTCGGCGTCCAGCACCTCTCCGGCGAAGTAGAGGTTCTCCACCAGTTTGGACCCCATGGTCTTTGGGTCGATCTCCTTGACGTTCACGCCGCCGGTGGTGACGATGGCCTCCTCCACAGGGCGGGGCCCCAGGATAGGGAAGGCCAGATCCTTTAAGGTCTGACAAAGGGCCCGGCGGGCCTCCTTTGTGAGGGAGTTGAGTTTTAGGTGGGCGGGGATGTCCGCGCGCTCCAATACCACAGGGGCCAGCAGCCGGGGGACCAGGGTGAGGGCGTAGTTGCCCATGTCCCGGTTGGCGTGCTCTTGGAGGTCCCGGACCATGCGGCTCTCCAACTGGGGAAGGTCCAAAGCGGGCTTGAGGTCGATGTGGGCGGTGTAGCGCTCCCGGTCAAAGTGGCGCAGGTGGGCGCTGGCGGAGAGCACCAGCGGCCCCGACAGGCCAAAGTGGGTGAACAGCAGCTCACCCTGGTCGATATAAAGGGCCTTTTTCTTTTGGTCAGCGACCGTGAGCTTGACGTTTTTCAGCGATAGTCCCTGCAAGACGGCGCAGCCCTCCGCCTCCAGCGGCACCAGGGAGCCCCGGGGTGGGACCACAGTGTGGCCCGCGCTCTGGGCTAGGGCGTAGCCGTCGCCGGTGGAGCCGGTGGCGGGGTAGGAGAGCCCGCCGGTGGCGATGATGACCGCCGCGCAGGGGAAGGTCCCGGCGTCGGTGGCCACGGCGCAGACCCTGCCGTCCCGATACTCTAGGTCCTTGGCCCGGGCCTGGACGATGTCTACCCCGGCCTTGCGCAGGGCGTAAAACAGCGCGTCGATGATATCGGAGGACTTGTCGGACACGGGGAAGACCCGGTTGCCCCGCTCCACCTTCAAGGGGACCCCCAGGCCCTCGAAGAAGGCCATGGTATCGGCGGGGGAGAAAGCGGACATGGCGCTGTATAAAAACTTGCCGTTTCGGGGGATGGCGGCCAGGACCTGGTCCACGCCGCAGGCGTTGGTGACGTTGCAACGGCCCTTGCCGGTGATGTAGAGCTTGCGGCCCAGCTTGGGATTGCGCTCCACCAGGGTGACCGCCGCGCCCTGCTGCCGGGCGGTGAGGGCGGCCAGCATCCCCGCCGCGCCGCCGCCGATGACCACGATGGGAGCGGTCAAGACCGGTCCTCCACCGTCTCGTAGACCTCATATTCCGCCCAGATGTGCTCCAGCTTTTCCAGATTTTCCGAAAGCTCCTGCTTCTTGACCCGGGCGATGGCTACGATGAGGGCGTTCACCAGGCTCAGCGGAGCCACCAGCGAGTCCACGAAGGAGGCCATGTCGCTCTTGGCCAGCAGCAGCCGCTGGGCGGTGGCGGAGAGGGGAGAAGCCTCGGAGTCGGTGATGGCGATGACCTGGGCGCCCCGGTCCCGGGCAAACTCCATGGCCTTCACCGTGCGCTTGGAGTAGCGGGGAAAGCTGACGCCGATGACCACGTCCTCCGGGCCCACCCGGAGGAGCTGTTCGAAGATCTCGCTGGCCGAGGAGATGGACACCAGCGTCACGTTGTCGAAGATGAGGTTGAAGTAAAATGCCAGGAAGGTGGCGATGGCGCTGGCGGAGCGCACGCCCAGGATATAGATGCGCTTGGCCTGGGCGATGTCCTGAACGGCCCCGTCGAAATGGGCCCGGTCGATCTGCTCCAGGGTCATGCGCAGCTTCTCCATGTCCGAGTGCATGACCATGGAGAGAATGTCCTGGCTGCCGATGCGGTCGTCGCTGACCTCGATGCGCTGGATGGAGGTGAGCTTGTTGCGGATCATCTCCTGCAACGTGCGCTGCATGGCGGGGTAGCCGTCGTAGCCCAGCTCTGCGGCGAAGCGGACCACGGTGGACTCGCTGACCTTCACCGTCTGACCCAGCTTGCTGGCGGTCATAAAGGCGGCCTTGTCGTAGGATTGCAGGATATAGTTGGCAATAAGCTTCTGGCCCTTGGAAAAAGTGGGCATCTGGCTTTCGATGACGGAGAGGATATCCCGATTCATAGTGGTTTTGAACCTCCTGGACGCAAATTCGTGCAACCCTTATCATACCGCAAACCTACAGGGAAAGCAAGTGGTTTTGCAGGAAAAATTTCAAGCTCTTGCATATTCACAGGGCTTTGAGGACGGAGACCTCCCGGCCGGTAAGGACCCGCCACTGACCCTGGGGCAGCTCGCCCAGAGTGAGCGCGCCCTCCCGGACCCGCTTGAGCCGGGAGACCTCCAGCCCGGCGGCGGCGCACATCCTTCGTACCTGGCGGTTTTTGCCCTGGTGGATGACGATGGCCAAGCGGTCCTTGCCCAGGACCCGGACCTGGGCCGGGGCCAGGGGCACTCCGTCCAGCTCCATGGGTCCGGTCAGAACGGGCAGGGCGGCGTCCACGTCCCCAGTGACGGTGACGATATATTCCTTTTCCACCTGATGGCTGGGGTGGGTGAGCCGGTGGGTCAGCGCGCCGTCGTTGGTCATGAGCAAAAGACCCTCCGAGTCCCAGTCCAGCCGTCCCACCGGCCAGACCCGAGCGGGGCAGTCCGCCACCAGGTCGGCCACGGTGGGGCGGCCCTTTTCGTCGGACAGGGTGGTGATGTAGCCCCGGGGCTTGTGGAGCATGAGGTATGTAAGCGCGGCGGGCCGGGCCACGTCCACGCCGTCCACCGAGACCACGTCCTTGTCCGGGTCGGCCTTCTGGCCCAGAACGGCGGTCTGGCCGTTGACGGCCACCCGCCCAGCGTTCAGGTATTCCTCCGCCTGCCTGCGGGAGCAGACCCCGGCGGCGGACAATAGCTTTTGTAGCCGCTCTTCCACGAGGTACACACTCCCTTTCAACGTTTTTTGTTCTCCGGCGCGGAGGAAACGGCCACCACCTGGACCTGGCCGATCTCCTGGTCGTCCAGGTAAAAGCGCAGCGTGCCCACGGCCTGGCCGGCAGCCACGGGGGCCTCTAGCCGCCGGGGGAGTTCCACCTTGGCGGTGACGGCCTCGCCGCCGGTAAGGCACCAGCGCGCGTCGTTTTTGGTCGCCACCCGCACGGACGGTATCAAGCTGCCCGAGACGGCCACCGTGCCCAGGTCCTTGCCTCCACGGCAGAGGAGGTGGGAGCGGTAGGAGGAAAAGCCATAGTCCAGCAGAGCGGTGTGGTCCCGCCAGTCGTCGCCATCGTTGAGGGTGACGGCGATGAGGGTGGTCTGGCCCTGGGTGGCGGCGGAGACCAGGGTCCGGCCCGCCTTTTTGGTGAAGCCCGTCTTCAGCCCCACGCAACCGGGATAGCTCCACAGGAGCTTGTTGTGGTTTTGGATGACCCGGGTCCCCAGGGTGACAGACTTGGTGGCGGCGATCTCAGCCAGGGCTGGGACCGTGAGAAAAGACTGGGCGCATAGGGCCATGTCGTAGGCGCAGGAGTAGTGGCCCTCCTCCTCCAGACCGCTGGGGTTGGTAAAGTGGGAGTGGGCCATGCCCAGGCGCTGGGCGGTGCGGTTCATGGCCTGGGCGAAGGACTCCACGCTGCCCGAGCAGTGGATGGCCACCGCCACCGCCGCGTCGTTGCCCGAGCGCAGCAGCATACCGTAGAGCAGATGCCGAAGGGGTAGGACCTCCCCGGCGACCAGATACATGGATGAGCCCTCCATCCCCACGGCGGCGGGGTCCACCGTCACCGGCGTGTCCAGGTCGGGGCATAGCTCCGCCGCGGTGAGGGCGGTGAGGAGCTTGGTGATGGAGGCGATAGAGCGGCTCTCCCAGGCGTTTTGGGCATAAAGTACCCGGCCCGAGGACGCCTCCATCAGGATGGCGCACTGGGCCGAGGTGGACACCGCCTGGGCGGTGGGGATAGGCAATAGAAGGGCGTAAAGAGACAACGAGAGCAGGAAGGACAGGACTTTTTTGCGCATAAGGCCACACCTCGCGGCTTGGTGAAGTTGGCCTTAGTATGCCGTCAAAAAGCGTCCTTATCCCGCTTTCTCTGATCCCAGAAGGCGGTGAATTTATCCACCACGTCGGGGACCATGTCCACGGCCCGGTCGATGGGCCCGGCGGGCGGCATCCCAACGGGCAGCAGCCGCACGTTTTCGCCCCGGACCACCAAAAAGGCCACGGGTTCGACCTTGACCCCCGCGCCGGAGCCGCCGCCAAAGTTGTTTTTGCCCTCCACTCGGGGCGTTTTGCCGAACTCGCTGCCGCCGCTGGCAAAGCCCAGAGACAGCTTGGAGATGGGGATGAGGGTGAGCCCGTCGGGGGTCTGGATGGGCTTGCCCACGATCACGTCTACGTCCAGCATCTCCTTGATCTTTTGCAGGGTGGTGGTCATCAGGTTGTCAATGGGATGTTCCGTCATAGTTTACGCCTCTTTCCTGATTTTTTTCCGCCTTTTTATGCTTGATACGCATTGCGTTGGATAAGAATTTGAACAGTAATGGCACCGCCAACGTGACGATCTGGCCCAAACGGAGGGTCAGCGTGGCGTCGGCGTAGACGCTGGGCGTGGCCTGGTCAAAGTCCACCGAGCAGCCCAGGGCGCTCTTTTTGACCTTGAAGTTCTGGTCGATCACCGCCCACAGCGCCCCCAGAGCGGCCTGGGCGTAGCCATAGCCCACGGCGGCGTCGGCGGGATCATCGGCGGCCCAGGTGACGTGGAGCTCCAGGTCTTGGATGGTCAAACGCCGCTTGAAGCCCTGCAGGGCGGGCTTGACCAGGGGCAGAGCCGCCCGGACCGCGTCCAGCCCGCCGCCCTTTTTTTCGCTGGAACTGTCGTCCTCAGCCGACGTTTCAGGCTCCTTTTTGGGCAGCTTTTGCGCCTTTTTGGCCTTCTTTTCCTTGCGTGGGAAGACCTGAAACCGGAGGAACCAGACCTTGGCCAGCACCAGCGGCCCGTCCTGGTCGTACCGCGCCCGGACCCCCACAGGGAGCAAAGCCAGGGCGGCCAGCACCAACAAAATGATACCCAGGACCTTCATTTATAAGTCCTCTGGGTCGGCCTCGCCGTCGATGTCCTCGGCGTCCTCCTCGGCGTCCGCCACCAGCTCCTCGAAGGTCTGGAGGGCAGGGGAGTGGCCGCCGTCCTCCGGCGTTTCATCCTCAGCCGAGGCGGTCTCGTCAGTAGCGGGGAAGTCCTCCTCCGACAGCGCCGCGGCGGCTTCCTCGGCGGCCAGGCGGGCGGCGGCCTCCAAAAGCTCGTCGTCGGTCACGTCGGCCATCTCCTCGGTAGAGCGGAGCTTTTCGATGCTGGCCTGGAGCTCCAGGGTGATCTGGCCGTCCTCGGGGGTGGAGTTGGGCAGCTCGGGCAGGTCGGCGATGGAGCTGAGGCCAAAGGAGCGCAGGAAGTTCTTGGTGGTGCGGTAGAGGATGGGCCGGCCCGGCACCGCCAGACGGCCGCACTCCTCGATGAGCTCGCGCTCTAAGAGCAGTCCTACGGTGTAGGAGCTGTCCACGCCCCGGACCTGGTCCACGTAGGCCCTGGTGGTGGGCTGGAAGTAGGCGATGATGGACAGGACCTCCAAGGCGGGCTGGCTGAGCTTGGCGGGCTTTCTCGATTCAAAGGTCTGGCGGACGGTCTCGGCATATTCCGGGGCGGAGCACATCTGCCAGGCGTTGTCCAACTGGACCACCCGGATGCCGTGGTGCTCATAGCTGAGCTGGTCGGCCAGGTTGCGGCACAGCTCGTCCACCGTCTCCCGGTCCAGATCCAACGTCATGCACATGCGCTCCACGCCCACAGGCTCGCCCGCGGCGAACAAGATGGCCTCGATGGCGTGTTGGGTGTCTTTGAGTTCCATGATCTTCGCCTCCCTTTAGTAGCTATCTAGGTCCATGTTGAGCTCGGAGCCGTCGTCGATGCAGGTGACGGTGCAGTCCTCGGCGGTGCCCGCCAGAAGGATGCGGCAGGCCTTGCACAGCTCCAGCACCGCCAGGAAGGTGGCTACGATCTCGCTGCGGCTGCGGCTGCCCTTAAAGAGGGACAAGAACCGGGCCACGCCGAAGGAGCGAAGCCGCTCGATGACCTCGCTGGCCTTGTCGCTGACGGGGTAGGGCTCCCGGCCCACGATGCCCTCAAAGGCCGCCATGGGCGGTGGCAGACGGTTGTCCAGCCGCTCCATGGTCAGGGAGATGGCCCGGTAGAGGTCCTCAGGCTTGTGCTGGTAGTGGTAGACCTTGTTCACCGGCAGATGCTCCGGGGTCTTGGTGATATAGTCCCGCCCGTAGAGATACCGCTCCCCAAGCTGAGGGGCGATGGCCTGTATCTTCAAATAGCTCTCGTGGCGCTGGTGGGCCTCCAGGTCGGCGATGAGCTGCTCCATCTCGCTCATGGCCTCCTCGTCGTGGATGGACAGGAGCATCCGGGTCTTGATGTAGACCAGGTGGGCGGCCATGGTGACGAACTCGCTGGCCACCTCCAGGTCCAGTTCCTGCCGCCGGGCCATCCAGGCCAGGTACTGGTCCAGGATGAGGGAGATCTGGATGTCCTTGATCTCCATTTTGTTCTTGCTCAGCAGGCTCAAAATGAGGTCCAGAGGGCCGTTGAAGTCCTCCATGGCGTCCTCTTTGGCCTTGACCACGTTTTCCAGATGGAACGTGAGCTCCTCCACGGCTCTCACCTCACTTTCGGCGGGAAGATAGATGTTAGAACAAGGGGGAGGGGAAAAAGCTGACCACGCAAAGGGCGTTGACGGCGTGGGAGATAAGGAAGGTCAGGGGCTTGTCCAGCAGACCGAACCACACCGCCAGCAACAGAAAAGCCATCACAAACCGCTCGTAGCGGAGGATGGTGAAGTAGACCTTGTCGGGGAGCAGGGAAAAGAGGACCTTAGAGCCGTCCAGAGGCGGGACAGGGAAGAGGTTAAAGATCCCCAGGCCCACGCTGAGCACCGCGGCGTTTGTCAGAAACAGATAAAGATAGTAAAACGCGGTGACGGCCCAATCCGTAGCGCTCCAGAGGATGGCGTCCATCCACCGCCAGACCCCGCCGGCCAGCAGTAAAAACAGCCACGCCAGCAGGAAGTTGGACACCGGCCCCGCCAGAGCGGTGAGGGCCATGTCCCGCTTGGGATCTTTGAAGCGGCTGGGGTCCACAGGCACGGGCTTGGCCCAGCCTACCCTGGCGGTGACCATCAGCAACAGGCCGAGCCAGTCAATGTGCCGGATGGGATTCAACGTCAACCGCCCGGCCTCCTTGGCGGTGGGGTCGCCCAGGCGGTAGGCGGCCAGGCCGTGGCACAGCTCGTGGACGGTGAGGCAGATGAGGGCCGCCACCGTAGAGAGCAGCATAGTCAGCAGCCGCTGCCAGTCCATGTCGGTCAGAAAATTGGAAAGAGAGCCCACCGTGCCGCCTCCTTGGCTATATTTTTCCAAGATAATTTATCATAGCACATCCCGGCGCAAAAAACAAGCATGAAAGGCCCTGCCAGGGCATAAAAAGGCCCCGCGGTCCCAGAGGACTGCGGGGCGGATGCTTGATGTTGGTCCGTGAAGGCTCAGGAAGCGGCCTTCAGCATCTCCATGGCGCTGTTGGCCAGGTCGTAGCAGGTGTCCACGCAGAACCAGCCGGTCTCGCCTTCGTAGGTGATGGACTTGCACTCGGCCTCCTTGCCGCACAGCTCGCAGGTGGTGGTCTTGGTCTTGCTGCCACAGGCGGCCAGGGAGAAGATCATGGTCAGGGCCAGCAAAAGAACGACAAATCTCTTCATATTCATGTACCTCTTTCTTCTCGATTTTATGTGGCGTTCCGAAGAACGCCCAATTATTATAGCAAATTTCGCCATCGCTGTCAAGGGTGGCCCTGACCCCACCGCAGGGCCCAGAAGGCCACCGCGCTGGCGGCGGCTACGTTCAGAGAGTCCACGCCGTGGGCCATGGGGATCTTCACGGTGTGGTCGCATTGGGCGATGGTGCTCTCTCCCAAACCGTCCCCCTCGGTGCCCAGGACCACCGCCAGCTTGTCCGCCTGACGGAGGGCAGGGTCGTCGATGTCCACGGTGTCGTGACGAAGGGCCATGGCCACGGTTTGGAAACCCAGGGCCCGAAGCCGCTCCAGGCCGGGCCCGGGCCAGTCGTCGATGGAATCCCCGATACGGGTCCAGGGGACCTGGAACACCGTGCCCATGCTCACCCGGGCGGAGCGGCGGTAGAGGGGATCGCAGCACGAGGGGGTCAGCAGCACCGCGTCCATCCCCAGGGCGGCGGCGGAGCGGAAGATGGCGCCGATGTTGGTGTGGTCCACGATGTTTTCCAGCACGGCTACCCGGTGGGCGTTTTGACACAGCGCCTCCACACTGGGCAGCACGGGTCGCCGCATGGCGCATAAAACTCCCCGGGTCAGGGGATAGCCGGTGAGCTTTGCCAGCAGCGCGTCGTCGGCGGTATAGACGGGGACGTTTCCGCAGCGGGCGATGATGGGCGCGCCTTGACCCGTGATGTGCTTGCGCTCCATCAGCAGACTGACCGGCTTGTAGCCCGCGTCCAGAGCCCGGTCGATGACCTTGGGGCTTTCGGCGATAAAAATGCCAAGCTCTGGCTCTAGGCGGTTTCGCAACTGGGCCTCGGTGAGCCGGACGTAGGGGTCCAGCTCCACCGCGGCGAAGTCGGTGATCTCAACGATGTGGGCCATAATAGGCCTCCTCTCCGCGAGGGTATCTTATCTGGCATTATAGCAAGTTTCGTTGGAAAACACAAGGACCCCGGAGGGCCGAAGCCCTCTGGGGTCCTGATCAGTCGCGAAAAGGGGGGAGGCTTATTCCATGATGCCCGCGCCGGGATCGATGCCCAAGTCACCGCCCAGGATATCGCCGGGGTCGGTGTCGTCGGGCTCCTCCGAGGGAGGCGCGGGGATGAACTCGTCCAGCCAAGCCTCCTGGGGCAGCTCCACCAGCAGGGCGGGGAGGTTGAGGATGGGGTTGTCCATACCGTAGGGCAGGGAGACATCCAAGGAGAGCTCCTTGGACGCGCCGCCCTTTTCGGCGGTGACCTCCAGATCCAGGTGAAGGCTCTGGCCGATGCACTTGGCGGTGCTCCGCTCGCCAGCCTTCAGCTGGGCGGGCTTGTCCAGGCTCTTGGTGGAGATCTCCACCCGGAAGAAGGCGGGGTACTCGGTGCCGTTGTACTGGATGGTCTTGTTGTCGAAGTACACCGTGTGGCCCCGGCCAATGAGCATCATCAAAGCGCCCAGGGCGATAAGCACCACCACGACGCCGATACGGATGAGCAGCTTACGCATGTCGATCTTCACTGCGCGGCACCCCCTTCCTCCTTCTGGGCCCGCTGGGCCTGGGCCAGCAGCGCGCCTGTGCCGGACCTGGCCCGGTGCTTCTTGATCTCATACAGGATGAGGGCCAGAGTGATGACGCCGTAGGATGCGAAGACGCGGAAATACTCGCCGATCATGGCGTCGCCCGCCAGGGCCGCGCCGGCCCTGGGGGCCACGATGAACATGGTGTGGAACAGGATGACCCCCAGGAACACGTTGCCGATGGAGGCCCGCTCCACGCTGGCCCCGCCCACCAGCAGCGCGGCGATACAGAACATGCCGATCTGGGAATGGGCGGTGTAGGTGGGGAAGTTGCCCAGGTTCTGGCAGTAGATGATCATGCCGAAGCCGGCGAAGACGGTGGACAGGATGATGGAGATGAGGCGGGTGCGCTCCACCTTGATGCCCGCGTCCTGGGCCACCTCCATGTCCTGGCCCACCGCCCGCATATCCTGGCCCAGCTTGGTCTTGCGGAACCAGATGATGAACAGGCACGTAAGGCCGATGACGGCGAAGGTGAGCAGGGGGATCTTCACGTTGCTGCCGCCGATGTTCAGGTTGAGGGCCCACTGGTTGTCCAAGGCCTGGCGCATGTTGCTCAGGTCGGTGGTATTACGCACGCCATAGCCTCGGGGCAGGCGGACCGAGGCGTGGATGATGGGGATGACCGAGCCCATCATATAGAGCACCACGAACTGGTAAACGCCGGTCATGAAGTAGTTGAGGATATAGCCGGTGATCATCTCCCGGCCCTTGGCCATATTCATCAGCTTGCCGCACATCAATCCCAGGCCCACCGAGAAGGGGATGGACAGCAGCATGGCCAGCACGATACCGGGGATGCCCCAGATCTGCCAGTCGGCCACGAAGATGAGGGCGATCTGCCCGGCCATAGCCCCCAGGGTCATGCCGAAGTTCAAGCCCATGCCCGCCATGATGGGGATGAGCAGGCTGAGGATCAGGAAGACGTTGCGGCCCATGCGGGTGACTACCTCGTTGAGCAGATAGCCCGCCGAGAAGCCGGACAGAGGGATGCACACCGCGCAGATGATGATGAACATCAAGGGGACGAAGTTATTGCGCAGTAGCTCCAGAGGATCTAATCTTTTCTTCTTCATTTCGCTCCCTCCGTCTTTCTGGTCAGCGCGTAGAGGATCATGCCCTGGGAGACGATGACCCGGATGACCTCGCTCATATCGCCCACGTTCAGCATGGAGTTCATCACCGTGGGCGTCATGGTCACCAGACCCTGGAACAGGAAGGTGCCGATGATGACGTTGGAGATGCTGGCCTTGTTGACGCTGGCGCCGCCGATGAGGATGGCGGACACCGCGGGCAGGGCCATGTTGAAGGGCGCGTTATACATCTGCACGAAGCCAAAGCCCTGTTGGTAGACCAGGATGCCGATGGCGCCCAGCCAGGTGGAGAGGATGACCGAGAGCATCCGGGTGCGGTCGATGTTGATGCCCGAGGCCTTGGCGAAGGTGGGGTTGGAGCCCACGGCGGTCATGGCCGTGCCCGTCTTGGTGTGGAGGAAGGCCCACATACCAAAGGCCAGCAGGGCAAAGAAGAGGATGGTGCCCGTGGGGATGACCAGGTTGATGCCGAGGTCGTGACCGAAGAAGTTACGCAGGTCGATCTTCAGGAAGTCGGCCAGGATGTCCTTGTAGAAGTTGTCCAAAGCGAACATCTGCTTCAGACCCTTGCCGGTGTAGGCCATGACGATGTTGGGGTTGGAGTAGGGCAGCAGCAGCCAGACCATACACATGAAGGACACGCTGGAGAAGCCCACATAGGTGGCCACCATCATCTCGCCGCCCTTGATCTTGTTGAGCAGCGCGCCGTAGCCGCCGCCGAAGAGAATAGCGAAGGGGGTGGCGATGAGAATGGCCACCAGGAAGCAGATGGGGCCGGTGAAGCCCAGCTCGATGGACAGTGTAGCGCCCAAAAGGCCCGCCAGGATGCCCAGAGGCAGACCGAAGTTCAGTCCGCAGCCGGAGTGGACCATAGGGACCATGGCCAGCACCAGCACCGCGTTCCAGCTAAAGCGGTTGATGACGTTGGTGATCTGGGTGGCGAAGTCGGCGCCGGAGATGGGCGCCAGGATGAACAGGAGGAGCAAAAAGCCCGTGATGATCAGCCGGGGCAGGCCATAGGAGGCCACCAACGCCTGCACAGGCGACATTTGCGCCTTTTCCAGCTCTGTCAGCCGGCGGGCGGGCCGAATCGTGTCCTTCATCTCATCGTTGAATTTGGACGGACTGTTGAGATTATGATCTTTTTTCTCGCTCATTATGACCCACCTCCCTTACACAACTTGGCTGACCATCAGAGCGCCGAACTCCTCCGACGAGTCGGTAGCCGGACGGATGCCCGCCACCCGGCCGCCCGAGATGATGGCGATGCGGTCGCAGGTCTGGCGCAGCTCCTCCAGCTCCGAGGAGATCATCACCACCGTGACGCCGCTCTCCCGGTTGAACCGCTTGAGCGCGTCCAGCACCAGGGCCTTGGCGCCCACGTCGATGCCCCGGGTGGGCTCGGAGACGAAGAGGAACTTGGGCTCCAGGGCAAAGGCCTTGGCCAGGCAGATCTTCTGCTGGTTGCCGCCGGACAGCTCCTTGGCCTTTTGCTTGGAGCTGGTGCACTTGATCTGGAGCTCGTCGATATACTTCTGGGTGACGGCCCGGATGGCCCGTTCGTCGCGCCAGGTCATGGGGCCCAGCTTTTTGAGGAACTTGTTTTGCACCTGCATGGCGGTGAAGGCCACGTTCCACTCCAGGCTCTCGTCCAGCAGCAGTCCCACGCCACGGCGGTCCTCAGACACGAAGGCCAGGGAGGCGTTCAAGCAGGCCCGGGGACTGCCCAGGGGCAGCTCCTTGCCGTCAAAGATCACGCTGCCGCCGGCGCTGTAGAGGCCCATGATGCCGTTGGGGATGCCCAGCTTGCCCTGACCGGCCAGACCGCCGATGCCCAGGATCTCGCCCTGGAACACGTCCAGATTCACGTCCCGCACCGTCTCGCCGGGCATATCCACCCAGAGGTTGCGAATGGTCATCATGGACTTGCCAAGCCGCGGAGCGTCCTGGGTCTGCTGGGCGGCGGGGGAGGCTTGGATGTCCCGGCCCACCATCCAGCGGGTGATGTCGGCCACGGTGGCGTCCTTGGCGCTTACGTCCTGGACCACATAGCCGTCGCGCATGACCACCACCTTGTCGCAGACCGACAAGATCTCCTGGAGCCGGTGTGTGATAAAGATGACGGCAATGCCCTGCTTTGACATACCCCGGATGGACTCCAGCAGGGCGTCGGCCTCATGCTCGGTAAGGACGGCGGTGGGCTCGTCCAAGATCAGGAGCTTTAGCTGGTCCTTGCTCAGTTCCCGGGCGATCTCGGTGAACTGCTTGTGGCCCACGGGCATCTGATCGATGGTCATGTCAGCGTCGATGTGCACGCCCATCTTTTCGATGGCGGCCGCGCTCTTTTCCTTCATGACCTTGCGGTCCAAGGTGTTGAGCCGCTGGCCGAAGACCTGGGAGATCACGTTCTTCTTCTGGGGCTCCCGGTTGAGGAGGATGTTCTCCGTGGCGGTGAAGCCGGGGATGAGGGAGAACTCCTGGTGGACCATGCCGATGCCCGCGGCCAGAGCGTCAAAGGGCGTGTTGAAGCACACCTTTTCGCCGTTGAGGAGAATATCTCCTTCATAGCCGCCGGTCTCCCGGATCACGTCCATGCCAAAAAGGATCTTCATCAGCGTGGACTTGCCCGCGCCGTTTTCGCCGCACAGACCCAGCACCTCGCCCGGTTGAAGGGTGAGGTTGATGTCGGTGAGGACCTGGTTGCCGAAGAAATCCTTTTTGATGCCGCGCATCTCCAGCAGAGAGGTAGTTTGGTTGTCGATCGGAATCACACCCTTTGATTTGAAAACAGGGAGGAGAAGGTTCTCCTCCCTGTTTTTTAAGATCGTACTTTTGTAAACGCTGGGGTCAAATTACTTCACGGTGAAGTACTTCTCGGGGACCTCCACCTCGGTAGCGCCCATGAACTTGCCGGGGTTGCCCATGATATAGGTGTCCTGGTAGATGAGGAACACGTTGTCCTCCTTCACACCGGTGTCGGCGTTGGTGTAGCCCGAGCCGTTCCAGGAAGCCTTGGGGGAGTACTCCTTCAGAGCGGCGGACACGTCCTCCATGTTGGTGATCTCGCTCTTGCCCTCGATGACGTTGATGGCGTGCTGGGCCAGACCCGCGGACACGCAGTAGCCATAGGAGTAAGCCCAGGTGCCGAAGCGGCCGTCGCCGCCGGCGTCCACAACGGCCTTCTCCACCTTGGCCAGGATGGCGTCAAAGTCGCCGGCCTCGGCGGTCAGATCCAGATCGCCCAGAGCCTGGGGATAGCCCATCAGAGGAGAGGGCAGGTCGGCCTCGATGAAGTAGCCGCCCAGCTCCAGCAGACGCTGCAGCAGGGGAGCGGTGTGGGCGTCGTTGGTGCAGAAGTAAGCGGAGTTCTGGCCGTACTTCTGGATCCACTCGGGAGCCTTCTCCATCACGTAGGCCTGGGCGCCGGGGACGCCCACGTCGGTGGTGGGATCGGGAGCGGTCTCCTGGACGAAGGTCATGCCAAACTCGTTGCAGGCCTCGGTCATGACGGCCACGCGGCGGGACATGGTTTCATAGCTCATGTGACGGGGGAAGGAGATATGGACGAAGGTGTCGCAGCCCAGGTCGTGGGCGGTCTTGATGATCAGGTAGCCGCGGGAGACGAAGTCGTTGTTGCACACCAGGTCGGCGGAAGCGCCGATGACGGGCAGGTCCTCATGGGACTCGCCGGCGATGCACAGGATGTCGGGGCGGCGCTCCTTGACCTGCTTGAAGGCCTCGGCGGTGCCGGGGATGGCCTGGTTGACGATGATGGCCTTCATCTGAGGGTCGTCAGACATGTTGACGATGGTCTGGATGGTGGTCTCCAGCTCCTCGGTGAAGTTGTCGGGGTAGGTGGCCAGGATGACCTTATCCTTGCCGTACTTGGTCTGGATGGCCTCGGCGCCGCGCAGGTCGTCCTCGGACTGGGAGACGGTGCCGGTGATGATGCCGATGTGCCAATCGTCGCTGGTGGACTCGTTGTTGCCGCAGGCAGCCAGGGCAAAGACCATGGCCAGAGCCAGCAGCAGGCTGACGTACTTCTTCATTGCTGATCCTCCTAAAATCATTTTTTCAGTGGTCCGTCCTCCGGCGGTCCGGCTCGGCAGAGACCCTCCTTGTCTCGCTAGAGACAAGGAAAGCGGGCGCCCGCTTTCTCGGATGCCGAATAGGCAGATACTAACAAACTACTATTTTACCAAAAATTTTCATTTTGTCAACTGCTTTATCGAAATTAGGCGGCGATTCAGCCTTGGAACACATACCGCTCCAGCCGGTCAAAGGCCTCCTGGACCCGGCTCAGAGGCAGGGCCAGATTGACCCGGATGTGGCAGGGCCCGCCGAAGGGCCGTCCGTCCTGCCAGGCCACGCCCACCCGGTGGCCGGCTGCCAAAAGGTCGTCCAAGCTCTTGCCGTGGTCGGCGCACCACTGGGTGCAGTCCAAAAACAGCATATAGGTGCCCTGGGGCTTGGTGACGCGGACTCCCTCAAAGTGGTCGGCGATGAAGTCGCAGGCGTAATCGGCGTTGGCGGCCAGGACGGTATTGAGCTGGTCGGCCCAGGCCGCACCCTCGTCGGTGTACGCGCCCAGAAGGGCGTACATGGACAGCAGATTCATCTCGTTGTAGTGGGTGCGCTCCGCCTGACGGCACACCTGGTCCCGGAGCCGCTTGTCGTAGATGATGTGGTACGAGCCCACAAAGCCCGCCAGGTTAAAGGTCTTGGTGGGGGCGTAGAGGGCCACGGTGCGGCCTTTGGCGTCGCCGCTGACGCTCTGGGTGGGGATGTGGCGCGCTCCGGGCCGGACCACGTCGGCCCAGATCTCGTCGGAGACCACGTAAACGTCGTGCTTTTCAAACAGCGCCATGGCCTGCTCCAGCTCCCAGCGCTCCCACACCCGGCCCGAGGGGTTGTGGGGAGAGCAGAGGATGGCGGCATGGATGTTATTTTGGACGATTTTTTCCTCCATATCCTCAAAGTCCATCCGCCACACGCCCTGACCGTCCCGGACTAGGGGAGAGTGGACCATGTGGTAGCCGTTGTCCTCCAAAGTGTGGGTGAAGCCCACATAGGTGGGGGAGTGGAGCAGCACCTTGTCCCCGGGGCCGCAAATGGCGGCCAGGGCGGAGGCCACGCCGCCCAGCACGCCGTTTTCGTAGCCGATATGCCGGGGCTCCAGGCCCTCTACGCCGTGGCGGTCCTTCTGCCAGCGGATGATGGCGTCGTAATACTCCGCTCGGGGGTCGAAGTAGCCGAAGGTGGGGTGGTCCAGCCGGCGGCGGATGGCGTCGGTGACAGCGGGGCAGACGGGGAAGTTCATGTCCGCCACCCACATGGGGATGAGGTCAAAGCCGTCTTGGACCGGGGCCAGCAGGGGCGGCGCGTCCACCGCCAGAGCGTCCTTGCCCTTGCGGTCCAGGATAGAGGTAAAATCATAGGTCATAAAAATCGCCGCCTTTCTCTGAGTCTCTACAATTATATACGATTCCCGCCGTTGGCGCAAGGGTGGAAAGTTCACAGTCCGTTCAAGCAATTTATGGGACGGCTGTGGTAAACTGTTCCCATAATGGAATTTGCTTGGACCACAAGGAGGTATGGCATGAAGAAGTACGAAAATATGCAGGAATACACCCAGAAGATGGCGGCCCTGTGCCGGGAGAACGACACGGTGCGGCGGGAGCTTTACAAGGAATTTGGCGTGAAGGCGGGGCTCCGGGACGAAAATGGCCAGGGGGTGCTGACCGGGCTGACCAACATCTCCGAGGTCAAGGCCTTTGAGATGGTGGACGGGGTGAAAACGCCCTGCGACGGCCAGCTACGCTACCGGGGCTACGACGTGACCGACCTCATCCACGGCAGCGCGGGGATGCGCTTTGCCTTTGAGGAGACCGCCTATCTGCTGATCTTCGGCCGTCTGCCGGGCGAGGAGGAGCTGAGCAACTTCTGCGAGGCGCTGTCCGTGTGCCGGACCATGCCCACCAACTTCACCAGGGACGTGATCATGAAGGCTCCCAGCGGCGACGTGATGAACACCATGACCAAGAGCGTGCTGACCTTGGCGTCTTATGACAAAAAGGTGGGTGACCTCAGCGAGGAAAACGCCCTTCGGCAGTGCATCGGCCTCATCAGCGTTTTCCCCATGCTGGCGGTCTACGGCTACCACGCCTACAACCACTACCGCAAAAACGCCAGTATGTACATCCACCGGCCCAACCCCAAATACTCCATCGCGGAGAACTTCCTGCGTATGCTCCGGCCGGACATGAAGTATACGCCTCTGGAGGCCCGTGTGCTGGATGTGGCGCTGCTGCTCCACGCCGAGCACGGCGGCGGCAACAACTCCACCTTCACCACCCGTGTGGTCACCTCCTCGGGCTCGGACACCTACTCGGCCATGGCGGCGGCGCTTTGCTCGCTGAAGGGCAAGCGCCACGGCGGGGCCAACATCATGGTCATGGCCATGATGGAGGACATCAAGCGCCACGTGGGCGACTGGTCCGACGAGGACGAGGTCATGGCCTATCTGGCCAAGATCTTGAACAAGGAGGCCTTTGACCAAAAGGGCCTCATCTACGGCATGGGCCACGCGGTCTACTCCCTCTCCGACCCCCGAGAGGTCATCTTCAAGGGCTTTGTGGAGAAGCTGGCGGCGGAGAAGGGTAAGGAGCGGGAGCTGGCCCTCTACAACGCCGTGGAGTCCGCCGCACCCAAGCTCATCGCTCGGGAACGGAAGATCTACAAGGGTGTCAGCCCCAACGTGGACTTCTACAGCGGTTTTGTCTATCAGATGCTGGGCATCCCGGTGGAGCTCTATACGCCACTCTTTGCCATCGCCCGGGTGGCGGGCTGGAGCGCCCACCGCATGGAGGAGCTCATCTCCGCAAACAAGATCATCCGCCCGGCCTACAAGAGCCTGGTGGTGCCCCAGGAATACGTGCCCCGGGACCAGCGCGGAGAGGGGATCTAACGCTGCGTCATACATACAAAGAGACCCGCTGCCAGTCAGCGGGTCTCTTTATGCGTATGGATGAGCGCCAGCTTCTGCTGCCGGGTGAGGGCCTTCACCGCCAGCTCCCGCCGAAGGGCCGCAGAGCGGTCGGCGGCGGGCTCAAAGTAGACCAGCTCCACCGGTAGCCGGGTCCTTGTATACTTGGCCCCCTTGCCCGACTGGTGGGCCGCCAGGCGCTTTGAAAGGTCGTTGGTGCAGCCGGTGTAGAGAGTGCCGTCGCCGCAGCGGAGGATGTAGACCACATATTCGCTCACGACTCGTTCACCAGCTTGCCCGTCATATGCTCGATGGAGAGCTCCAAAAGCTCCGCCCGGTCCAGGGCCTGGGCCAGCTCCTTTTCTACCTCTTGGGCCGAGGGGTAGTATTTCAGCCCCAGCTCACGGGCGATGTGCTCTCGCCGGGCGGGGTCCTCCACCTTGCGCACCCGGCCAAAGACGATGACGCTCTGGATGTTCAGCGCCCACTCGCCCTCACGGCGAAAGCCCTGGTCCATGACGCAGTAGCCGGCCCGGTCGTCGGCGCGCAGCGCGTCCAGCTTGTGGCCCTGGCGGGCGCAGTGGAAGTAGAGCTTGCCGTCTAAGTAGAGATGGTCCATGGGAAAGCCGTAGGGATAGCCGTCCTCGCCGTGGACGGACAAAACGCCCCGGGGCTCGCCCTCCAGCACCCGGACGCACTGCTCCGGGGTCAGGGCCTGTTTGTGTCTGCGCATGGGTCGGAACATGGGACCCACCTCCTTTTTCTCTGCTTCTATTGTACCACGTTTTTTTCTACGGTCAATGCCCGGCGCATACCTTGACTTAGGACTGGCTGTTTAGTAGAATAGGACTAGAATATGGCAAGGGGCGTGATGGGGATGTACTATATCGGCATAGACCTGGGCACCTCGGCGGTGAAGCTGCTGCTGATGGACGGCCAGGGCGCGATCCACAACCAGCTCTCGCTGGACTATCCCCTGGAGTTCCCCCAGCCCGGCTGGGCCCAGCAGGACCCGGAGGACTGGAAGCGTGCGGTGCTGACGCTCATCCCCAAGCTGCTGGAGGGCTTTGATGCAAGCCTTGTGGCGGGCATCGGCGCCGGCGGGCAGATGCACGGACTGGTGGTGCTGGACGACCAGGACCGGGTCATCCGCCCGGCCATCCTCTGGAACGATGGCCGCACCGCCAAGGAGGTAGACTACCTCAACACCGTGGTGGGCAAGGACGTTTTGTCCCAGCGCACCGCCAACATCGCCTTCGCGGGCTTTACCGTCCCCAAGCTGCTGTGGTTGCGGGAAAACGAGCCTGAGAATTTCGCGCGCATCGCCAAGGTGATGTTGCCCAAGGACTACATCAACTACATCCTCACCGGCGTCCACTGCACCGATTATTCCGACGCCAGCGGTATGCTCCTGCTGGACGTGGCGCATAAGCGCTGGTCGCCGGAGATGCTGGCGCTGTGCGGCGTTCGGGAAGAGCAGATGCCCCGGCTCTTTGAGAGCTATGAGAAGGTGGGGACGCTGAAGCCGGACATCGCCCAGGCCCTGGGCCTCAGCGAGAGCGTGACGGTCTGCGCCGGAGCGGGGGACAACGCCGCCGCCGCGGTGGGCACGGGCACGGTGGGCGACGGCGCGTGCAACATCTCCCTGGGCACCTCGGGGACGGTGTTCATCTCCAGCGAAAAATTCGGTGTGGACCCCCACAACGCCCTCCACGCCTTTGCCCACGCCGACGGGCATTATCACCTGATGGGCTGTATGCTCTGCGCGGCCAGCTGCAACAAGTGGCTCATGGAGGATGTTTTCCAGACCCAGGACTACGCCGCCGAGCAAGCGCCCATCTCAGAGGAAAAACTGGGCCGAGACCCGGTGTTTTTCCTGCCCTATCTCATGGGCGAGCGCAGCCCCATCAACGACACAAACGCCCGGGGGGCCTTTGTGGGCATGAGCATGGATACCACCCGGGCGGATATGACCCAGGCGGCGTTGGAGGGCGTGGCCTTTGCCCTTCGAGACAGTGTGGAGGTGGCCCGGTCTCTGGGCCTTCGGGTGGACAAGAGCATGCTCTGCGGCGGCGGGGCCAAGAGCCCGTTATGGCGGAAAATTCTGGCCAACGTGCTGAATATGGAACTCAGCGTCCCCGTCTCCGAGCAGGGCCCGGGTATGGGCGGGGCCATGCTGGCTATGGTGGCCTGCGGGGAATACGAGAGCGTGGAGGCCGTCTGCCACGCTCTGGTCCAAGTGGCGGAAACCACCGTCCCTGACCCGGAGCTGGCCCGGCGTTACGAGACCCAATACCGCAAATTCCAGGCCATTTATCCCGCCATGCGGGAGCTCTTTCCCAAGCTGCGTTAAGGATACCCGCGCCGCCCCGAGGCGGCCAACACATAAAAGGAGGAATCTGTTATGATGACCAACATCCCTCAGGTGAAGCTGGGCCTCGTCGCCGTTAGCCGGGACTGCTTTCCCGTGGCCCTGAGCACCCAGCGGCGCAAGAACATCGCCGCGGCCTACCCCGGCCAGGACCTCTACGAGTGCCCCATCACCGTGGAGAATGAGAAGGACGCGGTCAAGGCGGTGGCCGACGTGAAGGCCAATGGCTGCAACGCTCTGGTGGTCTTTTTGGGCAACTTCGGCCCGGAGACGCCGGAGACGCTGATGGCCAAGCTCTTCCGCTACGACGGCCCCACCATGTACATCGCCGCCGCCGAGGGAGACGGCGACCTCATCAATGGCCGTGGCGACGCCTACTGCGGCATGCTCAACTGCTCCTACAACCTGGGGATGCGGTGGCTGCCTGCCTACATCCCGGAGTATCCCGTGGGCACGGCCCAGGACTGCGTTCGCATGATCCAGGAATTCGTGCCCATCGCCCGGGCGGTCATCGGCGTGAAGAACCTGAAGATCATCACCTTCGGCCCCCGGCCCCAGGACTTCTTTGCCTGCAACGCCCCCATCAAGGGCCTTTACGACCTGGGGGTGGAGATCGAGGAGAACTCGGAGCTGGACCTGCTGGTGAGCTACAAGCAGCACGCCGGGGACCCCCGCATCGCCGAGGTCTGCGCCGATATGCGCCAGGAGCTGGGCGAGGGGAGATACTACGAGGACCTGCTCGAGCGCATGGCCCAGTTTGAATTGACATTGCTGGACTGGGCGGAGAACCATAAGGGTGCTCGCAAGTATGTGGCCTTTGCCGACAAGTGCTGGCCCGCCTTCCCCGAGGCCTTCGGCTTCGAGCCCTGCTACGTCAACTCCCGCCTGGCCGCCCGGGGCATCCCCGTGGCCTGCGAGGTGGACGTTTACGGCGCGCTGAGTGAGTACATCGGCGCCTGCGTCTCCCAGGACGCGGTGACCCTGCTGGACATCAACAACTCCGTCCCCGCCAGCTTGTGGGAGGAGAAGATCCGTGGCCGCTACGATTACAGCCTCACCGACACCTTCATGGGCTTCCACTGCGGCAACACCCCCAGTTGCAAGATGTGCGCCGACCGGGCGGTGAAGTATCAGCTCATCCAGAACCGCCTGCTGGAAAACGGCGGCCAGCCCGATTTCACCCGGGGCACTTTGGAGGGTGATATCGCCGCCGGCGACATTACCTTCTACCGCCTCCAGTGCGACAGCGAGGGCCGTCTGCGCTCCTACATCGCCCAGGGCGAGGTGCTGGACGTGCCCACCGGCTCCTTTGGCGGCATCGGCGTCTTCGCCATCCACGAGATGGGCCGCTTCTACCGCCATGTTCTCATCCAAAAGCGCTACCCCCACCACGGAGCCGTGGCCTTCGGCCACTACGGCAAGACCCTCTTCGAGGTCTTCAAGCTCCTGGGTATCCGGGACATCGCCTACAACCAACCCAAGGGCCTGCCCTACCGCACGGAGAACCCCTGGGCCTGAGCACTCGCTGCTTTGGGGAGATATGCCCGGCAGGTATACTATACCTGCCGGGCATAATATTCCATAAAACATAAGTATTTGATATTTTACAAAGACCACTATATAATGGGGACCAACCAAAACAGCAGGGAGGAACGAGCATGAAAAAGCTTACCGCTATTTTGTTGGCCCTTGTGTGTCTGATGCCGTTGAACGCCTGCGCCGCGGAGGCGTCGGTCCAGGTGACCCGGGCGGAGGAAGGGCGGCTGGAGCTGGCGCTGGACAATGTGCCCGAGGGCACGTTGGTCACCGCCGCGTACCAAGGTGGCCAGATGGTCGCCTGCGCCTTTACCCAGCTCCTTCGAGGCGCTGTCACCGCCGTATCGGATTTTTTCCGGGAGCTGCCGGAGGACGCGGTCTATAAGGCATTTGTGCTGGACGGCGAGACCGCCGCGCCGTTGATGCCGCCGGCGGAGCTGACCCTGCCCGGGGGCGAGACGGGGGAGACGGGCAAGACGCTGGTGGCTTATTTTTCCTGCACCAACAATACCAAGGGCGTGGCGGAAAAGCTGGCCCAGGCCGCCGGAGCGGACCTCTATGAGATCGTCCCGGAGGTCCCCTATACCTCGGCGGACCTGAACTACAACAGCGACTGCCGGGCCAACCGGGAGCAAAACGACCCCGATGCCCGGCCCGCCATCGCCGGCGGAGTGGAGGACTGGGACAGCTACGACGTGGTGTTCCTGGGATACCCCATCTGGTGGGGCAAGGCCCCCAAGATCATCCACACTCTCCTGGAGAGCTACGACTGGACAGGGAAGACCATCGTGCCCTTCTGCACCAGCGGCTCCAGCCCCTATAACGACAGCACCATCAAGTCTTTGGTGGGGAGCGAGGCCACCTGGGTGACCGGCCGCCGCTTCGCCAACAGCGTGAGCCAGAGCGATATAGACGCCTGGGTGGACAGCCTGGGACTGGACTTGAAGAAGGAGGAGGCTGTTGTGACGAAGCTGCAGGTGTCCTTCAATGGCCGCAGCTACACCGCCGCCCTGGCGGACAATCCCTCGGTGGACGCTTTCGTGGCCTATCTGCGTCAGCAGGGCGGGGCGGTGACCATCGCCGCCCACGACTACGGGAGCTTTGAAAAGGTCGGTCCCTTAGGGACCACCATCGTGGAGACCAACACCCAGATTGACACCGTCCCCGGCGACCTTATCCTGTACCAGGGCAGCAGCGTGTGTCTCTACTATGCCACCAACTCCTGGAACTTTACCCGCCTGGGCAAGCTGGAGGGCGACCTGTCCCAGTTGAAGGACCATTTGGGCGGCGGCGACGTGTCCATCACCTACGCCCTGGCCCAGTAGGACGGGGACCTGCAAAAAGAGCGCGTGGGAACAGTCCCCATGCGCTTTTTCTTGACCAGGGGAGAGGCCGCAGACAAAAAAGTGAATCAGCCTTGACTTTTTGCGGAAAAATGTGTAAACTGAGACCAACAAGGGGAGTAGCCTGCGCGGAGGGTCCGCGTTGGCGCGTCGTCAATACGGCCACCGGGCCCGGCGCGCTGTGAAATGGCGAGACTTTGCCGTGGTTGGATGTGCGGTGAGGTCTCTTTTTTTATCCTAGAGTACACAAAGGAAAGGCGAGGGAAGGCCATGAGCGGACAAGAACTGGTTTTGTTTATCGTCAAGCTGCTGGCGGGCACGGGGGTGTTTTTGGTGGGCGTCCACCTGCTGACAGCCAACATCGAGCAGTTGGCCACCGAGCGCATCCGGGGCCTCTTTAGCCGCACGGCGGACAAGCGGCTGGTGAACGTGGGCGTGGGCGCGGCGGCCACGGCCCTCATCCAGAGCTCGGGGGTCACCACCGTGCTCATCGTGGGCTTTGTCAACGTGGGCATTGTCAACCTCTACCAGGCTACGGCCATGATCATGGGGGCCAACATCGGCACCACCATCACCGCCCAGATCGCCGCCCTCAGCGCGTTCCCCGTCACCACCTACGTCCAGGCCTTTATCTTCATCGGTATCCTGATGACCATGGTGTGCAAGCGGGACTCGGTGAAGAAAACGGGCTTTATCCTGGCTGGCCTGGGGCTTATCTTCGCGGGGCTGGGGCTGATGTCCGAGGCTATGAAGGCCAACCGTGACAGCATCCAGGTGCTTTTTGAGACGGTGAGCAACCCCATTTTACTGCTCCTCATCGGCGTGGTGCTTACCGCCCTGGTCCAGTCCAGCTCGGCCATTACCTCGGTGATCATCGCCATGTCGGTGGCGGGGCTGACCATTGGCACCGGGGGAAACGAGGTGCTCTATATCATCCTGGGCACCAACATCGGCTCCTGCGTCACCGCGCTGATGTCCTCCTTCGGCGCGGGGGCCAACGCCCGGCGCACCAGCCTCATCCACCTGATGTTCAACACCTTCGGTTCGGCCATCTTCTTCGTTTTGCTGCTGTGCTGGCCGTCGTTCATGGCGGTGACCTTCCAGCGGTGGTTTGCCGCTCCCGCCACCCAGATCGCTATGTTCCACACCTTCTTCAACGTGGCCTGCACCGTCATTTTCCTGCCCTTCTGCGGCCTGTTCGTCAAGCTCTCCCAGCTCCTGGTCCGGGGCAAGTCGGCGGCCGGGGCGGATACCTTCCTGGACGAGCGTATGTTCTCCTCTCCGGCCCTGGCCATCGCCCAGTTGGAGAAGGAGACCCTGCGCCTCAGCGACATGGCGATGGACGCCTTCCGCACCGCCTACCGGGCCTTTGAGCAAAAGGACGAGAGCCTCATCGAGCCCGTCCAGACCCGCATCGGCAGGGCGGGGGAGGTCTACCGGGACGCGGTGAACTACCTGGTTCGCCTGTCCGCCCAGAGCGGCCTTGCTGAGGAGCAGAGCATCTCCGACCTTCATAGCAACCTCAGCGATGTCATGCGCATTGCCGATATCGCCGACAACCTGACCAAGTATACCCGCCGCAGCGTCAAGCGTGGGCTGGAGTTCTCCGGCGCGGTGAAGGAGGAACTGGGCGAGATGGTGGGGTGCGTGGAGCGGCTCTATGGCGTGACCCGGGAGCTTTTTGAGAAAAAGGAATTTCCCCTTCTGCTCCAGGTGGACGAGCTGGAGGAGGAGCTGGACGCCTACCGCAAGCGGCTGACCGAGAGCCACATCCAGCGGCTCAAGGAGGGGACCTGTAAGCCCGAGAGCAGCGGCGTGTTCATCAGCCTGGTGTCCAATCTGGAGCGGTTGGGCGACCATCTGACCTATGTGGCCCACACCGCCGCCGACGGCAGCGATCTCACCCAGAGCTGACCGTGCCCCGCGACCGTGGGAGAAACGCCCAGAAAAGGGCGGGAAATACACGAGTAGATTGGTCTTCTTTTGCATTGACAGATGGGGGAGCGTTTCCTTATAATACAAAAAAGGTAAGATGTTCCCTGGAACAAAGCGCTGTAAGGACGCTTTCGCTGACAGCTCCCCGCCTTTGACGAGGGCTGTCAGTTGGCCTGTGTGATGCTTTACGCGCGAAAGGATAGATGACGCTATGACAGAGCGTTTGCTGGACATTTTAATACAGGGTGTGACCCGTATCCTCATTCCGGGCCTGACCATGACCATCCCCATGACCGCGCTGGCCTTCACGCTGGCCATGCTGGTGGCGCTGGTGATGGCCCTGGCCCAGTTCGCCAAGCTGCCGGTGGCCACCCAGCTCTCCCGGTTCTACATATGGGTCTTTCGGGGCACGCCGCTGCTGGTGCAGTTGTTTATCATCTACTATGGCCTGGGCCAGCTAGGGCTGAAGCTCCCCGCCTTTGTGGCGGGTGTGGTAGCCCTGGGCCTCAACGAGGCGGCCTACTGCGCCGAGACCATCCGGGCCTCGCTGGAATCGGTGCCGGCAGGACAACTGGAGGCGGGGGAGTGCGCGGGGCTGACCTGGTGGCAGACCATCCGCCGCATCGTGCTGCCCCAGGCTATGCGCACCGCCTTTCCCTCTTTGGGCAACAGCCTGATCTCCATGCTAAAGGACACCTCTTTGGTGAGCAATATCACCGTGGCCGAGATGTTCGTGGCGGCCCAGCGGATGGTGAGCTTTTACTATGAGCCCTTCGCTATTTACTTGGAAGTAGGGGCTTTTTATCTCCTCTTTTCCACCCTCATCACCAAGCTGGAGCGGTGGGGAGAGAAAAAGCTCAACGCCTACGAGTACAAGTAAGGAGGTGGCGGCGTGCTGAGCGTTCAAGAGCTGAAGAAATCCTTTGGCGGCCAGGCGATCTTAAAGGGCGTGGACCTGGCGGTGGACAAGGGCGATGTGGTGGCCGTCATCGGCCCCAGCGGCGCGGGCAAGACTACGCTGCTCAGGTGCATGAACTTCCTGGAGACCGCCGACAGTGGCCGCATGACCTTCGACGGGGAGGAATACGACCTGGGCCACATGGATAAAAAGGACGTACTGGCCCTGCGGAAGAAGACCGGCTTTGTCTTCCAGGGCTACCACCTCTTTCGCAACAAGACCGCCCTGGAAAACATCACCGAGGGCCTGGTCACCGCCCGGAAAATGCCCCGGGCCGAGGCCAACGCCATCGGAGAGCGGATGTTGGAGCGGGTGGGGCTGTCGGACAAGGCGAAGGCCTACCCCAGCCAGCTCTCCGGCGGCCAGCAGCAGCGGGTGGCCATCGCCCGGGCCATGGCCCCGGACCCGGAGATCATCTACTTCGACGAGCCCACCTCCGCCCTGGACCCCGAGCTCACCGGCGAGGTGCTGGCCGTCATGCGGGACCTGGCCCGCAGCGGCATGACCATGCTGGTGGTCACCCATGAGCTGGCCTTCGCCAAGAGCGCCGCCAACAAGGTGGTGTTCATGGAGGACGGTATGGTGGTGGAGGCCGCCTCCGCCCAGGACTTTTTTGCCCGGCCCCGGACCGAGCGGGCGAAAGCGTTTTTGCGTATGCTGGACCAAAGTGAAAAGGAGAATTGACATGAAGCGTATCATTTCCATTTTGATCTTTGTTGCTCTGAGCCTGTGCCTACTGGCCGCCTGCGGTGGTGAGAGCGGCGGCAGCCTGCTGAACGCCGTCCGGGAGAAGGGCAGCCTGACCATCGCCACCGAAGGCACCTGGGCTCCCTGGAGTTACCACGATGAAAACGACCAGCTGACGGGCTTCGATATCGAGGTAGCCCAGGCCGTCTGCGATAAGTTAGGCGTGGAGGCCAACTTTGTGGAAGGGGAGTGGGACAGCCTGCTCATGGGGCTGGAGAGCGGGATGTACGACACCATGGCCAACGGCGTCAACGTCACCCCCGAGCGCAGCGAAAAGTTCGATTTCTCCACGCCCTACGCCTACTCCCGCACCGCCCTGATGGTCCGCGCCGACGACGATCGTATCCAGTCCTTTGAGGACCTGGCGGGCATGACCACCGCCAACACCATCTCCTCCACCTACGCCGCCGTGGCCGAGCGCTACGGGGCCAAGGTCACCGGCGTGGACGACCTCAATCAGACCATCGAGCTGCTGCTCCAGAGCCGCATCGACGCCACGCTGAACGACGAGGTCACCTACCTGGACTACACCGCCCAGCACCCCGAGGCCAACATCAAGGTGGCGGCCTATACCCAGGAGGCCGACGCCATCGCCCTGCCCCTTCGCAAGGGCCAGGAGACCGAGACCCTCCGCGCCGAGATGGACAAGGCTCTGGCAGAGCTCCAAGAGGACGGCACCCTGGCCCGGCTCTCGGTGAAATACTTCGGTACGGACCTGACCCAGGGCGGGTAAGGAGCAGGAAGAAGTGACAAAACTAAGGGCCGCGCCCCATCCGGGCGCGGCCCTTGTCTTGCTCTTGGCGGCTATGTATCATATCTGGAACGGATGTAGGAAGGCCGGTCACTGTCCTCATCCAGTGCCCAGACGCCGTCTTGATAGGCGTAACAACGTATACCAATGTCGCTGGACTGGGTCCAAATGTGATAGGTGTCCCTTTCCCAGCAGATCCCCCAAAAGTCCCACGCTCTCGCCGGTTCAAATTCCGCCACGAGCTGGTCGGCGTCCGCCAAGTAGACGCTCACCCGTATCATCCTGGCCTCCTCGCCCTCCACCACGCTTTGGAGGGCGTAGTATTTTTCATCATAGCTATACGTCTTATCCGGAGTGAAGGAGCCCCAGTTTTCGCCGTCGTTGTCCGGATCGCTGGAGCAGGCGCACAGGGAAACCATCGCCGCCAACACGAGGATTACCGCCACGAAGCTTTGACGTGCTCTCATCATTGTCCCCTCCCTATGTCAGGCTGCCACGTCCATTATAGCAGTTCTATCACCCCAAGACAACCCCTGGCCTGGTTCTATCCCCGCCGCCGGGGCCATAGGGATAGAGCGAAGCTTGACGGAAAGGGGACAAGGCTATGGAGCTGAGCAAGCTGAAGGCGGGCCGGGAGGGGTACCTGACGGACCCCGACACAGGCCGCCGGGTGAAATTTTACCTCTGCGACCCGGAGAAGAACGTCATATGCGACCACGCCATGTGTCGCTATCCCTGCCAGAAGGACGACGACTCGGAGATCGGCTTTTGCGTGTCCACGCCCATCCGGGCCTTTCGGCGAGACAGGACAGGGCCCTTTTACTTTCGCCTGAACAGCGGGGGACAGTATGTGCAGGAGTGGGTAGAGGAGGGGGACGACGATGACCAGGCGTGAGTGGATAGATTATGCCCAGGCCCACCTGGAGGTGCGCTACGCCACCAAAAACGGTGCCTACCGCGCGGGCCGGACCATCCAGGTAGAGGGGTGCGTCAACCACTCCCTGGGGGTGGCCCAGCCCTCGGCGGAGGCCATGTACAGCCGCATGGACCGCACCGACGCGGGCTGGGGCGTCAACGCCATTTTGGGGGACTTCCACACAGGGGAGGGGCGTGTGATCCTGTGTATGCCCTATGACCGGCGGCCCTGGGGCGTGGGCTCGGGCAGCCGGGGGAGCTGGAACGAAAGCCGCATCCAGTGGGAGGTCTGCGAGCCCGCGGGGCACACCTACGCCGGCGGCACCATGGTGGGCTACGACGTGGCCAAGAACCAGGGGTACTTTGACCGGATGTGGAAGCTGCTGGTGGCGTGGAACGTCTTTGTGGCGGTGGAGCTGGGCTACACGGCGGCCACCATCCACGACCACGCCGAGAGCTACCGCGCGGGCATGGGCTCCAACCACGCCGACATGGGCCAGTGGCTGCCCAAGCATGGCAAGAGCATGAACCACCTGCGCCACGAGGTGCAGGCCATTTTGGACCAGGAGGAGGAAACGCCCTTGACGGAGGAACAGGTGCGCCAGATCGTAGCCCAGGAGGTGGAGCGGCTGCGGCCAGCCCCGCGGGTCTACCACCAGGTGGACCAGCTGCCCCAGTGGGCCCGGCCCAGTGCGGAGCAGCTGCTGGCCGCGGGCATCCTGCGGGGCAACCAGACCGGCCAGCTCCAACTCACCGACGACGATCTGAAATGGATCTCCGCTATGGCCCGGCTGCTGGACCTGGTGGAGCGGACCGAGCCTGTCCCGGTGATCGAGTAAAACGGCAAAAAAGAGGAACGGCCCCGGGGCCGTTCCTCTTTTTTGGTCTAAGGGAGGGACAGGGGTTGCGCGCTAAACCTTGCGGCCACTGGCGGCGTAGAGCGCCGTGCAGGCCCCGGCGGCCAGGATGCCCACGGGGGTGGCGATGGCGGTGGAGAGGGCCAGGCACTCGGGGGCCTGGATAAAATAGGTCACGCTGACGGCGGTCATAAAGGCGGCGGGCAGGGCCGCCATCCACGCGCAAATGGGCGGGTAGCCGTATTTACGCAAAAACACCGCCCCCGTCCACAAAACGATCATGGCCAGGGTCTGGTTGGACCAGGAGAAGTACCGCCACAGGTAGGTCCAGGGCAGGGCCTTGACGATGACGAAGCCCACCGCCAACAGCGGAACGGCCAGCAACGCCCGCTTTTTGGCGTTGGCTTGGTCCAGCTTGAACCAGTCGGCGATGGTGAGCCGGGCAGAGCGGAAGGCGGTGTCCCCGGAGGTGATGGGGCAGGCGATGACGCCGATCATGGCCAGCACGCCGCCCACGCTTCCCAGCAAGGTGGTGCAGATGTCGTAGACCACGCCGCCCTGGCCCTGGGCGGCGATGGCGGCCTGCAGACCCACCATACCGTCGACCAGAGAGCCGTGGTTTACGTAGAAGGTCACCCCGGCGGCGGCCCAGATGAGGGCGATGATCCCCTCGGCCACCATGGCGCCGTAAAACACCTTGCGGCCCTTACGCTCAGAGGTGACGCACCGGGCCATCATGGGGGACTGGGTGGCGTGGAAGCCGGACACCGCCCCGCAGGCCACGGTGACGAACATCATGGCCCACTTGGGCGTCCCCGCCGGATGGGCGGTGGTCAGAGCGCTCAGGGTCAGCTCGGGCATATCCGCGCCGTGGAACAGCACGATCGCTCCGCCCACCCCCAGAGCCATGACGATGAGGCACAAGCCAAAGACAGGGTAGAGCTTGCCCACGATCTTGTCGATGGGCAAAAAGGTGGCGGCCAGGTAGTAGAGCATGATGACGATGAGCCAGAAATTCTGGCTCAGCCACGCCGGGGTCAGCTTGGCCAGCAGCCCCGCGGGCCCGGCGGCGAAGTTCACCCCCACCATCACCAGCAGCACCACCGAGAAGACCCGCATGATGAAGGTGACGGCCTTGCCCATGTACCGCCCCACCACCTCGGAGATGGACGCGCCGTCGTTTCGCACCGACATCATGCCCGAGAGAAAGTCGTGGACGCCGCCGCCCAAAATGGTGCCGAAGGCGATCCACAGATACACCGCTGGGCCCCAGCAGGCCCCGGCAATGGCCCCGTAGATGGGCCCCAGCCCGGCGATGTTCAAAAGCTGGATGAGGAACACCCGCCAGGTCTTCATGGGGATAAAGTCCACTCCGTCGGGGTGGACCACGGCGGGGGTGGGCCGGTCGTCCACCTGGAAGACCCGCTCCATCAGTTTGCCATAGGTAAAATAGCCCGCCACCAGCAGGACTAGGGCGGCAAAAAAGGTGATCACGGTTTTCTCCCCCTTACAGCTCCAAACGGACCCGGTTTTCCCCGTTCTCCCAGCTTTGGCTGTGGCCCTGAAGCAGCTTATGCAGCAAAAGCAGAGAGATGTCCTCCTCCTCGCCCTGGGCGAAGAGCTCTGGGAAAGGCTCCACGGAAGGCCAGGCGGCGGTGAGCTCCACCGCCCCGGTCTCCTCGGAGTAGCCCGCCGTCAGCGTCAAGTTTGGCTCTCCCTCGATCTTGGGGAGGAGCTGGTTGACCACCAGCTCCTCGGCGGCAAGCTGGAGGGCGTTGGACTGCTTGGCCGAGAGGGCGTAGTGTCCGGCGAAGCGCTCCAGTCCGGCCATCATGGCGTAGAAGTCGAAGCTGCGGCTCTGGATGTCGAAGGAGTAGGTGCGGACCTTCCGGATAAAGGCCCGGGTGCGCTCACGCTGGGGCGCGCCGAAGATCTGCTCCGGGGGCCCGTCCTCGTAGATCTCTCCTTGATCCATATAGAAGATGCGGGTGGACACGTCCCGGGCAAACTTCATCTCGTGGGTGACGATCATCATGGTCATCCCCTCCTGGGCCAGGCGGCGGATGACCCCCAGCACCTCGGAGACCATGGTGGGGTCCAAAGCGGAGGTGGGCTCGTCAAAGAGTACGATCTCCGGGTCCATGGCCAGGGTCCGGGCGATGGCCACGCGCTGCTTCTGCCCGCCGGAGAGCTCGTCGGGATAGTTCAGGGCCTTGTCCCGCAGGCCCACCAGTTCCAAAAGCTCCAAGCCCCGGTCGTAGGCCGCCTGGCGGTCCCGGCCCAGCAACTCCACCGGCCCCAGCATGATGTTCTCGATGACCATTAGATGGGAGAAGAGGTTGAAGGACTGGAACACCATGCCCATGCGCTTGCGCAGGTCCTGGATGGGCGCGCCCTTTTCCAGGATGTTGACCTCGTCGATGACGATCTCTCCCGAGGTAGGCGTTTCCAGCAGATTCAAACAGCGCAAAAATGTGCTCTTGCCGGTGCCCGAGGGACCGATGATGGAGATGACCTCTCCCTTTTCAATGGTGCAGTTCACGTCCTTCAAGGGCGTGGCGTTGGGAAATTCCTTGCGCAGATGCTTGACGGTGATCATGCCATCACCACCCCCTTTATGACCCGCTTGCGCCGCTTCGGATCCAGCCGCCGCTCCAGCGCCGACAGCCCCAGCCCCAGCAGATTGGCCAAGGCGAAGTAGATGATGGCGGTGGAGACCAGCGAGAAAAAGGCGTTGAAGGTCAGGCCCTGGACGATGTCGCTCACCCGCGTCAGGTCCTGGATGGTGATGCTGCCCACCACCGAGGTGGCCTTCACCATGGAGATGAACTCTCCCCGGTAAACGGGCAAAACGGTGCGCACCGCCTGGGGAGCGGTGACTTTCCAGAAGGTCTGGGCTTTGCTAAAGCCCAGGGCCTGGGCCGCCTCCAACTGTCCGGCGTCCACCGTTTCGATGCCGGTGCGCAGCATCTCGGACACGTAGACGGCGAAGTTGATGGAAAAGCCCGTCACCGCCACAAAAATGCTGTTTTTCACATCCCGCAGCACCAGGAAGTAGAGGATCATCAGCAGCACCAGTACCGGCACGCCCTGGATGAGCCGGACAAAGGCCCGGGCGGGGGCGTTGGCCCACCGGCGCTTGGAGCGGCAGAGCATACAAAGCCCAAAGCCCAGCGCCGTGCCCAGCACCGCCGAGCACGCCGAGATGAGCAGGGTCACCCCAAGGCCCTGGGCAAAGAGCTTCCAGCGGTTCTCCAGAAGAAAGGTTTTGTAAAAACCGTCCCACACCCCACTCCAAAAGCCCTGGTCCTCATTTGCCGTTTCGCCGGCGGGGACGATGGCCACGATACCGCCGGTATAGTCGGCCTCAGAAAAGAGCACCGACTGCTTGCGCTCCTCGGTGACGGTGATGCAGGCTCCTGCCATATCAAACCGTCCCGCCTGCACCCCGGGGATCAGCGCGGCGATGTCCATGTCGGTGATCTCCAAAGCGTAGCCCAGCTTGTGGCAGACCCGTAGGGCAGCCTCCACGTCATAGCCCACGATCTGCCCGTCCTTGATGAAGGCAAAGGGGGCGTTGGAGCACACCGTGGCGAAGCGGATCACGCCCTTTTCGCCTGTTAAGGTCAGCTCGGGCAGGACCCGGGCCGCTTCGTCGTTTCCAAACCACCGCACGTCCATCTCCTCCAGAGTGCCGTCGGCCTTCAGCTCCGCCAGGGCCTCGTTCACCTCGTCCCGGAGTGCGGTGTGGTCCAGGGGAAAGGCGAAGGCGTAGGAATCGGTGCGAAACATCTCAGGCACGATGCGCAGACCGGGGGTCTGGCGCAGGATGTCCCGGGCCAGGGGCTCGTCGGTGATCATGGCGTCCACCCGCCCCGCCAGCAGGGCCCCCACGATCTCGGGCTGGGCGTCGAAGTAGGACACTTGGGCCTGGGGCAGCCGCTCCAGGGCCACCCGGTCAAACACCGAGCCGGTGGCCACGCCCAGCCGCTTGCCGTTCAGGGCGTCCAGGCTATCCTCCGTGGGTAGGGCGTTCTTCTCCTCGGCTGCCAGGCCGTCCAGATAGTCCTGGGTGGTAACGGTGCGCTCCACCGTGGCCACCGCGCCCACGGGCAGGATGAATTCCGTCAGGCCGTATTCCGTGCCGTTGGGGGCCCAGTCATAGGTGTAGCCCAGCCGGGTCCAGGGGTAGCCGTCGTCGCCGTAGGAGGCGGCGGTGTTATCCTCGAACCAGTCTTGATACCACGTGTTCCCGGTCAGGTCGCCGGACATGGTGTTGGTGGTCACGTCCGGGTCGAAGGCGGGGCGTAGCAGGTCGCCGGGGTCGGCCCACAGGGTGGTGAAGTGGGTATACCCCGCGTCGGGCGGCAGGCCGATGAGCTGACAAAGCCGCAGCTCCCAATCCTCTACGCCGGCGGCGTTGTTGCAGTACCACGATTCAAACTCCACCGGGGAGAAGACCCACACCGGCTCATCCCCTACGGTGAGGTCAGCGCCGTCAGGGTAGTCTTCCGGCGTGTCGTTCCAGGTGCACACCAGTACCCGGTCACCCAAAGCGTTCCACTGGGCATAGGGGTCGTCCCGGGTCAGGGTGGTCTTGAGGGGCAGCAGCTCCTCGGGCTCGATGGTCTTTGCGTCCTCGATGGCCTGGGCGTAGAGCTCCTCTGCTGTCCCCGCCCCCAGGGCGGGGGAGACGCACAGGAGCGTCAGCGCCAGGGCAAGGCACAGCCAGGCGCGAGGTCTCATGGGCATAGTCTCCCTTCTCAGCGATTTTTCCAAAGGGTCAGGATATTCTGGCCGTTTTCGTAGGCGTATTCCACGCCGTCCATGGACCTCTTCACCATCAGGATACCGAGGCCGCCGATGTCCCGCTCCTCGGCGGAAAGGGTCACGTCGGGCTCGGCGCGCTGGGTGGGGTCGTAGGGCTTGCCGTTGTCCACGAAGCGCACCGTCACCCGCTGCGGCGTCACGGCGCACTCCACCAGAGCTCTGTCCGCGCCGCTATAGCGGGCGATGTTGGAGAAGATCTCGTCCACGGCGATGTTCATCTTCACAATGATCTTCTCCTCTGTTCCGGCGGCGCGCAGGGTGTCCTCCACAAAGGCGGTGGCCCGCTCCAGCTCGGCAAGGTCGGCGCGCAGCTCCAGTACGCTCTGGGGCAGTAGCCGCAGGCTCAGCATGGTGATGTCGTCAAACTGGTCGGCCTGGCCCACAAAGGCGTCCACGTCCGCCTTGACCCGGCGGCAGAGCTCTTGGGCGTCCACATCCTCCATAGCGTTCAGCGCCGAGCGCAGCCGCTCCTCGCCGTAGAGGGCGTTTTCGCTGTCGTTGGCCTCGGTGACGCCGTCGGTGTAGAGGAAGATCTCGTCCCCCGGCGCCAGCGTCAGCTCCCCGGAGCGGTAGCGGACGCCCTCCATGCCACCCAGCACGAAGCCGGGCCTGGACTTGAAGTATTCAAACTGCCCGCCCTGGCGGCGGACCAGAGGCGGATTGTGTCCGGCGTTGGCGAAGGAGACGGTGTGGGTGGAAAAGGTGAGGATGCCCATCCAGCAGGTGACGAACATCTCCGCGTCGTTCCCCTCGCACAGGGCCTCGTTGGCCTGGGTGAGGATGGCGGCCACATCGGTCTCCTTCTCGGCGTAGCTCTTGATAAGGGTCTTGGCCTTCATCATAAACATGGCGGCGGTGATGCCCTTGCCCGACACGTCGGCGATCAAAAAGGCCAGACGGTCATCGTCCAACAGATAGAAGTCGTAAAAGTCGCCGCCCACCTCTCGGGCGGTGTCCATGCTGGCGAAGATGTCAAAATCCGTGCGCTGGGGATAGGGCGGGAAGACGCTGGGCAGGGTGGAGGACTGGATGACCTTGGCCACCTCCAGCTCCTTGTCCAGCCGGGCCGCCGCCTGGGCGATGTAGCCCTTCAGGGTCAGGACGGTAGAGTTGATGTCGTCGGACAAGGAGACAAACTCCTCGTTGGTGCGCACATTCACCGACACGTCCAGATTGCCCCCGGTGATCTCCCTGAGGCTGTGGTTGATCTCGTGGATGTTCTCCACCACCAGCTTTTTGATCAGGAGATACACCAGCACAAAGAGGGCGGCAAAGACCAGGATCTCCATAAAAATGGTGATGAACACCGAAAGGTCCCGGGAGAAGACCACATCGGACACCGGGGTAACAGCGATGATGGAGTAGCCCTCGGTGACGGTGTACATACAGTAGCACCGCTCCCCGTAGGCCATGCTCTCAAACCGGGTGTATTCCGCCGTGGCGCTGGTGTCCAGCCAGATACCAGCGGTCTGGAGATTTTTTCCCTCGTCCCCCTTGGGGCCGCTGACGATGCTCCAGTCCTCGGCGGCGATGATGAGGTAGCCGTTTTCTCCCACGTGGCGGTTTTTGGTGGCCCCCACCACCCGCTGATCAATGTCCTGGCGAAAGCGCCGGGCGTTGTAGCCCACCTGGACGAAGCCGCCCCGGTCCAGGGCCACGCCGGCGTATTTCATGTAGGTCTTGCCGTCCTTGGACACGGGCTGATAGCTCTGCACATACTCCTGCACGCCGCCGTCCAAAAGCACCAAAAACTCGCTCGACTGCTGGCCAGAGGCCATGTCAAAGCCGGGATAGCCCAGGGTGGAGGAGTGGGTGATGATGCCGTTTTCGTCCACCACGTTGATCTCGGAAAAGTCGTTGCCCGGCTGACGGCGAATGGAGGACAAAACGATGCCGTTGATGTCCTTGGCGGCGTTGAGGTCGGCGGCCACGCCCCGGGTCAGCGCCAGCAGATTGGCGTCCGAGGCGTCCATGATGTCCCGCTTCACGTCGTCCAGATTGAGTGTCAGGAGTTGGCGGTTGCTGTCCTCGGCGGAGCTGGTCTGCAAAAACCAGGTGAACACGCTGGTGGCGCAAAAGGCCACCAGCACCACCGCCGACAGCCATTTGGAAAAGGTCTGGGTCAGTTGGCGGTGCTCCTTTTCCAGGCTCTTGCGCTCACGCCGGCTCAGCCGGGACACCAGCGCCACCGCGCACATCACCGCGCAGCCGTTGACCAGGATCATGGGCCCCGCGCAAAGGCGCACAAAGCCAAAGGCCACCCGCACGTCGGCCATGTTGGTGAAAAAGACCATCAGCATGTGGAACACTTCCGTGATCACGCCGATGGCGAAGCCGTATTGCCAGGAGGGGGTCTTGTCGTCAAACATCCACTTTCGCAGGGCGGCGGCGAAAATACCGGACAGCAGGGTGGACACGCTGCAGGCCAGGCGGGTGTAGGTCCCCGCCCCCCAAAGGACGGCAAACCACCGCTCCGCGCCGCCGATCACCCCGGCGATGATCCCCGCCGGCGGGCCAAAGATAAGCCCCGCGCATAAGGGCGCCGCGTCCCGGACGTTGATGACGGCCCCGTCGATGGGCACGCCAAATTCCGAGCCGACCACCGCCATCGCCCCGAACACAAGACCGTATACCAACTGCCGCTGCCAGGGCTTCAGCCCGGCCAGAAAGGGCCGCTTGCTCAGCAGATAGAGCACCACCGTAGCGGCCACCGGGCAGGCGGCCGCCAATGCCAGACGCAGATAGGCCATGGCTTATTCGATGGTCAGGATGTCGGCAAAGCCGGTGACCTCCAAGACCTCCATCACGTACTCGTTGACCCCACGGACCACCATGGTCCCTTGCTTATTCATGGCCTTTTGGGCGGAGAGCACCACTCGAAGGCCTGCGGAGGAGATGTACTCCAAGGCGGTAAAGTCCAGGATCAGGGCGGTCACGCCCGACAGGGAATCCTTCACCTCCGCCTCCAACTGGGGAGCGGTGGTGGTGTCCAGCCGGCCCTCCAGGGCCAGAGTCAGGGTAGCGCCGTCCAGAGTTTTGTTGATGGTCATACGTCGTTTCCTCCTTATCACTTATGGGCCCGAAGGGCCTGTTCATCCAGCATATCCAAGCCGCCCGCCAGCTCCACAAGCTCGGTCTGGAGGCACAGGATGTTCACCGCCGTGGCCAAAAAGTCCATGATGATATTCAGGGTGATGGCGATGGTGATGGCCTCAGCGGGGACTTTGAGCTGGGTAAAGAGCATGGTGTAGCACGTCAGCGCCCCTCCGGGCACCGGCGGAGCCGCCACCGCCAGCACCACCGCGATGAGCAGCGCCGACGCCAGCCATCCCGCCGACATCTCCACCTGGTAGAGCTCGCCCATGCACAGCCCCGCCGCCAGAAACAGCGTGATGGCGCCGGGCATGAAGACCACCTGGCCCAGGGGGATGCCGAAGTTGACGATCCGCCGGTCGATGCCCAGGTCCTTCTCGCAGGTCTCCACATTGGTGGCGAAGGCCGCGGAGGAGGAGGCGGTGGACAGGCAGATGAGAAAGGACGGAAACAGCTTCTTCCCCAGCGTGGCCACGCTCACCTTCTTACGAAGGGAGACCACCAGCAGATACGCCGCCACCAGCACCGTCTCTCCCAGCAGCACCAGCAAGGGCCACTTGTACGCCCCGGCCAGAGCGGCGAAGTTCTTGTTGAGGATCATGGTGAAGATGCTGCCGAAGACGAACAGGGGGACCAGGGCGCTGATGCCCTCCATAATGAGCTGGACGATGTAGTTGCTCTGCTCGATGAAGGAGGCGGCCACGGTGGTCTTGCTCCCCAGCACCAGCAGCGCAAGGCCGATGAGCACCGCCACAAAGATGATCTGAAGGGGGTTGCCCTCGGTAAAGGGAGTGAAGAAGTTACCGGGCACGATGTTGAGCACCATCTCCAAAAGCTCACGGAAGTTGAAGGCGGCGTTTCCCGAGCCCGACAGGGAGAAGAAGGGCAGAAACAGCCCCAGCATCACAAGGCCCACCAGCAGAGAGATAGCCAAAAACCGTCCGATCATCTTGCTGCCGATGCGGCCCAGGGTGGCGGTGTCGCCGATGCTGTAAATGCCCCAGGTCACCGACAGGAAGATCATGGGCCCGGCCACGGCGGTCAAAAGCCCCATAAAGGTGTTAAAAAGCGGAGATACCAGGTCCTGGGACAGGAAAAGCCGTGCCTCCTCAGGCAGCAGCAGCCCCAATAGTCCGCACACCACCGCCAACGCAATGGAGCCCAGCAGCATCAGGACCTGGGAGGGCTTTTTTCGGGGCGGGGCAAAGCTGACCAGATTGACCCCGTTTTTGTACTGCCAGCTGGGGGCCGCGCCCATGCCCGCCAGCAGGCCCCGCAGGACCTCGCTGTCGGTCTCCTCCTGGGAGAGAGCGGGGGCGATGCGCTCGCCGGGGAAGGCCAGCTCGATGCGCGCGCGGCCCAGGCGCTTGACGCACCGGATGGAAAAGCTCCCCTCTGGCCCCAGGGCCTCCTGATATTTCAGCAAGGTCTCTTCCAGGGTCAAACGCAGGCGTAAGCAGTCCTTGCCCTCCAGGCCGTATTGGCGCAGGAATTCCTCTGCCTGGGCCGCCGCCAGGTCGATATTCTCGTTGGTAAGCTGGGTCATCGCCATATGTGATCCTCCGTTAGGTGGTAAAATATCTTAAGCATTTTACCACAAAAACGTCCCTTTGCAAAGTAAAATATTGCTACCCTACCGCAGGACAGAGCGGAGGCTTGCCTCCGCTCTGTCGTCACGGTATTCTATTCGCTTGCCCGCTCAGCCCAGGAGCCTCTTCAAAGCCTCCACCAGCCGGTCCATCTCGCCGTGGGTCAGGATGCCCTGAGGATCCCTGGGGAAGGAATCGGCCTGGATGGCCCGGAGCACGGCGTCATGGGCCCAGGAGCTGACGCTGTCAGCGTAGGGGAAGTCGGCGGGGAAGTCCCCCTCCACGGCAGGGCTGCCGTTCATGCGGTAGAACATCACGCCGAACTGCTCGTAGGTGATGGGGTCATTGGCGCCGAAGGTGCCGTCGCCGTAGCCCTTGGCGACGCCCGCCTCAGCGGCCCAGCAGATGGCGGGCTGCATAAAGTCGGCCATGACGGCGTCGGTAAAGGGATACTCCCCCTGGGGGGCGGGAGCGCCCTTGGCCAGCCACAGGTTGAACACCGCCACGCCCCGGGTCACCTCGTCGGAGGGAACGGCCACCACCGCCATGTCGGCGGCGGCCTCGCCGTCCATCAGCACACGGCTGGCCAGGCCAATCTGGGCGTCGGACCGCTCAGCCAGAACCTGCTCAGTGGGCCAGCGCAGGGTAGCGCCGTCGGTAAAGGACAGCTCGCCACGCAGGGTCATGCCCGCCATACAGATCAGGGACACGCCCACCTGGAGATCGCCGGTCACGTTGGTGCCAAAGCACTTGGTCTGAGCGTCCTCGGCGGGGGCGGCCCACAGGGTCAGGGTGCCCTCCCCGGACAGGGCAGTTCCGCAGGTGACCACCAAGGCGGTGGCCACGGCCTCGTCACTCTGGCCCTGAACAAAGATCATGTTCTCGCCCTTCAGGGTGATGGCCAGGGTGTCCTTGCGCTCCGAAGCGTCACCGGTCATGGGCTGGCTGTCCATGAAAAAGAGCCCGGCGGCGTAGACGCCGTCGCTCATGGCCATCCGGGTGGACTTGGTGCTATGGACGTTTTCCAGGGTCAGGGCGTAGTCGGTGCCGCCCGCTTCGTTTTGACCCACGGTGGTCAGGGTGGCCACGCCGCCGTTTTCAAAGGTGTGGGTGACACCCTCGGCGGTGGGGACCAGCTTCTCGCCGTCCAGGTAGAGGACGGGCCCCTCGACGCGCATGGGCAGCACGTCGCTCTCGGCGGCCAGAGCGGTGACGCTCAGAGCCGACGCCAGCAGACACACGCACACCAGCAGGGACAACATACGTTTTTTCATACCATAGACCTCCTAAGATTTGATGTATTTTCCACGCTGTCTCATGGACAGCGCAGGTGACTGGCGCCATGGCTCAATCGTTGATCTGGGACAGATACGCCACATAGGCCCGCTTGAGGGCGGACAGGGAGGCCTGGGCCACGGGGATCTGCTGGCCGTTGGACAGGACCACGCTGTCGGTATCCAGGGCGGTGATATGCTCCAGGTTGATGATATACGCCCGGTGAGGGGAGAAGAACCTAGGGTCGTTCCCCAGCCGCTCCATCAGGGAGGTCAGGGTGTCGGGGGTGACGCACCGGGCGCCGGTGACCAGAGTGCACACCCGGTCATGGTTGAAGCTCTCCACCGCCACCAACTCCCGAAAGGGGACCCGGCGAAGGCCCTCCCTGGTCTTGAGGAGAAAGGCCGGCTCCTCCGGCTGGGCCAGCCGCCCCATGGCCCGGAGCATGGCCTGCTCAAACCGTTCCTTCTCAATGGGCTTGACCAGGTAGTCGCAGGCGGCGAGGTCAAAGGCCTCCAGAGCGAACTCCCGAGAGACGGTAAGGAACACGATCTCCGAAGGCTCCTTCCGCCTCCGGATCTTCCGGGCCAGCTCCAGCCCATCCATCTGGGGCATGAGGACATCCAGCAGGTAGAGGGCAAAGCCTCCCTTGCGCTCCATGTGCGCCAACAGGTCGCAGGCAGAGGAAAAGGTCTGGAGCTTCAAGGGAAACTCCGGATGGTCCCTGGAAAAGTCCTCCGCCAGGTCCCGGATGGCCGCCAGGTCCTTGGGGTCGTCGTCACAGACGCAGCACTTCAGCATCACGCCACCCCCTTACTGCAAAAGGGACGGCTGGACCAGCAGACCGTCCAGTGCGTCGGTGGGGATGACGAACTCCGGCGCGCCCATGCTGCCGGGGGCTACCTCATACTCGGCAAAGACGATGACTAATTGGCCGTTTTCATTGATATAGAAGTCCTGGGTCTCCGGGTCGATGGACTTAAAGCAGTCCTCCTCCGGCCAGATGCCGCCGGGCAGGAAGTAATCGCCCGCGTCCGCGTTCATCTGCTCCTCCATCTGGGCGCGGATCTCCCGGCTGATGGGGAAGACGAAATTCACCTCGGGCAAAAACAGGTCGGCCAAGGCCAGCACCTGCTCGGTGTTCTTATCCAGCACCACATGGCTGTGGTATTCCACCGAGCTGCCGGCGTAGAGGACCGCATCAAAGCGGAGGATAAACAGCGCGTCGTCGTCCCGCACCACCTCGTAGCTGATATCCTGGGACACATAGCCCTGGTGCTTCCGGGCGGCCTGGGTGGTAAAGACCTCCTGCATCTGGGCGATGAACGCCTCCTTTTTGGTCTCCACCGCGTCCACGGCGCTCTGGTCGCCGTCCAAAACGGGAAGCTGGCTCTCCACGCCGGTGTCGCCCCAGAACCAGGCATAGGAGCGCAGGTCCACCACCCGGATCACGCTGCCCAGCACGGGCACACGCTCCAGCGTCTGGGCCAGAGCGGGCATACAGTTGAGCAAAAACAGGGCCAAAAGCGTCAGCGCGCACACCATGGGGGCCCGGCGGGCCTTGCGGGGCTGGTCGGCGGCGTCCAGCAGCACCAGCCACAGGGTGAACACGCCCTGGGCCCAGTCGCATTGGAGCATCCCGTGGTACTTCTTCGCCACCGCCGCGATGCTCTTGAGCCCCTGGCCGTGACCGGGCCGACGCTCCCCGGTGGGAAAACCGTTCGCGTCAAACTCCACGGCTTTTTCGCAGGAGTTCTCCACATGGAGGGTCAGACGGCGGTCAGTGAGGGCCAGTTCCAGCTTGACGCGCCGGGGCGCGCCATCGCTCTGGGCCTGACAGGCGTGGATGGCGTTTTCCAAGGCGTTGGCCAGGGCCACGCAGAGGTCCAGCTCCTCCACCGGGAGAGCTTCGGGCAGAGAGACCTCTGCCTCCACCGCGCAGTCTGCCGCCTCCGCCTGGGCCACATAGACGGAGAGAACGGCGTTCACCGCGGCGTTTTTGCACCAGCTCCGGCTCTCGACCTGGGTGAGCTGGCCCTGCCAATCGCTTACATAGTCCAAGGCGGCCTCTGTCTTGCCCTCCTGCAAGAGGGCGCTTAGGGCCAGCATGTGGTGGCGCTGGTCATGGCGGTAGCCCCGGCCCAGCTCCAGCTTGCGCTGGAGCAGTTCATAGTCCCGGCGCAGAGCGTCCATCTGTACGGTGAACTCCCGGGCCTGGGTCTCGGCGGCCAGGGCGGTCATCAGCCGGACCATCACCCACAAGGCCACCAGCGCGGTAAACAGCAGCATGATGAGCACCACCGGGGCGGTGGGGCCGGAGAGGAAATAGGAGTGAAGGGCCAGCAGGGTCATCAGCAGCGCCACCAGCGGCCACCACTTGTCGCCCAGCTCCCCCGCGGCGGCGCGGAAGGCCGGACGAAAGACCCGAAGCGCCACAACCAGAAGTCCCGCCGCCGCCAATGCCAGCAGCGCCAGCGCGGCCCACGACCAGACCTTGCCTCCCAGCCAGTTGACGGGGAACACCAGCAGCTTTTGGACCAGCAAGAGCACATGCTGGCACAAAAGCCCCAGCAGCCAGCTTACGGCGGTAGGGACCGCGGGCCGGGCCGACAGCAGATGGGCTCCCAGGATGGCGGGGAGATAGAAGGTCAAGGGCAGCAGGGTAAACACCAGCTCCGGGCTGTCCCACACGGCCGTCACCGCGCCCTGGATGACCAACTCCACGCCCAGAAAGACAAGGAGCGCCCGGCGGGCCGCCTTGCGGGGGCATTTTGGCTCCAGCAGGGTCCAAAGGACCGCCAGAAAGACCGCCGGGGGAATGACCCCTCCAAGATATTGCAAGGTCTGCTTGATCAGGCTGTTCATACAAAGCCTCCTAACATCAGGCGTTGGGGCGTATTTTTTCGTTCGTTCTCCTATATTTTATCACACTTCGGAAGAGCCGCAACCCCATTTCACGCAAAAAAAGACCCATTTCACGCAAGAGGGGTTTCTTTTTTTCGCACCCCATACTATAATAAATGGGCACAAACATGTGATACACGGGCGGCCGCCCGTGCCGTTCCCGGGACCGGGAACGAAAACCCTTATCCAAAGGAGGACACCAAGATGAAGAAACGACTGTTGAGCGTGAGCCTGACCCTGGCCATGCTGCTGACCCTGCTGCCCCTGGGCGCGGTGGCGGCGGACGACGGCGCGCCCCACACCCACGAGGTGGACGGCGAGACCGTCACCTTTGACCACGCCCTTACCGCCGGGGAGGAAAACGCCCTCTTGGTGGACGGCGTAGCCCTCATGCCGGACAGCGAGGACTTTTTGCTTCTGGACGCGGGAAGCTACCGCATGGAGGGCGATGTCACTTTGACCAAGGTGCCGTGTATCCGGGGGTCGGGAGTGTCCGACTCCGTAGCCGCTGTTCGGCTCTGCCTGAACGGCCACACCCTGTCCCTAGATGAGAATCATTATCTGGAGCTTCGTCAGCGCACAGCGCTGACGATATCCGACTGCGGCGATAAGGGCACGCTGCACGGGGAGAACAATGTTATCAACTGCTCCGCTTTGCCCGATTACCCCGCTGAGCTGACGGTGGAGAGCGGCCGGATCATCAGCGACTATGGAGATGCAATCACCACCGACTACACCTATGTCGCCCTGGGTGACCGCGCCAGCGTCCAGGGAGCATCCTATGGGGTGGTACTTAACTACGACGGCAAATGGACCCTCACTAAGTCCATACTCACCCTCACCGGCGCGCCCCAGTTCACCGGTAACTTCAGGGGGGACATCCGGCTCCGCGACAAATCCTCCGGCAGGAACACCATCCCCTTTATCGACGCCACCGCCTACACCGGCGACGCTTTGACCATCGAGTTTTCCGTTATAGAACCGGGGCAAACCCTGGCGGACAAGGTGGGCGCGCCCATCGTCAAGCTGGGCGACACCCCCGCTAGCAAGTTCAGCCTGACCGGCGACCACGAGGGCTATCGTCTGAAAAAGCAGACCGTGGACGGCGTGGCCTGCCTGGTGCTGGCCCAGGTCTCCAACGCCCAGGCAGAGTGGGGCGCGGACGCCGACAACCTGACCGAGGAGGGCACCTTGGAGGAGGCCCTGGCCGCCGCCGCGGCGAACAGCGACACCGTGGCCTACATCCAGCTGGCCAGCGCCGTGACCGCCGCTGATGGCCAGACCTTCACCGCCAGCGGCGGGACCTTCACCCTGGACCTGAACGGCCACACCCTCACCGGCGGCAAGGGGGGCGATAGCTCTCTCGCCGCGGCCACCGGCAAGCCCGCTTTGACGGTGGCTGGGGCGGACGTGACCGTTACCGGGACCGGGACCCTCCAGGGCGGCCAGGGGGGCACTTACAGCGACCGTATTAATATGAACCGTGGAGGGCCTGGGGCCCGCGTCAACTCCGGCAAGCTGACGGTGGACAGCGACGGCGTTGCCGTGACCATCGGCCTGCCCGGGGAGAGCTGCACCGCCGCCGTTCCCGCCAACGGCGACTGCGCCCTGGAGATCACGGGCGGCGAGGCTATTTTGAAGGCGGGGACCGTGGACGTTTCGGCAAAAAAGAATACAGACGATCAAGTCATTCAGCGCGGCGGCGACGCCATTTCTATGACTGGCGGCCTTCTCACTGTGCCCCAGGGCTCCACCCTCCAGGCCACCGCCACCGGCGGCAACAGCGGCCTGGGTATCACGGACGCGACGGCCAACATCGCCGGCGGGGCCTTTGGCGGAGCGCCCTTTGACTACATACCCCCCGACACCAGCGCCGCGCCCCAGTATGGGATACATGTGAGCATAGGGACCTGCAACATCTCCGGCGGCAGCTTTGTCGGTCATGAAAGCGGGCTCTACTGGAGCGGTAGCGGCAAGTGCACTCTCTCCGGTGGGTACTATTACAACGACGGCAGCAAGGCTGTGAACGTATCCGGTGTGACCTACGCTTCTCTGCTGGAGGAGGGTAGCAGCTTTGTCTACCCCAGCGAAAACCGCGTCCTCACCGACGAGGAGGAGATCGCCCATACCGCGCACCTTACCGTCGTTCCTCCGGCCCAGCCCCACGTCCACGCCGTCAGCGTGGACTGCTCCGCCGAGCATGGCGACCAGGTGACCTTCACCCCCTGGGACAAGACGGACAGCCTGCCCACCGACGCGGGGAACTACTACCTGACCACCGATGTGGCCCTCTCCGGCGATTGGACCACCCCCGAGGGGACCATCGACCTCTGCCTCAATGGGCATACCATTACAGCCCCCGGTGTAGCCATTGTGTCCAGCAAGGAGACGACGCTGAACCTCTGCGACTGCGCCGAGACCGGGACCATCTCCAATAGCGGCAGCTTGAGCGTGATCACTCTGTTTGGCGCCCTGCACCTGTACGGTGGCACGGTCTCCGGCGCTCAGGTGGGTGTGCTGGTGAGCGAGAACAGTGAATTCCAGATGCATGGCGGCAGCATAAAAAACAATCTGGAGGGATTGGGCGAGGGCGTGGATGTCGGCGGCACCTTCCTCATGGACGGCGGCGCCATCACCGGGAATAAGGCGGGCGTCTATGTGAGCACCGGCGCCAAATTCCAGGTAAAGGGCGACGTGGTCATCGCGGACAACACCCTGGGCAACGTGGTGCTGGACGGTGAGGGCAGCCACATGGAGCTCTCCGGGCCCCTGGGGCTGGGGGCCGAGATCGGCCTGAGCGTGTCCGACTGGGCCACGGTCACTGCCGACAGCCCCAAGCTGGCCGTCCAGGGCGCGGAGGGCTATCCCACCGTCAACGCGGTGAACTACGCCAAGCTCTTCTGCGACAACAGCAAGTATCAGCTCAAGCTGGACGACGGCAAGGTGTACTTTGAGCCCGCGCCCTCCTTCAGCGTCCGCTATGAAAATGGCAATGCCGTCGTCGACGCGCCCTGGACGGGGGACTACACCGTGGTTTTCGCCGCCTATGACGCCGACGGCCGCCTCACCGACCTGTACATCGCCCCTGTGTCGAACGCCCCGGCGGGCAAGACCACGTTCATCCCCAACAACTTCACCCCCGACGCCACGGTGAAGGTCATGCTCCTGGACGGCCTGACCACCCTGCACCCCCTGTGCCCCGCGGCTACCTGGACCCAGACGCGGTGATATCAAGGGCCTACTCTCAACGGCAAAACGAGAACATGAAAAGGACCGCCAACGATGGTTGGCGGTCCTTTTGCGTGGTCGGAATTATGGGGTTCCAGCTTAGAGCTGTTCCGCCCACCACGGTGTTCGGGGTGCAGAGTCATTCGCGGAAGGGAGGGGAAAGGGCACCCCATATTTTTTCGCCAAAGCTTTCAGTAGCATTCGGAAGATCCCCGCCACCGTCGCGGTGTTGAAATAGGGCTGCGCGAAATGGAAGCTCGCTTGTCGGCACATCTCATGCGTACATTCCTCGACCATTTCCATGGTCTCTTTGCTGTCGGAAGCGACGCCCGCACACGCTAAAATGTCTGTCAGCTCTTGGCTGATCGTCTTGTGGTAAACGAATTGGTACTCTTTCATGCCACGAACGGACCAAAACGTTTCATAAGACGGCACTGCGTATGCCTTGATCCAATCCCACATGATCTCCGGGTCTGTCACATTGGGGCCTTCTGCATGGCATCGTTTGCATAAGAGCACCAGATTGGCGGGCTCATCTTTGCCGCCCAGAGAGTCGGGAACGATGTGACAACGCTCTAAGTCCTTTTCGCAACCGCACCTCCAGCAGTGGCTGTCAGCCTCTGCCCAGTCTACGCTAAGACCGCACTCGTCAACATGCTTTTTCCAGTAGTCTATGATTTCAGGAAGAGATGTTTTGATAGGAGCTCTCTTGCCCATATGGCATCTCCTTTCTATCAGACGTGGGGTAAAATAGATGGACGTTCCAATAACAATTACTCCCAATTGATGAGGAAAGTGTAACACATTTTGGGAGGAAATTCAAGAAGGCGTACTTCTCCACGATTTGCGCCATACTTCGCTGGGATGGATGCCAAGGCCCTATCCGCCATCCTGGGCTATGTGTCGGCGGTCATGAAGATCGACCAGGGGATAGGAAAAGCGGCTGCGCAGGAGTTACCTGTGCAGCCGCAAGAAGAACGGACCTTGACCACCTTCCAGCCCTACCTTGGCACACGCCGCAAGCCTCCGGCTGTATCTGCCAAATCAATGACCATCTCTGGGAGGGTCGCTATTCCCCTGTGTGGCCGGATGGGAAGAAACACTCCCGGGATGTGTACGTCAAGACGAGGGAAGAGTGCGAGGAGAAACTGAAGCTGCTGATTATGGAGACGAAAGTCAAACTGATAGAGCTGAAGCGGCAGAAAATAGAGAGGTAGTGCACAACAAAAAGGGCAAGGAATAGTCCTTGTCTTTTTTGTTCATGCGCATCAAAAAGGTTAAAAAATCTTAGCAACAACATCTTGGATGTTGTTTACACAGTTTTGGCGATAGTCTTCTTTTACTTGAACGCGCTGCCCAAGGATATCCAGGCGCCCAGAGTTGAGTGTATAAAATGGGCAACCACGCGCACTCGATACAACACCAGTGGTCTGGAAGTCACGAATATTGGTTACACCATCCTCAATTCTGGAAAAGGTGAAAATCTCAGGGTGGCTTTTTAGCAGAGACTCGATATCACGGTCAATTGCGCTCAGTACAGTAGAATAAGCTGATGCAGGCCCCATGTACTGCGTTAAACGATTCTTTAGAATCATATGAACTTTGGGAAGTTCTTTTCCTGCTTCTTTCAGCTTCTCCGCAAAGGCATAACGGGTATAAATTTCAGAAGGGAGCTTCAATCCGTACACCAGAGAAAAAGCGTTCTGAATCGCTCTTCTCGAAGAATCGTCTGCCATAACAGGAAGGACAATTTTTCGGCAAGCGGCAATTGCAATCTGTGTATAGATGGAAAAGCTGGGGTTTGCGTCAAAGAAAAATACGTCGTACTCTTCTTCAAGAGGGACAAGAAAATCGTTGAGCCAATCAATAATTGCCAACCAAGTATTAGTACCCGGAATCTGGTTGTTGGCCAGAGTGGAGATTGCATTTGCCTGAAGTTCGAGCAAAGGATCTCCGCACACCAAATCGATGTTTTTCGGTATGTAACTATTGAATTCTGCAGGAGTTGTAATATAATCTGATGCAGTGAAGGTTGGCGCCGCATAAGGGGAGGGAAGGCGCATTTGGAAATAACCGCCGATTGTTGCACGCGGAGAAGTTCCTTGACATTTCAAAAGATTGTCACTTCCGCCCTGATTTAAGCCTCCAAGCAGCAATTCCGAAAGATTTGCCTGAGGGCAAACATCAATTGCCAAAACTTTTTCTTTTGGATTTTGACGTGCATATTCACAAATGATTTGAAATGAGAGACTGGTCTTTCCAGTACCGCCCTTATTGTTCCAACACATGATACGTTCCATATATCCATCCTCCCGTCAAGTATTACAATGACATTATAACGTACAATTTGTACGATGTCAAGTCCTTTCTGTGCAAGAGACTCAAATCCAAGTTGCAACATACAAAGAAAAGCCCTCTGGAATCAATGATTCAGAGGGCTTTTGGTCCGAGTGGCGGGACTTGAACCCACGGTCTCCTGGTCCCAAACCGCTGTTTTAGTGTTTTTGTAGTTATATTTGTTGCCTCCAGACGTTTTTACTAGATTTATAATACCGTTTAGCAATGCTTGACCACATCTGTTTTGTCTGCTCCACGCAGGGCTGTGGCTGTTTATGTGGTCAGCAAATTGGCAAGGGTAAAGAGGGGAGTTTAACGGCTGATATGCTAAACAATGAAAAAATAAAACAAGTGGACGACGCTGCCGCCGTCCACTTGTTTTGTTTGCGCTCCTTCGGTGTACCTCAATTTGAGGTGCGTTTCACAGCTCATACTTACCCTTCGATGGGCACCACCAGGCGGGTGACGTAGTTGTTGGGAGAGATCTCCCGGCCCACATAGGGGGCCACCAGGCCCAGCACCCGCACATAGCCCGCGCTCTTCAAGCCCCGCTCCCGGAGCTCCCGGCCCAGGGCGTTGAGTGCCTCGGGCACGTGGGCGTAGCTCCCATAGGCCAGGCAGGATAGGCCCCGGCAGGCGGGATAGACCACCGCCTCCCCGGGAGCGACCTCCGGCTCCAGGGGAATACAGCAGACGTAGTCCTCCTCCTGCTCCTGGAACTCCCCCTCGATAAAGTCGGTGCGCTCCTTGACCAGGAACAGCGGCTCGGAGCTCAGCAGCCGGTAGCCCTTCTCCACCGCCTCGCGATAGAGCTGGTACATGACCCAGTAATGCTCCTCCGAGGTGGTCCCCCGGGCCCGCCGGGTATAGCAGACATACTCGGGCAGGTCCACAAATTCAAAGCTCAGATGCTCCTGCTTATCCACCCGGAGCTTGATCTCCTCGTAGGTCCGCTTGAATTGCAGATACTTCTCCTCCACCCGGTCCAAAAGCTCCTGGGAGGTGCCGTTGGAGCGGTAGTACAGCGCGATGTCGTCATAGCTCATGCCCATGCCAAGGAACAGCTTGATCTGCATGATCTGGCTCACATTGAGGGTATCATACCGGCGGTAGCCTGTCTCGGGGTCGACAGAGGCGGGCTCCAGCAGGCCCCGTTCCTCCATCCGCAAAAGGGTGGCACGGGAAAGGCCGCAGCTTTTGCATACCTGGCGTATGGCAAAAAAATCGTCCAATTTGATCCCCTCCGGCTCTTGACTTGTCCATGGGTGGACACCGTATAATGATATTTGAGAAATAGATTCTTGTCAAGCTAAAACAAAAGAAAAGGGCGGGGCATACCCGGAAATAAACCGCGAGAATGAGAGGGCAGGGAAAATTTCCACCCGCGCGCAACGGCGGCGGAAGAAAAACTGTCAATATAGTTATAGGGAGGTAGAGAGATGAAAGATATCCAGATCATCGAGCTGTTTTTCCGGCGGGCGGAGGAGGCCATCACCCGTCTGGCGGAAAAGTACGGCGCAATGTGCCGGGCTATCGCCCAGCGCATCCTGTGGGACAAGCGCGACAGCGAGGAGTGCGTCAACGACACCTGGGTCCAGACCTGGAACACCATCCCACCCCAGCGCCCGGCCTACTTAGGCGGCTATGTGGGCCGCATCACCCGGAACCTGGCCCTGAACCGGCTGGACTACAACCGCGCCCAAAAGCGGGACTCCGCCCTGGCGGAGACCTTCGGGGAGCTGAGCGACAGCCTGCCCGACCCCGGAGACAAGGTGACCGATGAGGTGACCTTCCACGATTTTCTTAACCGCTTCCTTCGCCGGCAGAGCGAGGAGCACCGCCGATATTTCCTCCTGCGGTATTGGTATGGCATGAGCGTCCGGGAGATCGCCCAGGAGTGCGGCGTGGGAGAGGAACGGGTCAAATCTGCCCTGTTCCGCGTCCGCAACAAGCTTCGCCAAGCCATGGAAGAGGAGGAAGTCTACGTATGAGAGAGCTTGCATACGCCCGGTTTTTACTGTTTATGAACGCTGTGGACGACGACCTTCTGGAAGAGGCTCTGTCCATTCCAAAACGCGAGTTCAAAGCTCACTGGAAGAGCTTGGCGGCCGCAGCCGCCGCCTGCCTGTGCGTGCTTCTTGGCGCGCTGCTCTGGCAGGGCAGGACCCCCGCCCCGTCTGAGAGCGTCATCACCGCCGCCGACCTTGCCGGATATGGCTATGAACTACCCATTCCGGTGGATGTTCAGAACGTGACCTACGACCTGCTGCCCAGCCCCAGCGAAACCCCTGTGGCCCAGGCGGAATTTGCCCGGGACGGCCACGCCGTCACCCTCCGGGCGTGGAAGACTGACCAGCCCCAGGACCTCTTTGGCGGCGGCGAGGTCTGGACCGACCAGGTGGATTGGACCACTGGCGGCACAAGCCTGGCCCTGCGCTCCAACGCACAGCTCTCCCAGGTCAGCTGGCGAGCCGATGAGACCCAGTGGGCCGTCCGCTCCGACATGACCCCCGCCGACCTGTTGGACACGGTGGATGACATCTTCCGCGTTTTGGGCTATCAACTGGCCCAAGCCCCGGAGGACGCCCAGGACATCCACTACAACGCCTTCACCCTGGGCGACCTGGCAGTGGGCGAGACCACCTTCACCCTGGACGGTGCGGTGTGCGCCTATCGCATTGCCCCCACCTATGACGTAAGCGCCGACTTTGCCGACATCTCCGGCGTGGACGGCGACTTTGCCCGGCACGCTGAGGGCGAGGTGGGCTGGTGTCCCGCCCAGCTGGACTGGAACGACGCCGGGGCGGGCAAGGTCGTCTGGTTCGATGTGGTCCCCGGCCAGCTATACAGCCTCAGCGTAGACGCCGGGGCCAGTCAAGAGCGTTTGCTAGACCTGGCCGGGCAGCTGTTCGCGCCCGCCCAGGAAGAGCTTTGAGAGAGAAGATCATCGCCATGAAACACACAAAACGACTGCTTTCCACCCTGCTGATCCTCTGCCTGTTGCTGGGGCTGCTGCCTGGCCTGGCCCTGGCCGCCTCGGAGCCCGAAGCGCGGTACCAGACTGGGCCCGACGGCGAGTGGATCGACGGCACCCTGGCCGCGGCCCTTGGCAAGGTATATGAGGGCGGTACGGTCATGCTGCTGAAGGACTTCTACATCACCGCGCAAACAGGTATCCCGTCCATCAGAAAGCCCATGACCCTCACCAGCTACGACGATCCCGACACCGAGGAGCGGGAAGTCTATACCCTCACCAGCGCCATCAACGGCCATCCCACCCTGTTGATGATCTCCGCCGACGCCCGGCTGGAGAGCGTGATCGTCGACGGAGGGTACGATAAGGACCTGGTGGCCAGCGGCCCGCTGGTGCTGGTGCAAAACGGCAGTCTCACCCTGAGCGACGGGGCCTGCATCCAAAATAACCGCAACGACAACAGCCGCACCGGCAAAAATTGGCTGGGCGGCGGCGTTTTCCTCAGCGGCTCCATGGTGATGGAGCCCGGTTCCGCCATCAAGAATTGCCGCGCCTGGTCCGGCGGCGGCGTGGCGGTGGTCAACAGCGCCGAAAGCTGTTTGACCCTGCAAGGCGGCAGCATTGAGGATTGCGAGAGCTACCAGGGCGGCGGCGTGGCGGTCTTTTGGGGCTCCCTCAAGCTGGAAGCGGGGCAGATCGACGCCTGCCGCGCGGTGGAGCCGGAAAACGAAAGCCTGTCGGACTATATCGCCGCCAACACAGATATGAAAAGCCCCGGCGAGGGCGGCGGCGTGTTTCTCGCATGGGATCACTCCATCATGGAGATGACCGGCGGCGCGGTGACCGGGAACCACGCGGCGAAGAGCGGCGGCGGCATCGGCTGTGACCACGGCCAGCTGACCCTCTCCGGCGGTGAGATCACGAAAAACCAGGCGCGGGAGTACGGCGGCGGTGTTCTGGCCTCGCCCATGCTGAAGGTCTCTCTGTCCGGGAGCGCACGGATCACGGAAAACAAAAGCGGGATCGCCGGATTTGAAAACCTCTGCCTGGACGGCAGCGAGGACTGGGTGGGCGACCAGGAAGGGGCGACCGCCACCGAGCCCTTTGTGATCACCGGAGCGCTCCAGTCGGACTTTGAGCCAAGCGGACTGGCCCGCTGGATGGCCCCGGACAAGGACGACCCGGAGCACCCCGAGCGCGTTTACCGCGTGGTGGCCGTGCCCGGCGAGGGATACGCCATCACCGAGGCCGACAAGGCCCACTTCCTCAGCGACGATCCGCGATTTATCGTACGGCTGATGGAGATGGACGGGGTGGGCAAGCTGGTGCTGACCTTCCCCATTGTCACCTACCAAGACGGCCTGGAAGGCGAGGCCTTTCCGAAGGAGAGCCACCTCTGTACTGGCGGCGACGATACCCCCGGATTTTCCGGCGCCACGGAACGGGAAAACTATACCTTCCAAGGCTGGCTGCCGGAGGTGTCGGAGAAGGTGACGGGGGATGCGGTCTACACCGCCCAATGGTCTGTCAACACCTACCCCGTGACCTTTGACGTTCAAGGACACGGCGCCGCGCCGGACGAACAAAGCGTCAGCTGGAACGAAAAAGCAAGCGCCCCAACAGCACCTGAGGAGAGCGGCTGGAAATTCGACGGCTGGTACAAGGACGCCACATGTGAGACCGCGTGGGATTTTGAGGCCGACGCCGTGACCGAGGCGGTCACCCTCTACGCCAAATGGACGAAGGAGACCTCGGCCCGGCCCAGTCGTCCCAGCCGCCCCAGACCGCCGGAGGAGCAGGACCTCAGCGACACCCCGGTGCCTATGGCCCCCCTTCTCGCGCTGGAGCGGGAGGAACACTTTGCCTACATCGTAGGCTGTGACGACGGCACCGTGCGGCCGGAGGGGCACATCACCCGCGCGGAGGCGGCCACGATCTTCTTTCGTCTGATGACCGAGGACTTCCGGGCGGTCCATTGGAGCGAGGAAAACCCCTTTCCGGACGTGGGGACCGAGAGGTGGTATCACAACGCGGTGTCCACCGATTTCCAGGCGGGGCTGATCCGCGGTCTGCCCGACGGCACCTTCAGCGGCGAGCGGGAAATGACCCGGGCGGAGTTCGCCGCGCTTGCCTCCCGCTTCCTGAGCAACGCAGATGTCCCAGACAGCGGCTTTGACGACCTGGACGGCCACTGGGCCAAGGACGAGGTGGATCGCGCCGTAGCGGCGGGTTGGATCAAGGGCTACGACGATGGCCTGTTCCACCCCGACGAGCCCATGTCCCGCGCACAGGTCATGACGCTGGTCAACCGGATGCTGGGACGGCTTCCCGCCGCGGACGGACTGACGGGGGACATGCTTCGCTGGCCCGATAACCCCGCGGACAAGTGGTACTACCTGGACGTGCAGGAGGCCACCAACGGCCACACCTACGACCGAAGCGGTAGCACCGGCATTGAGCGCTGGCGCGCGCTGACAGAAAACCGGGATTGGACCGCCCTGGAACGGTGACAGCCCAGTTGGGATGATGATCATGCGCGCCCCACGCTGTCCCCAGGGGACCCTGGGGACAAAAATCATGTAACACGGAGGGAACAAAGATGAAAAAACGTGTGTTGAGTCTCCTGCTGGCCCTTGTCATGCTGTTGGGCCTGCTGCCCGGCGCCGCCCTGGCCGCGCCGGCGGAGGAACAGGTCGAGGTCCCGACCCTTGACGTGACCGGGGCGGACGCTCCTGCCCAGCTCGCGGCGGCGAACGTGACACCCAGGATCACCCTGTCCGACTACTCCCAGAGCCGCGCCCACCACGGCGACAACTGGAACAACGGCTTCAGTGTCTGGGAGGGCGACGCCAACCGCGCATCCTACGACAACGGCACAGTGGAGGTCCGGGACAACGGCCTGACCATCTATACCAAGGAGCGGGACCGCTTCAAGATGGCCGACTATCTCTATCTGCCCTTCGAGCTGTCGGTGGACGTGCCCGCCTACACCGCCTACACCATCACCTTCGGGGTGAACACCAGCGTGGCCCGTAACTCTAAAGGCGGCGTTCACTACTGGCTGGAGGTGTTGGACGGACGGCCCTACAACAGCTATTTGAACACCCACTACAACACCATTTTGTCCGAAAGCTCCCTGGGCCGCATCTGCTTTGACAACAAAAGCGGCGGCAGCAGCACCAGGGCCTGGACCGCGGTCTTTGTCAACGACACAGGCAACAGCAAGACGGTGTCCCGCCCCATGGCCTATTACATCGGCGCCAGCAAGTCTACCTCCGCCCTGACCAGCTACCACCACCAGGTGGAGGGCCGGGCCGCCTTTACCGTGGACAAGGTGGTGGCCACCAAGACCATCACTTACGATCCCAAGGGTGGTACGGCAGTGGCCTCCCAGACCTTCACCGGCGACTCGATCAAGCTGGCCGCCGCCCCTATCAGGAAGGGCTATAGCTTCCAGGGCTGGAAGGACAAGTACACCAGCAAGCTCTACGCCGCCGGAGCGGACTACTCAGAAAACCGGGGCATGGCCCTGGAGGCCCAATGGACCCCCAAGACTATGCTCGTCACCTTTACCACGGCGACGGCGGCGGCGTCACGCTACCGGGAGACCTGGGGGGAGCCGTATGTTCTGCCCGAAATCGACCCCAGTTGGGATGGCTATACCTTCGCCGGGTGGTACACCGCCAAGAGCGGTGGCAGTAAGGTGGAGAGCACCACCATAGTCACCGCCGAGACGGACCACACCCTCTACCCCCACTGGACGGCCAAGACCCCCACCGTCACCTTTAGCGCCAATGGCGGCAGCGTGAGCACGGCCAGCAAGAGCGTCACCTGCGACGCCGCCTACGGCGCCCTGCCCACCCCCACCCGGGCGGGCTATACCTTTGACGGCTGGTACACTGCCCAGACCGGCGGCGACAAGGTGGAGAGCACCACCAAGGTGACAAACGGCGAAAACCACACCCTCTACGCCCACTGGACGGCCAAGACCGTGGCTGTCACGCTGAACTACAACGATGGGGCCACGGCCAACGGCTCTTTGAACGTCACCTACGGCGGGAAGTATACCGGCCTGCCCGCCCCCGCACGGGAGGGCTACAGCTTCCTGGGCTGGTACACCGCGACCAGCGGCGGTACGAAGGTGGAGGCCACCACCACCGTGACCAACGCCAACGCCCATACCCTCTACGCCCGCTGGGCTCAGAGCACCTATACCGTCACCTTCAACGCCAATGGCGGCAGTACGGTGGCCGCCCGGAGGGTGAAGGTGGGAGAAAGGCTGGGGACGCTCCCTACCCCCACCCGGACCGGGTACACCTTCAGCGGCTGGGGCGACGGCGTGAGCGCCGACACCGTCCCCACCGGGGATGTGACCTACACCGCCCAATGGACGGCCAGGACCTACACCGTCACCTTCAACCCCAGTGGCGGCGCGGTGGACACGGCCAGCAGGAGCGTCACCTATAACGCCACCTACGGCGACCTGCCCACCCCCACCCGCACAGGCTATACCTTCGGCGGCTGGTACACCGCCTCCAGCGGCGGGACACTGGTACAGGGCACCACCAAAGTCACCACCGCCAGCAACCACACCATCTACGCCTACTGGACGGCCAAGAGCGTGGCCGTCACCCTTGACCCAAGCGGCGGCAGCGTAAGCGCAACCAGCCAGAGCGTCACCTACGGCGGTACTTACGGTACCCTGCCCACTCCCACCCGCACAGGCTATGCCTTCGCCGGGTGGTTTACCGCCCCTGTGGGCGGCGCCAAGGTGGAGAGCACCACCAAGGCGCAGCGCGCCGAGGCCCACACCCTTTACGCCCAGTGGACGGCCAACACCTACACCGTCGCCTTTAACGCCAACGGCGGCTCCTTCAGCGGTGACACCAGCAAGAGCGTCACCTTCGGCCAGCCCTACGGCACTTTGCCCGTGCCCACCAAGGCGGGCAATACCTTTGCCGGGTGGTACACCGCCGCCAGCGGCGGAGACTACGTTGGCGACACCACCATCGTCAAAACGGCGGGGGAACACACACTCACCGCCCATTGGTCCCAGGACCACACGCACAGAATTGATCCCTCGAATGCCAGTAGCTATATATTCTCCGCCTTGGGCCAAACGGCGGACAGCGGCAACGGCATCACCGCCGCCGGCGATGTGCTGGGCACCACCCTCTCCACAGGGAAAAACGTCTTCCTCACCGAAGACGTTACGATCTCCGGCGTGACCACCATCGCCAAAGGCACCGTACTCAACCTCTGCCTCAACGGCCACTCTCTGACCTACACCGGCAGCGGCGACAGCATCTTTGTGGTGCAGGGCACGTTGAACATCTGCGACTGCAACGGTTCAAACGGCCACCACACCATCACCAGCCCGGTCACCGGTGGGAGCGTTACCATTGACGGCGGTCTCATCACCGGGGGCACGGTGGGGCATGGCAGCTCCCACACCGGCGGAGCCGTCCAGGTCAACGAGGGCGGCAACTTCAACCTCTATGGCGGCGCCATCGCCGGAAACGATGTGACAGGCGGCTCCAGCGGCCTGAGCGCAGACGCAGGGCACGGCACGGTCCGGGTGGAGGGCATCTTCCATATGTACGGCGGTGAGATCTGCCACAACAAGTACGGCTGCGGCGGCGGGGTGAACATCAGCTCCAACGTCTCCCACTTCTACCTCCACGGCGGCTCCATCCACCACAACTACGCCTCCTATGACGACGGTGGCGGCGTGTGCGTCAACGGCGACGCCTCCTTCACCATGTCCGGCGGCTCCATCGTGGACAACAAGGCAGTGTCCGGCGGCGGCGGTATCCACAGCTACGGCGGCTCCGTCACCCTCTCCGGCACCCCCACCATTGCCCGCAACACCACAGAAAAAGGCGGAACGAATTACAACCTCCGCCTGGAGGCTCCCGTCCTGGCCATCGGGGACGACTTCGCCCCCGCCGCACCCATCGGGGTCAGCTACATTTCCTCTCCCACGGCAAGCAGCCCGGTAGCCATCGGTACAGAGGGCAGCGGGGACTACGCCCGGTACTTTACCGCCGACACGGCGGGCCAGGAGGTCATCAGCGCGGACATAGACCACGCCCTCCATCTGGGCATCCACGCCCACAGCGTCTGCGGCGAGAGCTGTACCCATGGGGACCACCCGGTGGTGGACAGTTGGACTCCTCTGACCCAGGATATGCTCCCTCAGGGCGACGAGGGCAAGACCCTGGCTCCGGGTAACTACATCCTCACCCAGGACCTGACCTTTACCAACCAGATCATCGTCGCCGCCGGCACCACGGTCAATCTCTGTCTCAACGGTCACACCCTCCACGGCGAGGGCAAGTGGGCCCATTGCCTCTACGTGTGCGGCGGAGGTACGCTGAACCTCTGCGACTGCGCCGGGACCGGCCAGATGGTCTGCGACGGCTACATAGCTGTTCGGGCCATGCGGGACTACAGTAAGGACACCGGAGGAACGGCAAACCTCTACGGCGGCACCTTCACCGTCCCCACGGACCGGGCCTGCGCGGAGGTCAACGGCTTCGCTACGCTGACGGTGGACGGGGCCACCCTGACCCAGGGCAGCGAGTCCTGGGGCACTATCAGGGCCAACGGTGGCACGGTGGAGGTCAAGTCGGGCAAGGTGGCCGGAACTTATCCCATCTGCCTGAGCAACGCCGATTCCATCGTTAAACTCAGCGGCTCTCCCGAGCTGAACGGTTCCACGGCGGATATCTACTTCAAAAACACGGAGGGCGCCAAGCTCACCGTGGCCGATGCGCTGACCGGGACTTATACCGTGGTGCTGAGTACCGCCCCCGCCGAGGGAAGCTCCGTTGTCATCACCACCCCTGACAGCAAGGACAACTCCGCCCACTTTGCCCCCGCGTCCACCTACCAAATGAAAGGCGTGGCGGTCCGTAACGTGGGCACCGGGGACAGCCAGACGGTGGAGCTCTACAAGCCCCATCTCCACAACGGCGTGGAGTATGAAGGCTACACCCTCCTGAGCGCGGACGCCACCATAGAGGACGGCGGGCGCTATCTGATGACCGTCGACCTGGCCCAGGACTTCACCGTCCCGGAGGGGGCCACCGTGGACCTGTGCCTGAACGGCCACACCCTCAACGGGAAGCTCACTGTGAACGGCACTCTGAACCTTTACGACTGCACGGGCAAGGGCAAGGTGGTGACCACCAGCAGGGTCATTGACGGCAGCGGCGCGCTGAACTGGTACGGCGGCACGCTGGAGGGCGGTAACGACAGCAATGTGCCGATCTACTTCTCCGGCGTAGTGACCTTCTACGCCACGCCCACCATCACCACCGAGTGCGCCTATCAGATCCGGGGCATGGAGGAGGGCTTCCTCCGCCTGGGCAAGGCGCTGGAAATGCCCTCCGCTCCCTACCGGGTCAATTTCGGCTCGGGCGAGGGCGTACCCAGCATCAACGACCAAAAGCGCGTGACCCTGACCGCCGGGTGGACGGAGATCATGGGCGAAAGCGCCGACCCCGCACGGTTCTTTGCCCCCTCCTCCGCCCGCCACGCCAAGGTGGTGAAGGGAGAAAACGGCGAGGCGGTGCTGCGGCTCTTTGAGATCGACATGGACGGCACGGTGTGCTATCCCACCTACACCAAGGGCCAGCTCACCGCCGACGACCTGGCCGAGCCCGAGGCCCGTGTGGGCTACCTCTGGGACGGTTGGTACACCGCCGCGGAGGACGGCGAGAAGGTCACCGCCGACACGGTGTTCACCGCCGATGCCACCCTCTACCCCCGCTGGACGGCGTGTACCCACGAGGGCGTGGAGCCCGCCGTCACCGCGGCCACCTGCACCGCCAACGGCCAGACGGTCTTGCAATGCGATGCCTGCGGTGTGGACGAGACCACCGTCCTGCCCAAGCTGGGCCACGACTTCACCACCTTGGTGAACACCGACCCCGATAACCACTGGTATATCTGCGCCCGGCAGGGCTGCGGCGCGGTGGAGACCGACGCCGAGGGCCAGGAGGTCAAGACCGAGCACACCTTCGGCGACTGGGCCGTCACCACCCCCGCCGAGATCGGCGTAGCCGGGGAACAGGCTGCCGCCTGCGGCGTGTGCGGCTACACCAAGACCCAGGCCATCGAGGCCCTGCCCGTTCCCACCTATGATGTGACCTACACCGTGGACGACTACACCGTGGGCGAGGTGCCCACCCAGGAGGCGGTGGTCAAGGGCACGTCCATCACCCTGCCCGGCGGCCTGACCCGGACGGGCTATACACTCAACGGCTGGGTCCTGCTGGACGAGCTGGGTGTGCCCACGGTGGACGAGGACGGCCAGGAGGTCGTCCTGAGTGGCGCCTTCGCCATGCCTGGCCGGGACGTGACCTTTGCCATCCGATGGAACCGCATCGACAACTATGAATTGAAACCCGACGAGACCATCGTCTTGGAGGACGGCACTACCATCACCAACGACTCCGGAGAGACCGTCACCATCGACCAGGGCGGCGACGGCACCGTGGACGCCACCATCACCCTGCCCGATGGCGGCAGCGTGACCATCACCGAGGGGGAGGACGGCAAGGACCAGGTCACCGTGCCCCCCGGCTCCCAGGTGGAGACCAAGCCCGGCGAGGGCGACAAGGGCGGCCTGACCATCACCATCGGCAACACCGGCAACGGCAAGGTAGACACCGAGGGCGGCGTGGACGTGACCCCCGGCAGTTCCTTTACCGATAAGGACGGCAACACCATTACCATTGACAGCGGCGAGGGCGGGCACATCGACCCCGACGGCGTGGTCACCTTCCCCGAGGGGGAGAACGGCAAGGTCACCGTCACCGACCCCGAGGGCAACAGCGTGGAGGTCACCGTCCCCGGCGGCGGCGAGGGACTGGACGTGACCCCCGGCGGCAAGCCGCTGGTCCAGGACCCGGACGAGAAGGTGATCATTACCAACCCCGACGGCTCCACCACCACCATCACCGTGCCCGAGCCTGACCCCGAGGACGACGGCAAGCCCGGCAGCGGCGCGGAACTGGACGACGACGGCAACATCATCCTCCCCGGCGGGTCCACCGTGGAGACCGAGGACAAGGATGGCAACAAGACCGAGACCACCATTCCCGACGAGGGCGGCGCGGTCACCCCAGGCGGCGACGTGGGGACCAGGCGGCCTGACCGGGAGCTGTTCCAGGTCACCGACATCGACCCCGAGCACGTCACCGGCGCCATCGCCGTCCTGGGCGACGCGGACAAGATGGAGTGGCGCAAGGTCACCGACCCGGAGTCGCCCTGGATCGACATGGTCCCCGAGGGCAGCGCCGACACCACTGCCACCCTGGATGGGCTGGCCGAGGGCAGCTATCAGTTCCGCTATAAGGACGACGGCGGCGAGCTGGGGGCCAGCCTGCCCCGGGAGATCCGGGTGAACAACAACCCCGAGGGCGGCAAGGCCCTGACCATCGACCCCGCTATCACCAACGGTACGGTCTCCGCCGTGCGCAGCCGGGTCAAGCCGGGCTTTGAGGTGCGGCTCACCGTCAAGCCCGGCGAGGGCTACCGACTGGGCACACTGAGCGTCACCTATGAGGGTGGCGAGCCCATCACGCCCACCTGGAGCACCAAGACCCTGACCTATAACTTTGAGATGCCCGAGGCCGACGCCACCGTCACCGCCACCTTTGTCTCCACCGCCCCCACCCACACCCACGTTTGGGCCAGCGTCTGGAGCCATGATGCCGACTACCACTGGCACGCGTGCACCGCTCCGGGCTGTGACGTGACCGAAAACAGCGACAAGGACGGTTACGGCGCGCACGTCTACGACAACGACCAGGACAAAGACTGTAACACCTGCGGCTATACCCGCACCGTGGGCAACCCCGTGGTCACCCCGGAGAACCCGGTGGAGCTGCCCAATGGCGGTAGTGTCACCAAGGACCCGGACACCGGGGACGTGACCATTACCCCGCCCGCTGGCGAGGGTGGCTCCACCACCATCACCCCGCCCGAGGGCGGCGGCGACGTGACCGTGGACCCGGACACCGGGGAGGTCACCGTGCCCGGTGGGTCTACCGTGGACCCCGGCAACGGCACGAAAGTCGAGCTACCTAACGGCGGCAAGGTGGACGGCGAGGGCAACATCACCGTCCCCGGTGGCTCCACCGTCACCATCCCCGATGGCAACGGCGGCCAGACCGAGGTCACCGTGCCCGAGGGCGGTGAGGGGACCATCAAGCCCACCGACGACGGCAAGGTGGAGGTGCCCGAGGGCAGCACCGTCAAGAAGCCCGACGGCACCACCGTTACCGTGCCCGAGGGCGGCGGCACCATCGACCCGGCCACCGGGGATATGACCCCCGTTAAGCCCGACAAGCCCAAGCCCAGCCGTCCCAGCGGCCGCCCCGGCACCGTCCGGCCCAGCGACACAGAGACTCCCGATGTCCCCGACACCCCCACCGTCATCGTGGACCAGTTCACCGACGTGAAGCCGAGCGATTGGTACTATGACAGCGTGAAGACCATCGTGGCCCAGGGCCTGATGAACGGCACCTCCGAGGCCACCTTCTCCCCCGACCTGGACACCAGCCGGGCCATGATCGCCACCATCCTGTGGCGGCTGGAGGGCAGCCCGGAGAGCAAGGCCGCGCTGACCTATCCCGACTGTGTGGCCGGTAGCTGGTACGCCAAGGCGGTGGCCTGGGCCAGCGAGCAGGGCGTGGTCAAGGGCTACGATAGCGGCGATTTCGGCCCCGACGATCCCATTACCAGAGAACAGCTTGCCACAATGCTTTGGCGGTACGCCCAGGCCAAGGGCCAGGACGTTTCCGTGGGTGAGAACACCAACATTTTGAGCTACACGGACATTGACCAGGCCGGCGAGTGGGCCATCCCCGCCCTCCAGTGGGCTGTGGGCAGCGGTGTGATGACGGGCCGCGGCAACGGCGTCCTGGATCCCATCGGAAAAGCCACAAGAGCCGAGGCAGCGGCTATGCTGGTGCGGTACTTGAAGAATGAGAAGTAAACGTCAGGCCATCAATAACTGATACGCCATTGACAAAGAAAGACCGGGAGTGGAGATTCCGCTCCCGGTCTTTCCTGCTCCTGTGTGCCCCTCAGTAAAGTATAGCAGGATAAAGGAGTGCCACCGCAAGCGGCGCCCCTCCGCCCACAACTGCCCGCAGTGCGGGCAGTTTCCGGGGCTGTAAGGTGACCTCATTCCAGAAGGAGAAACAGGCCGTTGACCTCACTCTAAGGTAGCTCCTTGGAGCGGTCAACGCTTCCCCGGCACCAAAGCGCAGATTTGGAGGAAAATATGAGCAGAGCGGAAAACACTCGGTTTGCCCAGGAAGTGCTGGTGTCGGGGTAGACCAGATAGAAACCCACCTGGGGACAGTCAAAAACTGATATGCTAATCAATGAAAAAGCCTCCCGCCGATTGGCGAGAGGCTTAAATACTCTGAAATCAAACACCTTTGCTAAGAAGATACACGCAGTACTGGTTCATGGAAACGCCCTCCTCGCCGGACTTCTCTGCCAGACGCTTGTGGAGGGACCTGGGGAGCCGGAGCTTGAACTGCCCGCTGTAATCCTCCAGCCGAGAGGGCTCGGGAATAGAAACGCCATCCTCCAAACAGGCGGTAAGCCAGCTCCGCTTGGCGTCCTCCAGCAGCTTCAATCCCTCCTCTACGGTGGCGGCGCAGGTCATACAGCCGGGCAGCTCAGGGTGATGGAGAACAAACCCGCCCTTTTCTTTATCCTCCACGATCTCCACCCGATAGGGAAGATCCATATAGTAGTCCAAAGTTTTAGCCATGGGTCTCATCCTCCTCCAGATAGGCTCGAACTGTTTCCGCTACCAGTTCAATATATGCCCGGTTGATGGGCGTTTGCCGGGGCAGGGTGATGGGCATACGCCCGCCTTCCGAAAAGTATAGTGGCTGCTCCCGCCACCGGGCTGGCTGACCGTATAGCCGATCTTGATCAGCGCCTTATAGAGCGACTCAAACCGCAGGGTTGGGTCTTCGCGGAGTATATCCGCAATTAGTTTGTCCCATTGACTCAAGCCCATCACTCCCATACGACACCATTATAGCATGGTGTCATATGTGGTGTCAATAAGTTCTTTGCCGTGCGTATACCACTTCCAAAGATAGCGGCAACAGATACCCCGCATAAAACAATGAAAAACATCTCCCGCAAAAAGATATGTCTGAACTGATAACTTTTCCCTGTGAGGATAGCTATTGGGCCGACCTTGTGGTATGCTGTGTCACTGCGAAAGGAGTGACACACATGGCAAAACGCAGACCCTCCGGCGACGGTATGGTACGCAAACGGAGCGACGGCCGCTGGGAAGGCCGTATCGTGGTGGGCCACAAGGAAAACGGCAATCCTATCTTCCGTTATGTTTACGCCTCCACCCAAAAAGAGCTGCTGGCAAAGCTACACCAGAAAATGGATGCCTATGACGGCGTTGAACTGACCGAGGACAGCCGCATGACCCTCTCGGAATGGCTGGACCGCTGGCTGGAAGAATTCGCCGCCACCACGGTACGCCCCAGCACGTTGGAGGGTTACCGCAACTACGCCAAGCACTACATCAAGCCATACCTGGGCAACAAGCAGGTCAGCCAAATTACCTCTATCGATGTGCAGAAACTCTATACGAAACTGCGGCGAGAAGGGCGGGTCCACGACCATCCGGTATTTGGGCACGTCCTCTCCGAGAGTATGCTCGCCCGTATCCACGCCATGCTCCACCGGGCCATGAAGATCGCGGAGCAGGAGCATCTGATCGCCCATAATCCCACTGAGGGAGTGGCTGTCCCCAAGGCGAAGTGCAGTCCCAAGCAGATCCTCAACGATGAGCAGATGGACAAATTTATGGCGGCTATCCAAGAGGACGAGGTGTGGCGGGACTTTTTCTATACAGAACTGACCCTCGGCCTGCGCTGCGGTGAGCTTTGCGGCCTCAGATGGGAGGACTTCAACGAGAAGGCTGGAACGCTGCGCGTCCAGCGCACTGTCCATGCCAAGCGCAAGGGTGTGCTGAGCGTGGGCGAGACCAAGACAGGGAAGGGGAACCGGAAGATCGTTTTACCTGCTACCACTGCCCAAATGCTCCGGGAACGGAAAAAAACCGCCCAAAGCGAGTGGATATTCTCCCAGCTACTGAAACCGGATGAGCCGACAAACCCATCTGCGGCCTATCGGCGGATGAAGGCCATTTTGAAGCAGGAGGGCTTGCCAGACATCCGTTTCCATGACCTGCGCCATACCTTCGCCACCCATGCCTTGACCAGCGGAGTGGACGCCAAAACCCTGGCGGGCATCCTAGGCCACACCAATGCCTCCTTCACCCTGGACGCCTATACCCATGTGACCGGGGATATGCAAAAGCAGGCGGCAGGCATTGTGGGCGACTTTATGACCGATATTTTGGGAGAGGAGTGGAAGCCGTGGGAAGAAAGCGCAAAAGCGGCGAGGGAACCGTCCGCCTGAGAGGGGATGGACGCTGGGAGGGGAGAGTGGTCATCGGCTACGATGAGAAAAACTACCCCAAGACGAAAGGCGTTACAGCCAAGACCAAGAAAGAGTGTCTGGAAAAGCTGAAGAAGCTGAAGGAGCAGCTGGGGCCGGTGAAGTCAGAGAAGATACGCCCCGGTATGCCCTTTGGGGACTGGATGGACTTCTGGTATCAGAACTACTCCAAGCCGAACCTCCGGGCCACCACCCGCAGCGGCTACGAGGGGCGCATCTACGGTCACATCATCCCGGAGCTGGGCAAGATTCCGCTGAACAAGCTGACCCAGAGCGACCTCCAGCAGTTTTACGCCTGGCTGAAAAAGGGCGGGCGACTGCTCCACGCCGAGACCTACGGCAAGGACCTGTCGGACAGCATGGTGCGAGGCTGCCACGCCAGTTGCCGTGCGGCGTTGGAGAAGGCCAAGAGCGAGGGGCTGATCAAGCGCAACCCGGCCATCAGCTGTAAGCTGCCGCCCAAGAAGGGGAGGGAGATGCAGGTGCTGACCCGGGAGGAGATGCAGCGGTTTCTCATCCAAGCCAAGGCGGAGGGCTATTTTGAACTCTTCCTTCTGGAACTGACCACTGGCCTGCGACGGGGTGAGCTGCTGGCCCTCCAATGGGATGACCTGAACATGGAAACTTGGGAACTGCTCGTTACCAAACAAGTCTACCGCACCAAGGAGGACGGCCTGCTGATCTCTCAGCCAAAGACCAAGGCGTCCATCCGTACCGTCATCTTGCCACCGCCCATGCTGGCCATCCTGAAGGAATACAGAAAAAACGTGGACTCCCGCTGGATGTTCCCCTCTCCGGTGAAGGAGGACTGCCCCATAGACCCCGGAGCCATCCGCCAGCGGCTCCAGACCATTTTGGAGCACGCCGGATGTAAACGGGTGCGGTTCCACGACCTGCGCCACACCTTCGCCACCAACGCCCTGGGCGGCGGGATGGATGTCAAGACTCTCTCCGCCATGCTGGGCCATGTGTCTGCGGCCACTACGCTGGATATCTACACCCACGTTACCGACACCATGCAGAGCGAGGCGGCGGCAAAAATCGACCAGGGGATAGGAAAAGCGGCCCCGCAGGAGCTACCCGCGGAGCCGCAAGCAAAGCGGACCATGACCACCTTCCAGCCCTATCTGGACACGCGCCGCAAGCCCGGCACCGGCTGTATCAGCCAGATCAGCGACCATCTCTGGGAGGGTCGCTACTCTCCCGTGTGGCCGGATGGCAAGAAGCACTCCCGGAATGTGTACGCCAAAACAAGGGAGGAGTGTGAAGCCCTCCTGCCGGGTCTGATTGAGACGATGAAGGCGGAGATCAAAGCAATCAAGCAAAGCGGCGACATGGGTGCCATCCCGGACGGCATCAGTAAGAAGAGAGAGCGGATTGCGGCCTATATGCGCCAGCACCCGGAGGTCACCAGCAAACGCCGCATCGCAAGAGAGGTCGGGGTGGATAAGGGCACCGTTGGGAAGTACTATGACACCATTCAAAAAGAACTAAAATGTGGGTGCAAATGAGTTGGGTTTATGTTTGAATACAGAGGTTGAATTTGATGTAGATAGTGATATAATAAAAAATATACAGATTTATGGAGAAGTAGGAGGGCGAAACAATGAGACATTATGCAATCGTTTTAGGGGTATCGCAATACATTTGTGCAGAGGAATTGTCGGCTTGTGCCAACGATGCCAAGTTGATGTGCGATTTTTTGAAAGCAACTGGGAAGTATGAACTATTAGCGCTACCTGGTGATGTTAATAAGCATCAAGCAGTGGAAGCTATTGACAAATTCCTTCCGGATACTGGAAGTGATGAAGAAATAGGAGAAGTGCTATTTTACTTTAGTGGACATGGATATCAGGATGATGAGATGCACTTTATACTTTCGGATACAATAAGGGAGCAACTTAATAGTACGGCCTTGAATAATAGTGAGATTGATGATGTAGTACGACGGAAGCAGCCCCAATTGTTTGTAAAGATAATTGACGCTTGCCAGTCAGGGTTGACATACATTAAAAGTATTGAGGGAGATTTTGAAGAAGGGCTTAGCCGTTCAGCAAAAACTTTTCGAAATTGCATTTTTCTAAGCTCATCTAAAAAATCTCAGCAATCTTTTGCCAATAGTACCTATAGCTATTTTACAAAGGCGGTAATTGATGCGGTAGTGTACTCAAAGCAGGAAATTGTCAAATATACTGATATCCAAAACTATTTATCAGACGTTTTTAAGAAAGATAAAATGGGGCAGACTCCGTTCTTTAGCACACAATGTGATGGGACAGAGATTTTTTGTGAAAAGAATAAAGATTTAGAAGCGTTTTTAGAAACATTAAGAGGCGAAGAAAAGGCAGAGGACGAATCTGCAGAAACGGGGAAAATTGCAACAATTGAAGACTATCTAAATCGGTGTAGAGAAGAAGATGATGTGCGCGAGATTATGGACCAAGTAAGAAACACTATGGAGAGCATGGAATTGCGCACAGATTGGATAAAACAATTTTATGACTTTTCATTTAATAAGGTTTCAATTCGCGGTAGTAGTTCTTACTATGAAGATTCGAGCATTGCGAAAACATTGTATTCAAAGTTGGACAGTGAGAATTTATTTGTAAGAATTGAGTTTGAATCCGTTAGGACAGAAAGCCCATTTGGTGGTATTATTCCATCGTACAGGGAACGCCCTTCAGGATTTCAACCAGTTGCTCCAGGGTTGCCGTGTATTTTGAGCTATTCACTAAGAGCAAAAAATGCCAACTTGCCAGATTATGAC
>DBFBGR010000014.1:0-86337 GCA_048201935.1 Oscillospiraceae bacterium | reverse complement strand
ATAGGCGCTTCCCGGCGGTTTTCATACCGCACGCCGGGGTGAAATTCCCCGGTCTCCCAGCTCATGGGCACGCTGCGGCTGGCCCGCAGGCTGTCCAGCAGGCCCCGGCGCAGGCTGTTGAGCACCGACACCGACAGAGACAGCCCCGGCTCCACCAGGGCCCGGACCTTCGCGCAGCGGAAGGGGGTCCCTCCCGTGCGGGAGAGCTGGGCCTCCACGTCGGCGGCGTAGGTCTTGAGCTCGTTTACATAATTCTGAATGGCGGCGGTGCGCTCAGAGCCGGTGACCTCATCCAGCCGCAGCGTGGGGATAGCCACGCCACCGGACACCCGCACGTCATAGTGGTTGCCACCCCGGGTACCGGTGTACTGCAGATACAGCGAACCGCCCCGCTCTGTGGCGTCGGAGCCGATCTTGGGGATGGTGACCTCGTTGCGCCCGGCCTTCAGCCGGGTCACGCTCTTTTGCCAAGCGGAGACCTGGGGATGGTACTGGGTGGCGATGAGATTCAAGTTAACATAATTTCCACGCGGGGTCTTGTCGTCGGCATCGGAGACATAGATGACCACCGTGTCCCCCGCCCCGGCCACATAGCCCAAGGGCTGGTAGTCGGACAGGGCCTGGGCAAAGCCGTTTTGGGGATTGCCGCTGGCGGTGATCAGGTTATCCACCCGCAGGATCTGGGCCAGCTTGGCGCTGTCCGCCAGCAGCTCCAGGGCGTAGTTCAGATCGGCCAGGATCACATCCTGGTGGGGGTGGAGCTCACCGCTGACGCTGTCGGGGGTGTTGGCCCGCTCCACCAGCGCGTCGATCTGGGCGCGGGTGACGGTGTCCTTCAAGGTGGTGCGCATCTCGTCGGCAAAGAGGTCGGCCACCTGGTGCTCCAAGTCGTCATACTGGTAGACCTTGATCTCAGCGATGGTGATGGGGGCGGTGTTGAAGGTCCGGGTGCGCAGTTGGAAGTGGTCGGCGGTGATGGGCTCGTCGGCCACCACCTCGTAGAACTTCCGGCCCAGGGCGTCGTTCTTGGCGCTGAGGGTGGCGTTCACTAGCTGCAGCGCTCCCGTCCCGTCCCGGTAGCCCAACTTAGCGTCAAACTGGGCCACCCGCTCGCCCTCGTAAGGGGAGAAGCGGATGGTGTCAAAGGTGTAAGTGCCGTCCAGCTTGATCTCCGGGCCGCAGAAGCCGCCGTAGCTGACGCCGTTGTCCCAGTCCCGGATCTCCAGATAGGTCTTGGGGTCGTTGTCCATCAGGATGGTCCAATCCTCGCCGCCGAAGAGGGTCAGGGGCTTGCTGGTGTTGCCGGCGATGGCGGCGATGTGGGTCATGGCCGTTCCCTGATCGTCCTTGACGTTGAGGAGCTTATACTTGGGCATCTCCACGCCGGTGGGGGTCAGAGGCGTGCCCTCGGCGTCCTTGGACTTGGGGCTGGCGCCGTTTTGGTTGTGGGCCACCACATACATGGTGTAGCGCACGCCGCCGGTGAGGTTGGGAATGGTGTAGCTGGGCGCGGTCAGCTTCTCCACAACGGTATACTCCGCCGCGGTGGTCTCCTTATAGTAAAGGGTAAACCACTGGGCGTCGAATTTGCAGTTCCAGGACACCTTCAGCGACTGCACCGCCGGCGTGGCGGTGAGGTACTGGGGCGCGGGCGGAGTCTTGGCGCAGGTGACGGTGTGGGAATAGAGCGCGGACCAATCGCTGCGCCAGTCGCCGTTCACCGAGCGGACCTTGATCTGGTATGTCTCAAAGGACTTCACCGTGCCGTTAAAGGAATCCCCTTGGAAGGTGTGGGTGGTGCCGGTGGCCACGGCGGACTTGTTGTAGCCCGGACCGCTGACGTTGACCTCGTAGCCCGTCACATTGGGCTGGGGGTCCCAGTTGACGGTGAGGCTCTTGTAGCCCTGGCCGTCGGACTCGGTGTTGGACGCGCTGAGCACCGTGGGGATGGATAGCTGGGGCTCGCCAATGCGCTCGGCAAAGTCGCTCAAAAACTCCACCTTGGCGATCTCGGCCAGCTTGCCCTGGTCGGCGGTCTTGGTGACCCGGATGGTCACCTTCTTGATGGCCACCCGCTTGCCCAGGTCGATGATGATAGAGCCATCCTGCTCCACGGCCACATCCCGGGGCGCGGCTGCAAAGAGCTGGGCGCTGAACAGAGCCGCCTGGCCCGACAGCGCGGCGGGAGCGGCGGCATTCTCGCCGATGGGCGCGTCGATGGTGACGTTGTTGCCCTGCTGGTCCACGCCCTCCACCGTCACCGTACCGGCGGCGATGGTGCTCTCCGAGCCGCTGGGGGCGGCGATGTAGATGGCCTCGGCCTGAACGGTGGCGGCCTTGGCCTGAGCGGCGGCTTCGGGGCTGCCCTCGGGGGCGGTGATGTCCAGTGCGGTGGGTAGGCTCATCTCCACCGGGTTGGCCTCGCTGATGGGCGCGTCGGCCAGGGCGGGAGCCAGGGCCACCAGGGTGTCCTCCTTCTGCTGGTCCAGCAGGTCGGCCAGCGGCGAGCCAGCGGCGGTGCCCACCGCCGTCTCCGGGACCACGGCGCGGGCCAGCACCTTGGACGAGACGGTGTGGACCGGGGTGGCCGCCTGAATGCCGCCGGCGTTGCGCACGGCCACAGCCAGGTCGGCCAAGTCCACCACGCCGCTGCCATCCAGGTCCAGGCTGGCGTTTTCGCTGCCCATGGCGGCGGTGATGGCGTCGGCGTCGGCGTCGTTGATGACTCCGTCGCCGTTCACGTCGCCCGCGGGGAACACGCCGAACAGGCCGTCGGCCTGGGTCCGGCCCTCGTTCACCGAGGCGTAGTTATAGAGGTTCAACTGGACGCACCGGCCGTCAAAGTCCAGCTCCTGGGTGTAGGGCAGATAGCCCTGGGCGGTGAGGGTCAGGGTATAGCGTCCATCGGGAACGTCCCCCAGGTAGATGGCGCACTGGCCCTCGCCCTGCCCCGCCGTGACGGTGGTGGACTTCGTGGTCTGGCTCTCCTTGGCGGTGAGCTGGGCGGAGAACTCCGTCCGGGCCACCGCGCCGGAGCGGTACAGCGTCAGCCGCAGCTCGCCGGTGGGCTCTCCCGCGGTAGGCGCGGCCAGGGCCCATACCGGGCACAGGCCCAAAACCAGCGCGCAGACCAAAAGGCAGCTCAAAAGTCTTTTCTTCATGTTGCTTCTCTCCTGTCCGTTTTGTCTGATTTTTCCAGCTTTATGTAAACCTATTCTTCCCCATTATACCGTATTTTTCCTGGGTATGCAAGAGGTTTTTTGTGAGGGGCCTAGGGTCTCAAGCTCTGCCACTGTACTTTTTCTCCGCGGTGTGGTAGAATATCTATGCTTATGCGCAGCGGGTGGGGCGCCGCTTCGCGGCATCAAGTGGCTCTATGCGGCACAACCGCCAAGAGCCACTAGATCGAACCCGGGTCCTCATCCCACCACAATAAAATACGCAGACCCCCATAAGGGCCTGCGTATTTTGGCGCAGCGGGTGGGATTCGAACCCACGTGCAGTTGCCTGCAACCTGATTTCGAGTCAGGCTCGTTATGACCACTTCGATACCGCTGCGTATGAGGTGGAACTTGTCTAGGATACCCTATTTTTAGGCGATTGTCAACCGCCTGGACGCATAGAAATAAAAACAGCCGGACAGGGTAAGGCAAACGAACAAGGAGGCATCGGCATGGACAGTCATTTTGACGTGCTCATCCTCGGCGGCGGCGCCGGAGGATACACAGCGGCGCTCTACTGCGCCCAGGCGGGTTTCAAGGCCGCGGTGGTGGAGCGGCTGGGCCCCGGCGGGCAGATCGCCTCGGCGGGCCTGGTGGACAACTACCCCGGCTTTCCCGAGGGCGTGGACGGCTTCGACCTGGGCCAGCGGATGATGGAGGGTGCACAGCGCGCCGGGGCGGTGACCATCTCCGCCGAGGCCACCGCCGCCGTGCTGACCGGCGACGAAAAGACCGTGGAGACCACCGCCGGGACCTTCACCGCGCCCTGCGTGGTGCTGGCCACCGGGGCCTCTCCCCGGGAGCTGGGCCTGGAGCAAGAGCGGTCCCTTCGGGGCCGGGGCGTGAGCTACTGCGCCACCTGCGACGCCATGTTCTACCGGGGCAAGACCGTGGCGGTGGTGGGCGGCGGCAACACCGCCGTCCAGGAGGCTCTGCACCTGGCCCGGGTCTGCGCCAAGGTCTACCTCATCCACCGCCGGGATACCCTGGCCGCGCCAATGGCCTGGCTGGATACCCTGACCCAGGCCGGGGTGGAGGTGCTGTGGAACAGCCGGGTGACAGACTTGGACACCGACGGCCCGCTCCTCTCCGGCATCCAACTGGAGGACACCGTCACCGGAGAAAAGCGCCCCCTGCCCTGCCAGGGCCTTTTCGTGGCCATCGGACGGGTGCCGGACACCGCCCTTTTCCGGGGCCAGGTGGACCTGGACGACCAGGGCTATCTGCTGGCGGGGGAGGATACCAAAACCAACCTCCCCGGCGTGTTCGCCGTGGGCGACGCGCGGCAAAAGCCCCTGCGGCAGCTAGTCACCGCCACCGCCGACGGCGCAGTGGCCGCCCAGGGTGTGGGAGAATATCTGACACAAAGGGCCCGGACGTAGCGTCCAGGCCCTTTTTTAATCCAAGTTCCCCTCGTCCAATTCCTTCAGCAGCTTTTGGTCCTCCTTGGAGCTCAGGTCCAACTGTTCATACATGTCGGGCCGCCGCTCCCGGGTGCGAAAAATGGACATTTTTCTCCGCCATGCGGCCACTTTTTTGTGGTCGCCGGAAAGGAGCACCTTGGGCACCGCCCGGTCGTGCCACACCTCGGGCCGGGAGTATTGGGGGTGCTCCAAAAGGCCGTTAAAATGGCTCTCGTTCTCGTAGCACTCGGGGTCGGGCAACACACCGGGAACCAAACGGCTCACCGCGTCGGCCACCGCCATGGCGGGGATCTCACCGCCGGTGAGCACAAAATCGCCCAGGGACAGCTCCTCGTCCACATAGAGGTCGATGAAGCGCTGGTCGACGCCCTCATAGTGCCCGCACACCAGCACCAGATGGTCGTAGTCCCGGGCCAGGCGCACGGCGTGGACCTGGGTGAAGGTCTGTCCGCAGGGAGACAGATAAATCGTGTGGGGATGGTCGTCGCCGGTCACCTCACAGATGTGCCTCCAACACTGATAGAGAGGGTCGGCCTGCATGACGGCGCCCCGGCCACCACCGTAGGGGTAGTCGTCCACCTGCTTTTGCTTGTTCAAGGTGTAGTCCCGAATTTGGTGGGTCTCGATGCGCAAATAGTCCCTCTCCTGGGCCCGGCCCAGGATGGATTCGCTGAGCACGTCCCCCACCGTCAGGTCAAAGAGGGTCATGATGTCGATACGATACATCTCTTCACATCCCTTCGATAAGGGCCACGGTCATAGTACCTCCCTCAATGTCCACATGCTTGACGAATTCGGGCACGGCGGGGATCATATGGCTGCCGCCCTCGCCCTCCACCACGTAGACGTTTTGACGCGAGGGCGTCAAGACCTCCTTGAGCGTACCGATGACCGCGCCGTCTTCGCGCTTCACCGTCAGGCCGATGAGGTCGGCCAGGAAGAACTGCCCCGGGGCCAGCCTGGCGTCAGAGCGGGCGATGGACACCCGTCGGCCCTTCAGGGCCATGGCGGCGTTCACGTCCTCGTAGCCCTTGAACTTCACCAGCAGCGCGGTCTTGTGGACCCGGGCAGACTGAACTTCCAAGGGTTTCCCATCCACATACAGAGTATGAAAGTCCAGCAAAAATTCCGGGCTGTCGCTCCAGGGCATGAGCTTGACCTCTCCGGCGATGCCGTGGGTGTTGACGATTTCCCCGGTCTCTAAAAATTCGCTCTTCATCGGCGTTATCCTCCTGCTGTTTTTCGCCATTGTACCACATCCCCACAGCCCAAGGCAATAGAAAAAGACGGCACAACGTGCCGTCTTTTTCTCACTGGTCCATGATCTCCACGCTGACGCGCAGGCCCTTGTGCTGGGCCACGCTGCGCATGAGCGCGCGGATCTCCTTGGCGATGCGGCCCTGCCGGCCAATGACCTTGCCCATGTCCCCGGGGGCCACCCGGAGTTCCAGGACGGTCTCGCCTCCGGCGGGAACTTCGTCCACACGGACCTCCTCAGGGTGCTCCACCAGGCTCTGGGCAATGTAGGTGAGCAGTTCTTTCATTGGAATTGCCCTCCTTAAATGGCCCCGGCCTTTTTCAGCAGGTTCTTCACCGTCTCGGTGGGCTGAGCGCCCGTCTTGATCCAGGCCTGGGCCCGCTCGGCGTCCACCTTGATGGCGGACGGCTCGGCCAGGGGATCGTAGGTCCCGATCTCCTCGATGAACCGGCCGTCACGGGGGTAACGGGAGTCGGCCACCACGATGCGGTAGAAGGGAGCCTTCTTCGCGCCCATGCGGCGCAGTCTGATCTTCACCATACTAACATTCACCTCCACTGGTTTTTCTCATCTATGGTCACGCGAAATCGCGATGCCAACGCTTTTAGAAGGGTAGCCCCTTCATCTTGCCGAACATGCCGCCCTTTTTCTTCATCATCTTCTGCATGTTCTTGCCGGAAAATTGCTTGGTCATCTGTTGCATCATGTCAAACTGCTTCAAAAGGCGGTTCACGTCCACCACCTCCAGCCCGCAACCCGCGGCAATGCGGCGTTTTCGGCTGGAATTGAGGATGCTGGGGTCCTCCCGCTCGGCGGGGGTCATAGAGAGGATGATGGCCTCGGTGCGGCTGAGCATGGATTCATCCATGCTGGCCCCCTCCAGGGCCTTGGCGTTCATCCCCGGGAGCATCCCGGCGATATCGCTCAAAGAGCCCATGCTCTTGAGCTGGATGAGCTGGTCGTAGTAGTCCTGGAGCGTGAAGCGGTTCTTGCGCAGCCGCTCTAGCTGCTCGGCGGCCTTTTGCTCATCAAAGCTCTGCTGGGCCTTTTCGATGAGGGAGAGCACGTCGCCCATGCCCAGGATGCGAGAGGCCATGCGGTCGGGGTGGAAGACCTCGATCTGGTCCAGCTTCTCCCCGACACCGGCGAACTTGATGGGCTTGCCGGTGACCGCCTTGATAGAGAGGGCCGCGCCACCACGGGCGTCGCCGTCCAGCTTGGTAAGCATCACGCCGGTGATGTCCAGCGCGTCGTCAAATGCCTTGGCAGCGTTCACCGCGTCCTGGCCGATCATGGCGTCCACCACCAAAATGATCTCGGTGGGCTCCACCGCGGCCTTGATATTTTGAAGCTCCGCCATCAGCTCCTCGTCCACATGGAGCCGTCCGGCGGTGTCCAAAAACACCATGTCGTTGCCGTGGGCGTTGGCGTGGGCGATGGCGGCCTTGGCGATGTCCACGGGGTCGACCTGGCCCATCTGGAACACGGGCACACCCAGCTGCTCGCCCACCACCTCCAACTGATGGATGGCGGCGGGGCGGTACACATCGCAGGCCGCCAGCAAGGGCCGCTTGCCCTGCCTTTTGAAGTGGCCCGCCAGCTTGGCGCCGTTGGTGGTCTTGCCAGCGCCCTGCAATCCCACCAGCATCACCACCGTGGGTGGCTTGGGGGAAATGGTCAGTTTGGTCTCACCGCCGCCCATGAGCGCGGTGAGCTCCTCGTTGACGATCTTGACGATCATCTGGGCCGGGGTCAGGCTCTCCAACACATCCGAGCCGATGGCCCGCTCGGTGACCTTGGAGACAAAGTCCTTGACCACCTTGTAGCTCACGTCGGCCTCCAGCAAGGCCAGGCGGATCTCCCGCATGGCCTCCTTCACGTCGGCCTCGGTCAGGCGGCCCTTGCCCCGCAGGCGCTTGAATGCCGCGGAGAGTTTTTCGGTCAAGCCTTCAAATGCCATGGGTGTTTACTCCTGTTTCAGCTTGGCGCAGAGGTCCTGGATGCGGCGCAGGCAGTCGTCCACCACAGGGTCCTGGTTGGCCCCACGGGCGGTGTCCGCCAACTCCTGCAACTGGGCCAGGTCCCGGGTCTGCTCCTGGAAGCGCCGGATGAGGCCGGTCTTGTCCTCCAGCTCGGTAAGCACCGCCTCAGCCCGGACGATGGCGTCGCGAACGCCCTGGCGGGACATATGGTAGTTCTCCGCGATCTCGGTGAGAGACAGGTCCTCGTTGTAATAGAGGTCGTAAAACTCCTTCTGGCGCTCGGTGAGCATCTCGCCATAAAAATCGAACAGCAGGGTCATGCGGTACGCCTGGTTTTTCACGCCCTCACCTCCAAATCCATTCTGTAAAGCTCTTCGCCTTTACATTGGTCAGTATACTACATTTTGGGGGATTTGTCAACCCCAAATACAAAGGAGCCGCCCGGGACTTGGGCGGCTCCCTCCGGTTCACTCTCCCCGGATGGCGGCGCGGTAGAGCTTGCCGCTTTCGGTAAGGTCGTCCTCCGTCCAGCCCGAGAGCTTGGCGCAGTCGGAGCGGATGAGGGACGCGGTCTCGTTTTTGTTGCACAGGCTCCAAGCCACAAAGCTGACGCCGTTTTCGTTCAGCAGGTCGAACCAGGCTTGGGCGGAGGCCGTGTCCACGCCACCGCCGCCGGAGGCGTCGCACAGACCGCACTCGCTGACGAAGACGGGCACGCCGCCGTCCAGGGCCTTTTTCACCTTCTGGCGGTAGCTGTCTTTATGGGTGGCGGCGTAGAAGTGGAAGGCGTAGACCACGTTTTCGTCGTCCAGGCCCTTGCCGATGACCTGGTCCACATCCTGGGACCAAGTGTTGGTGCCCACGATGACGACGGCGTCGGGGTCGTTTTGGCGGATGGCGGGGAGAACAGCCTCGGCGTAGGGCTTGATGACGCTGTCCCAGGGGGAGTTTTGGGGCTCGTTGCAGATCTCGTAGAGCACGTTGTCATAGTCGGCGTACTTTTGGGACATCTCGGCGAAGAACTCCACCGCCTCGGCCTGGTGGGCGGCCGGGTTGCCGTCTTGGAGGATGTGCCAGTCAATGATGACGTACATCCCCAGCTTGTCGGCGGCCTTGACTCCCTTGTCGATCAGGGCCTTCAGAGCCTGGCAGTCGCCGCCGTTACAATAGCCGCCATACTCGGCGGTGTACATGGCCAGCCGCACCACGTTGGCCCCCCAGTCGTCCCGGAGGGTGCGGAAAGCGTCCTCGCTGACGTAGCCGGGGAACCAGGCCAGGCCGTGGGTGGACACCCCCCGGAGCTGGACGGCGTTGCCATCAGGGTCGGCCAAATGGGTGCCCTCCACGTGGAGCGGCTTGATATCACCCACGGGCACGGACGCCTCCACTGGAGGCTTGGGGGCGGGCTGGGTCTCGTCAGGCGTATGAGAATGGGAAAACAGGGACAGCCCCTCTCCCTTGGCGATCAAACCCACGGTGACACTGCCGCCGGGGGAAATGGTCTGGTTATAGTCTTCCGGGCGGATCACCCGCACGTTTCCCGGCGTATCCGCCAGGACCTCCACGCGGCAATTCCAGAACTGCTCGATCTGCGCCGGGCCATAAACCGTGGCCACCCAGTCCCGGCAACCCGAGCGGCTGGAAATGGTCAGGTCGTACTGGGTGAAGCGCTCGTCCCCGCTGGTCCAGCTATTCACCGCCTTCAGCTCCCCGACACCCTGGGGCATGAGCCGGTAGATCATCACCGCCGCCTGGCAGCGGCTCAGATGGTCCTTGGGGCCAAAGCTGCCGTCGGGCAGGCCGCGGGTGACGCCCATGCGGTAGGCCGCCACGACCCGGTCCCGCAGAGCGGGGTCGATGGCGTCAAGGTCGGCGATGGCGGGCGTTTCCTCAGGGTCTGTCCAGCCCGACCGGGCCCCCGCCAGGATGTATACCGCCTCCTCCCGGGTGATGGGGAGCTCAAAATTCTCCGCGGTATGGTCCAGCCCTTCCCAGGCCGGGGGCAGCCAGCTGAAATTCTCCGCGTAGCCCAGGGCGGGCCAGCACCAATACTCCCCTTCTCCCGCCGCCATGTTGGCGCTGTCGTCAGCCGCCAGGGCCCGGGCGGCCAGGGCCACGAACTCTCCCCGGCTCACGTCCCGCAGCGGACCGAAGGTGCCGTCGGGGTAGCCCTTGATGACGCCGCTTTGCGCCATAGATGTCACCTCTCGCCAGTACCACGCCTCCTCCGACACGTCGGAAAAGGCCGCGCAGGCGGGCAGGCACAGCAGGCAAAGGACCAGCGCCAAGGCCAGATATCGTTTCCAGCAGCACATAGGGCCACCTCCAAGCGGTCTCGTTTGGAGGTATTGTAGCACGGTTTTTATCCTTTGTCCACGACCTTATGTAAGAGCGGCCCTGGGCCGCTCTGTTGCTGTCACGCTCGGGTTGGGCACGCTTTTGCCGGTTCCTTGTCACGCTCGGGTTGGGCGGCCTTTCGCCCGCAAGGGGCACGCCACATCCGTAAGGCGGCAAAGCCGCCAACGGCTGTGCAGTCGGCCCCGCTTCGCCCCTGCGCGGCCCAAATGCCGCTCATGCCTTCGGCATTTGCCTGTTTTGGGCCTGTCGGGGCTCCATCGGGTCCGGGCCGCCTACCCTCGCGCTTCTCGCGCTTCTACCAGTTAAACCAACCCGTGGTCTCCTCCCGGGCCTCCACCACGTCCATGGCTCCGCAGAGCATCTGGGCGCACTGCTCCCGGGTCAACACCTCGTCCAGGGCCAGGGCCCCGGCGGAGGTGGTGGTGATGACCCCCGCGCTCTCCAGATTGGCCGCGGCCTGGAAGGCCCAGGCGGGGGCGGCCACGGTGTCGGCGTAGAAGGTGGTGACGGCCACGTCGGTCACCGAAAGCATCCGGTCCAGGATCACCGCCGCCTCGGCTTTCGTCACGGCGTTCTGGGAGGAGAAGACCACCCGGCCCTCGTCGTCAGGATAGCCCCGGACCAACCCTTGCTGCAACGCGGCGGAGACGTAGCCCTTGCACCAGGTGGGGATGGTCTCATCGTCGGCAAAGCCCGTGGTCATGGTCTGGGCCAGGGGCTCACAGTTCAGCGCCGACATGGCCAGGGCGATGAACTGGCCCCGGGAGACGGTCTGGTCGGGGTGGAAATAATAGGCGTCGCCGATGCGCTCGCCCACCAGGATGTCCTTCTCCGCCAACCGGATGGCGGCGTTGTAGCCCGCCACGCCGGACATATCGGCGTAAGTCACCTTGGTGGAGGGCTTACGGATGCGTACGCTCACCTTGGCGCTCTGGGAGATGTTGCCCTGGTCGTCCAGGGCCACGAAGGTGAAGGAGTCCTTGCCGGTCTTGTTCTCGTAGGGGGTGTAGACAAACTCGCCGGTGGCAGGGTCGGTGAGCTCCACGCTGCCCCGGGCGGGCTTGTCGGCCAGTTGGAAGGTGATCATGTCGCCCTCGCCGTCCACGGCGGTGAGCCGGCCCATATAGGCCACGTTCTTGCAGGTCTCAAAGCTCTGCTCCTGGGCGATGGGCGCGCCGTTGGCGGGATTGACCGCCGCCCCGGCCAGAGCCGCCGAGGTCAGCAGCGCCGCCGCCAAGGCCAGGGGCAGCAGGATGCGCATGGGATGTTTGATCATGGAAGGTTGCCTCCTTTATTTTGTCGCTGTGTCCATAGTTTGGTCCCGGCGAAACAAAATATGCAAGTCCCCAGCATATGCTAAAGAGGACAAAAGGAGGCGCTTGCCATGGAAAACCAATTTTATTGCAAAGGATTTATGCCAAGGGCCGAGTATGCGCAGCCCTCCGACTCAGCAAAGGCCCCGCTAAAGGCCCCGCCGAGCCTTTCCCCCGGCCCGGAGTGGTCCCGGCCTGGTGAATTGCCTTGGCCTGACGCGCTTCTGCGGCGGGTCTACTGCGATTCCCGAGGGGCCTTTTACCGCGCCGGAGACGGCGGCTTTTTTCTGGCCTATCCCCTGTCCTGCCGCTCCCCCTTTCCCCTGCCCGCGCTGTTTTGCTTCGCCCGGGCCCAGTGCCTGGGCAGCCGGGGCTGGTGGGTGTTTTCCTTCACCTCCAGCGGTCTGCCCCGCCTAGAGCCGTAAGCGGTGACAAAAAGAGGAAGAAAAATCTAGTTCTGTCAAAAATGACCCGATCAAATTTTGCATGTGTATTATAGGGAGTATCCTAGAGAAAAGGAGACTTCCAAAGATGGAGGCAAGCGCACTGGTGCGGTCTGTTTTCGGCTTCTCACGCGTCAACACCCAGCCGCTGGTGGACGCGGTGGAGGTAGCCTACGAGCTGATGTTCGTCCAGGGACGAAGTAGAAATTCTATCCAACTGTCCAGGGACATCTACGCCGTGGTAGCCCAGCGGCAGGGCAAGAAAAAGTATAGCTCCGTGGTGCGGCAGTTAGAGCGGCTGTGCAACGGCTGCTGGGATAGGATACAAGAGAGCAAGCATCAGATGGAGCGGCTGGTGGGCGACGACGCCCGGGACATCGACGGCCCCTCGGACGTGATCTTCCTGCTGGCCTGCTATCTGCGCTACGAAAAGCCCTTCCAGGTGGTTTTGGAGCAGGAGCCCGCCCTGACCTTTTGAGCCACCCTGCCCTACATAGCAAAAGCGGCGCTGAACCATTTTCAGCGCCGCTCTTGTGTTGCCTGAAATCACGCGCAGGAATAAAACTCGGCGTTCGTGGCAGTTTTATCCGCCCTGGCTACCCTGCGCGTCGGCCTCCTTTGGGAGGATATATCCGGTGATGCCGGTGATGGTGAATCTATAGTTGGGACGGTCGATCTCCTTGGCCGAGGATTCGCTGGAATAACTCCAACGGTCATCACCAGATGTGGCCCATATCGCGGAATTGAGCGTGCCTTTTTCTTCAGAAAAAAGACCGGATTCGACAAGCTCAACACTGCCAGAACCGTCCTCCCAACGTCTTGTGCTGGTCGTAGTGCGTTTGTACTGAATACGGACGCCATGATAGGTGAAGTGAGGATCTGGCGTAACGGATATGGTATATTCCGCTCTGGGGGAATAGTCATTGTTACCATACTTGATCACACCGATTTTCTGAAAGGACCAGGAAAGCGCAAGATACTGTGTGTAATTCCCCAGGGTCAGCGGCGTACCTACCGCCTCGCCGCAGACGGTGCAAACGCCGTCTTCCTGGAGGGTATGCCCCACAGGAGGGTCTCCCTGGGTGTCGCCGCAGACCGAGCAGGTCTCACTGGCGGTGCAGGTGGCCGGCATCCACTGGTGTCCCAGAGGTTGCCCGTTGGTAGCCCCACAAACAGAGCACACCTCCGGTTGAGTGCAGGTGGCATCCTTCCAGTTGTGCCCAAGCGGATTTCCAGCGGCCTCGCCGCATTTGGCGCAGGTGGTGGGGGTGGTGCAGGTGGCGTCCAGCCACTCATGCTTACAGCTGCACCCCGCCATTCCAGCGCAGAGCAAAAGGGCCAGCGCCAGGGATAAAAGTCTCTTTCTCATTTTTTGTTCCTCCTTTGTATTTTTGCAACAAAAAAAGCGCACGGCATGAAGCCATGCGCCGAAAAACGCCGGTCTCCATGCCGCCAAGCAAACCAATTCACACCACAGCTGAGCCGTAAGGAATCAGCGGAGACCACGTTTTTACCTAAAAAACGTGGCTCAGCGGGTGTGACAATATTTGGTTTGCTTGGCAAGAGTATTATACCACGGCGGCGGCCCAAAAGAAAGTCCCTTCCTGGGAAAATTTTAAGCTTTTTGTGGCGAACGGGCCATATGCTTCGTGCATAACCCGGCGGGGACTGGCAAAGAATACCTCCATCACCAGAAAGGAGGAAACGAGCCATGGCCAACCTCACCACCAAGGAGCTGGACGCCCTCAGCGATCAGCTCAACTACGAGCGCATGATGGTCTGCAAGTACGATGCCGCCAAACAGGACTGCCAGGACAGCTCCGTTACCGGTCTCTACGAGCAGTACGCCACCCAGCACCGCCAGAACTACACCGACCTGCTGAATTTCTTGAAGTAAAGGAGGAGAAGCCCATGACCGACCAGGAAAAGATGACCGACCTCATCTTCTCGGAGAAGAAGATGAGCGACAATTACAGTATCTGGGCCAGCGAGTGCACCAACATGAAGCTCCGGGACACCTTCCTGACCCTCCTGAACCGCAGCCACAGGACCCAGTCCGACCTCTTCACCGCCGCCCAGCAGAAGGGCTGGTACAAGCCCATCCCCCAGGCCCAGGACGACATGGTCCAGCAGGCCTACCAGCAGTTTTCCAGCCAGGCCCCCCAGGGCTGAAGCCAAAACGCCGGGAGATTTCTCCCGGCGTTCATTTTTGTACTGGAAATATTAGCAAGGATGTGTTAATATAGTAGGGTATGCTTGTAATGTGGGAGGTCATGCCCTGATATGAAGTACTTATACGCGGCCTTTCTGGGCCTGTTGCAGGGGATCACGGAGTTTTTGCCCGTATCCAGCTCGGGGCATCTGTCCCTGTTCCAGAACTTTTTCGGCGGCCACGCGCCGGACAACCTCTTTAACGTCCTGCTGCATTTCGCCACACTGCTGGCGGTTTTCGTCTTCTACCGCCGGGACATCGCCGAGATGATCGTGGAATTCTTCCGGGCCATCCGGGACTTGTTCTCCCCCAAGCACCGGAGCGAAAAGGTCCCCGCCGCCCGGCGGCTCGTTTGGATGATCCTGTGGGGCACGCTGCCGCTGGTGGTGGTGCTGCCCTTTAAGGACATGGTGGAGGACCTGGGCTCCAGCACGTTGTTCATTGGCTGCGCGCTGCTGGTAACGGGGCTTTTGCTCTTCGCCTCCGACCGCTTTACCCGGGGCCAGAAGACCGAGCGCACCATGACTCCCGTGGACGCGGTGCTCATCGGCTGCGGCCAGGCCCTGGCGGTGGTCCCCGGTCTCTCCCGCTCGGGCACCACCATCACCGCCGGGGTGGCCCGGGGCCTGGACCGGCCCTTCGCGGTGCGCTTTTCCTTCCTGCTGTCCCTGCCCGCGGTGCTGGGGGCCACGCTGCTGGAGGTGCTGGACGTGGTCCGGGACGGCGCGGCCACCGACCTGTCCATCCTCCAGTTGGGCCTTGGCATGGCGGTGGCCGCCGTGTCGGGGTACTTCGCCATCGCCTTCATCAAACGGCTGGCCGACAAGGGCCGCTTTGGCGGCTTCGCCTACTACTGCTGGGCGGTGGGCGTCGCCACCATCGCCGCCACCTTCCTTTTGAAGTAATTTCGTCCCACTACCACCAGTTTAGGAGCTGATCTATCCATGGCAACCACTCCACAAAAGAAAAAGCCCGCCGCCAGCGGCGGCAAGCGGACCGCCTCGTCCAGTACCCGCTCGGGCGGCTCCAAAAAGGCCCCACCACCCAGCAGTAAGCCCATTCGCCGGGAGGTTGGGGCGGCGGTGTGCCTGTTTTTGGCGCTGTTCGCCGCTCTGGGCTATTTCGGTCTGGACGGGTTCTTCATCACCTTCCTCTCCGACCTCATCAAGGGCCTGGTGGGCTACGGCTACTGGCTGGCCCCGCCGGCGTTGCTGCTGAGTGCCTACATCCTGGCCTTCCACCGGGGCCGCCCGGTGCGGCTGCGCCTTTGCTGCGCACTGCTACTGCCGCTGCTCTTCGGCTCCATCCTGCACCTCTTCTTCGTGGGCCGGGAGCTGTGGCAGACCGCCTATCCCTGGGCCTGGGAGAGCTTCCAGGCCCTGTGGGTGGATGGCATCGCTTTGAAGTGTGGCGGCGTGGTCAGCGGCTTCCTCTGCCAGGCTCTGGCGGTGGTGTTCCACCCCATCGGCGCGGGCATTTTGCTCATTCCCCTGGCTCTTTTGGCCGCCCTTTGGGCCTTCAACCGCTCCATCATGGACCTGGTCCACTGGTTCCAGGGCCGGGAGCACCCCGACTACGAGCCCTACGAGGAGCCTGAGTACGAAGAGCCCGTGGACGAGCCCGAGCCCACCCGCAAGCCCCGCCGCCCAGTGACGCCGCCGCTGTCCCCGGCGGAGGTGGATATCCCCTTGGACGGCGAGGTTAAAAAGGCCCCGGCCAAGGTCCACGTGGAGCTGGACGAACCCCCCAAGAAAAAGCGTGGGCTCTTCAGCCGGGACCGGGCGGTGCCCACCCCGGCGGAGTTTTTGACCGGCGAAGCCTCCAAGCCGCCGGTCAAGGAGGCCGCCCCAGCCCATCCCTTTGATATGCCCGACCCCGGCCCCGCTCCGGGCGCAACCCTGCCCGACTGGGACGACGTTCCTGACGCTCAGGACACCTTTGAGGACAAAGCGCCTGCCAAGGCCCCATCCCCGGCAGCGAAGACCGACCCCGCCATCGCCAAGGTGACGAAGGAGGAGGCCGCCCAGGCCACCGCGGAGGTCACCGCTGAGATCGCCGAGGCTTTGGACCAGAGCGCCCCCGTGGCCTATCAGTATCCGCCGGTATCCCTGCTGACCCAGTCCGACGGCGTGACCGACGACCAGGCCCTGGGCGAGCTCAAGCGCAACCAGGACCGGCTGGCCGACACCATCCGTTCCTTCGGCGTGGAGGCCAACATCGTCAACGTAGTCCGTGGCCCCAGCGTCACCCGCTACGAGATGGAGCTGGACCAAGGGGTGAAGCTCAGCCGGGTCACCAATCTGGCCGACGACATCGCCCTGGCCCTGGGGGCGGAGGCGGTGCGCATCGCCCCTATCCCCGACAAGATCTCCACCGTGGGCATCGAGGTACCCAACAAGCTGGTCTCCACCGTCCACATCCACGACGTTTTGGACGACGCCGCCTTCCGCAACCACTCCTCCAAGGTGGCCTTTGCCGTGGGCAAGGACATCGGCGGCAACGCCATCATCGGCAACATCGCCCGGCTGCCCCACCTGCTCATTGCGGGCACTACGGGCTCTGGTAAGTCGGTGTGTACCAACTCCCTGATCATTTCCCTCCTCTACAAGGCCACCCCCGACGAGGTGCGGCTCATTATGGTGGACCCCAAGATGGTAGAGCTGGGCGTCTATAACGGCATCCCCCACCTGCTCATCCCGGTGGTCACCGACCCCAAAAAGGCCGCCGGGGCTCTCCAGTGGGCGGTGACCGAGATGATGAAGCGCTACCGCACCTTCGCCGACATGGGCGTTCGCAAGCTGGAGGAGTATAACGCCAAGGCGGCCAAGACCGAGGGCATGGAGAAGCTGCCCTACGTGGTGGTGCTCATCGACGAGCTGGCCGATCTGATGCTGGTGGCCGCCAAGGAGGTGGAGGAGTCCATCTGCCGGGTGGCCCAGATGGGCCGCGCCGCGGGCATGCACCTGGTCATCGCCACCCAGCGGCCCTCCGCCGACGTGATCACCGGCCTGATGAAGGCCAACATCCCCAGCCGCATCGCTTTCGCCGTCAGCTCTTCTCTGGAATCGCGCATCATCTTGGATACTACGGGCGCGGAAAAGCTCGTTGGCAAGGGCGATATGCTGTGGAACCCTCTGGGGGCGCAAAAGCCCCTGCGGGTCCAGGGCTGCTTCGTCACCGACGAGGAAGTGGAGGCCGTGGTGGATTTCGTGAAACAATCGGGCGCGGCGGAATATGATGAAACAGTTATGGCCGAGATCGACCGAAACGCCCAGGAAAAGGAAAAGGCCGCCAAGGGCATCGGCGGCTCCGCCCCTGGCGAGGACGGTGGCGACGAGGGCTACGACGAGCTGCTCCCCGCCGCCATCGAGGTGGTGGTGGAGCTGGGCCAGGCCAGCGTGTCCATGCTCCAGCGGCGGCTGAAGCTGGGCTATGGCCGGGCGGCCCGTCTGGTGGACCAGATGGAGGAAAAGGGCGTTGTGGGTCCCTTTGAGGGCTCCAAGCCCCGGCAGGTCCTGGTCACCAAGGAGCAGTGGCAGGAGATGCAGTACCGCCAGGGCATGGCTCCCGCCCCGGACGGCGGCCTGCCCACCCCGGAGGAGGACGACGAGGCCGAGGCTCTGCCCGACTTAGACGACGCGCCGCCCTTTGATCTAGACGAAGACGACAACTGATTTCTGGAGGTTTTCCCATGAAGGTATTGGTTTTGGCCGGCGGTCTGTCCAGCGAGCGCAACGTCTCCCTCTCCTCGGGCTCCAAGATCACCGACGCGCTGCGGAGCCTGGGCCACGAGACGGCCCTTTTGGACCTGTTTTTCGGCGTCGAGGACTACCCCGGCCTGACGGTGGACGGTCTTTTTGGCGCGCCCATCCCGGAGCGCTGGCGCACCATCGACCCCACCGCCCCCGACCTGGACGCGGTCCGGGCCCGGCGGCAGGACAAGAGCCGGTCTATCTTTGGCCCCGGTGTGCTGGAGGCCGCCCAGGGCGCGGACGTGGTCTTTTTGGGCCTTCACGGCCAATGCGGCGAGGATGGCCGCATCCAGGCCGCCTTTGACCTCATGGGCATCCCCTATACAGGCTCGGGGTACCTAGGCTCGGCCCTTGCCATGGACAAGGACCTGACCAAGCAGCTAGTCCGCGCCGCCGGAGTCCAGACCCCCCAGTGGGTCACCATCCCCGAGGTGACGGCGGCCATGCCCGCCGCCTTCGCCCAGAGCCACCCCACCCCGGTGGTGGTGAAGGTGCCCAGCGGCGGCTCCTCCATCGGCGTCTACGTGTGCCACGACCAGGACGCGCTCTACCAGGCCATGGCGGAAAATGTGGGCCAACGGGTCATCGTAGAGCAGTTTGTCAAGGGCCGGGAGTTCTCCTGCGGCGTGCTGGACGGCCGGGCCCTGCCCCCCATCGAGATCATTCCCAAAGAGGGCTTTTACGACTACAAAAACAAGTATCAATCCGGCGCGGCGGAGGAGGTCTGCCCTGCCGATATCTCCCCCGAGCAGGCCCAGACCATGATGACCGCCGCCCTCACCGCCCACCAGACCCTAGGCCTTCGGGCCTACTCCCGGTGCGACTTTTTGATGGACGACGCGGGAGAGATCTGGTTTTTGGAGGTCAACACCCTGCCGGGCATGACCCCCACCTCCCTGCTGCCGCAGGAGGCCGCCGCGGTGGGGGTGGACTACCCCGCCCTTTGCCAGACGCTGCTGGACATCGCTATGAGGGAAAGGGGCTGAACCGCTATGGAAAACGTGCGCATTCGAGATATTTTATCCCTGCTGGACGGCAAGCTCCTGGGGCCGGACACCACCCTGGACACGCCGGTCACCGGCGTGTGCTTCGATACCCGCAAGCTCCAGCCTGGAGAGTTCTTTCTGCCCATCCGCGGGGAAAAGGTAGACGGCCACAGCTTCATCCAAAAGGCCTTTGAGCTGGGGGCGGCGGGGACCTTCACCATGGCCGAGCCCCAGTCCTACGTCCCCGGCAAGGCGTACATCCAAGTGAGCGACACCGCCCAGGTCCCTATGATCCTGGGCAAGTGGTACCGGGACCGTTTTGATATCCCCTTCATCGCCGTCACCGGCAGCGTAGGAAAGACCACCACCAAGGACATGGTGGCGGCGGTGCTCAGCGAGAAGTTCTCCACCCACAAGACCCCCGACAACCACAACAATCTCCTGGGCATTTCCTCCGCTTTGCTGGACCTCACCTCGGAAAACGCCCTCAGCGTCATCGAAATGGGCATGAACCACTTCGGTGAGCTCCGCCAGATCGGCGCGCTGGTCCGGCCCAAGGTCTGCCTCATCACCAACATCGGCGACGCACACATTGAAAATCTGGGCTCCAGAGAGGGCATATTAAGGGCAAAGTGCGAGGTCTTGGAGCACATGGACCCGGCGGGGCCCGTGATCCTGAATGGCGACGACGAGCTGCTGGGCACCTTGAAGGACCGGCTGGACCATCCGGTCATCTACTGCGGCGCCTCGCCTCACAACGACTATTACGTCACCGACCAGGACCGGGACCTCATCACCGAGGACCTTCGCTGTGTCATCCACACCCCCTCCGGGGAATTCCCCGTGGTCATCCCCTCGTTGGGGGACTACATGGTCTATCCTGTGCTGATGGCCGCCGCCGTGGGCGAGTATTTCGGCATGAGCCATGAGGAGATCGCCCGGGGCATCCTGCGCTACGCCCCCACCAAGATGCGCATGAACGTCATCGACCGGGGCCACCGGGTGCGCATCTTAGACGACGGCTACAACGCCAACCCCCAGTCCATGCGGGCGGGGCTCCAGACCCTGGCCTCCACCCAGGGGGAGTATAAAATGGCCATTTTGGGCGACATGCTGGAGCTGGGCCCCATGGGTCCCAGCCTCCACGCCGCCGTGGGCCGGGCCGCCGGGGACGCGGGCATCAACTGCCTGGTGGCCATCGGTGAGCTCTCCCGCTCCATCGCCGACGCCGCCGGGGACCACCAGGTCCCGGAGGTCTACTGGTTCGCCACAAAAGAAGAGGCCCTTCCCACCATCGCCAAGCTGGTGCAGCCCAACGCGGCGATCTTGGTCAAGGCCTCTCGCGCCATGAAATTCGAGGATATCGTGCAGTATCTGGTGTCCATCACCCCGGAAAAGGAATCTTAGCCAGCCCTCAAAGAAGCCCTAAAAGCTTCTCCTCAAAGGGCGGCAGGATCACGCCCTTTTCCGTGATGACGCCGCTCAAGAGCCTGTGGGGCGTTACGTCGAAGGCGGGATTATAGACCGCCGCCTCCAAGGGCGCGGTCTGGGTCTGGCCCAGGTAGTAAAGCTCCTCCGGCCTTCTCTCCTCGATGGGGATGCCCGTGCCGTCCGGCAGGGACAGGTCCAGGGTGGACGTGGGCAGGGCGGTATAGAGCGGAATGCCGTGGTAGTGGCAGTTCACCGCCACACTATAGGTGCCGATCTTGTTGGCGAAATCTCCGTTGCGGGCCATGCGGTCGCAACCCACGATGGCCAGGTCAATTTCTCCCTTGGCCATCAGCGATGCCGCCATGTTGTCGGCGATGACCGTCACCGGGATACCATCCGCCGCCAACTCGTAGGCAGTGAGCCGGGAGCCCTGCAAAAGGGGCCGGGTCTCGTCGGCATAGACCATCTCCACCTTCCCCTGCCGGTGAGCCTCCCGAATGACGCCCAGGGCGGTGCCAATGCCGTCGGTGGCCAGGGCTCCGGCGTTGCAGTGGGTCAGGATGCGGGCTCCCCGGGGCACCAACTCCGCCCCATAGCGGCCCATGGCCGCGTTCATGGCGATGTTCTCTTGCTGAATGGTCTGGGCCTCGGCAGCCAAAGCGGCGGGGTCGTCCTCCACAGCCAGACGTGTTTGGTCCATCCGCTCTAAGGCCCAGAAGAGGTTCACCGCCGTGGGGCGGCTGGCGGCCAGCTCCGCCTTGGCCTGGGCCATGCTGGCCTCGAAGCCGGGCTTGCCCGTAAACTCCAGCGCCGCCAGAACGTAGGCGTAGGCGGCGGCCACGCCGATGAGGGGCGCGCCCCGGACGGCCAAGCGTTTGATGTCGTCGATGACACGCCGGTAGTCGGCATAGGCGTTCCATTCCACCTTGGCGGGCAACAAAGTCTGGTCCAGCAGGGAGAGCCGTTTTCCATCCCAGCGGAGGGCTTCCATACGCGGGCACCTCATTTCTTGTTTTTTATTGATACCTTCATTCTACCACAAGAGCTTCCAGGAGTAAACACGATGATCGAACTATCCGTTACAAACCTGCGCCACGGCTTTGAGGTGGGGCAGAATATATTTGAAGACGTGACCTTCCAGGTAGACACTGGGGAGCGAGTGGGCCTGCTGGGCCACAACGGTGCGGGCAAGACCACCCTCTTTCGCATGATTTGCGGGGAGCTGGAGCCCGACGGCGGCTCCATCCAGCTGGCCCGTGGTTGCCGGGTGGGCCTCATCTCCCAGATCCCCGTCTACCCCGAGGGCTACACCGTAGAGGACGTTTTGCGCACCGCCTTCGCCCGGCTCCAGGAGATGGAGCAGGAGATGGCCCGGCTGGCCGGTGAGATGGCGGACAAGCCCGAGGACGGGGCCCTCTTGGCCCGCTACGACGAGCTGACGGCGGAGTATGAGCACGCCGGGGGCTATGATACGGCGACGCCCCTCAACAAGGTCACCGCGGGCCTGGGCATTTCCCAGGAAATGCGTGGGCAGGACTTCGCCGCGCTCTCCGGCGGAGAGAAGACCCGGGTGAACCTGGCCCGGCTCATTTTGGAGAACACCGACCTTCTGCTGCTGGACGAGCCCACCAACCACCTGGACCTGCACGCCACCGAGTGGCTGGAGGGCTATCTGGACCAGTTCAAGGGCACGGTCCTGGCCATCTCCCATGACCGGTATTTTCTGGACCGGGTGGTCAAACGCATCGTGGAGCTGGAGGAGGGCAAGGCCCACTTCTACCCGGGCAATTACTCCTTCTACGTGGTGGAAAAACGCCGCCGCTTTGAAGAACAGCTCAAGCGCTACGAGAAGGAGCAGGCCAAAGTGGAGCAGCTCCGGGCCGCGGCGGAGAAAATGCACCTGTGGGCCTTTATGGGCAACGACAAGCTCCACAAGCGGGCCTTTTCCATGGAAAAACGCATGGAAAAGCTCCAGACAGTGGACAAGCCCCGAGAGCAGAAGACCATGTCCGTGGGCTTTGACGCCCGGGAGTTTCACGGCGACGAGGTCTTCTCCACCATTGGCCTCAGCAAGTCCTTCGGCGAGCGGACCCTCTTTCAGGACGTAAATCTGGTGGTGGCCGGGGGCGAGCGCATCGCCCTGTTGGGCGACAACGGCACGGGCAAGTCTACCTTCCTGAAGCTCCTTTTGGGCGAGGAGACCCCCACCTCGGGCAAGGTCCGCTTCGGCCCCACGGTGAAGGTGGGCTATCTTCCCCAGCAAGTGGTCTTCGACCACCCTGAGCGCAATTTGGTTGACACCATGCTCTATGGCTGCAACTGCTCGGTGCAGGAGGCCCGGGACCGGCTCGCCGCCTTCCTCTTTCGGGGAGAGGACGTATTCAAGAGCGTGGACAGCCTCTCCGGCGGAGAAAAGAGCCGCTTGAAGCTCTGTATGCTCATGGACGAGCGCATCAATCTGTTGATCCTGGACGAGCCCACCAACCATCTGGACATCGCCTCTAGGGAGTGGATCGAAGGAGCTGTGGCCGACTTCCCCGGGGCGCTGTTGCTGGTGAGCCACGACCGCTACTTCATCGACCGCTTTGCCCGGCGGGTGTGGACCATCGAGGACGGCCACATCCGGGACTACAAGGGCACCTTCCAAGAGTACAGGGCCTATCTGGAGCGGCAGGAGCAGTTGGCCCGAACGGCCAACGCACAAAAGCCCTCCCCTACCAAAGAGCACTCCTCCTCGCTTCTTGACGGAGGTGGTACAACAGACCAGCCCTCACCAGCACGAAAGGGTGGTACGAAGTACCTGGAAAAAGAGGTGGCCGCCGCGGAGCGGGCGGTGGCCAAGGCCGAGGAGGAGATGTACGAGCTCACCCAGGCCATCGACGAGGCCGCCAGCGACTACCTCAAGCTCCAGGAGCTCTACCAGCAGCGCGAAGAGCTGGATGACAAAATTCGACATCTATATACACAATGGGAGACACTGGCCCAGGAATTGGAGGAGGCAAAGGGATGAACACGAAACCGTATCGGCCCTATAGCGGCAAGAAGGGCTGGCCCCTGTGGCTAAAGCTCATCTGCCTTATTCTGGTCCTGGGATTGGTGTGCTACCTGGCCTTGGAGGCGGTGGTGCTCTGGAACGCCCACAGCGATGTGGACGACACGCCCGGGGCCATGGTGGTGCTGGGGGCCCAGCTCAAAAGCGACGGGCCGTCCCTCTTTCTCCAACGGCGGCTGGAGGCGGCCCTGGCGTATCTCAAGGATCACCCCAACACCCTGGTGGTGGTCTCCGGCGGCCAGGGCCCCGACGAGCCCGACACCGAGGCCAACGGCATGGAGAAATTCCTTCGTGACCACGGCTTCGCAGGGACCATTTTGAAGGAGGACCGGTCCCACAACACCAAGGAAAACCTGAAAAACAGCAAGGCCCTGCTGGCCCAAAACGGCTACGACGTGGCCGATGGGGTCATCCTGGTGTCCAACGACTTCCATCTGGCCCGGTGCCGTCTGCTGGGCGGCCGCTTTGGCTATCACGTCTCCACGTTAGCGGCCCAGTCCGACCACTTCTGGCACAAGCTCTATAACTTCCTCCGGGAGCCGGTGGGGCTGGTAAAGTCCTTCACCCTGGACTGGTAAGGGGACGGAGCTATGGAGGAGAAACTAAGGGCCTTGGACCACCGCTACGCCCTCATCGAGGCCCAGCTCGGCCAAAGCGAGACCTACGCGGACCCCGAGCTGGTGGCAAAGCTCAATAAAGAGCAGCGGGAACTTGAAGACGTGGTGACCACTTACCGCCAGCTCCAAAAGGCCCGGCAGAGCTTGAACGAGGCCAAGGAGCTGCTCTCCGACCCGGAGCTGAAGGAGATGGCCCAGGAGGAATACCAGACCGCTTTGGAGGCCATCCCCCGGCTGGAGGAGGAGCTGAAGGTGCTGCTGCTCCCCCGGGACCCGGACGACGACAAGAGCGTCATGGTGGAGATCCGGGCCGGTGTGGGCGGCGAGGAATCGGCCCTGTTCGGTCACTCCCTGTTTCGGATGTACTCCATGTACGCCCAAGCCCAGGGCTGGAGCGTGGAGGTCATGTCCGCCAACGAGACCGAGCTGGGCGGGGCCAAGGAGATCGTCTTTTTGGTCCAGGGCCAGGGGGCCTACGCCAAGCTGAAATTCGAAAGCGGCGTCCACCGGGTCCAGCGGGTCCCGGAGACCGAATCCGGCGGCCGGGTCCACACCTCCACCGTCACCGTGGCGGTGCTGCCCGAGGTGGACGAAGTCAGCGTAGACATCGACCCCAACGACATCGAGATGCAGGTCTTTCGGGCCTCGGGGGCGGGCGGCCAGCACGTCAATAAAACAAGCTCCGCCGTGCGGCTCATCCACAAGCCCAGCGGCATCGTGGTGGAGTGCCAGCAAGAGCGCAGCCAGTTCCAAAACCGGGACAAGGCCATGCTGATGCTGCGCAGCAAGCTCTACGACCAAGCCCAGCAGGCCCAGGACAGCGCCATCACCCAGGCCCGGCGCAGCCAGGTGGGCTCGGGGATGCGAAACGAGCGCATCCGCACCTATAACTTCCCCCAGGGCCGTCTCACCGACCACCGCATCGGCCTGACCCTCTACCGGCTTTTGGAGGTCATGGACGGCGACCTGGACGAGGTCATCGACGCTTTGCGGGCTGACGACCAGGCCCAGAGATTGAAGGAGGCCAATGCGTAATGGAACTGCTTATCCACTTCCCCGCCCTGCCCGACGGAGCCACCTTGGACCAGGTGAAGGACGACCTGGCGGGACTTTTGGAGGACGATGGCTTTTTGCTGGGCTCCAGCGACCGCCACATCGACATCGACCTCCTGGGCGAGGAGGACAACAAGAATCCCAAATACGGCATCATGACGGTAAAATATTACCTCCAAAAGGCGGGCTTTTCCAAGGACACCACCTTGGAGCTGGGCGGCGTGGAGGTAGGGGTCTATGACTAGGCTGAAGCGCGGTCTTCAGTGGGCAGGCTGCGGCCTTCTCTGGCTGGGCACCGCCTGGTCAACCTTTCTGGAGTGGCTCATAGTCAGTTTGCTCCTTGATCATGAGCAGGAGCTAGCGCGATTTGGCCGAGAAGAAAATCCCTATATAGTGGAACGTGCCGAAACGCTTAGTATATTTGCATTTCTCAATCTGTTTCCCCTACTTCTTCTTCTCGCTTTGTCTATCTTCTGTACCTATAAACTGCGCCGAAAGAAGGGTACGCCGTGCACACCAAACAACTGACCTCTCAACAAGCCGGGGAAGCCGCGGAACTTTTGGCCCAAGGCGGGCTGGTGGCCTTTCCCACCGAGACGGTGTACGGCCTGGGGGCCAACGGCCTGGACCCCGAGGCCGTGGCCGCCATCTTCGCCGCCAAGGGCCGCCCCCAGGACAATCCCCTGATTTTGCACATCCCCGGCCCGGCCCATTTGGAGCGCTATTGCCAAGACATCCCCCAGGCGGCCTACGACTTAGCCGCGCGGTTCTGGCCCGGGCCGCTGACCATGATCTTAAAGCGGCAAGCCATCGTCCCCGATGTGGTCACCGCCGGGCTGGACACGGTGGGGATGCGGTGTCCGGACCACCCGGTGGCCCGGGAGATTCTGGAATTATGTCAACTCCCAATCGCCGCCCCCTCCGCCAACACCTCGGGCAAGCCCAGCCCCACCACCGCCCAGGCGGTGTGGGAGGACATGGCGGGCCGCATCGCCGCCGTGGTGGACGGCGGGCCCTGCGCCGTGGGCGTGGAGTCCACCATCGTGGACCTGACAGTTTCCCCGCCCCGGCTGCTGCGGCCCGGCGGCGTGACGCTGGAGGCGCTTCGCTCGGTGCTGGGCGAGGTGGCGGTGGACGAGGCGGTAGTTAGGCTTATGTCAACCGATGAAAAGCCCCGGGCCCCGGGCATGAAGTACCGCCACTACGCGCCAAAGGCCCCGGTGACCGTTGTCCATGGGGGATCGGCGGCCACCGCCCAGTACATCAAGGACCACTTGGCGCCTGGCGTTGGGGTCATCTGCTTTGAAGATTATGTAAACTTCTTCCCTTCCTGCCCGCTCCGTTCCCTGGGGCCTCAGGACGACCAAGGCGAGCACGCCCGGCGGCTCTTTGAGGCCCTTCGCTGGTTCGACAGCCAGGCCGTCACCGCCATCTATGCCCAGTCCCCCGAGAGCGACGGCCTGGGTCTGGCGGTCACCAACCGGCTCAACAAGGCCGCAGGGTTCCATATTGTCGAGGTATAGCCCCGTTTCCAATGTCAATACATAGGAGGAATGATTTATGTTAACTACTGGTAAGACCTTTGAACAGTCCCGGGACCTGGTCTGGTCCCTCAACGCCGAGCCCTTCCACCGCCGCCACGCCCAGACGGTAGCCGCCGTCATGGGCTGGTATGCCGAGGCTCTGGGCCACGCCGACGAACAGGACTTCTGGACCCAGGTGGGCCTTTTACACGACGTGGACTTTGAAAAGTGGCCCGAGGCCCACTGCGTCAAGGGCAAGGAGCTTTTGGCCCAGGAGGGCTACACCCCCGAGCTCATCCATGCCGTGGCCTGCCACGGCTACGGTCTCACCGGCGTGGACGACCAGCCCGAGCTGGAAATGGAGAAGGTCCTCTTCGCCGCCGACGAGCTCACCGGCCTCATCGGCGCGGCGGCCCTCATGCGGCCCAGCAAGAGCTGCAAGGACATGGAGCTCAAGAGCCTGAAGAAAAAGTTCAAGGACAAAAAATTCGCCGCCGGCTGCTCTAGGGAGGTCATTGCCCAGGGGGCGGAAATTTTGGGCTGGGAGCTGGACAAACTACTGGATATGACCCTCCAGGCCATGGCCGCCACCGAGGACGCCATCGAGGCGGCCCTGGCGGATTAAAGAATTATGTTAACCATCGGGGTCACCGGCCCCACCGGCGCGGGCAAGACCAGCGTGCTGGCGGCCCTGGGTGAGCTGGGCTGCGCCTGTGTGGACTGCGACCGGCTCTACCACCGGCTGCTGGACACCTCTCCCATCCTGGTGGATGAGTTGACAGACCGCTTTGGAAGGAGTATCCTAAATAGTCAGGGCGGCGTGGACCGCAAGGCCCTGGGGAGGCTCGTCTTCTCCGACCAAGCCGCCCTGGCCGACCTGAACGCCATCGCCCACCGCCACGTGGTGGCGGCCTGCATCTCCCTGGTCCGCACCGCCAAGGCCCAGGGCAAAAAGGCCATCGCTCTGGACGCGGTGGCCCTTCTGGAATCCGGCCTGGGAGCCATGTGCAACGTCACCGTGGCCGTCACCGCCCCGGAGGAGGTCCGCCTGCGGCGCATCATGGCCCGGGACGGCATCGATGAGCCCCAGGCCCGGCAGCGGATGTCGGCCCAAAAGCCCAGTGAGTATTATGTCAACCACTGCGACCATGCCATCGAAAACGACGGCTCTAAGACGCCACGGCAGTTGGCCCAGGAGGTCCGGGCCCTGTTTTTTGATAAATTATGTTAACTATTTTGAAGGAGGACACCCCTATGGCCGAGACCGAAAAGACCGCCGGCGAGCTGCGCCGGGACGCTCTGCTCTACCGCCCCAAGAACGGCTACGACCGGCTGAGCATGCAGGACGAGATCGCCATGCACACCTACTGCGAGGACTACAAAAAGTTCCTGGACGCAGGCAAGACCGAGCGCGAGTGCGTCGCCGCGGCGGTGGAGCTGGCCAAGGAAAAGGGCTTTGTCCCCTTTGTCCGGGGCATGGCGCTGAAGGCTGGGGACCGGGTGTACCGGGTCAACCGGGGCAAGGCCCTGATGCTGGCAGTCATCGGCTCCACGCCCCTGACCCACGGGGCCCACATCGCCGCCGCCCACTTAGATTCTCCCCGGCTGGACCTGAAGCCCAGCCCCCTCTATGAGGACGGCGAGCTGGCCTTCCTCAAGACCCACTACTACGGCGGCATCCGCAAGTACCAGTGGGTCACCATCCCCCTGGAGCTCCACGGCGTGGTGGCCCTCAAGGGCGGGGCCAACGTGGCCGTCTCCAGCGGCGGCGGCGTGGGCGACCCGGTGTTCACCGTGGACGACCTGCTGCCCCACCTGGCCACCGACCAGGTGAAAAAGCCCCTGGGCGAGGCCATCCCCGCCGAGAACCTCAACATTTTGGTGGGCAGCCGCCCCTTCAAGGACGACGACGGCGCGGGCCGGGTGAAGCTGGCGGTGATGGACGTGCTCCACGAGAAATACGGCATCGTGGAGGAGGACTTCATCTCCGCCGAGCTGGAGGCCGTCCCCGCCTTCCGCGCCAGCGACGTGGGCTTTGACCGCTCCTTGATTGGCGCCTACGGCCATGACGACCGGGTGTGCGCCTACGCCTGCCTGGCCGCCCTTTTGGACCTGGACGCGGCCCCGGCCAAAACGGCAGTGTGTATGCTGGCCGACAAGGAGGAGATCGGCTCCGAGGGCGTGTCCGGGATGCAGTCCGCCGCCTTCGATACCTTTATGAGTGACCTCTGCGACGCCCAGCAGACGCCCTTGAAGCGCTGCTTTGAAAACTCCTTCTGCCTCTCCGCCGACGTGACCGCCGCCTTCGACCCCAATTTCGCCGAGGTCTACGACAAGTATAACGCCGCCCGGGTGAACTACGGCGTGGGCCTTTGCAAGTATACCGGGGCCCGGGGCAAATCCGGCGCCAGCGACGCCAGCGCCGAGGTGGTGGCCTGGACCCGCCGTGTGCTGGACGAGGCCGATGTGGTCTGGCAGATGGCGGAACTGGGCAAGGCCGACCAAGGCGGCGGCGGCACGGTGGCCTGCTTCATGGCCAACCGGGACATCGACACCCTGGACGCGGGCGTGCCCGTCCTCTCCATGCACGCCCCATTTGAGACCGTGGGCAAGTTGGACTGCTATATGACCTACAAGGCCGCTCGCGCGGTCTTCCTGGCCGAGTAAAACCCCAAAGAGAAAGGCGACATAGACTGATGAAAAAAACCTTTGTGACCCTCCCTCAGCTCGAGCAGATCGCGGAAAAGTACCCCACGCCCTTCCACCTCTACGACGAGGCGGGCATCCGGGAAAACGCCCGGCGGCTGAAGGCCGCCCTCGCCTGGAACCCGGGCTTCAAGGAGTATTTTGCCGTGAAGGCCACCCCCACGCCGGGCATCCTGAAGGTGCTGGCCGATGAGGGCTGCGGGCTGGACTGCTCGTCGCTGACCGAGCTGATGCTGGCCCAGAAATGCGGCGTGTCCGGCCAGGGCATCATGTTCTCGGCCAACAACGTCCCCGCCGAGGAGTTCCAGCTGGCCCACGACCTTGGGGCCATCATCAACCTGGACGACTTCACCGACATCGACTTTTTGCAGGAGTCCATTGGGACCATCCCCGAGACCATCTCCTGCCGCTACAACCCCGGCGGCACCTTCACCCTGGGGGCCAGCAACGAGGGCTTCCAGGTCATGGACAACCCCGGCCAGGCCAAGTACGGCATGACCCGGCCCCAGCTCACCGAGGCCTTCCGGCGGCTGAAGGCTATGGGGGCTAAGCACTTTGGCATTCACGCCTTTTTGGCCTCCAACACCCTGTCCAACGACTACTACCCCACCCTGGCCCACATCCTCTTCCAGACCGCCGTGGAGCTCCACCAGGAGACGGGCTGCCACATCGCCTTCATCAACCTCTCCGGCGGCGTGGGCATCCCCTACAAGCCCGACCAGGCCGCCAACGACATCGACGCCATTGGCGAGGGCGTTCGCCGGGCTTTTGAAGAGGTCCTGGTCCCCGCCGGCATGGGCGACGTGGCCCTTTGCACGGAGCTGGGCCGCTATATGCTGGCCCCCTATGGGTGCCTGGTCACCCGGGCCACCCACTTCAAGCACACCTATAAGGAGTATGTGGGCGTGGACGCCTGCGCGGCCAACCTGATGCGCCCGGCCATGTACGGCGCCTACCACCACATCACCGTCATGGGCAAGGAGCAAGCGCCCAGCGACCACGTCTACGACATCGTGGGCGGGCTGTGCGAAAATAACGACAAGTTCGCCATTGACCGCATGCTGCCCAAAATCGACCTGGGCGACCTGCTGGTCATCCACGACACCGGGGCCCACGGCTTCTCTATGGGCTATCAGTACAATGGCCGCCTGCGCTCGGCGGAGCTGCTGCTGCGTCCAGACGGCAGCGTCAAGCTTATTCGCCGGGCCGAGACCCCGGAGGATTACTTCGCCACTATCGCGTGGGACTGAGGTGACGTGATGACGCCTATCAAGCTGCCCACTCTGGGCTACTTCAAAAACGGCAACGGCTGGCTGGGAAGCAGCGGCCTGTTGCGCTTCCAGATCGAAAAGCCCCGGGACGAGGCCATGGAAGTCATCCTGTGGCAAGGCCCCTTCTCCCGGCCCTACGCCCAGGAGCTGGGCCGGGAGAGCTTCCCCCTTACCGAGGAGGGGCTCAACGCCCTGCTGGGCTACCTGTCCACCCAGGCCCGGGACATGGAGGAGCGCCCCCCCTTCACCAGCGAGCAGACCACCGCCTATTACCAGGAAAAGAAGACCCAGGAGCAGAGCCCTAAGGAAGACTGATACTTCAGGCATCCACCACCCAAGCAGACCTCAGCACAAGACGGAACCAGGAAAGGATATCCCTCTATGAAAAAGAAACTGCTCAGTCTGCTCTTAGTCACCGCTATGGTCCTTGCCATGACGCCCATTGCCTTTGCCGCCGCCCCAGCCATGCAAGCGGCGGATGCTCTGCACGCACTGGGCCTCTTTCAGGGGACCGGCACCGACGAAAATGGCGCACCCATCTATGCCTTGGACCGCACCCCCTCCCGGCAGGAGGCCCTGACCATGCTGGTGCGGGTGCTGGGCGAGGAAAAGGCCGCCCAGAGCGCCGCCTATGTCCATCCCTTTTCCGATGTCTCTCCCTGGGCCAACGCTTATGTGGGCTATGCGTACAACACTGGTCTCACCAAGGGCGTCTCCGCCACCTCTTTTGGCGACGGCAATGTGGACGCGGCCCAATATTTGACCTTCATGCTTCGCGCCTTGGGCTACTCCGATACAGCCGGAGACTTTTCCTGGAGCAACCCCTTCTCCCTGGCCACCCAGGTTGGCATCATCCCCCAGGAGACAAACCTGGTGGACTTCCGCCGGGCCGATGTGGCCCTGATCTCCTACGCTGCCCTCAGCGCCAAGCTCAAGGGCTCCGACCAGACCCTGGCGCAAAAGCTGCTCAGCGCCCAGACCTTTACCCAGGCCCAATATGACGCCCTGCCCTCCGGCGCCGGCCAAGGCGCCGCTCTTTCCGCCATCCAAATCTCAGAAAAGTGCGCCCCGGCGGTGTTTTACATCGAGGCCTACGCCCTAAACGGCTCACTCCTTAGCTCGGGCAGCGGCTTTTTGATCTCCTCTGACGGCTTGGCCATTACCAACTGCCATGTGGTTGCCGACGCCTATGACGTCTTTGCCAAAACCACCGACGGCGGAGCCTACCGTTTGACCGTTCTAGATGGCAACTTCGAAAACGATCTGGCTCTGGTCCGGATCGAGGGCAACGGTACGGTCTTCCCCTACCTGGAGCTCAACGCCACCGCCCCGGTGGTCCAGGGCCAAAAGGTCTATGCCATTGGCAGTCCCCTGGGCCTGGAAAATACCATGTCCCAGGGCATCGTGTCCAACCCCAGTCGGGTGCTGGATGGCATGGAGTATATCCAGATCTCCGTCCCCATCGCCCCGGGCAGCAGCGGTGGCGCACTGCTCAACGAGCAGGGCCAGGTCATCGGCATCACCTCGGCGGGCTTTTCGAAGTCCACGGGCGATCTCAATCTGGTCATCCCCATTGACAAGATAGACGTCCTGGATCGAAGCGCCAACGAGGATCTGTTTCTGTCCAGCTGGACGCCTTATCCCGTGGTGGACTATGTGCCGGACTTTGGTATCTTCTCTGGCGCGCGCCTGGTGGAGCAACGCGGGCACCTGGCAATTGGTCGCGAATACATATATGACATGATGGACTTTTATCCCCTTTTGGATATGGATGAAAGTGAGCGGTACGCCGAAGCGCTCTCTCGGTACGAACAAGCCTTGCTCAGTTTAGGCTTTACCCTCGAATCAGAAACAGGCAACGAATTCTACTACGAGAGTGACACCGAGTCCCTCCTTATAAGCTTGGACTATGAAAAGCTGCTGATCGATGTCGCTCCCATGCGAAATACCCAATATTACCCGCAGACAGATGTGGTGGATCTCGGATGGTGTATCGGTCAGGAATCCGGTTCCCCAAGCATAGTCGATGGCGCCTATGTCTGGACATATCCCTGGCGTGATGATTATACCGCCGAGGAAGTGGACGAGGTCCTGAATGAATATGGGGCGTTTATGGAACTCCTGGGCTTTACCTCATGGGCGGATGGCGGCTATGAGTACTACAACAACCAAAACTATGTCGTCGCTCTGGACACAGACGAGCGTTATATTGGTATCGGTGTTCTCCCCTTGGATACTATACCGTCTTTTTATGGGGACTCTTACTCCACGGTCAGCCCTCCTCAGTATTCTCCCTCTTATGCCTACCCTCTGCATCTCTACTCCAACGATGGGAAGACCTATTTAGGCAAGTTGGTCACCAGCCCGTATGATATAGACGGTGTTTGGAACGCCTACGGCACCTACGGCAACAAATACAATGCTCTTTCCATTTGGAATACCTATGGAGATTATGGCAGTAAATACGCCAGCACCAGCGCTTTTAATCCCTATGCCTCAGCCCCTCCAAAAATCGTAGATAACAACGGGATATTTTTTGGCTACCTTACCGCCAACGAAATGATCTATGGGGGATACAGCATTGAACAGATGAGGCAATTTCTCACGAAGAGGAACCAGTGATCTACCAGGCGGCGGTCCCCGCGGGGGCCGCCGCTTTTTTGCTGTCATATCCCCGGGGCGTTGTCCATACAGTGGTAGAGACAAGACCTGCCTAACGAGGAGGAATGAATTGTGGAAGACCACAAGCTCTACGAGGACATCGCCCAGCGTACCCAGGGGGACGTATACATCGGCGTGGTGGGCCCGGTGCGCACGGGCAAATCCACCTTCATCAAGCGGTTCATGGAGACCATGGTCATCCCCGGCATGGACAACGCCTACCGCCGGGACCGGGCCCGGGACGAGCTGCCCCAGTCGGGCTCGGGCCGGACGGTGATGACCGCCGAGCCAAAGTTCGTGCCCGAGGAGGCCGTGTCCATCGACCTGGGCGGCGAGGCGGCGTGCTCGGTGCGGCTCATCGACTGCGTGGGCTATCTGGTGCCCGGCGCGGTGGGAGCCGACGAGGACGGCCAGCCCCGGATGGTGATGACCCCGTGGTCGGAGTCCCCCATGCCCATGGCCCAGGCCGCTGAGATCGGCACCCGCAAGGTCATCGCCGAGCACTCCACCATCGGCATCGTGGTCACCACCGACGGCACGGTGACCGACATCCCCCGGGAGGACTACGTAGAGGCCGAGGAGCGGGTGGTCAGCGAGCTCAAGGAGCTGGGCAAGCCCTTTTTGCTGCTGTTGAACTCCGCCTGGCCCCAGTCTGCCGAGGCCCAGGCCCTGCGGGAAGAGCTGGCGGAGAAGTACCAGGTGACGTGCCTGGCCGTCAACTGCCTGGAGCTTGGGGAGGACACGGTCCGCTCCATCGTCCGGGGCGTGCTGGACGAGTTCCCCGTCCGGGAGCTGGGCATCTTCCTACCTCCCTGGGTGGACGCTCTGCCCTACGACCACCCCATCAAGGCCGGGCTCTACGCCGCCATCCGGGAGAGCGCCACCGCCCTCAAGCGGGTCCGGGACGTGCCCGCCACGCTGGACGCCATGGCCCAGTGCCAGTGGGTCAGCAATGCCCGGGTCACCGCCATCGCCCTGGGCAGCGGCCAGGCCCAGGCCCAACTAGAGCTGCCCCGGGGCCTCTTCTACGAGACTTTGTCCCAGCGCTCGGGCTTCCCCGTCCGGGACGACGGCGACCTGTTGAGCCTGCTGACCCAGCTCAGCCAGATCAAGGCCGAGTATGACAAGATCGAAGGGGCCCTGGAGCAGGTCAAGGCCACGGGCTACGGCATCGTGGTCCCCGCCCTGGAGGAGCTGAAGCTGGAGGAGCCAGAGATCGTCAAGCAGGGCGGCCGCTACGGCGTGCGGCTGCGGGCCAGCGCCCCCTCCATCCACATGATCCGGGCGGACATCCAGACCGAGGTCTCCCCCATCGTGGGCAACGAAAAGCAGTCTGAGGAGATGGTGGACTACCTCCTCCAGGAGTTCCAGGGGGATTCGGGCAAGATCTGGCAGTCCAACATCTTCGGCAAGTCTTTCCACGAGCTGGTCAGCGAGGACCTGCAGTCCAAGCTCAAGCGTATGCCCGACGACGCCCGCTTCAAGCTCCAAGAGACCCTCCAGCGCATCATCAACGAGGGCTCCGGCGGCCTCATCTGTATCATTTTGTAAGTAAAAAAGCGCGGCGGGCCGGTGGCCCGCCGCGTCTTGCTATGTGTTATTTTTTCAAATAGGGAGTGATCGGGGGCTGCTTTTCTTCGTGCGGTCCAATGGCCTTCTCCATCCAGATCATGTCGTACCACCGGCCGAATTTGTAGCCGCACTGGTGGAACTCTCCCACCCGCGCAAAGCCCAGATGGGCGTGGAAGTCGGCGCTGTTGGTGGTCAGGTACTCGTCGTCGGAGCGGGGATAGCCGATACAGGCGTAGAGGTTGAGGATGCCCATGCCCTCCAAAGCCTTCTCCAGCGCCTGGTAGAGCGTCCGGCCCAGGCCGAGCTTTCGCGCGCCGGGGTCCAGGTAGATGGTCACCTCACAGGACCAGTCATAGGCCGCCCGGCCCACAAAGGCCCCGGCGTAGGCGTAGCCCTCAATGCGTCCGTCCCGGACAACGACCAGGTAGGGATAGCGCGCCATGACCCGCTCCATGCGCCCTCGGAAGTCCTCCAGGGACGGGGTCTCGTACTCAAAAGTAATGGCCGTGTTTTTCACATAGTAGTCGTAGATCTCCAACAGACGCGCCGCGTCCTGGAGCGTCGCGTCACGCACGGCGACCATAACTTCTCCCCCCATTCTTACCCCGGCAGCAGGCCCATGGTGGACAAGGCGGACCAGAGATCATAGGCGGCCTCCTCCCGGGTGGTGGTGGCTTTGGGGTCAATGTCCCGGGCGTCCTTGTGCCACGCCCCGTCCAGCAGCCACGCGCCCTTCACCGCCCAGGCGTCATAAGCGGCGTAGTCCCCGCCGTCCAGGGCCTCCTGGCCGGGGCCCACCTGGAAAGCGGCGTAACTGCTGGCGTTGACGTTGGCCACGATCCGGGCCAGGATGGTCATGAACTGCTGGTGGGGAATGGGGTCGTTGGGGTGGAACAGCCCGTCGTCGTAGCCGTTGACGATGCCCATGGCACTGAGGGTGGTAACGTAGGGGGTGTACCACGCGTCGGCGGGGGTGTCGGCAAAGGCGGGCTGGGCGGTGGACTTGGGGAAGTCCATGGCCTGGGCCAGCAGGGCGCACAGCGAGGCCCGGTCCAGGCCCTCGGTGGGCCGATAGTTACCCGTCTCGTCGCCCTGGACAATGCCATAGGTCTTCAGGGCGTTGATGGCGTCGGCGTAAGGACTGGCGGCCACGTCGCCAAAGACCCGGCTAGCTAGAGCGATCCCCTGCCCGGCGGCCACGTCCTGGGGCGAGGTCTCACGCCACTGGTCTAGACCGCCGTAGCCCACATAGAGCCCCGCCTGGGGCGGCAGGGCCTCCAAAAGGGCCTTCAGCGCCGTCTTGTCGGCGGTCTTCAAGTCGATATACCAGCGCCACCGGCCCAGGTGGAGCCGCAGGTAGCCGTTGGTATCCGCCATGGGCGCGTCGGCGCACAGCAGCCGGGCCACCGCCTCGGCCTGTCCCGGCTCCACCGCCAGATGGGGCAGAACGCCCATGATATTGGGGCTGGCCAGATTGTCGGAAAAGGCCTTTTCCGTGGTCAGCAGCAACGCTGAGCCGTCAGAGAAGGCCGCGCCATAGTCTGCGTGGCTTTGATCAAGGGCGCTCTGGGCCACCCCCTTGCCGTAGGTCCGGCTGCCGATGACAAGGCCCATCTGCCGGTCCCGGATGCCACCGGCGAACAGCTCGGCGGCAGAAGCGGTGTTCTCGTCCACCAGCACGATGGCCGGGTACATGGTCAGCTTGTTGTGGACGCTTTTGGCGGAGTAGAGGGCGCCCGCCTTGTCCCGGAGGTAGATGAGCTCACCGCCGCCGGCAAAGACGCTCAGCGCGTCCGCCGTGGCACGCAGTTCTCCGCCCCGACAGCCCCGCAGGTCCACCAGCCAGTGGTCCACGGCCTTATTCTGCTCCACGCCCTGGGCCATGCGGTCATAGGTCTCCTGGCCGAAGCTGTGGACGCGCATCATGCCCACATCGCCGCCAACAGACACCTCCACCGAGGTCCCCGCGCCGCCGCCCTGGTTGACGGCGTTTTGGAAGGCGGCGTATTCCTGGGCGGTATAATAGCGGGTAAAGGGGTCGCCCAGGGCTGAGAGCATCCCCTCCACGGTGGTCTGGTCCCAGACCTGTCTGGGGATGTCCCCAGCGTATTCGTTTCGCAAAATGGTCCCCAGCTCGTCGGTGGTCAACGCCAGAGCGGGCGTGCACGCCAGCGCGGCGCTGAGACCCAGAGCGGCCAAGCGGCGCAAAGTCTTGTTCATGGGTACTCCCCTTTTCCTTATCATGTCGTTGTTTAGACGAAAATCGGTCCTGATTGTTCCATGATACCACAAATCCAAAAATATGCAAGGGACAGGCTGTGCCTGTCCCTTGTGTTTAGAATTATGTAAACTTAATAGCGCTTGTCCAGCTCGTCTACCAACTGGGCCACCGCGCCCTGGTCGCAGGGGTAAAGGATGCGCGCGCCCCAGTCCCGGACGGCCTGGGCGCAGTTGGCGGGGGCGTAACCCACCTGGGCCACCGCCAGCATAGGGATGTCGTTTTGGTTGTCCCCGGCGCAGTAGATGTGCTCTCGCCCAATGCCCAGCCGGCGGGCCAGCTCCAGCACCATGCCGCCCTTGGTGGCCCCCTTGGCCGTCAGCTCCAGCATGTGGAAGTTGGAGAAAATGGCCTCGTAGCGGTCCCCATGCCGGGCCAGAAGGTCGGCCTGGGCCCGGAGCAAAATGTCGTTTTCCTGATGCAAAATGGCCTTGCCCCAGGGCTGGGGCATCTGGTCGATGGGACACTCGGTGGCCCCGATGCCCGCCTTGCGGAGATGATACCATGTCCAGTGGTTGGGGTTCCAGATGTAGGCGTCCTCGCCGTGGTAGGCCTCCAGCCCCACCTCGGGCACTCGGGCGACAAGGTCCATGAGGTCAGCGGCGATGGTCTGGGGGATAGTGTGCTCCAAAAGCATTTTGTCCGCCGCAAAATCGTAGAGCTGCGCGCCGTTGGAGAGGATGACCGGGGCGTTCACCGGCGTCAGCGGCAGCTTGGGGGCGAAGGTGGTATGGGCCCGTCCGGTGGCGATGGTAAAGACGCCGCCCTGGGACTTGAAGTACTCTAGAGCCTCCACATTGGCCCGGGGCAGCGCGCCGCTTTCGGGGAAGTAGGTGTCGTCAAAATCGGTGACCAGCAAAACGCCGTCGAATTTGCCCAGGGCCATAGACATCCATCCTTAAAATTGTTTTGCCAAGACCTGCTTTCGGACCGCGGGAATACTTTGCATGATACCCAACACTGCCAGGTCCACCGCCAGCACAAGAAGGCAGAACACGCCGTTGAAGAGGGCGGAATAGACCCAGGCGTTGGTCATGGCCAGGCCCAGGAACTCCTCAGGCATATACTCATACCAGAGCAACGCGCCTGAAAGGGTCAGACTGAGCCAGCGGCCCGGGGTGGCGATCAAAGTGCCCCACAGCCAGCCCTGCTTCTTGCCCGCGGCAAAGCCACAGGGAAACACCAGCGTGTAGGCCACCACATAGTCCAGTAGCATAGACTGCCAGCTGATGGCGATGCCGCCGCCCAGGAAGTACTGCAGCACGCCGTTGACAAAGCACACCAGCAGGCTCCACTTGGGCCCCCAGCGCAGGCAGTAGACCAAAATGGGGAGCATGGACAGGTCGATGGAGCCGCCCTGGGGAAAGCGGTAGAAGGGCGGGACCAGGTTGTCCAGCACATAGGCCAGCGCCAGCATCAGCGCTCCTTCGATGAGGGCCCGCAGGGCCAGATGGGACTTGCTTTGGTTTTCCATATTGTCGTTCCTCCTAAAAAAATGTACCGCAGCCCAAGCAAGTGGGCGTGGTACAAGGAACGACATATTATGTCGAAGCACTCGCTACGCCGGCATTACCCGGATCAGCTTCAAAGGGACCGGGGAGGGCCATACCTCCCGCATCACAGCCGGACTTGCGTCCAGCGCCCCTGTGTTCAGTTGAACTGCGGTCAACGGTCATTATAGCATGTTTTGTCGCTACGGTCAAGGGTCAACGGCCCGGAAGGTCAGCTTGATACGGAATAGACCATCCTCCAAGACCGCCTCCGCCGCGCCGTCCATGCGCTCCATCAACGCCTGGACGATGGCAAGGCCCAGGCCGGTATTTTTACCCGCGCGTGAAGGGTCGGAGGTGTAAAAGCGCTGAAAGACCCGTCCGGCCTGGTCCTGGGTCATGGCCGGCGCGGCATTTTGAAACTGGACTGCCACGGCATTTCCCTGCCGTTTCAAAGACACCGCCAGCGGCGGCGCACCGTGGTGGAGGGCGTTGGTCAGCAGGTTGGACACCACCCGCACCACCGCCTTCTCGTCTCCCCAGACCGCCAACGGCTCCTGGGGCAGGTCCACCTCCGGCGGCATCCCGGCCTGTTCCAGCGTTTCGTAGGCCAGGGCCAGCTGGTCCTGGACAATGCGGGAGAGGTCCACCACCTCACGCTCCAGCCTCCACTGCCCACCCTCCAGCCGGGAGAGGTCGTAGAAGGACGTGATGAGGGTCTGCAGCGTCACCGCCCGGCCCCGGATGACGGATAGATATTCGGCCTTTTGCGTCTGGGTCAGGTCCTCGTCCTCCAAGAGCTGCAAATAGCCCAGGATGGAGGTGAGGGGCGTTCTAAGGTCGTGGGACACATCGGCGATCTGCCGCCGGAGGTCCTGCTCCTGGCGGGCGTACTCCGCCCGCTCGTCCTCACGCCGCTCCAACAGAGCGTTGATCTCCTGGAAAAGGCCCTCCGCCGCGGCGTTGGGGCAGGGCACGTCCAGCCGGGTCCGGGTCTCGTGGCCGATCTGGTCCCGGAGCCGCTTTTTGGCGGCGGTGAGCCCACGGCACAGGGTCAAAAGATAGTAAACGAGGGCGGCGCATACCAGCGCCAGCAATACGATGATGGCTGTCTGCATATGCGCCGCCTCCTTTTCTCAGTTGATCTCCTTGCGGGAGAAATTCCACAGCCCCAGGGCCGTGGGGACGACCAGCCACACCCCGCCTACCAGGCAGGTCTGGGCAAAGTAGCCCCAATCGCCGACCCGGTTCCCGATCCGCTGAAGCAACTGCGACGGCAACCAGTCGTAGGCCAACAGCAGGGCCTGGCCAAAGGGCTGAGCGCTGAACATCAGCCCCAAAAACTCCAGCGCCACAGGCAGCGCGCCGAAAAGGGCCACGGCGGTGATGGACGCGCCCGTGCCGCCTTTGATGCAGAAAAGGCAGGCACACACCGCCGCCTGGGCGCCGATCCACAGGGGCAGGGCGTAGAGGAGCTGGGTCGCGATGTTCGCCAGCGCGGCCTGGCCGCCCAGCGTGGTGTCCACAGGCAAAAGCAGCCGGCAAATAGCGATATAATAGGCCATCATCACAAAGCACAGCAGCAGCGCGGTGATGAGCTGGGCGGTCAGCTTGCCCAGGTAGATGCGCCACCGGGGCAGGCCGAAGGAGACCTCGTTTTTCAGTGTGGCGTTCTTATACTGCCCGGCGAAGACGATGTCACCCGCGATAATGGTGAAGTAGAGCCCCAGTATCAGCTCGTAGGTGACGGTGTAGAGGGCCTCGTCAAAGGAGACGTGGGCGCCGTGCATGTTGATGAAGGCCCAGCCGCCCACCAAAAGGCTCTCCAGGGTCAGGGTCACCAGCAACGTGATCCAGAAATACTTGCGGTGGAAGAGCTTATAGAGCTCCGCGCGAATGTAGTTAAGCATCGTGCCCACCTCCGATCAGGTCCAGGAAGTAGGCCTCCAGGTCGCTGCCCCGCCGCTCCAGGCTGGCCAGAGCCACGCCCTCGGCGGCCATGGCGGCGGACACCTCCTGGGGCCGGTCCAGCAGGTCGTAGAGCTCGATGACGTTGCCCTCCAGCACCTTGAACTGGTCCGTACCCAGCTTGATGTGCAGGGCCACGGCGGCCTTGGCGGTGTCGCTGACCTGCAAGCGCAGGCACACCCGGCACTTCTCGTCCAGACCCTGGGCGGTGACCTCCTCCAGCAGCTTGCCCTTCTCCAAAAAGCCGTAGCAGGTGGCCACGGCGGAGAGCTCAGAGAGGATGTGGCTGGAGATGAGGATGGTGGTCTGACGCTCCCGGTTCAGCCGCCGCAGCAGCTGGCGAAACTCCGCCACGCCTTCGGGGTCCAGGCCGTTGATGGGCTCGTCCAGGATGAGGAAGTCGGGGTGGTTCATCAGCGCCAGGGCCAGGCCCAAGCGCTGCTTCATGCCCAGAGAGAAGGTCTTGAACTTCTTTTTGCCGGTGTCGGTGAGGTCCACCATAGCCAGGGCCTCCTCCACCGCCTCCTTGCCGGGGATGCCTCGCTGGATGCGGTAGTACTCCAGGTTCTCCCGGGCGTCCAAGAAGGGAGAGAAGGTCGGGGTCTCGATCATGGCCCCGGTGCGGCTGCGCTCCTGGCGCAGCTCACGGGAGCTTGTCTTGCCAAAGAGCTCGATGGAGCCCGCGGTGGGGACGCTCTGGCCTGTCACCAGGCGCATCAGCGTGGTCTTGCCCGCGCCGTTTCGGCCCACCAGGCCGTAGATCTCGCCCCGGGGCACGGTGATGCTCACCTGGTCCAGGGCCAGATGGCGGCCGTAGGCACGGGTGAGACCGTGGGTGGTCAACACTGGTTTTTCCATAGGGTTTTCACGCCTTCCTTTCGTTGAGGGTACCCTAAGGATAACGCCAAAAGTTCAAGGTCTCTCAAAGAAAGTATAAAGAAAGCTTAAAGTTCCAGATTCGCCATGCGAAAGCCCACGCCCCACACGGTCTTGATATACTCCCCATCCCCCAGCTTGCCACGAAGGTTGGAGATGTGGACGTTGACGGTGTTGTCGTCGCCCATGAATTCCTCCCCCCACACCGCCTCGTAAATTTGGGCCCGGGAGAAGGTCCGCCTGGGGCTTTCCATCAGCAAGGCCAAAATGGCGAACTCGTGGGCGGTGAGGGGCAGCTCCTGGCCGTTCAGCGTGGCGGTGTGGGCCGCCCGGTCCAGGGCGATGGGGCCCCAGCTCAGCGTCCCCTGGTCCGCCGCGCCAGCTTGAAAGCGGCGGCTGCGGCGCAGCTGGGCCTCCACCCGGGCCAGCACCTCCCGGTTGTCAAAGGGCTTGGGGATGAAGTCGTCCGCCCCCAGGTCCAGGACGTTGACCCGGTCCTCCACCGCCACCTTGGCCGAGAGCACCAAAATGGGCATGGTCTTGTCCCCACGGATGCGCCGGATGAACTCCTCGCCGCTGAGGCCGGGGAGCATCAGGTCCAGCAGCACCGCGTCGTAGTCGTACTTCTCCGCCCACAGCAGAGCCTCGCTGCCGGAAAAGGCGGGCCGCACATCGTGGCCCGCGGTGGTGAGGATGGTGCACAGCAGACGGTTGATGTCCACATCGTCCTCCACCACCAGGATATGGGCGCTCTGGGTCATCACAAAGCCCTCCTTTGCATCAAGGGGTCGATTTTCGTGTGCTTACCGCCGGAGCTTGTCCAGCACGGCGGTGAAATAGTCGGGCAAGGGGCACTCCACCGTGGTCTCCTCCCCGGTGCCGGGGTGGACGAAGGTAAGGGCCTTGGCGTGAAGGCACTGGCCCTCCAGGCCCGGGTAGCCCTTAGGGCTACCGTAGACCCGGTCCCCCAGCAGCGGGTGGCCCAGATGGGCCATGTGGACCCGAATTTGATGGGTGCGGCCCGTCTCCAGGCGAAATTCGGCGTAGGTGTAGCCGCTCAAACGCTCCAAGACCCGGTAGTGAGTCACCGCCTCCCGGCCCCCGGGGACCACGGCCATCTTCTTGCGGTCCTTGGGGTTGCGGTCCAAGGGCGCGTCCACCGTGCCGCTGTCGGCCCGGAGACCGCCCACCACGATGCCGTGGTAGACCCGCCGCAGGGTGTGGCCCTGGAGCTGGGCCGCCAAGGCCAGGTGGGCCTTGTCGTTTTTGGCGGCGATGAGCAGCCCGGAGGTGTCCCGGTCGATGCGGTGGACGATGCCGGGACGCAGAACGCCGTTGATGCCTGAGAGACTGCCGCCGCAGTGGTGCAGCAGAGCGTTGACCAGCGTTCCTGACGGATGTCCCGGCGCGGGGTGGACCACCATGCCCACCGGCTTATTGATGACGATCACGTCGGCGTCCTCAAAGACCACGTCCAGGGGGATGTCCTCCGGCGCGGCCTCCATGGGCTCGGGCTCGGGGAGCTCTACCTCCACCACCGCCCCAGCGGGCAATTTCATGCTTTTGGTGACAGCAACGCCGTTACACGTTACCGCTCCGGTCTCCATCAGCCTTTGTGCGGCGGAGCGGGTCAGGTCCTCTACGGCCTCGGCCAAAAACGCGTCGGCCCGTAGGCCCGACTCAGGGACGCTCAGCGTCAGCTTCATGGCCGTCGTCCTCGGTTTCTCCCTTGCGGCTCTGGGTCAGCAAAAGCCACAGCGCGTAGCCCAAAATGCCGCAGACCACGCAGATGTCGGCCACGTTGAACACCCCAAAGCGCATAAAGGTGAAGTTGAACATATCGGTGACCTTGCCCACCCGGACCCGGTCGATGAGGTTGCCCGCCGCGCCGGCCAGCACCAGGGTCACGCACAACCGGGGCAGGGTGCTGTCCGCCAGAGCGCCCTTCCAAAGGGCCAGGACCAGGGCCACCGTCACCACCGCCGACAGCACGGCCAAGATCCAGGTATAGTCGTTGAAGATGGAGAAGGCTCCGCCGGTATTCTCCACATGGTAGAGCTCGATAAAATAGGGGATGAAGGGGCGGCGCTCCCCCAGGTCCAGGGTAGCGCGCACCAGGCCCTTGACCACCTGGTCAAGGATGACCAGCACGCCCGCCAGGGCGTACCACAGCCACAGCAGCTTACGATGCTTCGTCTCCAACTCAGCCCTCCTGACCCAGCACAGCGGCACAGCGGGGGCACAGGCCGTTTTCGTCCACATCAGCGTGGTGGTTCCAGCACCGGGGGCACTTGGGAGCCTGGGAGAGCTTCACCTGGGCGTTCACGCCCTCGCCACTCCCCTGCTCCACCGTCACCTTGGACACGATGAACAGCGTGGCAAGGTCCGCCTCGTCAAAGCCGGGCAGGAATTTGCCCGCTTGCCAGGCGGCGAAGGTCTCGGCGTCCAGCCGCAGGGCCACCTCCGCGTCCTGGTTCTTCTTCACGCCCTCCTCACGGGCCAGCTCCAGGGCCTTGAGCACCGTATCCCGAACGCCCAGCAGCTCGGCCCAGCGGGCCTCCTCGGCCTCAGAAAGGGCCAGGGCGGGGTCAAAGTCGGGCATGTCGTTCAAAAGCACGCTGTCGGCGTTGGCCCCCTTGGCATGGGGCATGGCGTGCCAGATCTCGTCGGAAGTGAAGGCCAGGATGGGGGCCAGCAGACGGGTCAGGCCGTCCAGCAGCAGATAGAGCGCACTCTGGGCGCTCTTGCGGCCTGCAGCATCGCCGCAGTAGAGCCGGTCCTTGATCACGTCCAGATAGAAGTTGGACATCTCGATGACGCAGAAGTTGTAGATGGCCCGGTAGACCACGTGGAAGTCGTACACGTCGTAGGCCGCCCGGCAAGTCTTAGCCAGCTTTCCAAGCTGATGGACCGCCCAGCGGTCCAGATCCAGCAGCTCCGCCACGGAGGTCGCCTGGTCGGGGTCGAAGTCCGCCAGGTTGCCCAGCATGTACCGGGCGGTGTTGCGGATCTTCAAATAGGCCTGGGCCAGCTGCTTGAGGATGTCCTGGGAGATGCGCATGTCCTGGGTGTAGTCGGCGGAGGCCACCCACAGACGGAAGATGTCCGCGCCGTAGTCCTTGAGCACCTCGTCGGGGCTGACGGCGTTGCCTAGGGACTTGTGCATGGCCTTGCCCTCGCCGTCCACCGTCCAGCCGTGGGTGACGATCTGTTTATAGGGGGCCACGCCGTTGACGGCGATGGAGGTGAGCATGCTGGACTGGAACCAGCCACGGTACTGGTCGCCGCCCTCCAGATAGAGATCGGCGGGGTACTTCAGGCACTCCCGAGCGTCGGCCACGGCGGCCCAGGTGGAGCCGGAGTCGAACCACACGTCCATGATGTCGGTCTCCTTGGTGAAGTGGTCATGGCCGCAGTGGGGGCATTTTAATCCAGACGGCACCAAGTCATCCGCGGGTCTGTCGAACCATACGTTGGAGCCGTTCTTGCGGAAGAGGTCGGCCACATGGGCGATGGTATCGGGGTTGATGACCTCGCCGCCGCACTTCTCACAGTAGAACATGGGGATGGGCACGCCCCACACCCGCTGGCGGGAGATGCACCAGTCGTTGCGCTCGGAGATCATGGAGATCATCCGCTCCTTGCCCCAGTCGGGCTTCCACCAGATGTCGTCGCAGCTCTTGACGGCGGCGTCCTTGATGGCGTCCACGCTGCAGAACCACTGCTCGGTGGCCCGGAAGATGATGGGGTTCTTACACCGCCAGCAGTGGGGGTAGGAGTGGGTGATGCTCTCCTTGCTCAGCAGCGCGCCGCATTCCTCCAGGTCGGCGATGACCAGGTCGTTGCCCTTGGCGTAGAACTGGCCGTTATAGCGCTCGTCGGTCATCACGCCCTTGGCGTTGACGGGCACGGGCACGCCGATGGAAGTCTTGCCCGACTTGTCGTAGGCCTGGCAGATATAGAAGTCGTCCGCGCCGAAGCCCGGAGCGGTGTGGACGCAGCCGGTGCCCGCGTCCAGGGTCACGTGGTCGCCGCACAGCAGCACGCTGTCGCGGTCAAAGAGGGGATGCCGGGCGGTCATCAGCTCAAAGTCCTCGCCCTTCAGCGTGGCCAGCACCTTGCACGCGGCGTAGTCGATGCCGGCCTGCTTGCAGACGTTCTCCGCCAGCTCCTTGGCCAAGATATACACCTCGCCGTTGGGGGCCTCCAAGAGCACATACTCGAAGCCCGCGTTGACGCAGATGGCCATGTTGCCGGGGATGGTCCAGGGGGTGGTGGTCCAGATGACGAAGTACATCTTGCGCTTGTCGCCGTATTGGCCCAGCTTGCCCATATCGTCGGACACGGGGAACTTGACGAAGATGGTGGTACAGGGGTCGTCGGCGTACTCGATCTCCGCCTCGGCCAAAGCGGTCTGGTCGGCGGGGCACCAGTAGACGGGCTTCATGCCCTTGTAGATGAGGCCCTTCTCCGCCATCTTGCCGAAGACCTCGATCTGCTTGGCCTCAAACTCGGGGAGCAGAGTGATATAGGGGTCGTCCCACTGGCCCAGCACGCCCAGGCGCTGGAACTGGCCGGTCATCTTGGCGATGTAGCTCTCGGCGTACTCCCGGCACTTGGTACGAAACTCCGCCACCGTCATCTCCTCGCGCTTGACGCTCTTGTCCTTCAAAACAGCGCTCTCGATGGGCAGGCCGTGGGTGTCCCAGCCGGGGACGTAGGGAGCCTGGAAGCCGGTCATGTTGCGCATCTTCACGATCATGTCCTTGAGGACCTTGTTCATGGCCGTGCCGATGTGGATGTTGCCGTTGGCGTAGGGAGGGCCGTCGTGGAGGACGAAGCGGGGCTTGCCGTCGTTGCGCGCCACCATCTTCTCATAGAGCCCGTCAAAGCCCTGGAGCATCTCCGGCTCCCGCTTGGGCAGTCCCGCCCGCATGGGGAAGTCGGTCTGGGGAAGGTGTACGGTCTGGTTGAAGTCCATGTTGCTGTCTCCTTTATTCCAAATGGTTTTTTGACAAAAAAAGCGCCCTTGTCTCTATCAAGAGACAAAGGCGCGCTGTGACCTCTGCGGTACCACTCTTGTTCCCCGACCAGGCCGGGGCGCTCATTACGTCTGTAACGGGACGGCCCGTTGGGGCTTACTCTTGGTTCAGCCCCACCGCTCCGAGGTGATCCTTCCCCGTCCTCGCCCTCCGCCTCGCACCAAACGGCGGCTCTCTTCGCGGCGTCACACGGGTACTCGTCCTCATCCAAGCGTTTGAACTCCAATAGTTTATCCACTTTTCCCCCAAATGTCAAGAGGGGAAGCTATTCTTCAGCGACAAACCTGCTTCAACTGCCGCAGAAAGGGTTCCAAAGCCGTTTGGTCGGCGGGAAATTGAAACTCCAGGACCTGGCCCATTGTATCACCGTACAACTTTCCGGACACTGTCAGCTTCCCCGTTTTGTCCATTGTCAGCTTGACCCGGGAGCCATAACAGATGTCCAGAAGCTCCACCTCCGGGCGTTGGAAGCGGTATAGTTCCTCCACCTCGGCCACAAAGTGGAGGAATTTCGTCCAGTCGAACTCCCACTCCCCCGCTCCGGCAAACCCGCCCGAGACCACCTCCACCTGGCAGATGGTATTATAGGGGTTCCCGTTGACCGCGTCCTCTGGATAGTAGCAAATGTCCTCCAGGGTCAAGCTATCCGCGCCATAGCGCAGCTCACACGCTTCGCGGGTCTTTCTCTCCATCTCGCTCTCTCCCATCACAGCTCAATATCCGTACTTCTTGCGCTTGGCAAGCAAAAAGGCCAGGCTCAGACACAAGGCGCAGGCCTCGGCGGCCACCTGGGCCCACCAGATGCCCTCCAGGCCCAGGAAGTAGGGCAGCACGATCACCATGGAGCTTTGGAACACCAGGGTGCGGAAGAAGGACACCGTGGCCGAGATAACGCCGTTATTCAGCGCGGTGAAAAAGGAGGAGACGAAGATGTTGACCCCGGCGATCATAAAGTGGAAGGCCACGATGTGGAAGGCCTCTCGGGTCATGTCCATCAACTCCTGGTCGTAGCCCACGAAGATCTTGGCCAGGGGCGTGGCCAAAAGCCAGGCCAGAGCGGTCATGACCACGCCGGTAATGGCCATCACCCTCAGGCTTTTCCCCAGGACGTTTCGCACCTCGCCGTGGTTTTCCGCGCCGTAGTGGTAGCTGATGATGGGGGCGGTGCCGATGGTGTAGCCGATGAAGATGGCGACAAAGATGAAGCCCACGTACATCAGCACACCGTAGGCCGCCACGCCGTTCTCCCCCGCCAAGCGCATGAGCTGGAAGTTGAAGAGCATGCTCACCAGCGGGCCGGAGATATTGCTCATGAGCTCAGAGGAACCGTTGCCGCAGGCCTGGAGCAGCGCTTTGGCCTCCAGCCGGGGTCGGGTCAGGCGCAGCAGGCTGTCGTTGGGCCGCAGGAAGTACAAAAGGGGCAGCACGCCGCCCACGGTCTGGCTCAGGCCCGTGGCCACCGCCGCGCCTACGATGCCCCAGCGGAAAACCGCCACAAAAAGGGCGTCCAGCACCATGTTGGTCAGCCCCGCCGCCACAGTGCATAAAAGCCCCAGTTTGGGCTTTTGCGCGGTGGTGAGGAAGGTCTGGAAGAGATTTTGGAGCATAAAGGCGGTGTTGAAGCACAAAATGATGCGCCCGTAGGTCACGCAGTCGTCCACCATCTCGGGCCCGGCCCCCAGGGCCAGGGCGATGGGCCGCAAAAATACGATGCCCAGGGCGGAAAGGACCACGCCGGCCACGGCGGTGGCCGCCACCAGCATGGAGAAGTAGCGGTTGGCCCGGTCCTTATCTCCCTGGCCCAGGACCTTGGCCACCAGGGCGCTGCCTCCGGAGCCCAGCATGAAGCCCACCCCGCCCAGGATCATGATGGCGGGGTAGATAAGATTGATGGCGGCGAAGGGGGTCTTCCCCGCCCAGTTGGATACGAAAAAGCCGTCCACCACGCTGTAGATGGAGGTGAAGACCATCATGATGATGGGGGGCATGCAAAAGCGGGCCAGACGGTTGTAGCTAAAGTGGTCGGAAAGTTGGATGGACATAGGGGTTTCCTTTCTTTAAGATACTAAAGTGTAAAAACAAGAGGCGGCACGCTCACCGCGCGCCGCCTCTGACCATGTTTGCGTCAGTCGATCTCGAAGTCCTTGCCAAACTCCAGGGATTTGCGCTCCACCCGGCGGGTAGGGGCGGTGGGGTCCGGCTCCTCCTCGCCCTGGGCGGCCTTGCGGTCGGCCATGAGCTTTTCGTAAAGGGCCACCGAGCTCTCCTCCACATCGTAGGGCCCCTGGACGTGGCCCTCGGTCTCGCTCTCGTCCTCAGGCTCCTCGTTGGCAGGCGCAGGCAGGTCCTCGTCCTCCTTGGCCACGGTGCGCTCCACCGCGGCGCGGATGGCCTCCACGGTGGTCTCCATGCCCCGCTGCTTTTCCTGCACGGGGGTAAAGTCGTCCAGTTGGGCCAGGAACTCCATCTCCTGGCGGCAGACGGCGGCGATGTGCTTTTTGAAGGACTCCACCGACGCCTTGGCCTGCTCCAGCTTCTGGGTCTCGGCCGAGAGGCTCTGGGCGATCTCCTCCTTCATGGCCCCGGCGCTGTGCTCGGCGTCGGAGAGGAGCTGGGCGCACTTGGTCTCGGTCTCCTTGACCATGTCGTCGGCGGTCTGCTGGGCCGCCATGAGGGCCTTACGCATGCCCTCCTCGGTGGCCTGATACTCCCGGATCTTGCCCGAGAGCACACCCAGCTTCTGCTTTAAGAGGGCGTTTTCGTTAAAGAGGGCCTCGTAGTCGGCGGTGAGCTCGTCCAGGAAGTCGTCTACCATAGCCATATTATAGCCGCCGAAGGAGGCCTTACCAAAGGAGCGCTGGGCTACCTCCTGGGGAGTGAGCATACCGATCGCCTCTTTCTTTTAGAAATTGTATAAACCGTTGTTCTCCAGCTCGCCCACCAGGTCGCCCAGGATGTCCACGTTGAAGGGGGTGACGATGTAGGTGAAGGCGGCCACCTTCTTGACCTTGCCCTCGCTGGCGTAGGCCACGCCGGCCACGAAATCCAGCAGGCGGCGGGCGATGTCCTTGCTCACCGACTCCAGGTTCAGCACCACCGTGCGCTTTTCACGCAGGTGATCGGCGATCTCAGGCGCGGAGTCGAACTGCTCGGGCTTGACCAGCACCACCTGGAGCTGGGTGGTGGTATGGATGTTCACCACCTTGTTGCTGCGGCGGTCGGAGTGGGCGTCGTAGATGGAGGCCTCCATCTCCTCACGCAAAGGACGCTCGGCGCGCTCGCGGCGCTTTTCGGTCTTGGCCTCGGCCTCGAAGTCCTCAAACTCCTCTTCCTCGTCGTCGTAAGGACGGGTCAGCTTCTTCAGCTCGGCGATGAAATTCATAGATGCGTTTCCCCTTTCGCTCTTTTGTCACTCGTCTTGACTGTCAGCTCCGGGGCCCAAAGAGGCCGGTCCCCAGGCGCACCAGCGTGGCGCCCTCGCGCACCGCGTCGGCATAGTCCCGGCTCATCCCCATGGAGAGACAGTTTATAGCGCTACTATTATCTCCCATTTTTTGAATTATGTCAACATAAAATTGATGGATTTTGTGAAAAAATTTTCGGTTGGCCCCAACATCTTGTGCCACCGGGGGGATGGCCATGAGTCCGCGCAGGCGCACGCCGGGCAGTTCCAGGGCCTTTTCCGCGGCGAAAAACAGCTCCTGGGGCATAAAACCGGACTTGCTCTCTTCAGCGGCGATGTTCACCTCCAAGAGGATGTCCTGGACCCGCTCGAGCTTTGTGGCACAGGCGTTGATACCCTCTAACAGCTTGATGGAACTCACCGACTCGATGAGGTCCACCCGGCCCACCACCTTGTTGATCTTATTGGTCTGGAGGTGGCCGATGAAGTGGACCCGCGCGCCGTCATAGGCGAACTCGTCCAGCTTCTGGCACAGCTCCTGGACCCGGTTCTCCCCGCAGACGGTGACCCCGGCGGCGATGGCGGCGCGGACGGTGGCGGCATCCTGGGTCTTGGTGGCGGCCTCCAGGGTGATCTCCGCCGGGTCCCGGCCTACCTCACGGGCGGCGGCGGCGATGACGGCCTGGGCCTCAGCCAGCTTGGCGCGGATGGCGTTTTCCATGTCAGGCCACCACCTTTCCCTCGTAGAGCTCCTGACTGGAGAGGACGATGGTGTCCCCCGGGCGCAGGACCTTGCGGTTGGTATCGGTGCCACGGACCAGGTAGAAGCCCTCCCCTTCCCGGATGACCTCGATCTTCTTGAACTCGCACTGGCGGCCCACCAGGGTGTATACCCCTGTGGTGGTGCTGCCGTCATCGTTGGTGCGCACCCGCAGGGCCTTGTCGGGCACCCGCACGCCGGTGAAGGTCTCAAAGACCAGCCGGGCACTCAAAAAGCGGCAGAGGGTCACCTGGTTCAAATAGCGGTCGCAGGAGAAGACGGCCATCCGCCGGCCCTCCTCGTCGGGCCCCAGCCGCTCCAGGGTCATGGACAGCTGGCGGTCAAAGTCGCCGGAGAAGGCCAGCTCATACTTCTGGCCCTCGGTGAGCCGCTGGGCGGTGGCTTCGTCCACGGCGGCGGCGTAGTACCAGGTGGAGTCGGTGATGAGCTTGCCCAGGGCATTCTCGTCGGTCTGGACGCCCCGGCTCTGGAGCTGGGCCAGCTGACCGGCGGTGAGGGTCTCCAGGCTCTCGGGGGTCAGGGTCCCCTCCAGGCCGTCGGCCATGCCGGAGAACACACCGCCCCGGGTCACCGTCACCAGGTCCGTGCCCCGGGCGGAGGCGGAGCGCAGGGCGTTCAGGCGGCTCTCCACGTCCTGGGCGGCCTGCTGGATCTGGGCCACGCTCTGGGCGCCGGTGGCGGCGTCGGAGGTGCGCTTGACCACCAGGGAGCGAATGGAAAGGCCCTTGTCGGCCAGGTCGGAGAGCTCGCCGGTGGACAACCGGCTCTTCAGCTTGGCAAGGTCGGTGACCAGCTGGGCGTCCAGCTCCTTGGCGTCGGCCACCGCGTCGCCCCGGCGCAGAGCGTACTGCAGCTGCTCCAGCTCCAACTCCAGGGCCTGGGTCTGGCGGTGGTCGGAAAGAGCGGCTTCATTTTGGTACACACGGGCCACGGCGGCTCCGGCGCGGACCCGCTCGCCCTCCTGGGGCAGCACCTCCGCCAACCGCGCCGCGCCGGGCACAGGGCTCTCCGAGCGCACCACCACGCCGTCTAAGGCCACGTCGTCGTAGAGCTCGTAGGTATAGGTCACCACCAGCTGGTAGGGGTCGGAAAAGCCCTGGAGGATATAGACCCCCAGGTAGACCAGCACCGCGACCAGCAGCAACAAAATGACCACACGGGTGACCAGCGTGCCCTGTTTCATATGTAGCCCAGCCTCCTTCTCGGAGGACGCTTTTGTTTACTCCTCCGCCGCCTCCAGCTCCATGCGCCGCTCAGGGACGATGGTGGAGATGGCGTGCTTGTAGATGACCTGCTGCTTTTCCTCTGACTGGACCACCACCACGAAGGGGTCAAAGCCGGTGATGTAGCCCCGGATCTGGAAGCCGTTCATCAAAAACATGGTCACCGGCATCCTGGCGGTGCGGCATCGGGTCAAAAAAGCGTCCTGTAAGATCTTTGTGTTTTTCATTTTTTGTACACGCTCCCTCTTCAAATTGGCATATGGCCTGGCGCGGATGCCCGCGCTGGCAGTATCATATACCCATTTGGGTGAGGAAGGCTGTCGAATCCTGGAGGGCGGTGGAAAAATTTGGTTTTTTGTCCCACTCGATCCAGTGGGCATCCTGGTAGCGGCGAAACCAACTGAGCTGCCGCTTGGCGTACTGCCGGGAGCGGAGCTTGACCTCCTCCGCGGCGGCGGCCAGGTCTCCCCCGTCCATGACCGCGGCGGCCAGCTCCTTATAGCCGATGGCCTGCATGCTGGTGGCTGTGGGCGGCACGCCCGCCTCCAGCAGGGCCCGGACCTCGTTCGCTAAGCCCTGGGCCATCATGTGGTCTACCCGCTGGTCGATGCGCTCCCACAGATCGGCGCGGTCACGAAAGTTCAGGGCGATATACGCCGCTTGGAACCGGGGCGGACGGGTCTTGCTCTCCGCGTCCCAGACCGACATGGGCTTGCCCGTCTCGTAGTAGACCTCCAGGGCCCGGAGGATACGCTTTTGGTCGTTGGGGTGGAGCTGGCGCTGCCGGTCGGGGTCCACCCGGCCCAGCTCGGCGTAGAGCTTGCCCAGCCCTTCGGCAGCGCAGCGCGCTTCCAACTGCCGCCTCGTCTCGCCGGAGAAGGCGGCGAAGCTCCGCCCAGCCAGAAGGTTGTCGATGTAGAGCCCCGTGCCGCCTACGATGAGGGCCCGCTTGCCCCGGGCCAGCACGTCCTCCACGATGGGGGTGGCCAGGTCCACATACCGGGCCACGGAGAAATCCTCCGAGGGGCCCGCCACATCGATCATGTGGTGGGGGACGCCGTCCATCTCCTCCGCCGTGGGCTTGGCGGTGCCGATGTCCATGCCCCGGTAGATCTGCATGGAGTCCGCGCCGATGACCTCGCCGTCTAGCGCCTTGGCCAGAGCCACCCCCAGGGCGGTCTTGCCCGAGGCGGTGGGGCCGCAGATGACGATGAGCTTGTCCATCATCTCCGCCGACGGGCCAGGATAAAGCCGAGACAAGTGCCGCACACGCCGCCGATGATGTGGGTGAGCTGGCTCACCGAGTCGTTGCCGGTAAAGGCCGCCCACAGCTCGCCGCCCAGGTAGAGGATGGCCACCAAAATGAGGGTGATGGGGATAGCCCCGTCCCGCATCCCAGCCAGAGACGAGAGCATGATGCACATGAAGACGATGCCGCTGGCTCCCAGCAAAAGGCCGCTGCCGTTCCAGAAGATGAACACCAGGCCAGACACCACCGCCGTCACGCACATAGCCCACAAAAGGGTCCAACTTCCGTACTTCTCCTCCAGGGGCGGGCCCACCACCAACAGCAGCATGATGTTGCTGATGTAGTGGCTCCAGTCCGCGTGGCCCAGCACATGGCCAAAGAGCCGCACGTAAGCGGCGGGGTCGGCCCAGGAGGAACGGTAGACGCTGAAAAACTTCACCGTGGAGTCCCCCAGCGCCTCCCCCGCGCCGCCGGTATAGTGGTCGGCGATGAGGACGGCCAGGGAGGCCAGGGAAAACAGCAGGATCAGCGGCGCGTTGAATTGGAGCTTCAACACCCGCTTTTTCATCATGTTGCGCGCCATGTCAGACCCTCCGCCACACCGGGCCCTGGGGGGTGTCGGTGACCTCGATCCCCATCTCGGTGAGCTGGGCGCGGATGGCGTCCGCCGTGGCGAAGTCTTTAGACTTCTTCGCGGCGGTGCGCTGGTCCACCAACTCCTGGATGGCCGCGTCCTCCCCGGTGCGCGACCCCGGAGCGGTCTCCTTCTCCTGGAGCTGGGCCGCCTTTTCCAGCAGCTTGAGGCCCAGCACCTCGTCAAAGCTGGCAATGAGGGCGCGCTTGGTGGCGTCGTTCACGTCGGCTTTCAGCACGTCGTAGAGGGCGGTGACGGCCAGGGAGGTGTTAAGGTCGTTGTCCAACGCCTCCTGGAACTTGGCCTTCAGAGGCGCGGCGGCGGTCTCGTCCACCGGGCCCTCCTCGGTGAGGGCGGCGATACGCTTGATGAGCTTTTCATAGGTCCCCTGGGCGTTGGTCAGGTTGTCCCAGGAGAAGGTCAGGGCCTTGCGGTAGTGGCTCTGAAGGCAGAAGAGCCGGTAGGCTAACGGGTCGTAGCCCTTCTCCTCCAGCAGGGAAACGGTCAAAAACTCCCCCTTGGACTTGCTCATCTTGCCGTCGCCCGTGTTCAAATGATGGATGTGGAACCAGTACTTGCACCAGGGGTGGCCCAGGTAGGCCTCCGACTGGGCGATCTCGTTGGTGTGGTGGGGGAAGGCGTTGTCGATGCCGCCGCAGTGGAGGTCCAGATGCTCTCCCAGGTACTTCATGGAGATGCACGAGCACTCGATGTGCCAGCCGGGGTAGCCCACCCCCCAGGGGGAGTCCCATTTGAGGGCCTGGTCCTCGAACTTGCTCTTGGTGAACCACAGCACGAAATCGGCCTTATTTCGCTTGTTTTCGTCCTCCTCCACACTGTCCCGGACCCCGGTCTGGAGGTCCTCGGCGTCGTGGTCGTTGAAGACGTAATACTTGTCCAGCTTCGAGGTATCGAAATAGATATTGCCCCCGGCGGCGTAGGCGTAGCCCGTGTCCAGCAGACGGGTGATGACCTTGATGTAGTCCTCGATCATCCCGGTGGCGGGCTGGACCACATCGGGGTATTTGATGTTGAGCTTCTCACAGTCGGAGAAAAAGGCGTCGGTGTAGAACTTGGCGATCTCCATGACGCTCTTATGCTCACGCTGGGCTCCCTTGAGCATCTTGTCCTCGCCGGTGTCCGCGTCGGAGGAGAGATGGCCCACGTCGGTGATGTTCATCACCCGGGTGACGGCGTAGCCCTCCCAGCGCAGGGCCTTTTCCAGCACGTCCTCCATGATATAGGAGCGCAGATTGCCGATGTGGGCAAAGTGGTAGACGGTGGGACCGCAGGTGTACATGCTCACCTTGCCCGGCTCGTGGGGGATAAAGTCCTCCTTGGCGCGGCTGGCGGAATTGTATAACTTCATACGTCCTTCTCCTTTTCCGATACCTTTTTCTCCAGCTCCTCCAACCGCTGGGCCAGGGCCTGGAGGTCCCTCTGCACCGGGTCGGTGACGTTGATCTGGTCCACGTTGGTGGCGTAGTCGGGCTTCTCTCCAGCGATGCGGACGATCTTGGCGGGGATGCCCACGGCGGTTGCGTCGGCGGGCACCTCCTGGAGCACCACGGCGTTGGAGGCGATGCGGGCGTTGTCCCCCACCTTAAAGGGCCCCAGCACCTTGGCCCCGCAGGCGATCATCACGTTGTTGCCGATGGTGGGATGGCGCTTGCCCGTCTCCTTGCCCGTACCGCCCAGGGTCACGCCGTGGTAGATGAGGCAGTCGTCGCCGATCTCGGCGGTCTCGCCGATGACGATGCCCATGCCGTGGTCGATGACCAGCCGCCGGCCGATGGCGGCCCCGGGGTGGATCTCGATGCCGGTGCAGTGGCGGCCCAGTTGAGAGTTGAGCCGGGCCAAAAACCGCAGGTGATGCCGCCACAAAAAGTGGCTCACCCGGTGGAAAATGACGGCGTGAACGCCGGGGTACAGCAGAAATATCTCCAGACGGCTCCGGGCCGCCGGGTCACGGGCCTGGTAAGCCCGCAGGGTCTCGCCTAAACGTGTCATAGCAAACCTCCCGCATACACAGGACTTGGAAACAATTATAGTATACTACCACGGCCTGGAAACCGTGTCAAGGACACGCCTCTTTCCTCAAATAGCTCATGGGCGGGACCTGACCAGGCAGCTGGATGGAAAAACGGCTGCTGGGAGTGCGGACCTCGCTCATTTGCGTTCCGCCCTCGTCCCAAAGGCCGTCCACAGGGAAGGCGGCGGACTTCGTTTTTGGTCCCACTACCTCTAAAACATCTCCGGCGGCAAACTTATTGTTGAGCACGCATAAGGCCCTGCCCCGCTGGTCGCAGGAGAGGACCTGGGCCACTACCTGCCAATCCCGGATGTAGCGCGCGTCCTCGGTGTACTGCCCGGGCTCGCCGTACCAAAAGCCGGTGGAATAGTGGCGGTGGCTCACCTTCTCCACCTCGTCACGCCAGACAGGGTCCAGCGCTTCCCCCGCCAGAGCCGCATCGATGGCATGGCGGTAGGCCCCGGTGACGATGGCGGCGTAGTAGGCGCTTTTTGCCCGGCCCTCGATCTTGAGGCTGGCCAGGCCAATGTCCATGAGCTCCGGGATGTGGTCGATCATGCACATATCCCGGGAATTCAAAATAAAGCTCTCCCCGCCCGCTTCAAAGACGGGGAAATACTCCCCAGGCCGCTTTTCCTCCATGAGGGCGTACTTGTAGCGGCAAGGTTGCGCACAGGCCCCCCGGGTAGCGTCCCGGCCGGTCATGTAGTTGGAGAGCACGCACCGCCCCGACCAGCTCACGCACATGGCCCCGTGGACAAAGGCCTCCACCTCCAGGTCCTTGGGGGACTTGGCGATGATATCCGCCACCTCGTCCAGGTGGAGCTCCCGGGCCAGGATGATCCGGCTGGCCCCCTGGTCGTACCAATACTGGGCGGCGGCGTAGTTGGTGATGCCCGCCTGGGTCGAAACATGCCGCTTGACGTTCGGCGCGTAGCGCCGGGCCAGCATAAAAACGCCAGGGTCGCCGATGATGAGGGCGTCCGCCCCCCAATCCTGGAGCCGCTCCAGGTACTCGGGCAGACCATCCAGCTCGTGGTTTCGGGGGTTGGTGTTGACGGTGATATGGGCTGCCACGCCGTGGCCGTGGGCAAATTCGATGGCCTTTTTCAGCCCTTCTCCATCAAAGTTCCCGGCGAAGGCCCGCATGCCGAACTGGCTGCCCGCCAGGTAGACAGCGTCCGCGCCATAGGCCACCGCGGCGGCCAGACGCTCCGCATCTCCCGCCGGGGACAGCAGCTCCACAGACATGGCGTTCACCTCGCTTTTTTATCAAAAGGCGGGCGAACGGTGTTCGCCCGCCTCCAATTCAGTTCTTGGGCAGGGAGTTCAGGAAGGCCTGATGCTCGGAGTAGGTCTTGGAGTAGTGGTGCAGGCCGTCGGTGCCCAGGGCGTAGTAATAGTAGTTGCTATCCTTGGGGTTCATGGCGGCCCAGATGGCCTCGGAGCCGGGGTTGGAGATGGGCCCGGCAGGCAGGCCGGTATAGAGATAGGTGTTGTAGGGCGAGTCGATGGACTTGTCCGCCTCGGTGGGCACCTTGCCGCCGTTGAGGTAGGCCAGGGTGGCGTCGATCTGCAGGTAGCCGTTGGTCACCGAGGGATTGTTGAGGCGGTTGTAGATGACCGAGGCGATGAGGGCCTGGTCGGTGCCGTCGGTCTCCTTTTCGATGAGGGAGGCCACAATGATGATCTGGTGGAGGTCCCGGCCCTCGGCCTCCAGGCTGTCCCGGGTCTCCCGGGAGACCATGTTGGTGAAGTTCACCAGCATCTTATTGATGGCGTACAGCGGGTCCTCGCCCATATAGAAGCGGTAGGTGTCCGGGAAGAGGTAGCCCTCCAGGCGGTGGTAGTCCCCCAGGGGGATGCCCTCGAGAAAGTCGAATTGATAGTCGTGGTCGGCGGCGGTCTGCCGCAGGTCGGCGGCGGTGGCCACGCCCTTCTCCTCCAGCAGCGAGAAGATCTGGTCGATGGAGTAGCCCTCAGGGATGGTGACCGAGATCTCCGAGCGGCTGGCCGAGCCCGCGGACATACTGGAGATGATGGCCCGGTAGTCCATGTCGGTGTTGAGCTCGTAGGTCCCCGGGGCGATCTTCTTGCCCGAGCCGGTGAAGGAGGCGAAAATCTTGAAGAGGGTCTTGAACTCGATGAGGTCGTTTTCCTTCAAAATGGACGCCACCTCGCCCATGTCCGCCCGCTTGACGGTCCGGGTCTCCTCCACCGTCTCGCCGTCGGGACCCTCGGTCTCCACGGTGACCTCCTCCTCAGAGAAGATCTCCGGCGAGAGGGTGATGATGGCGGTGTGGGGCGACTTGTTCAGGGCCAGCACGTCCCCGGCGAAGACCCAGGCGATGGCGGCCAGCAGCACCGACACGCCCAGCACCGCCACCACATAAAGGGCCGCGCCGGCGGCCCGGCGGTTGGCGGAGGAACGTCTGGCGCCCGTGCTGCGGCGGGGCCGCTGGGGCTGGGATCGGTTGGAGGGTCTTGTTTCAGCCATGGTAAATTTTCCTCCCACAAAGACTCACCACCCCCTCCGCCCCGGCATAGGATGGGGTACAGGAAAGGGGTGAGACGGATATGTGTTTTGGCAATAACAACGGGTGCTTGTGGATCATCCTCATCATCATCGTGCTGCTTTGCTGCTGCGGCGGCTGGGGCGGCAACGACTGCGGGTGCGGCTGCAACAATGGCTGCGGCTGCAACGACGGCTGCTGCTGAGGTACTTATCCCGGCAAGCGCGGCGGGCGGGGCCTACGGGCCTCGCCCGTTTCTCCTATTTGCGGCGCTGGTAGTGGACCGCGGCGCACACCGCGTCGGCGTGGTCCTTGCCCTGGAGGACCTCCACCAGCTTGAGACCGAAGTCAAAGGCGGACCCGGCGGCCTGACCGGTGATGAGGTGGCCGTCCACCACCACGCTCTTGCCCGGCTGGACCACAGCGGAGAGCATCTGCTCCTCCATGCCCGGGTAGACCACCGCGCGGCGGCGGTCCAGCAATCCCAGACGGGCCAGAATGGTGGGCGCGGCGCAGATGGCGGCGATGTAAGAGCCCCGGTCGGCGCAGCGCTGGATGAGGCCCAGGGCTCCCTCGTCCGCCGAGATGGCCTCCACGCCGCCCATCCCACCGGGCAGGAACAGCATCCGGGCCTTGTGCTCGTCCACATCCTTGAGGGCGCAGTCGCACATCACGGCCACGCCGTGGGCCGAGGTGACGCTCTTGCCCTTCAGCCCCACCAGCTTGACCTCCGCGCCGGCGCGGCGCAGCAGGTCCACCGGCACGATGGCCTCCGACTCCTCGAACCCTTCTCCCAACAGTACGTATACCATTCTACCCTTACCTCCTAGGTTTATGATCCCAACGTCCGCGCCACGGCGGACCAGATCTCGTCATGGATGTCCTCGATGCTCCGCAACTCACCCGATGGGTCCACGCAGGGCACCCGATGCCAGCCGTAGAACGCCGCGGCGGCCTGGGCGGCGACGCGGCACTGGCGGAGGTAGCCCTCGTCCACCTCGTGGATGTCGGCCTGGGTGTGGGTCTCGCTCTCCCGGCGGCGGAGGTTTTCCACCGCCTTGTCGATAGGCATATCCAGCCACAGCACCAGGTCCGGTGCGGGAAGGCCCAGCTTGCCGTATTCAAAGTCCGCCAGCCACGCGAAAAAGTCCCCCTGCTCCTCCCGAGGCAGCTTGCCGCCTTGATGGACGGCGTTGGAGGTGGTGTAGCGGTCACTCAGCACCGTGCCGCCGCCCAGGTACTGGCCGCTCCAATCCTGCTTCCACGAGGCGTAGCGGTCCACGGCGTAGAAGGTGGAGGCGGCGTAGGCGTTCACGTCGCCGGGGTGGGAACCAAACTCCCCTTGCAGGTACATCCGAAGAAGGGTAGACGAGGGCTGGTCGTACCGGGGAAAGACCAGCCGGTGAAAGTCCCGGCCCTCACGCTCCATGCGCTGGCACAGCAACTGGAACTGGGTGGACTTCCCTGAGCCGTCGGTGCCCTCCAAAATAATGAGCTTTCCCTTCACCGCCATCACTTCCCTCTCACCCGGGCCCACAGGGCTTTGCATAGAAACCCTGGGAGCTTGGCCATTCTTGTGATGCGTTTTGGCTCCTTACACAGCCGGTAGAGCCACTCCAGTCCTAATTTCTGCCACCGCTCCGGGGCCCGCTTCACCGTTCCGGCGAACACGTCCAGCGACCCACCCAGCCCCACGGCAAGATGAACGCCGGTGGCGGCGCCGTTTTGGACCATCCAGTTTTCCTGCTTGGGCGCGCCCAGGCAGACAAAGAGCACGTCGGCCTGGCTGGCGCGGATGGCCTCCACCACCGGGCCGTCGGCTTGAAAATACCCGTCGTGGACGCCGCAGACGGTGAGGCCGGGGTATCGTTTCGTCAGATTCTCCGCCGCCTGCTCCGCCACGCCGGGCTTGGCCCCCAGCAAAAAGAGCCTGCCGCCGTTTTGGGCCAGGCCCTCCATGACCCCGCAGGCAAAGTCCACGCCGGGGACCCGCTCCTGAAGAGGACGGCCTAAAATTTTCGCGGCGTAGACCACGCCGATGCCGTCGGGCAGCGTCAGCGCCGCCCCCGCCAGGGCGTCGGCGTAGGCCGGGTCCTTCTGGGCCATCATCACAAGCTCAGGGTTGGGGGTGACCACATAGGAAAACCCCTCTCCCCGGGCCAGCTCCAGCCCCCGCTGGACAGCCTGGTCCATGGTCACGTTGTCAAACGCCACGCCCATCACGTCGGTCTTCAAGCCAAGGCCCCCTTCCGGCCACGATTTCACAAGCACAAACACGTCGTTATTATACCAAAATATCCCGCGCCGCGCAAGGGCTATTTGAAAAACCCGACGGCAAAGCGAAAAACGCCCGGCGGCCCCGGAGCAGCTCCCACAAAGAAACCAACACCCTCTGGAAAGAAGTTGCTTTTCAGAGGGTGTTACCTTATAATGAACTCATCAACAAAAAAGAATTTGTGGAGGGCGTTATGTTTAATGAAATATGCATATATGAAGCAAAATTAACTAAGCTCGATGAAATCGAAGCGTTAATGAAAGAAGTAGCTGAATTTTATCTCGAGCAAGATGGTGTTATTGATGTACATTACATAAAACGAACTCATAGGCAAAAAGATTTTAATGCGGTTAGAGAGGGAGAGCTACCTATCCGTCTTACAAGAAATGTAGGGAAGGTAACATATGTTTTATATTGGGTGCTGGAAAACGAAGAAGCTCATGCAAGAGTATCAAAACTTGGCGTGGAGAAATTTTATAAACGCTGGAATCGATGCTTGTCCGCAATGCCTAAAATAATTCTTGGTGAAAATGTCATCTAACATGCAACTTCCAGTTTATTACTCTCCCCCACGGGTCCTTTCCTCGAAAGTGTCATAGTGGGTCATACAGTATAAAAGGGCAAGACAGACCGCTGCGGCCTGTCTTGCCCTTAACTTCTTTATACACCGCCAGGCGTTTTTTCACACAAAAGGCACGGCTCAGCCGCCCATGTAGGAAAAGTGCATGTAGTCGTGGTAGCCGTTGGTGGGGTCGCTGCCCACAGCCCAGGCGTCGCCGCCCCAGGACCAGCCGTACTTGGCAAAGATCCGTACCACCGAGCCTGTGGGCTGGATGGAGTAGACGTTCTCCCCGGGGCTCCAGCACGAGCCCACCATGATCTTGCCGTCTCGAATCTGGTAATTCTCGTTGGGGTTGATGTCGATGGCGGTGCCGCAGTTGTGCTCACCGGTGGCGCTGTCGCCCCGCCAACCGTAGCCCCCCAGGTCCTTAATGGGGAACTGCTCGGGGTCGTTGAAAATTTCCGTGAAGATGTTGACCACGTCGTCGGCCAGGGCGGCGTTGATCTGGAAAGAGCCCTGGGCGGCGTATTTATTGCCCTTTTTGTCAATGCGCCACAAAGGCACGGTGACGGTGGTCTGATGCTCGGCGGCCTCGCTTTTGTTGCTGTAACGCCGCTTGTCCGTGCTTCCAAAGAGGAGGTTGTGCTTGTATTCGTTCTCCCCCAGCTCGTAGCGGTTAAAGGGCTGCCACCAGTAGTCCTCGTAGCTCAATTCTCCCCGGAGCACCGCGTCCACAAAGTCCACCCGGGCCCGCTCCATCTCGTTCATGGGGTAGTACACCAGGGTGTATTCCCCGCAGATGGCGGTGACGCTCTGGTCCTGGTCCTCAAAAAACGAGTCCTCGGAATACATCGTGTAGTAGTGCAGCGCGTCCGACTCGGACACTAACTGATCCACCGCCGCGCTCACGCTTTGGCCGATGCCGCTCTCCACCGTGGCCGGGTCCACAAGGGGCGTGCCCTGGTCGTCCACGATGTGGACGGTGATGGTCTTTTTCTCGCCGTAGCGGGCCTGGTCGGCCTTGTCCAGGGCCCGGATGAAGAGGGTAGCGCCGTCGCAGCGGCGGAGCACGTCGCCGCCGTTCAGAAGGGTGATGGCGTTGCCCTCCCAGTCCTGGGCGGCGGAACCCTGGACGATCTCCAGGTCGAAGAGCCGGTCCACCGAGGGCCAGTGGCTCTGGGGGGCGCTGTAATAGTCGGCCAGGGTCTCGTTGGCTGCCAGGGTAGTCCACTGCCAGGTGTCGTAGTCATAGCTGGTGCGCTTGCCCGTCACCTTCTCCGGGATGGCCCGGGCCAGGATGACGGCGGTGTCCTGCCGGGTGATGGGTCGGGCCAGGCTGACCGGGTCGGCGGACACGTCCAAAAACTCCTCCCCCGGACCCAGCAGGATGCCCGAGCTAAGGCAGGCGTTGTAGGCCTGTACGTCCCAGCTCTCGCCCTGGGCGGCGGCGTAGGCCTCCGGGGCGAAGGTCCGGGCGGCGATGGTGAGGCACTGGGCCCAGGTCAGCTCCTCCTCCGGGGCCATGCGTCCATCGCCTAGCCCCAACAAAATTTGATACTGGGCGGCCCGGTCCATGTAGGCGTAGGCCCAGTGCTCCCGGGGCAGGTCGGGGTAATCGGCGGCCAGCGCCGTGGCGCAGCAGCACACAGACAGCGCCGCGGCGCACAGCCACGGCAAAAGGCGGCGTTTTTTCATCAAGAAAACTCCTGTCCCAAGCAATTTTTGGCGGGGCTTTTCGACGTTTTTCGTCTTTTTTATTATAGCGGTCCCCACGGGCAAATGCAAGGGCGCGACGCTAGAAAAAATTTCTAATTCTCTCTTGCGTTTGGCGGGGCACGGTTGTATGATGATAGGAGGTTTTTTGTTTTGGAAAGGAGCTGCTTGGCGATGTGCGGTATCGTGGGCTATGTGGGCCGGGAGGAAGCGGGCCCGATTTTGCTCGACGGCCTGAGCCGTCTGGAATACCGGGGCTATGACTCCGCGGGGGTGGCGGTCTACCATCCCCAGGTGGGCCTCCAGGTGGACAAGGCCAAGGGCCGGCTGAAGGTGCTCAGCGACCTTTTGGACGGCGGTTCTAAAATCAAGGGCACCCTGGGTCTGGGCCACACCCGCTGGGCCACCCACGGCCAGCCCTCCGACGTGAATTCTCACCCCCAGGTGAGCCAGGACGGCAAGTTTGCCGTGGTCCACAACGGCATCATCGAAAACTACTCCGAGATCAAGGACTTTTTGGAGAGCAAGGGCGTGGACTTCGTCTCGGAGACGGACACCGAGGTGGTGGCCCAGCTTTTGGGCTACTACTACAAGGGCGACCTTTTGGAGGCGGTGACCAAGGTCCTCCACCGCATCCGGGGGGCCTACGCCCTGGGCATCCTCTGCGAGGACCAGCCCGACCGCATCATCGCCGCCCGGAAGGACTCTCCCCTCATCCTGGGCCACGGGGACGGTTTCCATATGCTGGCCAGCGACGTGACCGCCGTCATCAAATACACCCGGGAGGTCTCCTATCTGGACGACGGGGAGATCGCCGTTTTGACCCCCGACGCAGCGGAGGTCTACGACCGCTATCTCCAGCCCGTGGACAAGCCGGTGTGCCATGTGGACTGGGAGATCTCCGCCGCGGAGAAGGGCGGCTACGAGCACTTCATGGCCAAGGAGATCATGGAGCAGCCCCGGGCCTTCCGGGACACGGTCTCTCCCCGCATCCAGGACGACCGGATCGTGCTGGAGGGACTGGACTTCGACAGGGCCTACCTAGAAAGCGTCGACAAGCTCTACGTCATCGCTTGCGGCTCGTCCTACCACGTGGGCATGGCGGGCAAGTACATCATGGAAAAGCTCCTTAGAAAGCCTGTGGAGGTCACCCTGGCCTCGGAGTTTCGCTACTGCGACCCCATCGTGACGGATAAGACCCTGGCCCTGGTCATCTCCCAGTCCGGCGAGACCATCGACACCCTGGCCGCCATGCGGGAGGCCAAGCGTCTGGGGGCCACGGTGCTGTCCATTGTCAACGTGGTGGGCTCCACCATCGCCCGGGAGAGCGACCGGGTGCTCTACACCTGGGCCGGGCCGGAGATCGCCGTGGCCACCACCAAGGCCTATACCACCCAGCTGGCCCTTGTCTACCTCATCGCCCTGTCCTTTGCCCAGACCCTGGGCACGCTGCCTAAGGGCGAATTTGACGAGCTGCTCCGGGGCTTTCAGAAGCTGCCGGAGAAGATGGAGGCCATCCTCAACCACCGCGACTACATCCAGTACCTGGCCTCCAAGTACTTCAACCACTCCTCCATGTTCTTCATTGGGCGCAACCTGGACTACGCCGTGGGGCTGGAGGCCTCCCTTAAGCTCAAGGAGATCTCCTACATCCACTCCGAGGCCTACGCCGCCGGGGAATTGAAGCATGGCACCATCTCCCTCATCGAGCCGGGGACGCTGGTGGTGGCTCTGGCGGGCTACGCGCCGCTGTTTGAAAAGCTGGTGAGCAACGTGGTGGAGGTCAAGAGCCGTGGCGCCGACGTGATCGGCGTCACCGCCGCCGCCCAGACCGGCTGGCTGGCCCCCAAGGTGGACGCCATCATCCCCCTGCCCGACGCTCATCCCCTGCTGCTGCCCAGCCTGGAGGTGCTGCCCATGCAGCTCTTCGCCTACTACGTGGCCCTCCAGCGGGGCTGCGACATCGACAAGCCGCGAAATTTGGCGAAATCCGTCACCGTGGAGTAAAAGAAAACCCTTGCCATTTCCCGGGAAATGGGGTAAAATAGCCCTATCCTATGGCAGAGTAGGACGGCGCGTGTTGCTCGCAAGAGCCCAGTGCCGGCGGAACGGGGAGTTGTCCGCCGGACGAAAGAGCCGCAAGGCCCGCAGTGCGCCCTCCGCATCCCGCTGCCGCGCAAACGGACGCTTTGGGCCTCCTGTGTTGTGCGGTAAACTGCCGCATAACACAAGGAGGTCTTTTTATGTCCAAGCAACCCCTTCGCTCATCCACCACGCTCTACGCCTCGCCCTTCTCCGCCGCCTACTGGCGGCAGGCCCTGGCCGACATGAAAAGTCCCAGGGTCCTCACCTTCTCCGCGCTGATGATCGCCGCGTGCTGGGCTTTGGGACTTGTCCCCTCCATCCAACTGCCCATGTCGGTGAAGGTCAGCTGGGGTTTTCTGGCCCGGGCCCTGTGCGGCATGGTGGGCGGACCGCTCAACGCTCTGGTCTTCGGCGCGGCGGAGGACACCATCAACTACCTCCTCAAGCCCTCCGGCCCCTATTTCCCGGGTTATATGCTCACCACCATGCTGGGCACCTTTATCTACGCACTCTTCCTCTACCGCACTCGGCTCACCGTGACCCGTGTCTTTCTGGCCAAGCTCCTGACCAACATACAAAACGTGGTGCTGAGCAGCCTGTGGAGCGCCATCCTCTACGGCTACGGCTATATCGCCACCGCCACCACCAGCCTCTGGAAGAACGCCGTGATGCTCCTTCCCCAGACTTTGATGCTGGTGGTGCTGTTCACCGCTCTTACCCCCATCCTGGTCCGGGCCAAACTGGTCCCGCCCCAGCCCGGCAAGGACCTGACCATTCCACTGATCTGAAGCCACATTCGCTGGCATGACCAAGGACACGCCCGCATACCCTCTTAGACTTAGGAGGTGGCGGGCGTGTCCTATTTATGTAAACTATCCGATGTGCTGTGGAACCCCTGTCTGCTGATCTTGTTCACGGCGGTGGGCGGGTACTACACCCTGCGCTCGGGCTTCTTTCAGCTACGCGTTTTGACCTGGCTCCGGGGCACGGTAGGGACCCTGGGGCGTAGCAAAAAAGGCCCCGCCCAGGGGCTCTCCCAGGTCCAGGCCCTGTGCACGGCACTTGCCTCCACCATCGGCACCGGGAGCATCGCCGGAGTGGCCACCGCCATCTTTCTGGGCGGGCCGGGGGCGGTCTTTTGGATGTGGGTCAGCGCCTTTTTAGGCATGATGACGGGCTTTGCGGAAAAGGCCCTGGCGGTGCGCTACCGCCACCGGGGCCCCGGCGGATACTTCGGTGGGCCTATGGCCTATATGGAGCAAGGATTATGTAAACCTCTTGGCGGCGTGCTGGCCAAGCTCTTCTCCCTCTTCGTCATCCCCGCCAGCCTGGCGGGGGGCGCGCTGGTCCAGTCTAACTCCATCGCCGCCTCGGTCCACGCCGCCTTCGGCCTGCCCCGGGGAGCGGTGGGCCTTGTGACGGCGGCGGTGGCAGGGGTGGTCATCTTCGGCGGCATCGGCCGGGTGGGCAAGCTCAGCGAGCGGCTGGTGCCTGTGATGGCGGGCCTCTTTTTGACGGCGGGCACGGTGTGTCTGGTGGTCCAGCATGAGGCCCTGCCCGGGGCGCTGCGGGCCATCTGGGAGGGGGCCTTTCGGCCCCAGGCCGCCTTTGGCGGGTATACGGCGGGGCTGGCCCTTCGCTACGGCGTGGCCCGTGGCGTGTTCACCAACGAGGCGGGCCTTGGCTCCTCCGCCATCGCCCACGCCGCCGCCGACGCTCAAAGCCCCGGCCAGGAAGGGCTCTGGGGCATGGTGGAGGTCTTCTTCGCCACGCTGGTGGTGTGCTCGGTCACCGCCCTGGTCATCCTCACCTCCGGGGTCTACGCCCCGGACCAGGCCCTGGCGGCCATCCGGGCCGGGGCGGTGGACGAGGGGATGCTGGGCGCGCCCCTGTCCGCCCGGGCCTTTGGCGCGACGTTGGGCGCTCTGGGTCCGGTCATCGTGGCAATTTGTCTGCTGCTGTTTGCCTTCACCTCGCTGCTGGGGTGGAGCTATTACGGCGAGCGCGGGCTGTGCCACCTGACCCGCTCGGAGAAATTTACGCCCATGTTTCGCTGGGCCTTCCTGGCCTGCGCTGCCCTGGGCGCGGTGGGGGACGTGACGGCGGTGTGGCAACTGGCCGACCTCTTCAACGCCCTGATGGCCCTGCCCAACCTCACCGCCCTGCTCCTCCTCTCCCCGGAGGCCCTGCGGCTGCTGCCACGGCAAACACGGCAAAAAAAGACAGCCGCCTTGTCCTAGACAAGGGGCTGTCCTTCATTTCAGTTCCTGTTCCAGGTTGTCAAACTCCTGGGTAGAGAAAAACTCCCCCAAGGTCATGTCTAGACCGTCGCACAGCTTTTTGATGGTGACAATGGACACATCCTTTCGGCTGGGGTCCATCATGCTGTATACCGTGGAGGGAGTGACGCCGGCAAGGTCGGCCAGGGCGTTAGGGTTCAGTCCCCGTTCCAAGCACAGCGCCTGGAACCGAGCCACCACCGCTTCCTTGACCATTGACACCACCTCCTCGGTGTCAATAGTATCGCAAATTACGTTTTTGCGTATACGCACTTGCGTATTTTTGGGATGCGTTTTATAATAGCGGCATCATATTGTAGGAGGTACGCTTATGGGGTTCAAGGAACGGTTCCGGGAATGGCGCAAAAAGCGAGGCGCGCTCCCTTTCAAGTTCGGTCCCTGTAGCACCTATGACCGCATGCTTGCGTCTGCCACCGAGGAGGATCTTCGGAAAATCGACGAGCTCCTTGAAGCGCACAAGAAGAAGATCGAGGAAGAGAAAAAGCGGCAGGCGCAGTCTTCTGACCAATAGCATAGCAAAAAGGCCCTCCGCCACAGTATCCCGGCGGGGGCCTTTTGCATCCTTGACAAATTGTCAAATTGTTGTATGATAGTATCCATCCAGGCAGAGGATAAGGAGGGGTGGCAATGACCCGTGACCAGGCCTTTGAATTTTTGGACCGCACGGCTCGGGGCATCGCGGAGATGTTCGGCTCGTCGTGCGAGACGCTGGTGCAGGACATGTCCGACCCCAGCCACCCCATTTTGTCCATCTACAACGGCCAGGTGTCCGGCCGGGAGGTGGGTTCCACCGCCGACATCATGGGCTCTACCCGGCTCATCGACGAGACGGCTATGACCACCGACTTTGTCAACCTCTACGCCACCACCCCCGCCGGGGCCCAGCTCAAATCCTCCACCTTCCACATGATCGGAGAGGACTACAACCTGGCCCTGGGCATTGACTTCGACTACTCCTCGCTGGTCTTTGCCAACCGCATTTTGGTGGACTTGATGCGCTCCGACGCGGACCTCCAAAGCGCGCTGTGGGAGAGCACGGACAACGGCCTTTCCCAGATCTTTGACGAGTGTCTGGCGGCGGTGGGCAAGCCCGTCAGCGCCCTCAATAAAAACGACCGGGTGAAGATCGTGGCCCTGCTGGACCAGAAAAACGCCTTTTCCTACCGCAAGTCCGTGCCCTTTGTGGCCAAGCATCTCCAGGTTTCCCGGTACACCGTCTATAAATATCTGGACCAACTCGCCGCCCAGGCCGAGGGCGGGAATTAGGAGGAATACAGCATGGATAAAGCCAAGATCGACGCCTATTTTGACCGTCCCGAGGCCAGAGATGAGCTCATCGCCGCCATTTCCCGGCTGGTGGCCGTCAAGAGCGTAAAGGGCGAGAGCGCCCCGAACGCTCCCTTCGGTCCCGGTCCCAAGGCCGCCTTAGAGGAAGGCTTGAAGCTCTGCTCCGAGCTGGGCTTCCAGGCGGAGAACTACCACGACCACGTGGGCACCGTGGACCTCAATGACGGCGAGACCCAGCTCCACATCCTGGGCCATCTGGACGTGGTGCCCGAGGGCTCGGGCTGGGAGACCGACCCCTATGCCTGCGTGGAGCGAGACGGGATGCTCTATGGCCGGGGCGTGTCTGACGACAAGGGCCCCGTCTGCGCCGCCATCCTGGCCATGAAGGCGGTCCGGGACCTGGGCGGCGTGAGCAAAAACGTCCGGCTCATCCTGGGCACCGACGAGGAGTCGGGCAGCGCCGACATTGCCTATTATTACGCGCGCGAGCCCTACGCACCCTATTCCTTCACCCCCGACGCGGACTTCCCCGTTATCCACATCGAAAAGGGCCACTACCACCCCGACTTCGGCGCGGACTGGGCCGCCGAGACCGCCACCCCCCGGGTGGCCTCCCTCACCGGCGGCTTCCGATTCAACGTGGTGCCCCCTGAGGCGGAGGCCCTGGTGGCCGGTCTAGCCCCCGACCCGGCGCTGGATTCCCTGTTGGCCCAAGCGGAGAAGGTCACCGGGGCCAAGTTTGAGCTCAAGCGCGAGGGCGACGGTCTTCGCATCCTCTGCCACGGCAAGAACGCCCACGCCGCCAGCCCTGACGACGGGATCAACGCCATCCAGGCCCTGTTGGAGGTGCTGGACCGGCTGCCCCTGGCCGACTGCGCCAGCACCCAGGCGGTGAAGTCCCTGGCCCAGCTCTTCCCCTTCGGGGACAACCGGGGCCGGGCCCTGGACATTGCCAGCGCCGATCCTGAGAGCGGAGAGCTGACGCTGAATCTGGCCATCGTGAAGCTGGACGAGAAGGGCTTTACCGCCAAGTTCGATTGCCGCTTCCCCCTGAGCTCCAACGAGGACAACTGCAAGAAGGTCTGCGAGGCCAGCCTGGCCCAAGCCGGCTTTGGCGTGTGCGGCGACCCGGACATGACCACCGTCCACTGCGTCCCGGCGGACTCCCCCTTCGTCCAGACGCTGCTGAAATGCTACTCCATGTACACCGGGGTCCAAGACCCCAAGCCCATTGCCATCGGCGGCGGCACCTACGTCCACGACATCCCCGGCGGCGTGGCCTTCGGCTGCGAGTTCCCCGGCTTCGATTCCAAGATGCACGCCGCGGGTGAGCAGGCCAGCGTGGACAACCTCCTCAAGTCGGCCAAGATCTTCACCCAGGCCATCTTTGAGCTGTGCGGGGAGTGAGGCCCATGAAGAGACGACTTGCGGCCCTGGCCGCCGCTATGACCCTGCTGGCGGGTTGCTCCACCGCCGGCAGTCAGATGAGCCGCCACAACGCCGTGGTCTACGTCCAGGGCGTGCTGGACGAGACCTACACCGGTCAGGCTGCCGACAGCTATCTGACCCTGGTGGACCACACCGATGAGGACGCTCAAGACGCCTTTCAGGCCAATCTGGAGGCCGAGCTGTCCCAGCGACTGTGTGTGCGCTTCGATGTGGATGCGCAGTGCCTGTCCCGGCAGCAAAAGGCAGACTTTTTGGAGCTGCTGGACCGGGTCTACGCCCGGGCGGGCTACAGCGTGAAGACCGCCACGCCCCTGGACGACGGCCGCTACTGCGTGGAGCTGACGGTAACGCCGGTGACCTTCTTCGCCGGGGCCTACGCCGATGGCTTTAAGGCTTTGAGAGCGGAGTTTGAGACCGCCCACCCCGCCCCGGAGGAGGACCAGGCCGCCACCGCCGCCCAGCGGCGCAAGGACCGGGAGGCCTACGAGGTCCTGTGGGCCCAGACGGTGTACGACTACTTATACGCCCGGCTGGACGCCGTTACCACCGGCCCCGCCGTGACCAAGCTGGTGCTGGTATCGGCGGATACCTCTGGGGTATACAGCCTGCAAGCCAGCGACCTACGGGACATTGACGACCTCATTTTGCAGTATTAAATGCGACAAAAAACGGACCTGAGAGCGTGCTCTCAGGTCCGTTTTTATCTTGGTCTTACTCCTTGCAGCCGTTGGGGCAGCCGCCCTTGGATGCGTCGTACTGGGTGCCGCACTGAGCGCAGAACACCATCTTGGGCTCGTCGGCGGCGGTCTCGGCGGCCTTGGGCTCCGCCTTGGCCTCGGCCACAGCGGCGGCGATGTCCAGCTTCATGGGGTCGTCCACCTGGCCGGGGAGCTTCTTGTTGATCTGGATGACGTTCTTCACCAGCAGGATGATCATCATGGAGAGCTCAAAGAAGATGCGCAGCACGATGGGGCCCAGCACCATCAGCAGCAGGCCCTCCATCGGCTGGGTGAACAGGGTAAAGAAACCCATCAGCACGGTGAGGATGGTCAGGAAGATGTAGAGCGCCCGGACGATGTACTCCAGCACCAGACCCTTGAAATTGCAGATGTCGGCCACGGCCTTGAAGAACTTGTTCAGACCGGAGCGGCGCTTCTCCGGCGTCACCAGCACCATCAGCAGCACCGTGCACACGATAGCCCCAATGAAGGCCAGGATGCTCAGCACCGCCATGGTGTCCGCGCCGGAGGAATAGCCGTAGCCATAATGATGAATACCCATTATTTGAATGTCTCCCTTCTCGAACTTCACAAAAATTTCGCCTCTTGTGGGGCAGACTTTATTCTACTACGCCGGTCCCCCGGTGTCAATCCCCGCCCTTTTTCGCTTTTTTCGCCTTTTTGAAAATTTTGCTTGCATTTTCCAATGGGTTGTGGTATGATATTGCGGTCTCAATAAAGGGTGGTCCTCTGGGGTTTATGCAAACGCCCATGAACGCCTATAAACTAGGAGGAAATATCCCATGAACAAGCTGGACGTATTTAATCAAAAGAACATGAAGCAGGACAATGTGCCCACCGCCCAGATCGGCGACACCGTCCGGGTCCACGTGAAGATCAAGGAGGGCTCCCGGGAGCGTATCCAGGTCTTCGAGGGCACTGTCATCGCCAAGAAGCACGGCGGCATTGCCGAGACCATCACCGTGCGGCGCATCTCCTTCGGCATCGGCGTGGAGAAGGTCTTCCCCGTCCATGCCCCCGCTGTGGAGAAGATCGAGTTGGTCCGCCACGGCAAGGCCCGTCGGGCCAAGCTCTACTACCTGCGTGGCCGCGTGGGCAAGAGCGCCAAGCTGGAAGAGAAGCTGTAAGCAAGCAAGGCAACGAAAAAGCGCCGGTCTCTGGACCGGCGCTTTTTTACTATCAGGAGGGACCACACATGCTCCAGATCTCCGATCTGAATATCTCCCTGGATGGCGGCATGGACGAGCTCCGGGTCAAGACAGCCAAGGCCCTGGGCATTTCCGAGACCGAACTGCCCCGGCTGACCCTCCACCGCCAGTCCATCGACGCCCGAAGAAAGAGCGACGTGCACTACGTCTACACCGTGCGCTGCACCCTGGCCAATGAGCAGGCCCTTTTGAAGCGCGCCGGCGGCAAGGTGACGGCGGTCACGGAGGCCCCCTATGTCTTCCCCGCCCCCACCCGTCCGGCCTCGGCCCAGCGTCCGGTGGTGGTGGGCATGGGCCCCGCCGGGCTTTTTAGCGCGCTGTTTTTGGCCCGGGCGGGCATTCCCTGCACCATTTTAGAGCGGGGCCGAGCGGTGGAGGAGCGGCAAAAAGATGTTGAAGCCCTCTGGCGTAAGGGGGTCTTAGCAAAAAATTCGAACGTCCAGTTTGGCGAGGGCGGGGCCGGGGCCTTCTCCGACGGCAAGCTCCAGACCGGCATTCACGACCCCCGGGTCCGTACCGTGCTGGAGACCTTCGTAGACATGGGCGCGCCGGAGGACATCCTCTACGTCCAAAAGCCCCATGTGGGCACCGACGTGCTGGCCCAGGTGCTGAAAAATTTCCGCGCCGAGCTCCTCCGCTTGGGCTGCGACATCCGCTTTTCCAGCGCCATGACCGACGTGGAGCTTCGAGACGGCGCGGTGGCGGCGGTGACGGTGGACGGCCCGGAGGGACGCTACTGTCTGCCCTGCGATGCGCTCATCCTGGCCCCGGGCCACTCCGCCCGGGACACCTTCTCCATGCTGGCGGCCAAGGGCGTGCCCATGGAGGCCAAGGCCTTCGCCGTGGGAGTGCGTGTCGAGCACGACCAGGCCGCCCTCTCCCAGAGCCAGTACGGCCCGGCCTGGACCAAGCTGGAACCCGCCAGCTATAAGCTCTCCACCCACCTGCCAAATGGCCGGGGGGTGTTCTCCTTCTGCGTCTGCCCCGGCGGGCAGGTGGTGTGCTCGTCCTCGGAAAACGGCACCGTGGTGACCAACGGCATGAGCCACCGGGCCAGAAGCGGCAAAAATATCAACGGCGGTCTGCTGGTGGGGGTGTCCCCGGCGGACTTCCAGGGGCCAGGGCCCTTGGCGGGCTTTGACTTCCAGGCCCGGTGGGAGAAGCTGGCCTACGAGCTGGGGGGCGGCGGCTTCGTGGCCCCGGGGCAGAATATGGCCTCGTTTTTGAGCCAAAAAGCCCCCGTTTTGGACAGCTTTTTGATGCCCACCTACCGCCCCGGGGTGGCCCCGGCTGACCTTGGCCGGTGCCTGCCCGGCTTCGTAACGGACTCTCTCAGGCAAGCTATTCCGGCCCTTGGCAACAAACTCAAGGGCTTTGACGACGGCGGGGCGCTGCTGACCGGGGTGGAGACCCGCTCCTCCTCCCCGGTGCGCATTTTGCGCGGCGGCGACCTCCAGTCCCCGGTCCGGGGCCTCTACCCCTGCGGCGAGGGGGCGGGCTGGGCCGGGGGCATCACCTCCGCCGCCGCCGACGGCATCAAGGCCGCCGAGGCGGTGGCCACAGCCTAGACTTTGGAAAAAACTTGTCCCGGCCCCTTGCGTAAGGGGCCTTGTTGTGGTACAATTTAGACAGTATACTGCTGGATTTTCGGCGCCAATTTATGAATTTTGGAGGTATGCATCATGCGCAAGACCCGCAAGCTGTTGGCAACGGTCCTGGCCCTTGTCCTGCTCGTCTCCCTGGTCCCGGCGGCCCTGGCCGCCGAGCCCAACGCCAAGATCGACGTTTGGGACTTTGGCGGCGAGCAGTTGGACGAGAGCGTCTACAACAACAAGCTCGATGCCGACGAGATCAATTCCTGGTACCCTGAGGGCACCGCCGCCGGCACCGACGGCAACACCCTGCCCAGCTTCCAAAGCCCCACGGGCATCGCCTTCAACGACGGCGGCAAGCCCAACACCCACCGCATCCGCACCGTCAACGAAGCCCTGACCCGCAAGGATAATAAATCCCTACTGGGCGAGGACGGCACGGTGTACCAGGGCTACATCTACTCCAACTCCGGCAAGAACCCCGACGTGTGGGTGTCCATCGACCTGGAGGCCGGGGACAAGGTCACCGTCATCGCCGGCTCCAACGGCGGCGAGAGCCTCATCACCTTCACCGGCCCCAATGGCGACGAGGCCGCCCAGAACTTCACCGCCGGCGGCGGCAACGCCCAGGCCATGGTGTTCTATCCCCGGGAGAAGGGCACCTATAAATTCTGGTCGGCCACCGAGAAGCTGGTCATCGCCCGCATCTACCGTGAGCACGCCAAGCACACGGTGGTCTCGGGCTCCGTCAGCCAGCCCGCCGAACTGAAGGATTATAAGCTGGCCTTCACCAACACCACCAACGGCGCGGTCACCGCCGCCCAGGTGGGCGAGACGGGCTACAGCGTGGAGCTGCCCGCCCCCTTTACTTACGAGGTCTCGCTGCTGAACGCCAACGGCTATGTGGTCTCCGGCGACAGCCTTCTGACCCTGGACGGCCAGGCCGCCAGTCAGAGCTTTGACGTGAGCGTGGCCGCCGTGCCCTTGGTCACCGTCACCGGCAAGCTCACCGGCCTGAGCCAGGCCGCCCTGGAGGAGCTGGAGCTGAGCTTCAACGCCGACACGGTCTACGTGCCCCAGGTCAGCGTCAACGCCGACCGCTACACCGCCATCCTGGCCCAGGGCGACGCCTACACTTTGGGGGTGTCCGGGGTCAACGACTACGACCTGACCAGCGCCAAGGAGGTCTCCTACACCGCCGACGCTGAAGCCGACATCGCCTTTGCCGCCAAGCCCACCCACAAGGTGACCATCGTCCCCGACGGCATTACCCTGCGGGCGTTGGATAACGCCACCTTTACCTTCACCAACCTCAACGAGGCCGGCGAGAAGGGCGACACCCGGCTGGTGCCCTACAGCGAGAAGAACGTCTATCCTTACGTCTACACCTTTAAGGGCACCGATGAGATCGCCCTGCGGGACGGCGTCTATGACGTGAAGGTCACCGGCGTGGACGGCTACACCCAAAAGCTCACCTCCAACCTGGTGGTGGACGGCAAGGCCGTGACCAAGGCCATCGGCTTTGCCAAGGTCGAGACCCCCGCTCAGTTGCCCTACAAGGCCACCGTCACCGTGGGCGCGGACAAGGACTACAAGACCGTCAGCGAGGCCGTGGCCGCCGTCCGGGCCATGGACCGCAAGGACGGCCAGCGGGTCACCATCGCCATCGACCCGGGCAACTATGAGGAGATGCTGGTGGTGGACGTGCCCAACGTCACGCTGAAAAACGCCAGCGCCACCCCCAGCTTGAAGGTCATCGACAAGGGCGTGAACATCGACCAAAACGCCGTGCGCATCACCCACTACTACGGCTGCGGCTACAACTACTACTCCATGAACGACCAGTGCAAATATGACCCCGAGCTGCTGGCGGTGAACAAGGAAAACGGCTACGAGTCCTTTGTCAACCCCGGCGACGGCGTGGAGCACGACAGCTACTGGAACTCCACGGTGCTCCTGAAGGCCAGCGGCATTGAGTGCTACGGCATCATCTTCGAGAACTCCTTCAATCAGTACGTCTCCGCCAAAAGCGTGGACGACGTGATCGTGCCCAACGACAAGTGCAAGGAGAACAAGGCCGCTCCCCGGGCCGAGATGAAGACCGTGGGCGACACCACCGTCCAGGACTACACCTACAAGGAGCGGGCGGGCGCGCTGTCCATCACCGACAACTGCACCGAGATGTACTTCGAAAACTGCAAGTTCATCGGCCGCCAGGACACCCTCTACGGTGGCGACGGCGTTTTCGCCGCCTTCTACGACTGCGACATCCTGGGCTCCACCGACTACATCTACGGCCCCATGACCGCCGTCTTCGCCAAGTGCGACCTCATCTTCAACACCAGCGAGCACGAGTTTGACCGGGGCTACATCACCGCGCCCCGCCACACCTCCACCCGGGGCTTTTTGATGTACGGCTGCTCGGTGAAGTCCACCATTCCCAACACCGACACCGCCTCCACCGTGGTCTCCAAGGCGGGCTACTTTGGCCGTCCCTGGCAGTCCACCACCGGCGAGGCCGTGTTTGTCAACACCGTCGTGGAGCCCTCCTACGGCGAAGAGGGCTCGCTGATCCTCCCCGAGGGCTGGCTGGACTCCCTCAGCGGCCGCTCCGCTCTGTGCGGCGAGTATGAGACCACCGAGGTCCTGCCCGGTCTCAGCAACCTGGACAAGCGGGCTCCCTGGGCCACCAAGTTTGAGACCGACTACACCGCCGACGGCACCTTTATGAATCCCACCGTCTGGCTCAACGGCTGGAACGCCTTTGAGGGCAAGGGCGAGGAGCTGATCTCCGGTCCAAACTGCGAATTTATCAACGCCTTCCTTAGCGGCAAGACCGCCACCCTCCGGGCCGGCGGCAAAAACACCAGTGTGAAGATCTATAACATGAACGGCCAGGACTACGTCTGGGTCCGGGACGTTGCTGTGGCTCTGGCCGATACCGAGGCCAAATTCAATGTGACCTGGGACAACGGCGTGGCCCTGGTGCCCGGCGCGGACTACGTCCCCTCCGGCCCGGAGAACACCGGGGACATCGGCGACTTTGTCCTTTACCGCTCTCCCTTCTTCGCCACCAGCGTCAACGGCAAGGTGGTCAACCTGGACGCGGTGGTCTTCACCGACGCCCAAGGCGGCGGCTACACCTTCTATAAGCTGACCGACCTGGCCGACGCACTGGGCTTCAGCGTGAAGTAAACAAGTAAACCGCAAGCATTAAAAATGGCTCGGGTCATCTGACCCGAGCCATTTTTTATACTTTGGAGGGCGTTTACTCCACCCCCACGACCTCATAGCCCGCGCCCTGGACGGCGGACTTCAGGGCCTCTACATCGGCGCTGCCGCCCACGGTGGCCGACTTGCCCTCCAGGCTCACCTCCACGCTGTCCACGCCGGGGACCCCATGCAGGGCGGCGGAGACGTGGGAGACACAGTGGTTGCACATCATACCCTCGATCTTCAGCGTTGTCATCTTGCTTTCCTCCTTTTGAATGGTCGTATCCTCCACAGGGTCGCCCCTGTTGGATGCTTTGAAAAAGCGCAGGCGCAGGGCATTGGTCACCACGCACACCGAGCTCAGCGACATGGCCGCCGCGCCGAACATGGGGCTGAGCTGCCAGCCCAGGATGGGATAGAACACCCCGGCGGCCAGAGGGATGCCCACGCAGTTGTAGAAGAAGGCCCAGAAGAGGTTTTCCTTGATGTTGCGGATGACCGCCTTACTGAGCCGAATGGCGGTGGGCACGTCCCGAAGGTCGCTCTTCATCAGCACCACGTCGGCGCTCTCCAGGGCCACATCGGTGCCCGCGCCGATGGCAAGGCCCACATCGGCGCGGACCAGGGCGGGCGCGTCGTTGATGCCGTCGCCCACCATGGCTACCTTGTGGCCCTCGGCCTGGAGCCGGGCCACCTCCCGCTCCTTGTCGGCGGGCAGCACCTGGGCCACCACCCTCTGGATACCCAAAGAATTGGCGATGGCCTGGGCGGTGCGGGGATTGTCCCCGGTGAGCATCACCACTTCAAGGCCCAGGCCCTTCAGCTCCTCCAGCGCCTGACGAGAGGTGGGCTTGACGGTATCGGCCACGGCAATGAGGCCCAGAGCTTTGCCGTCGGCGGCGAAGAACAGCGGGGTCTTCCCCTGCCCCGCCAGCTCTTGGGCGGGGCCCTCCAGGGCGGAGATGTCCACGCCCTGGTGCTCCATGGCGGCGGCGTTGCCGCCCAATAACGCCTTTCCATCCACAGTGGCGGTGACCCCACGGCCGTGCTGGGCCTGGAAGTCGGTAGCGGGGCTGACTGAAACGCCCTGGGCCTCGCCATAGGCCACCACCGCCTTGGCCAAGGGGTGCTCGCTCTTGGCCTCCAGGCTGGCGGCCAGGGCGGTGAGCTCCCCTTCGCGCACGCCGGGGACGGTGAGCACGTCGGTGACCTGGGGCTTGCCCTGGGTGATGGTGCCCGTTTTGTCCAGCACCACCGTGTCCACCTTATGGAGGATCTCCAGGCTCTCGGCAGACTTGATGAGGATGCCGTTTTCCGCCCCCTTGCCCGTGCCCACCATAATGGCCACCGGGGTGGCCAGACCCAGGGCGCAGGGGCAGGAGATGACCAACACCGCCACCGCCGAGGTCAGCGCCATCTCCACGCCGTGGCCGGTGACCAGCCAGACGATGGCAGTCACCAAAGAGATGCCCATGACCACGGGCACGAAGACCCCCGCCACCTTGTCGGCCAGCTTGGCGATGGGGGCCTTGGAGGCCCCCGCCTCCTCCACCAGGGCGATCATCTGGGCCAGGGTGGTGTCCGTGCCCACCCGGGTGGCTTCCATCGTAAAAGCCCCGGAGGTGTTGAGACTGGCGGCGATGACGCTGTCGCCCACGGCCTTGTCCACCGGGATAGATTCCCCGGTGAGGGCGGATTCGTCCAGGGCGGAGGCCCCCTCCACGATGACGCCGTCCACGGGCACACTGCCCCCGGGCCGGACCACCACATGGTCGCCCACCCGGACCTCCTGGATGGGGACCTCCACCTCCGCCCCATCCCGAAGGACCCGGGCGGTCTTGGGGGCCAGGTCCATGAGCCGGGCGATGGCCTGGCCGGTCTTGCCTTTGGAGCGGGTCTCCAGGAACTTGCCTAGGGTGATGAGGGTGAGGATCATCCCCGCCGACTCAAAGTAGAGGTCCATGGACCACTTCTCCACCCGGGCCCAGTCGCCATGGCCCAGGCCCCAGCCGATCTGGTAGAGGGCGGCCACGCCGTAGACCACCGCGGCGGTGGAGCCCACGGCGATGAGGGTATCCATGTTGGGCCCACCCCGAAACAGCGTGGAATAGCCCACCCGGAAGTACTTTTGGTTGACCACCAGAATGGGAATAGTCAGCAAAAACTGGGTAAAGGCCAGGGCGAAGGCGTTGTCCAGGCCGTGGAAGAAGCCGGGGATGGGCAGACCTATCATGTGGCCCATAGAGAGGTAAAATAGGGGCAGCATGAAGCACAGCGAGGCGATGAAGCGAACTTTCATGCTGCGAAGCTCCGCCTCCATCGCGTCGGCCTGATTGGCGCGCTCCGCCTTGGCCGGGCCCTGAGTCTGGGCGGTCTGGGGCGCAGCGGCGTAGCCCGCCTTGGTGACGGCCTCCACGATGGCCTGGGCGGTAACGGTGTCGTCGTGCTCCACCCGCATGGACCCGCCCAGCAGGTCCACGTTGACCTCGCACACGCCGGGGAGCTTGCGCACCGCCTTGTCCACGTGGGCCTGGCAGGCAGAGCAGGTCATGCCGGTGACGGTGAATTTCTCCTTCATGATACCGCCTCCTTATGAGATCAGTTTGCCCAAAAGGGCGGTCAATTCTTCCGCCTTCTGCTCCCGCTCAGCGTCGGTCCGGGCGTTTTTCACGCAGTGGGTCAAATGGGCGGTCAAAATTTCCCGGTTCACCTTGGCCAGCATGGCCTGGCAGGCCATCACCTGCTGGGACACGTCCAGGCAGTAGCGGTCCTCTTCGATCATGTTCAAAATGCCGTCGATCTGGCCCCGTGCGGTCTTCAAAAGCCGCTGTATCTTCTTGTGGTCCGCCTGCATGGCAAGCACTCCTTTCTCTCCAGATAATACTCCCCTGGTGGGTAGTGTTAGCATAGCACGGCCACACCACTTTGTCAACCATGTCTACGTACCGTAGGTTGCCTTTTTCCGAAAAACAGGTTATGCTGAACGGGAAAGGAGGATCATACCATGAATCATTACGTCACCGGCAGCGCCATCAAAGCCCTTCGGGAGCAGCAAAAGATGACCCAGAAGGAGTTGGCCCAGCGGCTCTCGGTCAGCGACAAGGCCGTGAGCAAATGGGAGACCGGCCGGGGCCTGCCCGACCTCACCCTTTTGGAGCCTCTGGCGGTCGCCCTTGGAGTCAGCGTGGCCGAGCTCCTCTCCGGCGAGCAGGTGGTCAACCACAACCGCTCCGGCAATCCCCTGCGGGGCCGGTTCTATATTTGTCCGGTGTGCGGGAACGTACTCTTCGCCATGGGCGAAGCCTCCATCTCCTGCTGCGGCGTTGCCCTGCCGCCGCTGGAGCCGGAGCAGAGCGACGACGCGCACCGCCTGGCGGTATCTGACTGCGGCGGCGAGCTCTATGTGGAGGCGGCCCACCCCATGAGCAAGGGCCATTACCTCACCTTTTTGGCGCTGGTGAGCGACCTGGGCGTGGAGCTTCGCAAGCTCTGGCCCGAGCAGGTCCCCCACGCCCACTTCACCAAGCGGAGCGGCGGCGTCCTATACGCCTGCTGCAACCGCCACAGCCTGTTCCGGCAAGCTTTGTAAGCGCACAGCAAAATAAAAACGCCGCCCCGGTACTGGACCGGAGCGGCGTTTTTTCATTTCAGTTGAACTTATAAATTTTCTGCGCCAGGCGGTAGCCGGGGATGGTGATGGCCTTGGGGAGGTTGCCGCACATGGCCAGGGAGCGGTACTTCACCTTGCGGTAGAGCTTGGGGTCGGTCTCCTTCAGGTAGGCCCACAGCTCGTCCTTCTCCAGCATTTTCTCCGGCGAGCCATCCAGCATGAGGAACACCGACGAAATGGTCATCATCATGGCCAGATAGTTGAACATATACTTGGCCAGCTTGGGGCTCTTGGCCTTGACGGCCTCCAGGTCGTGAGCCTCGATGATGATCTTGGTGATGCGCACCTGCTGGTCCACACGACCCACCATCACGCTCTCCTGCACCGACTGGTCGGAGCGGCCAATGAAGTAGCGGTAGAGGTCCAGGTCCATGTAGTAGAGGGTCTTGACAAAGGGCAGTGGCTGGTAGACAAAGATGTTGTCCACGTAAAACGTGTGCTTAGGCAGCTCCACGCCGCTCTGGCGGAGCATCTCGGTACGGTAGATGACCGAGTGCATCAGCAGATACTGGCTCACGCCGAAGCGGCCCACGTCCTTCCAGGTGAACACCTTGCCCACGGGGAAGACGTTTTTGTAGTCCATGACCTTCTGCTTGCCGTCCTCCACGTGCTCGTAGACGTAGTTGGCGATCATCATGTCCAAGGGGTGCCCCTTGGACACAAACTCCCGGAGTTTGTCCAGCACCTTTTGGAGGGCCTCCTCGTCCAGCCAGTCGTCGGAGTCCACCACCTTGTAGTAGAGCCCGGTAGCGTTGCGCAGGCCCTGGTTGACCCCCTCGCCGTGGCCGCCGTTCTCCTGGTGGATGACCCGGACGATATCGGGGTACTTCTCCGCATAGCGGTCGCAGATGGCGGGGGTAGCGTCCTTGGTGGAGCCGTCGTCCACCAAGATGATCTCCACATCCTCGCCCCCGGTGAGGAGGCTCTGGACGCAGTGGTCCATGTAATCGGCCGAGTTGTAGCAGGGCACGGCGAAGGTAATGAGCTTCTGGGCCATGGGACTCATCCTTTCTTTTCTTCCGTCTTGAGACGCTCCGCCAGGTCCAGGGCCCGGCCCACGATGGCGTCCATATTGTAGTACTGATACTCCGCCAGACGGCCCAGCAGATGGAGGTTGGGGTACTCCCCGGCCAGGGCGGCGTAGCGGGCGTAGAGGGCCTTATTGTCGTCGTTGATGATGGCGTAGTAGGGGATCTGGCCCTCCTCGCCGGTGTATTCCTTGGAATACTCCTTGACGATGGTGGTCTTCTTGGAGAGCTCCTGGCCCGTCAGGTGCTTGAACTCGGTGATGCGGGTGTAGTCCTGATCCACGGTGTAGTTCACCGTGCCGTGGGTCTGGTACCACTCCACGCCGTGGGTCTCAAAGGCAAAGTCCAGCGTGCGGTAGGGCAGGCGGCCAAAGCGCCGCTCGAAGAGGTCGTCCACCGCGCCGGTGTAGACGATGGGGCCCTTGAACACCTCGCCCTCCAGCAGCGTGGTGCCCACCTGGGTCAAGGTCAGCAGCTTGGACGCGTCGACGCCCAGGCGCAGCTCGATATTGGGGTGGTCCAGCATCTTTTCAAAGAGGCTGGTGTAGCCCTCCTGGGGCATGCCCTGCCAGGGGTCTTGGAAATACCGGTCGTCCCGGGAGAGGAAGACGGGCACCCGGGCGGTGGTGGCGGGGTCGATGTCCTCGGGCCTCTGCCCCCACTGCTTCATGGTGTAGGTCTTGAAGATGTTCTCGTAGACGTAGTCGGCAAGCTCCGCCAGCTCCGGGTCCTTGCTTTGGCGAAGCTCCAGGATGGTAACCTTTTTCTCCGCGCCGTAGGTACTCAGCAGCTTGTCCGCCAGAGCGGCGGCCTTGTCCTCAAAGGCGATGTCCAGGCTGGTGAGATTGAAGGGCACGGGCATGAGCTGGCCGTGGACGTTGGCCACCACCCGGTGCTGATAGTCCCGCCAGGCGGTGAAGCGGCTCAGAAAGTCAAAGACCCGCTTGTCCTTGGTATGAAAGATGTGGGGGCCGTATTTGTGGATGAGGACCCCCGCGTCGTCGATGCAGTCGTAGGCGTTGCCGCCAATATGCTCGCGCCGCTCCACCAGCAAGACCCGCTGCCCGGCCTCGGCCAGAGCGCGGCTCACCGTGGCTCCGGCAAAGCCGGCGCCAATGACCACAGCGTCAAATTGCGACATAGTTCCGTCTCCTAACCTTACGTGAAGATGCTATGCTCCTATCCTTAGCGACCATTATACCCTCTTTGGCGGCAAATTACAAGGAAAATTTTTCCAATCTCTGTCCCCCGGACCGTCAAAAGAGCCGGGGCCCAAGGCCCCGGCTCCCATAAAGGTTTTGTTTTTTAGTCCTCCTGGTCCTGGATGAGACCATAGCCGCCGTCGGCGCGCTGGTAGACCACAGAGAAGGCGCTTTGCTGGTCCACGTCCCGGAAGGCGAAGAAGGTGTGGCCCAGTAGGTTCATCTGCAGCACCGCCTCCTCAGCGGACATGGGCTTCAACGGGAAGCGCTTGGTGCGCATGATGGTCAGCTCGTCCTCGGCCTCCAGCGGGACGAAGGAGGTGGGCTCGTCGGTGGCCTTGAAAGCCTCCTGGCGCAGGCGCTTTTCCAAGCGGGCCTTGTTCTTGCGGATCTGGCGCTCCACCGAGGCCACGGCGGCGTCGATGGTGGCGAACATATCGGAGGTGGACTCGGACACCCGGATGATGGTGCCGCCGGAGCGGATGGTGAGCTCCACTTGGTTCTGGCCCTTATGGACGCTGAAGACCAGGTTGGCCTCGGTGTCCTGCTTGAAGTAGCGCTCCAGCTTGCCCACTTTTTTCTCGGCGTAGGCGTGGACGCTATTGGGGAGGTTGACCTTCTTGTCGGTGTAGGTGAACTTCATGCTCCGTCAACTCCTTTGTGTTAGCCTGGGAATTTCTTCCCTAGGGCTAGCATACCACACATTGCCAAAAAAGTCACGTCTTTTTTATGAAGTTTTTAGTCAAATTTCCCCGCTGGCGTGGCGGGTGACGTGGCAGCCCATGTTGACGGCGCAGGGCAGTCCGGCGATGTGGGTAGGCCGGGGCTCGATGGCCACGGCCAGGGCGGTGGTCACGCCGCCAAAGCCCTGGGGGCCAACGTCCAGAGCGTTGAGCCGGTCCAGGATGCGCCGCTCCATATGGGCGTAGTATTCATCTGAATTATGTAAACTTACCGGGCGGCACAGGGCCTCCTTGGCCGCCAGGGCGCAGCTTTCAAAGTCGCCCCCCAGGCCCACGCCCACCACCACCGGCGGGCAGGGGTTGGACCCGGCCTGACGGACGCAGTCCACCACAAAATCCTCGATGTCGGCCTGGGTCGCGGCGGGGGTAAACATCCGCAGTTGGCTCATATTCTCGCTGCCAAAGCCCTTGGGGGCCACGGTGACACGGACAGCGTCCCCGGGGACCAGCTTCACGTGGAGGACGGCGGGGGTGTTGTCCCCGGTGTTGGTCCGCCGCAGGGGGTCGGCCACCACCGAGCAGCGCAAAAAGCCCTCTGTGTAGCCCTTGGCCACCCCGGCGTTCACCGCCTCGGTCACGCCGCCGCCCACAAAGTGGACCTCCTGGCCCACCTCCAAAAAGACCACCGCCATGCCCGTATCCTGGCAGATGGGGAGGTTTTTCTCCCCAGCAAAGGTGAAATTGGCTGCCATGTCGCCCAAAATAGCGCTCGCCAAGGGCTTCTCCTCCACCGCCTGGGCGGCGTGGACCAGGCCGCAAAGGTCCTGGGGCAGCTGGGTGTTGGCCTCCACGCACAGCCGGGCCACCAGCGCGGTGAGCTGGGAAACGTCTACCTCTCGCATACTACCACTTTCCTTCCGTTCAGGATGACCACGCTGGGGGCGTGGGTGGGGTCAAGGGGATGGGCCGGGGTGAGGACGATGTCCGCGTCCTTCCCCGGGGTCAGCGAGCCCAGCCGGTCCCCCAGGCCCAATATTTGGGCCGGGACCAGCGTGATGGCGGCCAGGGCCTCCTCCACCGTCATCCCGCCCCGGACCGCCAAGGCAGCGCACAGGGGCAGGTATTGAGCAGGGGTCTCAGGGTGGTCGGTGCAGATGGCGACCTGTACTCCCGCCCGGACCAAGGCGGCGGGAATACCCAGGTCCAGAGTCTGGAGCTCTGCCTTGGAGCGGTCGGTCATGCAGGGCCCGGTGATGACCGCCGCGCCCCTTTGGGCTATGGCCTGGGCCACTTGGGGCCCCTCGGTGCCGTGGACGATGACCAGCTCCAAACCCAACTCCCCGGCCAGGTCCAAAGCGGCGGCGATGTCGCCGGCCCGGTGGGCGTGGACGTGGACAGGAGTTGTCACATCCCGCCCAGACAGGGCCTTTTCCGCCAGCCGGACCAGTTCCGTCCGGCCCAGTCCCGTGGTCCGCTCCGGGGTCTCCCCCAGGGCCAGCTTGAGAGCCACGAAGGGCTGGAGGACCTGGCCATCGGTTTTCACACAGGTCACCCGGCCCGCCACGGGGTTTTTGGACCCCGGGGCGATGGCGGCGGTGGTGACCCCGGCGGCCAGGGCCTGGGCAAGGCTACGGTCACGAAGGTCGGCGTGGGCCAGGGGGTCGAAATCCGGGGAGACGGGCTCGGGACCGTCGCTGACGGCGCTGTCGTAGCCCTTTCCATCGGGAAAAACGCCCAGATGACAGTGGGCGTCGACATAGCCCGGGGTCACGTGACCGCCTTGGGCGTCGATGACCTCACCCAGATCGCCCGCGGGCAGGGCGTCCATGGGCCCCACCGCCGTGATACGGCTGCCCTCCCAGGCCACAAAGCCCCGGGGGATGGGCGGTCCGGCCACCGGGTGGACCAGGCCGTTGACGATGACCATTTGGCTTCCTCCTCGACTGCTTTCCCCTGGTTTTACCAGCTGGGCGTGGTATACTCAGGCCATGGGCCCCTGGCCCACGTTCATTCCATTCTCCCATTTTTCGGAGGCGGAGCCTCCCTCGGGCGTGGTCCGCAATGGGCCACGCTCCTTTCTTTTTATTGTAGCAAAAAAACAGGGAGAGGTCAAACCTCTCCCTGTCAAACGATGTACTTACCGGCCTCTGCCGCCGCCACGGCGGGTGTTGCGGCGGTCCGCGGCCCGGATCTCAGAGAGCTTGGAGTCGCTCTGCTGCATGAACTGCTTCAGGCGGTCCTCAAAAGAGGCGGGTCCGGCCGGGGTGGGCTTGGGGGCATATCCTCCGGGACGCGGCCCGGGCTGGGGCCCGGCTCCTCCCTGACGGGGAGGCGGCGCCATGGCCTTTTTGATGGAGAGGTTGATACGGCCCGCCTCGTCGATGCCGATGACCTTCACCGTCACGTCCTGACCGACGTGTAGATGCTCCGACACCTCGCTGACGTAAGCGTAGGCGATCTCCGAAATATGTACCAACCCCGACTTGCCCTCGGGCAGGGAGACAAAGGCCCCAAACTTGGTGATGCCTGTCACCTTGCCCTCTACAATAGAACCCACTCCAAACTCCATACGCTCTAATTGATCCTCTCTGCCAAGATTTTTTCGCGCTCTGGGTCAGTTGCCGCTGTCGTAAAAGACGATCTCCCCAGGGGCCACGTAGCCCAGCCGTTCCCGGGCCACGGCGGCGATGCGCTCAGGGTCGTCCTTTTGGGCGATGGCGGCGGAGAGGGACTCGTTTTCCTGGCGGACTCGTTCGTTGCTCCGCTCCAGGGTGGCCTGCTGGGCCGCCAGAGCCCGCTGCTGACTGCGGAGGTTGAGGTAGGTGGTCACTGTGGACACCAACAGGATGAGGATGAGCAGCTTGGTCAGCATCCCCGCTCGCTTCACTCTCATACCAGCCTCGCCCTCCTCTCTCTGGTTTTTTCTCCGTCGCGTGTTTCGACTTGGACCCAAGTTGCCCTATTATTGTAAACCAACTTTTCAAAAAAGAAAAGTGTTTTTTGAAA
>DBFBGR010000013.1:0-78833 GCA_048201935.1 Oscillospiraceae bacterium | reverse complement strand
GGTGTGCACCACGGGCATCGGCGTGTCCATCTGCGCCAACAAGGTCCACGGCGTCCGCTGCGCGCTGTGCCACGAGAGCTGGTCCGCTCAGATGACCCGCCGCCACAACGATGCCAACATGCTGGCCTTGGGCGCGGCGGTCACCGGGCCGGGGCTGGCCATCGACATTCTGGACGCCTTCCTCGCCTATGAATTTGAGGGCGGCCGCCACCAGCGCCGTGTGGACCGGATGATGGACATTGAGGAGGGCTGAGCCGCCATGCACAAAGAGGAATTTTTCTACCCCTCCAGCGACGGCGCTCACCAGATCCACGCCGTGCTGTGGCGGCCCGAGGGCCCGGTCCGGGGCGTGGTGCAGATCGTCCACGGCATCTGCGAATACGCCCTTCGCTACGAGCCCTTCGCCCAATTTTTGACCGCACAGGGCTTTGCCGTGGCCGGCAACGACCACCTGGGCCACGGCCAAAGCGTCCAGGACGAGAGCGAGTACGGCTTCTTTACCAACTGGAACGACCTGGTAGAGGACGTGCGGACCCTGCGGCTGCGGCTGGACGAGACCTTCCCCAGCCTGCCCTTCTTCCTGCTGGGCCACTCCATGGGCTCCTTCGTGGCCCGCAGCTACCTCATCGACTACCCCGGCACGGTGACGGGGTGTCTGCTGTCGGGCACCGCCTACCACTCCCCCGCCGAGATCGCCGCGGGCAGGCTGGTCACCGGACTGGGCGACCCCAGGGAGGTCAACAAGACCTTCTTCAAGCTGGCCGTGGGCTCCTATAACAAGCCCTTCGCCCCCAACCGCACCAGCGCGGACTGGATCTGCCGGGACGAGGCGGTGGTGGACGCGTATCTGGCCGACCCCATGTGCAACTTCCCCACCAAGGGCGGCATGGACCACGCCATGCTGGCAGGGCTCCAGCAGGTGTGCGACCCCAGGGAGATCGCCAAAATGGACAATGCCACGCCGGTCTACTTCTTCGCTGGGGACGCAGACCCCGTAGGCGACATGGGCAAGGGTCCCCAGAAGGTGGCCCAGCTCTTCCAGGAGGCCGGCTGTCAGGACGTGACGCTGCGGCTCTACCCCGGTGGGCGGCACGAGATGCTCAATGAGACCAACAAGGAAGAGGTCTACGCCGACGCTCTGGCCTGGATCGAGACCCATTTTTCTTAAAAAATATGGGAACTTTTTGCCGAGAACTGCGTCTAAGAGACGGTTCTAATCAAAACAAAAAGGAGAGTTGTACATGAAGAAAGTCCTGTCTGCGGCTCTGGCGCTGACCTTGGTGGTCTGCCTGGCCGCGCCCGCTCTGGCCGCCGAGCTGCCCGAGGGCTGGACCCCTGCCGACGGCGCCCGGGCCCCCGCGGTCTCCCACGACACAGAGGGCGGCATCATGACGCTGCCCGACGAGATCCCCGTGGAGATCGCCAACGAGCCTGTCAACGAGGGCGGCACCGAGCTGATCGTCTTCCCCGACCCCGCCAATGACCCCGAGAACGCCCCTGAGGTGGTGGACGTGCCCCTGTCCAGCCACTACGCCGCCACCATCGTCCTGGACGGCGAGACGGTGGACACCTCCAAGGTGCCCAACGCCCCCAGCGGCTACCTACCCATGCGCCTTCTGTGCGAGGTCAGCGGCGGCTCCGCCTCCTGGTATCCCGAGGATAACCAGTCCCTGTTCTTCTTCGACGAGACCAGCATCGTGGTGGACTTCGCCAAGGACACCGTGGAGATCGGCTTTGAGCCGGTGGAGGGCGCCAAGCCCTACCTGGACCCCGCGGGCTACACCTTCGTGCCCTACAGCGTGCTCAGCGCCCTGGAGACCGTCAGCGTGAACCCCAACACGGAGCTTTCCGTGGACCGCTACGACATCACCACCTCCGCCTCCGACCCCACTGTGAAGCTGGTGAAGTCCATCCAGGAGGCCGTTGAGTCCGCCGCTCGGATGAAGCACTCTCCCGCCGAGATGGAGGAGTACCTGGGCATCCGCCAGGAGAATTTCACCGACATCGTGGGCTACTTCCCCATGATGATCAACGCCGACACCGTGGTGGTGGGCCAGGTGGCCCAGGGCAAGCTGGACGCCGCCAAGGAGGACCTGGAGGCCCAGAAGGAGACCACCATCCGCAACTTCGAGCACTACCTCCAGGGCCCCTACGAGATGGCCAAGCAGGGCCAGGTGGTGGTGGCCCCCGACGGTGAGCACGTCATGCTCATCATCTCCGGCGACAACGCCAAGGCCATCGAGCTGTTCAATGCCGCCTATCCTGCCCAGTAAAAGACATCACTGAAAAACAGCGTGGCCGCGGCCACGCTGTTTTTTTGTGCAACTCCCCCCTTGACAGGGCCCGATAACATGATATACTTCCCTTGATATCATCTTTACCAAAGGAGTGTTTGTCATGGATAAGACCGTATTCAAGCTGCTCAACGACCAGATCAACAAGGAGCTCTACTCCGCCTACCTTTACCTGGACATGGCCAACTTCTACTCCAAGAAGGGCCTGGACGGCTTCGCCAACTGGTATGAGATCCAGGCCAAGGAGGAGCAGGACCACGCTATGCTCATGTACCAGTACCTCCACAACAACGACCAGGACGTGACCCTGGCCGCCATCGCCAAGCCCGACAAGAAATTCAAGACCCTGATGGACCCGCTGAAGGCCGCCCACGAGCACGAGCAGTATGTGACCAGCCTCATCAACGCCATCTACGCCGCCGCTCAGAAGGTCAGCGACTTCCGCACTACCCAGTTCCTGGACTGGTTCATCAAGGAGCAGGGCGAGGAGGAGAAGAACTCCAGCGACATGATCACCAAGATGGAGCTCTTCGGCGGCGACGCCAAGGCCCTCTACATGCTCAACTCCGAGCTGGCCGGCCGGGTGTACTCCGCGCCGTCTTTGGTTTTGGATTGATAAGCGGGCCGATGGGGACATCGGCCCCTACAGACAATGTACCGTAAAAAAGAGACTGGCCACGGCCAGTCTCTTTTTTACTCAGTCCGGGGACACGGGGTCGCTAATATAGGCCCCGCCGGGGAGCTGTTCGGGCAGCTCCTCCACCAGCAGGTCGTAGTGGGCCGCGTCCTCGGTATGGGCGGGCTCGCCCTGGGGCTCCTCTATGGGCCGCTCCACCAGGCCCTTGGGCACATCGTAACCCGCCGGGTCGCCGTCCACGCCGCCCGGGGCGGGTTCCTCGCCCAGCTTTACCTTGTCCTCTCCGGCCTTGAACTCCATGATCGGCTGGGTATAGGCGTTGACCTGGATGGCGTCGTCGTCGGGGTCCAACCGGGCCAGCAGGGTCAACACCTCGTCGCTCACAGGCAGGACAAGGTCCGCCTCGATGCGGTTTTCGGGCACGTTCACCCACCAGCCGCCTTGGTCCATCAGCATGGGCAGCGCCTCGTCCAACTGGTCCATGAGCTGGGCCAAATAGGCGTGGGAGTACTTGGCCGAGGAAAAGGACGTGCCCTCCCCCGTCCAGTCCAGCACCTGGAGCTCCAGGGACTTGTCGCCGGGGTTTTTCTCGTCCACCAGCAGCACCGTCAGCTCTCCGTCGGAGCCAATATAGGCCCCGCCGTACCAGTCGGGGTACCGGCTGTCCTCGGCCAGCATCCCCATGCCCTCCATCAGCCGGTCATAGGCCTCCGCCCCGGGCTGGACGGCCACCTCGCCCCCCTGACCGGGGTTTCCGGTGAGGGTAGAGCTCTCCCGGTCGCCACCGTCGATGGGGTTTTTCTGCTCCACCACGCGCTGGTAGGGCCCGTCCATGGTGACATAGCTGTGCCGCTTGGGCTGACGGTCATTGGCAAGGGAAAGGCCCGAACTCAGGGGAATGGCGGCAACGATCAACGCCAAGCAGGCCGCTAAGGCCACATAGCGGCCCCAGTGAGTTTTTTTGCTGGGCGCGGCGGTCTCCAGTCGCTCCTTCAGTTCATCCACGGCCTCTGGGCTGGGCTTCAACTGGCTTTGCATCTGTCGAAACAGCTCCTTATTCATCAAAATAGTCTCCTTTCAGCAGCTCCCGGAGCCTGGAGCGGCCCCGGCTCAGGCGCATACGCACCGCGCCCTCCCCCACGCCCAGGGCCTGGGCGATCTGCCGGGTGGTCAGCTCCTGGAAATAGAAGAGGTAGATGGGCAGGCGCAGGCTCTCATCCAAGGCTTGCACCGCCTGCCACACCGCGTTTTCCTCGGCGGTCTGGAAGGTAAAGTCCTCCCCCCGGCTGTCCTCCTCCAGCGGCACGGTCCGCCGCCGCCAGGTGGAGGTGGTCAGACGCTTACAGTGGTTCAGGGTGGTGCGCAGCAGCCAGGCCCTGCGGTGGTTTTCGTCGGCAAAGGACTTGCCCGACTGGTAATAGGCCAGGCATACATTTTGGAATACGTCCTCCGCGTCCGCCTTGGACCCGGTCTTGGCCAGGGCCAGGCCGAACACGGTAGACTTGTAGCGGGCGATGACCTCCTCGATCTCGCCGCTCGTACGCCGCGGCAAGAGCTCCATAGGCAAACCCTCCTTTCACCTACAACTCCATCTTAGACGGCAAAATGTCACAAAAGGGTCCAAAAAATCGACCCAGCAAAAGACAGAGGGACGGTCCTTCCTGTCGGTCACGACAGAAGAACCGTCCCTGCTGTCTTTCAAATAAGCCCGTGTCACCGCGCCAGGCCCAGCACCCGTAAGGCGTTTTCGCGCATGATAAGGTCCTTTTCCCCCTCTGAAATGAGCGGGTCCAGACACACCCCGCCTACATACATATAGGGGTTGCACACAGGGTAGTCGGTGCCGAACAGTATTTTCTCCGGCCCCACCTGGTCTATCATAGCCCGGAGCACCCCGTGGCGGAAAAGGCCGGTGCCCGCCAGGTCCAGGTGAAAATTCTCGCTTTTTTTCAGGCGGACCATGTGCCTTACTACAGCCTGGTGCTCCCCGGGATGGGCGAAGACGATGGTGGTGTTGGGGTGGGCGTCGGCCATGGCGTCCATGGCGTCGTCCCCCATGGAGTGGATGCTCACCGCCATGCCAAGCTCCGCCGCCGCGTCCAATATCTTCCCAAAGCCGGGGCAGGCATAGTCCTCCCAGCCGTGGTAATAGGGCACCAGCTCACCCACCAGCCGCACCCCCTGGGCGTAGAGGGCCTCCATCTCCGCCAGGGATTCGCTGACGTAGTCGGGGTGGACCATCATGCCGGGGACGTAGGCTTGGCCGTAGCGCCGCCACAGCGCCAGCATATCCTGGTTGCAACCGTGGACCACGTCCCACCACGAGAGGTCCCCGGGCTCCACGCCCTGGGCCGCCGCCACCGCCTCCCGGGTGCGGATCACCGAGCCGCAAAAGCGGCCGATGCCGGCGGCTCGGAGGTCGGAGACCACCCCGTCCACGCTCATGGCGCAGTGGTCTTTGTAGCGGCAAATGTTGTCCTCGCCACGCAGAAAGGGATGGGTGTGAAAATCAATGACAGGGCGGTCCATGTCCTCGCTCCTTTCCATAGCAAAAAAAGACGCGCCGCGGCGCGCCTTTTTTATCGCACTTCCCAGCCCCGCTCCTTGTGGTAGGCTTCCTTTTCGGTATACATCCTGCCGTCGGCCAGGACGATCAGCTCCGGCAGGTCGTATTTCTTACCGAAGGACTTGCCCACCGACATATGGCACACAAGGCCCTTGTGGCGGGTGCGGTTTTCAATGTTGATAAGCTCGATGGCCTTGTGCCACTGCTCCAGCTTGGCGTCCAGCACAGCGGGGTCGTCGGTGTCCACCACCAGCAAGAACTCGTCCCCGCCGATGCGAAAGCCGTGGCAGTCGTCGTCCAGCAGGGTGTGGAGGCTCTCCGCGCAGCGGCGCAGCAGCAGATCGCCTTGCTCGTGGCCGCCGTCGTCGTTGATCCGCTTGAGGCCGTCCACGTCGAAAAACATCACGCCCACGGTCTCGTCTCCCTGGACGGGGGTCTTCAGGTAGCGGTTGTAGATGTTCTGGTTGTAAAGGCCGGTGAGGGCGTCCAGTTGGCTCATCTGCATGACCTTCACCTGGGTATCGATGCTCTCCTCGCCCTTGCGGGTGACGGACAAGAGCAGTTTGCCCAGCAACAGCATTGCCAAAAGCCAAGGGAGGGACAGAAACATGGTGACCCCCAGGGCCCCGGTAGTCATCACCCCGGGGCTGCTCTCCATAGCCGGGACGATGTGCATCTCCCGGCCCCAGGCGCTGGAGATCAAAAAGCGTAAAAACTCGCTGTCCCAAAGGCCCATGGCGCAGCCCAGGGGCGGCGCCACCGCCGCGCACACACAGGAGCCCGCGATGGCAAAGCACGAAAGCCGCCGGGAGTTATACTGGGCCGCCATGAACATGGGCAGCACGCACAGCGGCGCGGCGAAGATGAACAGGCACAGGGACATGGTAAAGCACATGACCCACACGCAAAAGAGAATGGCGTATTTGCTCTTGGGGTGGATCGACAGCTTGTCGCTCCCCGCCAGCACCAGGGGGACTACGGCGCACACCGTGCTGATGGCGGTGCACACGCGCATGACCGTCTTGCTCAGGTGGAAGATGTTGATCTCATTGAGGACCAGGCAGAGGACCAGCCCAATGAGGCCCACCTGCAGCGCGGCGGCCACATAGCGGTTGGGTCGGCGGTCGTTGTGCTCGGCCCGCAGAGTGTGGATATTATCAAAGGCAAACACGGCGTGTCCCCTCCTTTCCTCCATATTTTAGCAATTATGAAGTATATCACACTTTTTTCCCGCTGGCAAGTCAAACTAGTATTTTTTATTATTAAGGAGCGGCGGATGGGCTAAACCCGCCCCCCGGGGCATAGGCTGTACAAACGTGGAGGAAAGGGGTCTTTTTCATGCGGATATTGGTATTAAAACGGCGGTATCTGGCGGTTTTGGCCTGTGTTTTGGCGGCGGCGGGGATGTTCTGGGCGGTGAACCGCCCGGCGGTGCTGGCCTCGGCCTCGGCCCGGCAGCTTCCCATCTACTGCGTCAAGCGCGACCAGAAGATGGCCTCGCTGTCCTTCGACGCCGCCTGGGGCAACGAGGACACCCAGCAACTCATCGACATCCTGGGCAGCTACAACGTGAAGGCCACCTTCTTCGTGGTGGGCGACTGGGCGGAGAAGTACCCCGAGTCGGTGAAGGCCCTCCACGACGCGGGCCACGAGGTCATGGGCCACTCCAACCACCATGACCACTTCAACAGCCTGACAAGCGACCAGATCGTGGCCGACATCAACGCCTGCAACGACAAGATCGAGGCCATCACCGGCGCGCGGCCCACCCTCTTCCGCCCGCCCTACGGCGAATACGACGACCACGTCATCACCGCCGTCCGCGGCATGGGCATCGAACCCATCCAGTGGGACGTGGACAGCCTGGACTGGAAGGACCTGGCGGCGGCGGACATCACCAAGCGGGTCACGGGCAAGGTCCAGCCCGGGTCCATCTGCCTGTTCCACAACGCCGCCAAGCACACCCCCGAGGCCCTGCCCGCCATTCTGGAGAACCTTATCGGCCAGGGCTATACCCTGGTGCCCATCTCGGAGCTCATCCTGCAGGGCGAGTACACCATCGACCACACCGGAAGACAGTGCCCGGCGTAAGAGCACACCGCTGCCCTGTTCAAGTCCCGTGGATCAATCCAAAAAATGAGCACCCCACACGGGGTGCTCATTTTTTGGTGACCCAGCAGGGACTCGAACCCTGGACACCCGCCTTAAAAGGGCGATGCTCTACCAACTGAGCTACTGGGTCGTGCGGACTTGGGTCTGTCGCGCTCGCGCTGGGCGCGCGTTCGCCGGTTCTTTCGCCGCCCTTGGCAAAATGCCGCTGGCCTTCGGCCAGCCTGTTTTTGCCGTGCGGGCGGCTCCAAGCCCGGCGGCGCGCCTGCGCTCGCGCTTCGACGTTGTCACGCTCGGGTTGGGCGCGCTTGTCGGGGTCGCTTCGCGGCTGCGCGGCCAAAATGCCGCTCACGCCTTCGGCGTTCGCCTGTTTTTGGCCTGTCGCCGCTCCATCGCCCCCGGCGCGCCTACCCTCGCGCTTCGCTTCTGGCAGGAGTGGGTGGAATCGAACCACCGGTGCGGGAGTCAAAGTCCCGTGCCTTAACCGCTTGGCTACACCCCCGTGTGCTGAAAAATGGGAGGCCGGAGCGGAATCTCGCTCCGGCCATCCGCATTATGGGGTGGGTAATGGGACTCGAACCCACGATCTTCGGAACCACAATCCGACGCGTTAACCAACTACGCTATACCCACCATATTCCATTTTTCCACTCCCAGGGGCATTGCGCCGGGCGCACCTGCTCAAAGCTTGGCACGCCTGAAGGGACTCGAACCCCTGGCCCACTGCTTAGAAGGCAGTTGCTCTATCCACCTGAGCTACAGGCGCATATGGAGCGGGTGATGGGAATCGAACCCACGCGACCAGCTTGGAAGGCTGGGATTCTACCATTGAACTACACCCGCGTCAGGCTGCCCAACACAATGTCAGCCTTGGTATGATACCACAAGCGTCCAGCTTTGTCAACATTTTTTGAAAATCAACAGCTTGCTGAACACATAGTTCAAAATGACCACCAGCACGTTGCTGCCCAGCTTCACCGGCGTGCCCGGCCAGCCCAGCACGTCCACACACAAGGCCATGATCCCCAGGTCCAAAAGCCCCGTGGCACCCCGGGCGGTCACGAACTTGCCAAGCTCCGGCCAGAGCACCTCCGGCGCAAAGCTCTTGGACTGGAAGACCCACAGCTTGTTGGTCAGGTAGGCCACCGCCACCGAGATCACCCAGGCCAGAATGGTGGCGGGGATGTTGGGGACGGCCAGAAGCTCGTAGCTCACGTGGTAGACTACCACGTTGACCACCGTGGTCACCACGCCGAACACCAGATAGAGGATAGGACCCCTGTATTTCTCCCAAAGGGCCCTCACACCCATGTCCGTCTTCATCCGCACAGCGTCTTGCCCACGTTGACGATGTCCCCGGCCCCCACCAGCAAGATGAGGTCGCCGGGCCGGGCCAGCTCCCGGAGCTTCGCGGCCAGGTCGTCCAGGCTGGGGCAGTAGAGGCTGCCGGGGATGGCCGCGCTGAGCTGGGCGGAGCTGACCCCCAGGGTGTCGGTCTCCCGGGCGGCGTAGATGTCGGTCAAGACCGCCAGGTCGGCCAGCTTCAAGACCTCCACGAAGTCGTCAAAGAGGCTCTTGGTCCGGGTATAGGTGTGGGGCTGGAAGGCACAGACCACCCGCTCATAGCCCAGGGGCCGGACGGCAGTGAGCAGGGCCCGCAGCTCGCCGGGGTGGTGGGCGTAATCGTCGTAGACCGCCGCGCCGTTGACCTCGCCCAGCTTTTCAAACCGCCGCCCCGCGCCGGTGAAGGCGGCCAGGCCCTGGCTGACGGCGTCGGCGCTCCAGCCCATGGCGATGGCCGCCGCCGTGGCGGCCAGGGCGTTTTTTACGTTGTGCAGGCCGGGGACGGCCAGGTCGATATGACAGAACACATTCCCCCGATACCTCGCATTAAAACTGGGCAGGCCCTTGTGCCAGGTGAGGTCGGTGGCGGTCACGTCGCCACGCTCCAGGCCGAAGGTGAGCACCCGCCGGTCGATACCAGCCAGGGCCGCCATGGTATTTTCATCCTCGGCGTTGGCCACCACCGCCCCGGTCTCCGGGGTCAGCTCCGCAAAGGTCCGGAAGGACCGCTGGATCTGGGGCAGGCCCTCGGTGAAGTAGTCCAGGTGGTCGGCCTCGATGTTCAAGATCACCGCCACGGTGGGGAAGAAGGACAAAAAGGAGTCGCAGTATTCGCAGGCCTCCATCACCATAGCGCCGCCGTGGCCCACACGCCAGCCCCGGCCCAGGGCGGGCAAGGTGCCGCCGATCATCACCGTGGGGTCGGCCCCCTGGGCCAGAGCGATGAGGGTGCACATGGACGTGGTGGTGGTCTTGCCGTGGGTCCCCGCCACGCACAGGGCCTTCTCATACCCCTCCATCAGCGCCCCCCAGGCCTGGGCCCGCTCGAAGACGGGGACGCCGGCGGCCCGGGCGGCCACGATCTCGGGGTTGTCGTCGTGGACGGCGGCGGTGCGGATGACCAGCTCCGCGCCGTTGACGTTCTCCGGGGCGTGGCCGATATGGACGTTTACCCCTAAAGCCCGCAGCTCCTCCACCGCGGGGCTATTTTGCATATCGGAGCCCGATACCAAAAGGCCCCGGCCCAGCAGCACGTGGGCCAGCGGCGCCATGGACACGCCGCCCACGCCCATGAGATGGGCCCGGACGCCGGGCTTGAGATAGGGTCGGATGTCCCGCTGCTCCATGGTCAAAGCACCTCACAAAGTGGTCTTGTTTTCTACTAGTGTACTCCAATTATCCCGCTTTTTCAAGAAAAACATACCAGGAGGCCGGGGCCTCCTGGTACATGGGCGTTGTCAGTCCTGGAAGATCTCCGCCGCCAGGGTCTGGGCGGTACGCTCCACCCGGTCGAAGTCCACATAGGGGTTGTAGACCGCCTCCAGCTTGTCGTGGAGCACCTTGGCCTGGGCCAGGGTCTCCATGCCCTCGTCCAGCAGGGCCTTGGCCACCTTCTTGGTAAAGCGCACCCGGGCCCGGTTGCGCCGCAGCAGGGCCTGGTCGGCCATAGCGTCCAGCCGCACCCGGCGGTAGGGCGTGCCGGGATAGGGCAGGCTGGGCGAGCCAGTGACAAAGCCCACGCCCAGGCCGGGCAGCAGCAGATGCTGGATACGCCGCGGGGCCATGGGGTCGGCGCACACCACTGCCCGGTGCCCCCGCTCCACCGCCGCCCCCAGCAGCTCCTCCAGCATACCGTGGGCCAGGCCGTAGGAGTCGGACAGCTCGTAGATTCGTTTACATAACTCATCCGCCGTGTCGAAGTAGCATACCTGCCCCTGGCAGCTGACGGCGCTCAAAAACCGCTCGGTGACCTCGCCGCCGGGGCCGTGCTTGGGGATCTCCCGGGCGATGATGCCCCGGGTCCGCTTGCGAAGCTTTTCCTGGAGCTCCGGGGTCTCCAGCAGTTCCCGGTTGTCCTCCAGCAGTTGCCCCGCCCCCTTCAAGCAGCGGTAGGCCCGGCGGTAGTGGGCCTGGTAGGCCGCCATCAGGTCCATGACCTGGCCCTTGTGGAAGGCTAGCTCCTGGCGGTCATAGCACTCACCAAGGTTAACATAACATTCCACCGCCGCCGGGTACTTGGGCTCGATGACGTGAGGGGCGGTGCCGTCGGCAATGGCCACCGCCAGGTCGGGGAAGATCACCCCGTCCAGGGAGTCAGGGTCGCCGGAGCAGTAGATGTACTCAGGGGTGTGGCCCCGCTCCTCGGCCCACTGGCCCAGCCGCTTCATCAGCGTGGACTTGCCGCAGCCAGGGCCGCCCTTTAAGATGTAAATGGCCCGGGCCTTGGCCGGGTCCATGAGCTTATCCATCAGCGAGTAGAAACCGCCGGGCGTGTTCGCGCCCAGGAAGTAGGAAATTCGCGCCATAAACGCACCTCCAAAACAAAACTCTGGTCTACTCTATGCGCCCATGACCCCGGCGGTGCTTTTTGTGTATGTCGTACAAATTTCCCTTGCATACAGCGGCGCGGTATGGTAAAATAGTGGATACCAAATTTTGTACATAAAGGAGCGATCCGCTATGCTGCACCTCGACCTCTCCCCTGCCCAGAGCTTCCTGTCCCCGGGCTATCACGACCAGCGCAAGGATAAGCTGGCCCAGGCCCACGACTGGCTCCAGAAGGCCACGGGCCTTGGCAACGACTTTGTGGGCTGGGTCCACCTGCCCGTGGAGTACGACAAGGAGGAATTTGCCCGCATCCAGGCCGCCGCCAAGAAGATCCAAGGCCAGTCCAAGGCCCTGGTGGTCATCGGCATCGGCGGGTCCTATCTGGGGGCCCGGGCGGTCATCGAGGTGCTGAAGAGCCCCAACTATAACGCCCTGCCCAAGGACACCCCGGACATCTACTTCGCCGGCAACGGCCTCAGCTCCGACGCGCTGCAGGAGATCGTCACCATGATCGGCGACCGGGATTTCTCGGTCAACATCATCTCCAAGTCGGGCACCACCACCGAGCCCGCCGTGGCCTTCCGGGTCTTTAAGGATATGCTGGAGAAGAAGTATGGCAAGGAGGGCGCCCGGGAACGCATCTACGCCACCACCGACGCCGCCCGGGGCGCGCTGAAGGGCCTGGCTGACCGGGAGGGCTACGAGGAGTTCGTGGTGCCCGACGCCGTGGGCGGCCGCTTCAGCGTCCTCACCGCCGTGGGTCTGCTGCCCATCGCCGTGGCCGGGGTGGACATCGAGAAGCTCATGGCCGGGGCCGCCGCCGAGCGGCAGATCTGCATCGACCAGCCCGGGACCTGCGCCGCCGTCCAGTATGCCGCCGCCCGCCACGCCCTCTACGAGAGCGGCAAGAGCGTGGAGATCCTGGCGGGCTTTGAGCCCTCCTTCCGGTTCTTCGGCGAGTGGTGGAAGCAGCTCTTTGGCGAGAGCGAGGGCAAGGAGGGCAAGGGCCTCTTCCCCGCCAGCGTGGACTTCACCGCCGACCTCCACTCCATGGGCCAGTACATCCAGCAGGGCCAGCGTCTTATGCTGGAGACGGTGGTCCGCTTTGAAAAGCCGCTGACCGAGGTGGCCATCCCCAACGACCCCGACAACGTGGACGGGCTGAACTTCCTCACGGGCAAGACCCTGTCCTACGTCAACGAGCAGGCCATCCGGGGCACCCGGCTGGCCCATGTGGACGGCGGCGTGCCCAACATCGTCATCACCCTGCCCCGCCGGGACGAGGACGCCATCGGCCGGCTCATCTACTTCTTCGAGTACGCCTGCGGCCTGTCGGGCTACCTGCTGGGGGTCAACCCCTTCGACCAGCCCGGCGTGGAGGCCTACAAGAAGAATATGTTCGCCCTGCTGGGCAAGCCCGGCTACGAGGACCAGAAGGCCGCGCTGGAAGCCCGGTTGAAATAAGTGAAAGCGCAAAAAACGGCTCCTAGTCAGTTGACTAGGAGCCGTTTTTACGGGTCTGTCACGCCTCGCGCTGTCCAACCAGCTTAATACAACTGGCGATGACGCCGAAGAGGAACCAGAAGAGGAACATATTGCGGGGATAGAACCAGGTGTACTCCACCACGCTCACCGCCAAAATGCCCACGAAGGAGCCAAGGGCGGCGGCCAGGATGCGGCGCAGGGCCTTGTCCGCCCGGCGGAAGGCCCTCAGGCCCTCCTTGATCTGGCCCAGCAACAGTCCCAAAAAGGCCAGCAGACCGAAGAAGCCCGTCTCGCCCCACATCTGCAGATAGTTGTTGTGGGTGTGGATGGGGTAGTTGCCGTCATAGAGCGTGGGGTAGTGGCGGAAGACCCGGCCCATCACGTCGTTGCCAAGGCCGGTGCCCGTCAGGCCGTAATCCTTCAGCAGCCGCCCGGTGTCCTCCCAGATGGCCAGACGGTAGCGGGCGGAGGAATCCTCCATGTTGCCGATGGTCAAAATGCGGTTCAAAATGCTCTCGGGCAGGATGGGGATGGCGGCCAGGCCCAGCACCACCATGGCGGGCAAAAACCGCCAATCCATCAGCACCAGGAAGATGACCACCGCCAGTACCAACCCCAGCCAACTGGAGCGGGAATAGGTCAGGCCAATGGCTGCAATGTCCAGCCCCAGGGCCACCAGGCCCAGCAGCCGACCCCGCCAGCTCCTGGCGTTCAGGGTCAGGGCCCCGGTCAGGGGCGTGAGCAGCACCAGCACCTCGGCAAAGTTGTTGGGGTTGTCGAAGAAGGCGTAAATGCGCCCGGGCATATCCTTGTTCAGGGTCAGGTCCTGCTGGGAGGCCACCACCTCCACCCCCACATAGCCCTGGTAGCAGCCGTAGAGCGCCGCCACCGCCAGGCCCAATCCGGCGCAGACCAGCACCGCCGTCAACTGCCGCTTGGTGTCGATGGCGCTCACCGCCACCAGCACCAGGAAGAAGCCGGTGAGGTGGAAGAGGTAGAAGCGCAGGGACAGCGGCACGCTCAGCGAGGTCACCAGCCCCAGGGTGATAAAGAGGAAATAGAGGGCGAACCACGGGCCCATGCGGCCCACCTCCAGGGTCTTGCCCTGGCGGTCCGCGCAGCCCAGGGCGTAGACCAGCCACAGCGCCGCCGCGCCCAGGAAAGCGTAGAGGTTGTCCCACTTCTCATGGGGAGCCACCAGCATCACCAGCACGAAAAGGCCCAGCAGCAGCCAGCTCTTGCGGCCCAGGGCGGTGACGCCCTTAAAGCAAAGGCTGCCGTCCCAGAGCCTGTGGCCCAGGCGGTAGAGCCCCTTGGCGGCGGCCACGGGGAGGTTGAAGAGCCAGACCACGGCCTGGCCGAAGCGGCTCCGGCCCCAGCCCCGCCAAAGGCTGCCCTCCCGGGCCACAAAGGCGCACACGCGGCTGTTTGCTCCGGCGTTTTTGACGCCCATGCGGCGACGGTGGCACCAACCGCCCAGGGCGCTCTGGGCCCACAGGCCCTGAAGGCCGCGCCACAGGGTCAGCACCCATTGGCACAGCACGCTGCTCGATGCCATCATCTCGCCACCGCCTTTTCGTAAACGTGATAGGTATCCTCCGCCAGGGCGTGGATCTCAAAACGCCCGGCGATATTCTCCAGCGCCTTGGCCCGGCACTGACGTGTAAACGCCGGGTCCTCCAAAAACCGCTTCATGCACCCGGCCATGGACGCGGGGTCGTCGTACACCGCCAGCAGTCCGCCCTGCTCCGGGCCCTCCAGGATGTCCCGGTTGCCGCCCATGTCGGTGATGACGCAGGGCAACCCCGCCGCCTGGGCCTCAATGATGAGGAAGGAAAGGGCCTCGTGCTCCGAGGCGTTGACGTAGAGGTCGGCGCCCTTGTAGAGGTTCTTGATGTCCTTGCGAAAGCCGATGAACTTCACCTGCTCGTCCGTCAGGCCCAGCTCCGCCGCCAGGGCCTTTGTGGGCTCCAGCAGCTCGCCGTCCCCGGCCAGGACCATGGTGAAGGGGCCGTGGTGCATCTCGGTCAGCTCCTTTAAGGAGCGGATGAGGTAGGCGTGGCCCTTGTCGTGGGCAAAGCGGGAAGCGCAGAGCATGACAAAGCGGTCGGCGGGAATACCAAGCTCCTCTCGCATGGTAGACTCCTCCCCGGCCCAGGCGTCCAGGTCCACGCCGTTGAAGACCACCTGGATACGCTCGCCATCCCAGCCGTTTTGGATGAGCTGCTCTTTGCCACGGTTGCACACGGCGATCATCTGGTCCTGCCGCTTATCCAGCCAGTGGTTGGAGAGGCGGGTGACAAGGTTATTGGGCAGGATGAAATGGTTGGTGTAGACCACCCGAATTTTCTTGTTGTACCGCTTGGCCAGCAACGCGGTGTAGTGCTCGCGAAGATAGTGGCAGTGGACCAGGTCGATGTCCCACTCCTCGCAGAGCTGGGCCAGGGCACGGGCGGCCTTGAAGTCAAAGCGGCTTTCCATGGTGAGCTGCCGGGTAGGCACGCCCATCGCCGCCAGCCGCTCCACCAGCAGGCCGGACTCGTTGTAGGCGAAGTAGGGGTCTACCTTGGACCCGCCCAGGTACTTCACCAGCGTCTCCACATACCGCTCCGTCCCCGCCTTTCCGGCGTGGTTGAGCAAATAAAGGACCTTCATCATGGCGTTGTCTCTCCTTTAATTCAGGCCCAGGCCACGGTTCACCAACTGGCCGATGTGCTGGGCAAACTGCTCCTCGTCCATGTCCAGATCGCCCTTGAGCCAGGTCAGATAGGCCCGCATGGCCCCGGCGGCGTATACCTCGCCGCACATACGGATATGGGCCTCGTCGGTGACGCCCCGGTGGCGCAGTACATCCTCCACCGCCGTGCGCAAAATGGTCCGCAGCCGCTCCATAAAATAGGTGTAGCCCGAGCCCTTAGCTAAGCGGCGGTAGAGGGGCATCTTCTCGGCCATGATGCTGTTCAGGGCCCGGAAGAACTTGGGCATATCCATGGCCTGGCCGAAGACCGCGCCCCGCTTGAGCTCCTCTTGGAGCCGCTGGATGGCGTCCTCGTAGAACTCCTCTAAGATCTCCTCCACCGAGCGGTAGTGGAGATAAAAGGTCTTGCGGTCCACGTCGGCCCGCTGGGCCAGCTCGGTGACGGAAATTTTGTTGAATTCCTTCTCCCCCAACAGCTCGAAAAGAGCCCGGGTCAGAGCCGTTTTGGTGCGAACCACCCGTCTGTCCTGCGCCATAGCCATCCCTCTTTTTCTCTGGGGGCCAGGCCCCAGGGTTTGACAGTCTCCATTATAACGGACAAAATGGAAAAAATCAACACTTGACCACCAATTTGTCTTGTTATTTTTGACGGCGAAGTGGGGCTTGCATTTTGCTGCCAAATAGGTTACAATTTAGTAACAACAAGTTTCAAAGGAGGAACACCCCTTGATGAAGCGATTGCTGTGTCTGACCCTTGCCCTGCTGGCGGTCTGGCCCCTGGGGGCCTGGTCGGCGGAGCCCCAGGAACCCACCGTGGATGTGGTCGAGGTCCCCGTGGAGGACCCGGCGGAAACGCCCCAGGTGGAGCTGCCCGTAGAGGAAGCGCCCACAGAAGATATCCCCGCTCCGGAGGTCCCGGCGGTGGTCAACCAGTTTGAAATTTTCGTCAACGGCCAGGCCGTGCCCAATGCCCACTCCCTGCTGGAAGCCGGCGTGACCTATGTGGCCATCGAGCCCGTCACCCAGGCCCTGTTCCCCGAGATGGAGAGCGTCTGGGCCGGGGGCTACGCCGATGTGGAGGTCACCGGGCCGGGCTTCGCCCTGTCCTACAACGCCCAGCGGCCCTACCTCATCTGCAATGGCCGGTATCTCTATTATACCAACGGCGTGCGCCTCCACCCCCAGGACAGCGCCTTCCTGGTCCCCATCCGGGTACTAGCCAAGGCCTTAGGCGCGGAGGTCAGTTGGGATAGTGATGGGGTCCACCTGAGCTCCGGCACGCCCATCGAATCGGGCGACGCCTTCTATAACGCCGCCGACCTGGACCTGCTGGCCCGGGTGGTCCAGCACGAGAGCGGCAACCAGCCCCTCAAGGGCAAGATCGCCGTGGCCCAGGTGATCCTGAACCGGGTGAAGGCCGGCTCCCGCTCGGGTTTTGCCGACAGCGTCAGCGGCGTGATCTACCAGAAAAACCAGTTCACCGGCGCCACCAACGCCACACCGAAGGCCGAGGCGGTCATCGCCGCCAAGCTGGCCATGGACGGGGCCGACGTGGTGCCCGGGGCGTACTGGTTCAACGGCGTGGGCAAGTCCTTCTGGGCCAGCCGGAACAAGGCCCTCTTGTTCACCATCGGCAACCACGCCTTCTACGGCTGAGACCACAAAAAGGAAGAGCCATTGGCAGCAAAATTGCTCCCAATGGCTCTTTTTTGTGCCTTGTTCAGCTAAAAATAGCTTACTTCAGGCCGTTCTCATAGGCCTCGATCATCTTCTTGACCATCTGGCCACCGACGGAGCCGGCCTGACGGGCGGTGATGTCGCCGTTGTAGCCCTGCTTCAGATTGACGCCCACCTCATTGGCGGCCTCCATCTTGAACTTGTCCATAGCCTCGCGGGCCTGGGGGACGTTGATCTTGGAGTTCTTGCTAGACATAGTTGTTTCTCCTTTTCTCGTCTTTGTGGGTTCGCGGGTCCTTTTCTTGACCCACGCCTAGTTTGAGCCGGCGGAGAAAAGTTATAACGTGTAATGTTTGGAAACGCGGGAAAGCCTGACCAAGGGCGGTCTTTTTCTCCTTTTCCCGTCAAAAAGTCAAAGGTGGAAAAAAAGTATTCCGTTTTGTCCGCGGATGTGGTATACTGAGCGTAACCGGCTATTTTCGCACTGGGCGATCTGAAAGGAAAGGGGTGGACCAGACCGTGGCGGGAGCCGATCTCATGGACCGCAAAAAGCAGGTCCTATGCATTTTGGTGCTGTTGCTGCTGGCTGGCGTTACCCTTTTTGTGGTCACCCAGACCACCTCCGGGCTGGACCTGGACCGCATGGCGGACTTTTTGAGCCGCATCCACCCCATGCTGCTGGTGCTCTCGGCGCTGGCGGCCCTCTCTTGCGTGGTAGTGGAGGGCTGGATCCTGCGGATGCTGTGCATGCGCCTGGGCCACAGCGCGCCCATGAAGCGCAGCGTCATGTGGGCGGCGTCGGACTACTATATCTCCGGCATCACGCCCCTGGCCACCGGCGGCCAGCCCGCGGCGGCCTACTTCATGCAACGCGACGGCGTGCCTCTGGCCGAGGCCTCGCTGCTGCTGGTACTCAACACCACCATGTACCAAGGGGCCCTTTTCCTGCTGGGCATCCCCGGCATCGTCATCGCCCTGGCCACGCCCCAGGTGTCTATCTCCACGGGGGCGGCGTGGATGCTGGCCTACGGCTACATTGCCATCTTCGCCATGCTGGTGGTGTGCGTGCTGTGCATGGTCCGGGGCGATCTGGTGCGCACCATGGGCGTCTTCTTCATCCGGGTCTTCGCCAAGCTCCATTTGGTAAAAAATCCCGCCAAGAGCCTGGCCTCCATGAACCGGGCCTTGGAGGAATACGGCAAGACGGCGGCCCTCATTGGCCGGGACAAGAAGGCCGTCTGGGCCACCCTGGGCCTCAACCTCCTCCAGCGGGCTTTGGCGGGTATGCCCATCTGCCTGCTGGCCATCGGCCTGGGCGTGGAGCCGGAGCTGCTGCCGGTGATCTTCTCGCTGAACGTGCTGTGCATCATCGGCGCCTCCGCCTTCCCCATCCCCGGCGCGGCGGGGGTCACCGAGCTGTTGTTCGTGCTGCTGTTGTCCCCGCTGCTGGGACCGGCTACCGAATCGGTGATGCTCATCACCCGGCTGCTGGTGTTTTACCTGTGCGTGCTGGTGGGCGGCGTTTGGACCTGGGTCCGGATGGTCAAGCGCGCGCCCCAACCGGCCGAAAAAGATTAAGAGACAGAGGCGAAAGCATATGCTTGGAAACTACGACTATACCGTTTGGCTCACCTACCTCTCCGCCGCTTTGGGCGTGACGGGCACCCTCTTTGGGATGTCCGGCAACGGCCATCCCTGGACCGCTGGGGTGTGCCTGATCCTGTGCGCCATTTTGGACGGCTTTGATGGCCGGGTGGCCCGGTCTAAGAAAAACCGCACCGAGCAGGAGAAACGCTACGGCATCGAGATCGACTCCTTTGCCGACACCATCTCCTTCGGCCTGCTGCCCTGCGCCCTGGTCTACGCCATGGCCAAGGCCCTGACCCCCGGCGCCTCTCCCGCCTTCTTCGCCGCCTTTTATATCATCGCGCCCCTTTTCGTGCTGGCGGCCATCATCCGCCTGTCCAGCTTCAACATCCAGGCCGGGGACGCGCTGGAGACGGGCACCAAGGCCTTCACCGGCCTGCCCGTCACCTCCTCGGGCTTCCTCTGGCCCCAGCTTCTGCTGATCCAGTCTCTCCTGCGTAGCCCCTTCCTGCTGCCGGTATGCCTGTGCCTCATGGTGGTCCAGGGCTTCTTGTTCCTCTTCAAGCCTCTTCGTATCCACAAAATGGGTCTGAAGCCCATTTTGGCGCTGGCCCTCATCGGCGCTTTGGAGATCATCCTGCTGGCCTACCTCTTCCTCCACTATGGCATCTGAGCGCCGCCCCACCGTGGACCCCCAGGCCCTGCGTCCGGGGCTCTCGCTGCGTTTTCTCTACAACACCGCCCCCGGGCGGCTGGTCTTGAAGGCCGTGACCCGTCCCCCGGTATCCAAGCTGGTGGGGCGGGTCTTATCGTCCTCTCTTTCCAAGCGTTTTATCCCCGGTTTTACGCGCAAAAACCACATCGACGTGGCGCGTTACGACCTCTCTGATATCAAAAGCTACAACGACTTTTTCTGCCGTCCATTGAAAGCCGGGACGGCCTCTATAGAAGACGGTCTCATCTCTCCCTGCGACGCCAAGCTCACCGCCTACGCTGTGGAGCCAGGCAGCGTTTTCCATATCAAGGGCAGCGAATACAGCCTGACCCAAATGCTGGATGACCCGGCCCTGGCCCGGGAATTTGAAGGCGGGATGTGCCTCATCTTCCGCCTGAGCGTAGACAATTACCACCGCTACTGCTACTTTGACGACTGCCGGGAGCTGAGCTGGAGGTCCATCCCCGGCGCGCTCCACACCGTCCAGCCCATCGCCTTCCACCGCTACCCGGTCTACCACCAAAACAGCCGGGAGTGCACCGTGCTGGACACCGCCCACTTTGGCCAGGCGGCACAGATCGAGGTAGGGGCCTTATGCGTGGGCAAGATCGACAACTACCACCGGTCCGGTCCCCACAAAAAGGGCGAGGAGAAGGGCAAATTCCTCTTCGGCGGCTCCACCATCGTGGTGCTGCTGCGCGAGGGAGCGGCTCGGCTGGACCCGGAGATCTGGGAAAACAGCGGCCTGGGTCTGGAGACGGTGGTCTTCATGGGCGAGTCCATCGGCCAGGCGCGAGAGGGCGGCTGAAGAGGCAAAAAATGCATGAAAAACTCCCCAAGGCTATTTGCCTTGGGGAGTTTTCCTTTGCCACAAAAGCGCCGTTTATTTGCCCATCATGGTCAACAGCCGGTCCAAAATGGCGGCGGCCTCCGCCCGGGTGACGGGGCCCTTGGGGTCCAGCAACCCGCCGGGCTTACCAGTGAGCAGGCCCTTGGCGGTGAGCCACTGAAGGGACTCCGCGGCCCAATCCCCGGCGGTAAAGAAGTCGGAGTAGATGGCGGGCATATCCTCCATGGCGGTGACTGCGTCATCCTCGCGCCAAAGACCGTATTTCAGCGCGAAGCGGAAGACCATCACGGCCAACTGCTCCCGGGTGATGGGGTCCTCCGGGGCAAAGCGGCCATCCTCATAGCCGGCCACTATGCCCCGCTCCCCCGCCCAGGCCGCGGCGGCGGCATACCAAGCGTCGGCGGCCACGTCGGGGAAGGTCTTGGCGTTCTGGGCCGCGGGGCTGCCCGCCAGGCGGTGGAGCACGGTGGCCACCATGGCCCGGCTCATGGTCTGGTCGGGCTGGAAGCCGCCGTTGCCGGTGCCGGCAAAGACTCCGGCGGCAGTGACACGCTGGACGCTGGCGGCGAACCAGTCGGCGGCGGTCACGTCGCTGTAGCCGCCCGCACCAGCGGTGGCGTCGGTGGCGTCGGCATAGGAGGGCATGGGCCACTGGGCGTTGTAGCCGTTGACCTTGGCCGCCAGGGGCAGGCCCTGCTCGGTCATGAGCTTGACGAACCACTGGGCGATGGTATCCGCGCCGTAGATGTTCAGGTGGGTGTCGTCGCTGGAGCCCTTCTCGTAGAACTCAGACCCGGCAAAGGGCGCGTAGCCCACAAAGCGGCTGTCGTGGGGCTTGACGCAGTTGAACATGTCCTGGGCCGCGTCCACGCCCACTTCATTGATCCAGGCGTTGGTGGCCCCATAGAGGTCGATGCAGGGCGTGCAGGTGGTGGTGCTGACGGTCCGGGCGGCCAGGACGTACTTCTCCAGCTCGGCGTCGGAGAGCTTGCGCCGGGAGATGGAGGTGGCCACCACGGGCTTGGCCCCCTTCTCCCAGGCCAGTTGGATGTACTCCAGCATGGAGCTTTGGAAGGAGGTGGGGTCCTGGAGGGCGGTGTGGAAATCGGGCTCGGGGTCGGCGTAAGTGTCGGCCTTGTTGTCGTTATGGCCGAACTGGATGATGAGGTAGTCGCCCTTTTTCAGGCTGTTTTTCAAGGTCTGGTAGTTGGCCTCGTCCTTGAAGCTCCTCGAGGAGCGGCCAGACAGGGCCAGGTCCACCACCTCCACGCCGTCGAAGTAGCCGCCCAGCATCTGAGCCCAGCCCTTGCGGGGGTAGCGGTCGTCGCCGTAGACGCTGGCGGTGGAGTCGCCCACCACGTAGACCTTGGCTCCTTCGGTCAAGGTGTCGTCGTTGCGCTTGGGCTGGATGAGTTGGGCTCCGGTGCGGGTGTTTTGGACGGTGAGCTCAAAGTAGTCGCCGCCGTCCATAGGAAGGCCCACGCCGATGCACTGGCTCTGGCCCACGGGGACCCCGGTGAAGTACTCCACCAAATTCAGCTCCCGACTGGCCTTTTTCGTGCCGTCGGCGGCGTAGACGGTGATGGTGGCCACGTCGTCAGGGTCGGGATTGGAATCGTTGCAGGTGAGGTTGACCAGGACCAGATAAGCCCCGTCCGTCGGGGTAAACCGAACGCCGCTGCCGCCAACACCGCTGTATTGCCATGCGTCCAGGGTCACAGGGACGACACCCGCCACGGTGATATCGAAGGTCTTCGTCACCGCCGCGTCGCCCCGGGTGATGGTGGCGGTGAGGGTGGCCTTCTGGTCCACGTCGGCGGCGGGATAGACCTTGCCGTCATGACCCACTACGCTCTCATCCGAGCTCTTCCAGGCGATGGCGCAGCCCCGCTTGCCCACCGTGGGCAGCTCCAGGTCCCGCTTGACGGCGGTGGTGTCGCCCAGGGTCAGGACCTCCTTGGCCACGGCCACGGCGGAGTCGTCGTCAGGGTCGGCCAGCACGGTGAGCTCGAAGGTCACGTCGGCAGCCAGGGCGCGGTTTTCCTGGACGGAGAAGTGGCCGGTGAGCTTCACCTGGGTCTCGGCTTTCTGGCAGCTCACAGCGCCGTTCACATCCACCACGTTGGGTGCCGAGGAGGTCCAGGACACGTCGCAGGAGCCGAATTGGCTCTCGTAGCTGTCCATGAGGGCCAGGTCCTCGTCCACATGGGCTGCGTCGGCGTTGGTCCCCTTCACCCGGTCAAAGGGGAAGGCGGCGATCTCAGCGGCAAAAACCTCCTGGGGCTCCACGTTCTGGAAGGCGCAGCCGTAGAGGCGCAGCTTGGAGCCGCTGGCGTAGACGGTGTAGGTGTGGCCGCCCTGAACGATCAGGGTGGTGGAGGTATCCGCGCTGACCTCCAGCTTGGAGCCGTCAAATCCGTCCATCGCTTCGCCGTTATCCATGATATAAAACGCCTTTCCTGAATTGAGCCGGTACATCAGCTCCAGCGCGCCGGTCTTCACGCTGTCGTCGAAGACAAAGGAGAAATAAGTCCCCTTACCCTCGGCGGTCTTGGGGTTGGCCTTGCCGGTGAGAAAGCTCTGGTAGCTGACCCCGGAGGCCGACTCCATGGGGATGTCCAGAGCGGTGACGCTCCACTCGTCCGCGCCGATGGTGAGCGTCATGCCGGGGATGCCGGTGTCCACTGTGGTCTCGGTCTCGGTGAGGCCGGGGCTGACCGCGGGACGGAAGACGTTGGCCTCCGCCGCGGCGGCGGGGACCACAGCCAGGCCCAAACACAGACAGAGGACCAGAGCCAGGGAAAGTACACGTTTCATGGGGATACCTCCTATTTATAAATATCAATTTGTAAACGTGACCTTGTGGAACAGCGCGCTGCCGCCGGGGGCGTTGCGGACATTGCGGGCAAAGAGGGCGGGCTTGGCCCCCGACCAGGACGACGGCCCGGCGTAGAAGGACCCGGTCAGCGGCTCCTCGCCGCCGTCGGGGCGAAGGTAGCCGTAGGTGACGCTGCCGCCCTCGAAGAAGTGGAGCCGCAGGGTGACGCTGTCCCCTTCCCAGGGCAGGCGCAGCGCTTCCTCCTCAGAGGCCACGCCCTGGGCGCTCTGCTCGGTCACCGCGCCCCGGTAGAGGACCAGGCTGTGGCCCTGGGCCGTCTTTTGCAGGGCCAGGGCGGAGTAGCTGTGGCCCATGACGGCGATACCAGCTTCGTCGCCCTCGCCTTGCCCGGCCAGGGTCAGGGCCGCCTCCATGGTGTAGCTCCAGGCCTGGGGCATCTGGGTCAGGACGTTGGGCATGTACCACAAAAGGCTCTCGCCCCGGACGCAGGGGAGTATGCGTAGGCGCAGACCGCCGTCCAAGCCGTACCAGTCCGGCCTGGGGTTGGCCTGCCACTGCCACTGGAGGGCCAGCTTGTCCCCGGAAAAGTCGTCGTCAGCGGTCATTGTAAAGGCGTTTACCTTGTCAGGCAGAGCCAAGGCGTGGGACAGCACCGGCTGGCCTACGCCCTGGCCGTTGGGCTTTTCTCCCATGATGGGCCAGCCGTCTCGCCAGGACATGGGCTGGAGGTGGAGCACCCGGCCGTAGACCCCCTTCTCCTGGAAGTGGAGGAACCAGTCCGCCCCATCCGGCGTGTCCACCCAGGCCCCTTGGTGGGGGCCGTTCACCGGGGTAGTCCCTTGGTGGAGGACGATCTTGTCCTCGTAAGGCCCCAGAGGAGAACGCGCGCGCAGCACTGTCTGCCAGCCGGTGCCCACCCCACCGGCGGGGACAAAGATGTAGTACCAGCCGTCCTTCTTGTAAAACTTCGGCCCCTCCATGGTGGGGTGCTTATCGGGGTCGTTGAAGACCTGGGTCCCCTCGTCCAGCAAGCGCATGCCGTCGGGGGCCATGGCGCACACGTCGATGCGGTGCTTGATGCCGCAGCGGCTCCGGGCAAAGGCGTGGGCCAAATAGGCCCTGCCGTCGTCGTCCCAGAAGGGGCAGGGGTCGATCCAGCCCTTGCCCTCCCACACGCAGTGGAGCGGGCTCCAGGGCCCGGCGGGGTCCTGGGCGGTGGTGACGAAGATGCCCTCGTCGGGCAGGGGGATGTATACATAGAAAAGCCCGTCGTGGTAGCGGATGGCCGGGGCCCAGGTCCCCGCGCCGTGGCAGGGCTGGTCGTAGCGCTCAAAGGGCAGAGACTCCACGCACCAAGCAATTTGCCGCCAGTGGACCAGGTCCTTGGAGTGGAGCACCGGCACCCCGGGCAGGTAGGTGAAGGACGAGGCCACCAGGTAGTAGTCCTCCCCCACCCGGATGGCGTCGGGGTCGCTGAGGTCCATGGCCAGGATGGGGTTTTGGTAGGTTTTTGCCCCTTCCGGCGCGCAGTTATAAAGGCCCATTTTCAGCCCTCTCTCCTCTCTGGTCAAGCGGTCATGTCCATCATACCACCGCCGGCTAGCGCCGTCAAGCGCGGGTAAATCGCACAAGGGGCTTTTTGCCTCCGGGCTGGATTTTTGGCATTTCCCCCATGAATTTTTCTTGCGCCCAACTTGCAAATATGGTAAAATGTCGTCGTATTTTTTTCGCTAGCGTGTAAAAGCGCGCGAGAGAGGAGAGAAGACCCATGGAAAAACTGGGCGAATGGATTGCCAGCGTCAACGGCGTGGTCAACGACTTTGTGTGGGGCGTTCCCATGCTGGTACTGCTGGTGGGCACGGGCATTTTGATGACCCTGCTCACCAAGGTCTTCCAGGTGAGCCACTTCGGCCACTGGATGAAGAGCACCATCGGCGGCATTTTCACCAACCGCCACGTCACCGCTCACACCGGCAAGGAGGACAAGTCCATCAGCCAGTTCCAGAGCCTCTGCACCGCTCTGGCGGCCACCATCGGCACGGGCAACATCGTAGGTGTGGCCACCGCCATCGCCCTGGGCGGCCCGGGGGCCATCTTCTGGATGTGGATCGTGGCCATCTTTGGCATGATGACCAACTTCTCGGAAAACGTGCTGGGCATCTTCTACCGCCGCAAGAACGACGCGGGCGAGTGGCAGGGCGGCGCCATGTACTACCTCCGGGACGGCCTGGGCAGCTATAAGGGCTGCCGGCACATCGGCGCTGTACTGGCGGTGCTCTTCAGCGTCTTCGCCGTCATCGCCAGCTTCGGCATCGGCAACATGAGCCAGATCCACTCCATCTCCTCCAACATGAAAAGCGCCTTTGCCATCCCCACCTGGGTCACCGGCGTGGTGCTCACCGCCCTGGCCGCCCTCATCATCCTGGGCGGGCTCAAGCGCATCGCCGCGGTGACGGAGAAGCTGGTGCCCTTTATGGCCATCATCTACGTGGTGGGGGCTCTGGTCATCGTGGGGGTCAACGCGCCCCGCGTCGGTCCGGCCTTCGCCTCCATCTTCCAAGGGGCCTTCGGCCTCCAGGCTGTGGGCGGCGGCATCGTGGGTACCGGGGTCAAGCTGGCTGTCACCTGGGGTATGAAGCGAGGGGTCTTCTCCAACGAGGCGGGCCTGGGCTCCAGCGTCATGGTCCACTCCTCCTCCAACGTGAAGGAGCCGGTGAAGCAGGGCATGTGGGGCATTTTTGAGGTGTTTATGGACACCATCGTGGTGTGTACCCTCACCGCCCTGGTCATTCTCACCTCCACCAACCTGGTGAACACCACCACCGGCCAGGCCAACGAGATCCTGACCTTTACCGACGCCGCCGGCCAGGCCCAGGAGCTGGTGCTGGACGCCCGGACCGACGATCTGGGGCTCTACTTCGACCTCAACGACGACGGCAGCGTGAAGGCTCTGAAGGCCGAATACGCCCAGCAGGGCTACGCCCGGCTGGAGTCCAGCGCCTATGTGAGTTATTCCTTCTCCCAGGTCTTTGGCAAGGCGGGCTCGGCCTTCATCGCCATCGCCATTTTGCTCTTCGCCTTCTCCACGGTGCTGGGCTGGAGCCACTATGGCGCGACGGCCTTTGAGTACCTCTTTGGCCGCAAGGCCACTATGGGCTACAAGGTGGTCTTCGTGGCCTTCATCGTGGTGGGGGCCACCATGAGCCTTCAACTGGCCTGGGACCTGAGCGACACCTTCAACGGCCTGATGGCCATTCCCAACCTCATCGGCGTGCTCAGTCTCAGCGGCGTAGTGATGAAGATCACCAAGAACTACGTGGACCGCCGCTTCCGTAAACTGGACGTGGAGCCCATGTACTCCGCCTTCCCCGACGTGCAGGCTGCCCAGGAGGCCGCCACGGTGGAGTAAGTCCATCGGGTAGCCTGGTCGGCGGTCCGATTCTTGCCGAGCGGCGCGCTCCGCACTACGTTTCCCCAGCAAAAAAAGACCCTCTCCTTCGGGAGAGGGTCTTTTTTGCTGTTTTTCAGGTCCGGTTGGGGCGGCGGCTCACGTCCTCCTTCAAGAGCCGATAGAGGGCGGCGGCGATGGGCACGCCCAGGAGCATCCCGATCACGCCCATGGTCCCGCCGCCAATGATGACGGCGGCCAGCACCCAGATGCCGGGCAGGCCCAGGGTCTTGCCGATGATCTTGGGGTAGATAAAGTTGCCTTCCACCTGCTGCAAAATGACGAGGTACAGCAGAAACAGCGCCGCCCGAAGGGGCGAGACGGTGAGGATCAGCAAAAAGCCGATGAAGCCGCCGATATAGCCGCCGATGACGGGGATGAGGGCGGTGAAGCCCACCACCGTGCCCACCACCGCGGCAAAGGGGAAGCCGAAGATGAGCATGCCCACCGCGCACATCACGCCCAGGACCACCGCGTCCGCGCCCTTGCCCACGATATAGTCGTGGAAGCAGTCCTCCACCACCGCCAGCACGTGGACCACCTTCTCCCGCCAGCTCTTTTTCACATACTTCCGGGCCAGAGTCTTGGCCTGGCGGCCCAGCTGCTCCTTGCCCGCCAGCACGTAGACGGCGAAGATGAGGGCCATGAGGGAGTTGAAGGTGACCGAGATCACCGAACCGATGACCTCGGCGGCCATGCCCGCCACGCTGCCGAAGCCGCTGAGGAGCACGCCGCCCACCTTTTCGATGAGCTCTTGCCAGTTGAGGCCGTTGAGCCACTGAGAAAGCTCGGGGCTGGCCAGGTCGGACTCCGCCACAGCGGCGGTGATGCTCTGGAGGGTGCCGGGGACGGTCGCCATCAGCAGCTCGGCGCAGTCGACGAGCTCAGGGATGACCAGCAAAGCCAGGGCGGTGAGGATGATACCCACGCATAAAAAGGCCAGCAGCAGACACACCCCACGGCGGACCGGGGGCATCCAGGGCTTTTTGCTGCCCGGGAAGAAATGCCGCTCGAAAAAGCGCATGGGGATGTTGAGGATGAAGGCGATGGCCCCGCCGGCCAGGATGGGGGTGGCGGCGTGGAAGGCTAGGAGGAGAAAATCCACCATGATATCCCAATAGCGAATGCACAAAAACAGCGCGAACACGCTGACGCCGATGCGCAGGCAGGTCTTCCAGCTCGGCATGGGCCCACACTTCCCTTCTTACTTAGTGATCTTGGTCAGCTTGCCCACCACTCGGGTCCAGGAGGTGTTCCCACCGTCCCACAGGGTGCGCATACGGATGGAGAACCGGCCCTGGCCCTGGGGCAGCTTGAGGGCGTAGGCCCCCTCGGCGTCGGGGTCGTCGGCGTTGGTCTGGTCCAAAAGGGCCCGGATGGTCACGCGGCAGTCGCCCAGGGCCTGGACGGCGGGGTCGGCATCGGGCTGGAGCACCATCTCCTTGAGCCCCAGCTGCCGGGCGGCCTCCTTGGAGAGCTTGAGACGCCGGCTGTTGCGGTCGTACTCGAAGATCAGCTCGTCGGTGACCTCGGCGTAGAAGTCAAAGCGGGCGTTGGACTGCTCCAGCAGGGTCAGCGTCCGGCGGGAGGCGCTCAGTTCGCCGTGCTCCATGAGCTCGCTGGTGACCCGGCGGATCTCGGTGTTGCCCATGGGCTCCACGTCGCCCAGCTCCAGCTCACGGTTGAGCCGGTCGGCGCACTCCACCAGGCACTCCAGCAGCACCGGGTTGAACGCGCCGCATTCGCCGTTCAGGATCATCTTCAGCGCCTGCTCCGGCGGGAAGGGGTCCTTGTAGACCCGCACGGCGGTGAGGGCGTCGTACACATCGGCCAGGGCGACGACCTGGGCGGCGATGGGGATCTCATCGCCCTTGAGGCCGTCGGGATAGCCCCGGCCGTCCCAGCGCTCGTGGTGCCAGCGGCAGATGTCGTGGGCCATGTGCAAAAAGCCGTCGGGGCCGTCGGTCTGGCCTGGGGTCTCCTCCAGCATCCGCGCGCCGATGACGGTGTGGGTCTTCATGATCTCAAACTCCTCCGGGGTCAGTCTGCCCGGTTTGTTGAGAATTTTTTCGTCGATGGAGATCTTGCCCACATCGTGAAGGGCGGAAGCGTTGGCGATGATGGAAATTTGCGCCGAGGTCAGGCCGTACTCCGGGCAGCGGCGGCGGACGCTCTGGAGCAGCGTGTCGGTAAACACCCGTACATGCCGCACATGCAGGCCGCTCTCGCCGTTGCGGAACTCCACCACGTTGCTCAAGATCTCCACCATCTGGAAGTTGGAGCGCTCCTTCTCCATGATCTGCTCGGTGACCATGTCCTCCAGCACCTGCTGCTTGGCGTAGAGCCGCATGGTGTTGCGCACACGGTAGCGGACGGTCTTCTCGTCGAAGGGACGGGTGATGTAGTCGGTGGCGCCCAGGTCATAGGCCCGGTCGATGTTCTCCGCCGAGCCGTCGGCGGAGATCATGATGACCGGGGTGGACTGGAGCCACTGGTTCTTGTTCATCAGCCACAGCAGCGTGAAGCCGTCGGTCTTGGGCATGACCACATCCAGCAGCACCAGGTCGATCTCCGTCCAGCGCTCTTGGAGGATGGCGGCGGCCTCCGCGCCGTCGCAGGCCTCCAGGATGTTGTAATCCGGAGACAGGATATCGCCCAGCAGCTCCCGGTTGAAGGCGGTGTCGTCCACGATGAGGATGGTGCGTTTGTTCTTGGCTGGATTGTCCATAAATTCCACGTCTCCTGTCGCGTTCTCTACTCTATCCCCGCAGGGCAACGATAGCGGCGATGGTCTTTTGGTAGTCCGCCTCCACCGCGGCGTAGAGCGGCCCCGGCTCCTGGGCCGGAACGCCCGGGCGTAAACACTCGGTGAGGTCTGAGGCCGACCGGGCCAGGTCGGTGAGGGCCAGGTTCAGCGCCACGCCCTTGAGGGAGTGGGCGGCGCGAAAGGCGGTGGGCCAATCGCTGGCGGCCATGGCGGTGGCAAGGCTCTGGAAGCTCTCGTCGGCCTGGAACAGACCCAGGAACTTCGCCACCCGCTCCTCGGAGCGCAGCCGCCCCATCACCTCGTCATAGCTGCCGCCCATCTGGGCATAACATTCCTGTAAGGTCATACAAAAGCACCTACCCTTCGTCCCCGGCCAAAGGGGACGGGATTTTCTGCTATTGTATCACATCTATCTGGAAATGTGTAGTAGTTTCCATAAAAAATATTTCAAATTGTTCGTAAAGCCCTTGCATTTCCTTCCAGCACAATATATAATAACAGTTGTATCTTTATACCCTTTTTGAGAGAAATGAGCTGGAAGGGAGGGAGCGGCTTGGACGAGAACCGTTCTCCTGCCCAGGTGGTATTGCTCATCCCCGCGCTGAATCCCAACCAACGGCTCCCTGAGCTGCTGGAGCGGCTCCAGGGCCGCTGGGCCGGGCCCATCGTGCTGGTGGACGACGGCAGCGGGCAAGACCACAAGGGCATTTTCACCCAGGCGGCGGACCGTGGCTGCGACGTGGTGGTCCACGCCAAGAACCTGGGTAAGGGCCGGGGACTGAAGACCGGCTTCAACTACATCCTGACCCACTACCCCGCCGCCATCGGCTGCGTCACCGCCGACGCCGACGGCCAGCACACCGTGGACGACATTGTCGCCTGCGCCCAGACCCTGGCCGACCAGCCTGACGCTTTGGTGCTGGGCTGCCGGGACTTCGACGCCGAGGGCATCCCCTTCAAAAGCCGCAACGGCAACCGCATCACCCGCTCGGTCATGCGCTTTCTCTGCGGCGTGGGCGTCACCGACACCCAGACCGGCCTGCGGGGCATCTCCCGGGACTTTATGCTCCATATGCTGGACGTTTCGGGCGAGCGGTTTGAGTACGAGACGAATATGCTGTTAGAGACCCGCACCCAGGAGGTCCCCATCCGGGAGGTGCCCATCCAGACGGTCTATCTGGACGACAACAAGTCCTCCCACTTTAATCCTCTGCTGGATTCCTTCCGCATCTACGCGCTGCTGCTGAAGTTCTGCGCGGCATCGGTGGCGGGCTTCGTGGTGGACATTTTGTTCTTTACGCTGTTCTACTACCTCATTTTCCCCGGCTTCTTCCCCCGGCTGGTCTCCGGCTTCCTGGCCCCCGCGGCCGCGGCCAGCGCGTTGGTCTTCGTGTGTACGGTGCTGGCCCGGGTGATCTCGGCCACCGTCAACTATCTTCTCAACCGCAAGGCCGTGTTCCAAAGCAAGAAAAACGTCGCCCGCAGCGGGTTTCGGTACTTTATCCTCTGCGTGGTCCAGGTGCTTTTGAGCGCCGCACTGGTGTCCCTCATCGGCCACCTGGCCCTCCCCGGACCGCTGACGGCGTGGAAGATCCTGGTGGACTTTGTCCTGTTCCTCCTCAGCTTCCAGATCCAGCGCCGCTGGGTCTTTTAGAGCCCCACCCCTGGCAGATCTGATCGCCGCCGGGCCATCCCGGCAAGAGATTTGGAGGTCGTTGTCCATGAAACGAATTCAATTTGCGCGCCGAACCTTTGCCGGGCTGCTCAGCCTGGTGATGCTGGCCGGTCTCTTGGCTGTGCCCGCTCTGGCCGACGAGGAGACCGCCGCCCCCGTGGCGGAGACCGCTCCCATCGCCGTGGAGGCCCCCGCCAACGACGAGGCTCCCGCAGTCAAGGCCGAGACCCCTCCCGCCAAGGAAACGCCCTCCGCCTCTGAGCCCGACGCGCCGGTGAAGGCGGAGACCCCCGCCGTGGACGACGCTCCCGCTGTGGAAACGGCCCCCGACAAGGACGAGGTCCCTGCGGCGGAGGACGAGAAGACCCCTGCCGACGAGTCCACGGTGGACGAGCCCGCCGCCGAGACTCCGGCCCCCTCGGCCCAGCCGGTCCAGGACGAGATCCAGTTGGAGACCACCGTGAGCGTCTCCACCGCGCCGCGCCAGCCCAGCCGTTCCGCCGCCGTGGCGGTGGAGGAGGACCCCGCCGACGCGAGTGAGACCGACAGCCCCGCCACCCAGGCCCCCACGGCCTCTTCCGCCGTGGCCGAGCCCGACGACCAGCCCGACGTGGCTGATGACGGCTTCACCCTGGACTGGGATGAGATCGGGCTGAGAAACGGCGGCGACTGGCAGATGGGCCGCTGGGGCGTCGCCCGGGGCGAGGGCGGCTACTGGGTCTACATGGAGAACGACCAGGGCCAGGCCCAGCTTGGCATTACTTACTATAACAACTCCAGCGACGCCATTGGCTACCAGGCGTGGATCGCCGACGGCACCCGGTTGCTCAACGAGGGCGGCTTCCCCATCCCCGGGGCCACCCTCACCGTCATCAACGACGGCGGCAGCGTGCGCATGGAGGGCTTTGTGCCCGACAGCTTCTTCAAGGATACCCGCTTCATCCTCTCCAGCGGCAACGTGACCCTGGAGTCGGAGGACATCTATTTGCTGGACGGCGTGGAGGCCCCTGTCACCGACGAGCCCGCTGTCTCCAAGGAGCCCAAGGTAGTGGACCCCAACGCCAGCTACCAGGGCATCACCATCGACGGCGACTTCTCCGACTGGGACGCCGTGCCCCGCTATGACATCGACGACACCCTGGACGTGAACGGCTACCCCAAGCAGGGCAACACCGTGGACCAGGTCTCGGTGATGTGGGACGGGGATATGATCTACATCCTGCTGGTGGCCAACGGCGCCCCCGCCGACTATGACCCCAGCATCCAGGTGGGGGACTGGGCCAGCGTTACCAACGCGGGTCCCAACGGCAATGGCCAGTTCGCCATTAAGACCGACCTGGGCGGCGAGCTGCTCATCCAGCCCACCCGGGCGGGGACCATCGCCGGCGTCAACGACGCCCAGGTGGCCGTCAACAACAAGGACTGGGCCGGCGCGCCCCATATGTGGGAGATCGCCATCCCCGCCAGCAAGCTGCCCACCCACATGGAGAGCTTCGACTTCGGGCTCTACATGGTGGAGCCCACCATCTCCAACATCACCGACTTCCAGGCCGGTAAGGACGAGGACAAGAGCTTCAACGGCATCGTCTACGACGGCAACATCGAGGACTGGACCTACTACCCCAACTACCGCATCGAGTACGCCACCCCCGGCACCCAGGACGTGGTCCGGGACGCCCACGGCGCGCTGTGGGCCAACGACAACATCCTCTACGGTTACGCCCTGTCCAACATGGAAAAGCACCTAGCCGACGAGGGCAGTTGCTTCCTGGACGCCATCACCCTGGCCTTCAACGGCGACCGCAGCCACAAAGAGCACCCCACCGACGGCAACTTCTATCCCCGGCTGGTCTCCTTTGAAAGCGGCGCGCCGGTGGTGGTCAACGACGGCACCCATCTGGCCCCCGGCGACCACGTCTTCTACATCTTCGACGAGCGCACCGCGCCGGACGCTCCCATCTACAACGACGAGACCGGCGAGGTCTTCTATCCCGACAACGCCTACCTCATGGCCCACGCCTTCGGCCAGATGACCGTCCACGTGGACGGCGTGAAGGACTACGCCGAGTTCGAGCTCTATCTGGACCGGGTAGCCCAGTACATCAACAAGGACGCGGACACCGCCTTCAAGACCATCGAGATCCAGTGGGGCCGCCTGGGCCAACAGTGGATCTCCTACGCCGGCACCCCCACCGGCCCCGCCGTCAGCGTGGCGCTGCTGGTGGGCGCGGTGTGCCTGCCCATGGGCTACGTGGAGCTGAAAAAGCGCCGCCGCGCCAAGAATGACGCGGCCCAATGACAAAATATCTCGTCTGCGCCGCGCTGGCCGTGGTATGGTGGTACCTCCTGCGGGTCACCGACCGGGCCAAGCTGGACTTCTGGCACTTCATCATCGGTAGCGCGGGGCTATTTTTGTTCCTCATCGCTCTGGTGGAGCCGGTGCTGACCAAGCCCCTGGCCCGGCTGGTGGCGGCGGTGGCGGGGCTCTTTGGGTCGCTGACCCACACCTTCGCCGCCTTTTTCCGCTACGGCGTGCTCTTTATCCAGTCCCCCCAGGGGGCCATGACCCTGCAGATCGACTTTGAGTGTTCGGGCATCATCGAGATCCTGGCCTTTTTGTCGCTGCTTTGCTTTTTCCGGGTCTACACCCGCAACCAACGGGCCATCATCGGCCTGGTGGGCACGGTGGCCATCATTTTGGCCAACGCCCTGCGCATCATCGTCATCTGCGAGATGATCTATTTCATGGGACCCAACGCCTATTACGCGGCCCACTCTCTGGTGGGGCGCTTCATCTTCTACGGCCTTTCGGTCCTGCTCTACTTCTACGTTTTCACCAAGCCCCAGATCGTGAGCATGAAGGTGGGCGTCTTCAAGTACGGCGACGGGGGAGGCGGGACATAAATGTGGTTCAACATCCTCAACTCCTTCATCTTCTGGGCCGCCTGGATCGCCATTCCCATGGTCATGGAGATCATCCCCTCTGTGGGCAGCCTGTTTATCCTGCTCAAGCGCAGGAAGTCCTATAAGAAAAAGGAGACCCCCACCCTCTATCCGGAGATCTCCATCATCATCCCGGTCTACAACTCCGCGGACACCCTGGAGGGGTGCCTGCGCTCCATCGACGCCTCCACCTATCCCAACGACGCCATTCGGGTATTTTTGGTCAACAACCTGAGCCGGGACAACTCCTTTGAGGTGTTCACCCAGTGCCAGGACCTCTTCCCCGACCTTCATATGCAGTGGCTCAACGCCCAGCAGGGCAAGTCCCGGGCGCTGAACCTGGCCCTCTACAACTCCTCGGGCAAGTACATCGTCCACATTGACTCCGACGGCTTTTTGGAGCCCCACGCCCTGACCAACCTGGTAGACCTCTTCGAGTCCGACCTCTCCTGTAACTGCGTCACCGGCTCCATTTTGACCATCCCGGAAAAGATCGAGGAATACACCGGCTCGGGCCTGCTCTTGCGGCGGCTGGAGTTCTTGGAGTATGCCCAGGCCTTCCTGGCCGGGCGCAACTACGCCGGCGAGACCAACACCATCTACACCCTCTCCGGCGCCTTCTCTGCCTTCCGCAAAAGCGCCATCTTGAAGTCCTGGCTCTACAACACCGACACCATCTGCGAGGACACCCAGCTCACCTTCCAGATGCGCTATCTCCAGAAGGAGCGGGTGCGCATCAGCGTGGACTCCATCTTCCTCACCGATCCCATCGAGGACCTGGACAAGCTCTACACCCAGCGTCAGCGCTGGCAGCGGGGCAGCTTGGAGGTCTCCAGGATGTTCATGGGCACCGACGAGCTCAAGGCCCGCAAGCTCTTCAGCGACGTGAACGTGAAGACCCTGATGTACGACCACACCTTCGCCTTCCCCCGGATGATCTGGTATCTGGCCACCATCTGCATGCTGTTTTTGGGCTTCTCGGGCAAGACCATCTTGATGGCCACCGCCCTGCTCTTTGGGCTCTACACCCTGTGCGGATACTTCTATTTCTTCTCCAGTCTGGCCTTTTTGGAGCAGTTCCCGGAGCTTCGAAAATACTACCGAAGACAGTGGTGGCTGGTGCCGCTGTTGCCCTTCTTCAACCTGATGGTCTTCTTTATTCGCATGGCGGGCATCATCAACTCCATCGGCACCGACTCCTCCTGGAAGACCCGGACCTTCACCGACGAGAAAAAAAGCTTCGCCCAGACCATCCGGCAGGACTTCTCCAAGGTCACCGGCTGGGTGGGCCGGCTCCAGGAGGCGGTGAACGGCGACCCGGACGAGATGTACGCCCCCAAGAGCCTGGACCAGCGGCTCCGCGGCTCCTTCTGGGGCTACGCCGCCACCTTCGCCGCCTTTGCCGGGGCGCTGGTGCTGACGGTGATGGTGGCCTGGGGCATCCGTTCCTTCACCACGCCCTTTGAGAGCCTGGTCAGCACCTTCTTCAGCTCCACTCAGGGCACCGCCGCCGAGGTGTACCTCAACGGCCTCAAGTCCTGCCTGCCGCCCATTTTGGTGGCTTTGGCGGCGGCGGTGGGGCTCATCGTCCTGGACCGCCGCCAGACCAAAAAGGTCCTGGCCTGGCCCGAGAGCGACCACCGCAAACACGCCGCGGGGAAGATCCTGCGCCGCCGCAACGCCTGCGCGGTCTTCGCCTGCTTGTTTTTGGTGGGCGCGCTGCTCTTTGCCAACGCCGCCTACGGCGTCACCGACTACGCCTCGGCCAAGCTGGTGGACTCCACCATCTACGAGAACCACTATGTGGACCCCAAGGGCGTGACCATCACCGCCCCAGCCCAAAAGCCCAACCTGCTGCACATCTACCTGGAGAGCATGGAGGTCACCTACGGCTCCACCGCCCAGGGCGGCGCGCTGGAGAAAAGCCTGATCCCCAACCTGACCCGCCTGGCCCGGGACAACGTCTCCTTCTCCCAGACGGACAAGCCCCTGGGGGGCTTCTACTCCGGCGCCGGCACCTCCTGGACCATGGCGGCCCTCTACTCCACCGCCTCGGGGGCTCACTTTGCCCTCCCCGCCGGCGGCAGCCGCTCCGCCCGGTCGGGCCACTTCGCCGCGGGGCTTTGGACCATCGGCGACGTGCTGGCCCAAAACGGCTACCAAAACGAGCTCTTGCTGGGCTCCAACGCGGAGTTCTCCGGGTTGGACGCCTTCTTCCTCCAGCACGGTAACTTTGAAATTTTTGACTACCCCGCCGCCATCGAAAAGGGCCTGATCCCCGAGGATTACCACCAGTGGTGGGGCTTTGAGGACGCAAAGCTCTACGAATACGCCAAGGCCGAGCTCACCCGGCTATCCCAGTCCGGCCAGCCCTTCGACCTGACCATGGTCACCGCCGACACCCACTTCCCCGAGGGCTACGTCTGCCAGCAGTGCCCCACGGACAAGGGAGAGCGGGCCGCCAACGTCATCGCCTGCGCCGACCGTCAGTTGGGCGATTTCATCCGCTGGTGCCAGGCCCAGCCCTTCTATGAAAACACCGTCATTGTCATCACCGGCGACCATCCCCGGATGGACAACGTGGTGGTGGGAGAGACCCCCTGGGCCCAGCGGGGCGTTTACAACTGCTTCATCAATTCCCGTGCCCAGCTAACGGTAGCCGAGGGTCCCCGGGCCTTTACCGCTATGGATATCTACCCCACCACCCTGGCCGCTATGGGCTTCACCATCGACGGCGACGCCCTGGGCCTTGGGGTGGACCTCTTCTCGGGCCGGTTTACCCTGGCCGAGAAGCTGGGCTACGAGGTCATGGACCAGGAGCTGGAGAAGAACTCGGCATACTACATTCCCAATCTGGCCCCTGAGTTGCTGGATCGTTGAGAAGGGAGGAACAGGCTATGGCGAAGGCAAAAAAGGCCAAGAAAAAGGGCGTTCCCGGCGCTGGAGTCCGGCCCTGGGTGGTGACGGCGCTATCGTTTTTGTTCGTGGCGCTGGTGGCCCTTTGGGCCTGGTTCCAGTTGAACACCTACGAGCAAGGCGTGCTGGACGTTTACGCCAACCAGCAAGACGGCTACGTCCAACTGGTGCTGGAGCAGATCCACCTGACGGAAAAGCGCGGCGGCACCGAGGCGCAGATCGAGGAGATCCTGGGCACCCTGGACGCCTCCACCAACCGCTACTGGACCCTGGCCAAGCGCGAGTCGCTGATTTTTGTCAAGGACGTGATGGAGACCAACCGCTACCAGGGCTTCACCACCGCCACCTATTATCAGACCAACTCCGCCCAGGGCTTTGTCTCCCGGCTGGAGCAGGACCACGTCACCCACGAGACCATCCAGATCGACATCCACCCCTACATCGCCTCGGGGGTGAAGTTTACCTTCCAGGGCGCGCCTTACCGGGTGTGTCTGCTCACCAACGCCGACACGGTGCTGGACCACAACGCCTACCTCACCGCCAAGATCAACCTCATCACCCTGGGCCTCATCGCCCTGGTGGCCTTCGTGGTGGCCATCAACCTGCTGACCTATCTGGCCGGCGGCTACCGAAAGAAATACATCGACGCGTACCGCGCCAACGAATCCCTCATGCGCCAGACGGAAAAGCTCAACCACGCCCTGCAGCGCGAGGACCTCTATGACGCCCGGCGCACCGCCTACACCCACATGGCCCTGCCCATGATCTGGGAAAAGCTCACCGGGCGGGAGCCCTGGCCCCTGTCCTTCCTGATCCTGCGCTGCCGGGGCCCCGAGGAGGAAAAGCAGTTCTTGCAGTTCACCCAGCTCCAGATGAACGAGAAGATCTTACGGGTGTTGCTGGACGACACCCACATCCTGCTCATCCTGCTGCGGGTGGAGGAACTGGAGCGTCAGGCGGTGGTGGAAAACGCCGCCATCCCCGGGGTGGCCCTCCTGGATTCCATGACGCTGACCCAGCCGCCGGAGGAGGGCTTGGCCGCGTGCTTTGACAGCTTTTGGGAAAGGACGGTAGACCATGAGAAACAAGCTCCTATGCAAGTATAAGTTCAAGTTCTATCTCAACGCCAGCCACTACATCATCATCGGCGGCAAAAAGGGCGAGACCCACCCCCACACCTGGGAGTTCATCCTGGATGTCGTCCTGCCCAACAGCGAATTCGTGCAGTTCTCGGTCTATGAGCGGACCATCGAGTCCTTCTTCTCCGCCTATCAGAACCAGACCATGAACGACGTGGAGCCCTTTGACGCTATTATCCCCACCCTGGAGAACATGGTGGAGTATTTTGGCGACGCCATCTCCCAGCGCATTGCCGACGCCGGCGGCACGCTGGAGCAGATCGAGGGCTCGGAGACCCCCACCCGGAGCTTTATCATCTCCTACACCCAGGACGAGACCTATCTCACCGGGGCGGACCGCTCGGCCCAGGCGGTGCTCTCCGACGTGCTGGACCAGGCCCTGGGCGAGGCGCTGAAATGAAAATGGGCCGCCGAGAAGCCGGCGCGGGCTTTACCCGCGCCGCCACCCTGAATGACCGCCCGGGCATGAGCCCGGCCCTGCGCTGGAGCATCTTCGCCCTCATCGTGGTGGGCTATGCCATGATCGGTCTGCTGGTGGCCTTTTTGGCCTCGGAGAGCGGGAACTATCTGGACGGCACCGACGCCATGTTCTACGTCCACCGGGGGGATTTTCTCTACAAGTCCATCACCCGGGAGGGCAACTGGTTCCCCCTGCTGGACATGGCCTGGTACAACGGCGTGCAGACCTGGCGGTACTGGTCGCCCCTGCCCGCCTACATCCTGGCCGGCTGCCAGGCCATCATGGGCGGCAGCGTCAACGGCGGCTTTTTGCTCTTTTCCGGCATCCTCTACTTCCTGGACGCCGTGGTCTGGCTCCACATTGGCCGGACCCATGGCCGCCCTTGGCTGGGCGCGTTCATCGGCGCGCTGTGGTTCTTCGTGCCCAACACCAGCGTGCAGATGCTTTTCAGCGAGGGCGTGCTGGCCCGGGCCATGACCATGCCGGTGCTGCCGCTGCTCTTTGTCTACGTCCACGACTATTTCACCGACCCCGACAAACGCTTTTCCGCCCTACCCAAGATCATTTTGTGCTTCCTCTTTTTGCTGTGGTGCCACATCGGCTGGGGCGGCATGGCGGCCATCACGCTGCTGATCTATGTGCTGTTTCACGCTCTGGGCCAGTCCAAGCTGCCCCGGGAGCAGCGCGTGGGCGGCCTGCCGATGGTGGTGTGCGTGCTGCTGGCCTTTTTGCTCAACGGCGTCGCTCTGCTGCCCTCCTTGAAGGGCGGCATCACCGGCATCGACAGCTCAGCGGTGATGGCCACCTATTTCCAGGGCCTGCGGATGTCCATCGACCCCTTCTGCTTTGTGGGCGAGGGCGTCTGGAACCGCTGGCTGTATGCCGAGGCCCCCTATTACGGTCTGGTGGCGCTGGTGATGACCCTGCTGGGCATCTCCTGCGCGAAAAAGGACGTGAAGCCGGGCTTTGCCACCGCGCTGACCATCCTCTTGCTGAGCACCCCCACCGCCTATCAGCTTCTGGTCTACCTCCCAGGCAACCAGTACCTGTGGATGACCCGGTTCCTCTCCATCGCCCTGTGCGTCTTCCTGGTGGCCCTGTTTTTCTGGAGGTCCCTGCGCAAATGGGTGCTGGGGCTGTTTGGCGTTCTCTTCGCGGTGGAGGTGCTGTGCATCATCGTGCTGGTGACCCACTCCATCAATCCCCTCTCCCCCGACGCCTACCACGACTATCTGGCCGAAGAGATGCTCATTGGCCGGGGCAAGGAGCTGGCCACCCAGCGCATGAGCATGGTGGACCCCTACGACAGCGAGATCGACGGTATCTACGTCTCCTCCAGCTACGGCGAGCTCACCGTGCCCACCAGCTTCGGCCAGGGCGTTCAGGCCGCCGCCCAGTACCGCAACATCGTCAACCTGAACCAGGCCGCCGAGGATGAGCATTACCTCTACCTCTTTGACCGCTTCCTGGAGCTGGGCAACGACGTGGTCATCGTCCCCAACGAGTTCCGGCCCGCCTTGGGCGGGGCCTCCACCCGGGACCTGGCGCAGTTGGACGCCGCCGCGGCCCGTCTGGGCTACGGCCTGGCCGACTTCAACGAAAACTACCGGCTCTATAAGCTCCGCCGGGCCCCGGAGCGCTTCGGCGTGATCAGCACCTACCATTACGCCGCCATCGGCACCGACGCGGGCACCATCGCCATGGGCTTCCCGGCGGTGGAGGAGCTCCAGGGCGTGGTGCTGGACGAGTACACCTTCGACCAGCTCAAGGACTACAAGACCCTCTACCTGGCGGGCTTCACCTACCACGACAAGGCCGCCGCCGAGGACTTAGTGCTCCGGCTCAGTGAAAACGGCACCCGGGTGCTCATCCTGGCCGACGGCGTGCCCGACGAGGAGAACACCGGCTCCAAGACCTTCCTGGGCGTGAGCTGCAACCGGGTGAACTTCCAAAACGGCTACCCCGCCCTGGACACCATCGACGGCGTTTTGTACTGCGACCTCTTCCCCGCCGGCTACGCCGAGGACTGGCAGACGGTGTACGTCAACGGCCTGGATGAGGTCTGGGGCAAGATCACCGACGTGCCCGAGGGGCAGATGGATTTCTACGGTACGGTGAAGAACGACAACATCGTCTTCATCGGCCTGGCCCTCACCTACCACTACTCCCTGACCCAGGACGCGGCGGTGGGCCATCTGCTGTCCCACGCGCTACAGGTGGACCCCAACGCGTTGCCCCAGCGGGAGATCGTGCCCATCACGGTGGATTACCACAATAACGTCATCACCATCGACTCCCCCAAGGACAATGTGAACACCACCCTGAGCTATCACGACATTTTCCGCCCCGACCGGGACATCCGGGAGGTCAACCACCTCACCGTGGTGGACCAGGGCCGCACCGTGATCCGGCTGGTCTACCCCTACCTGCTCCCCAGCCTTGCCATGACCCTGGTGGGAGTAGCCCTGACGGCAGGGTACCTGGTGGTGATGAAAAAACGGCTCCGGTCCCTGGCCCAGCGCCAGGCTCAGGCCGAGAGCCAGCCCCCGGAGGACACGTCTTCGGAACAGGCCCCGGACGCGCAGTAAACAAAAAAGACGCTTCCTCGTCACGAGGAAGCGTCTTTTTATCCCACTTTTACGGCAGCTTCAACAGGTCGGCGATCTTGTCCCCCTTGGGCATGAGCTGGAGCTCGCTGCGGCTGAGCATCTTCAGCCACACCACCAAGAAGGCGTATACCGCCACGGCGCAGAGGATGGCCACGCACAGCGCGATGGCGTTGCCCACCGCCAGCCGGGCTAGGCGGTAGCTGCCCCAGGCGGCCAGGGCCATGCCCGCCGTAGCCAGGGCCGGGCCGAAGAACAGCCGAAAATACCGGGGCGGATGGGGCACCAGGCGGCGGATGAGGACCAGGTCGGCCACCGTGGCGATGCCGAAGCAGCACAGCGTGCCGATGGGCGAGCCGAAGATGCCGATGGAGGGCGTGCCCACCAAGATGTAGTCCACCGCCAGCATCACAAGCCCCGCGCCGATCATCACCAGCACGGGCAAGCTTTGATGTCCGTAGGCCTGCATGACCGAGTTGCTCACCGACGAAAGGCACACAAAGATAGAGGCAACGCCCAAAATAGTCAGAAGCTGCCCGGTGAGCTCCGGGTCGCCGGCGCTGTACAAAAGCCGCACGATGGGCTCAGCCAACACGCTCATGCCCACCCCCATGGGGAAGACCAGCAGCGCGGTGATGTGGTAGGAGGCCCGGACCACCTTGGCGGCCTGACGGCGCTGGTTGATGGCCAAGGCGGCGGACACCGCCGGGATCACCGACACCGTCACCGCCATCATAAACGAGGCGGGCAGGTTGTAGATGTTTTTTGCTCCGGCGTAGGCGGCGTAGAGGCTCCGGGACTGGTCCTCGGTCATCAAAAGAGCGTCCTGGAGCCGTCCCTGGACCAAAGCCGCGTCAATGGTGTTGATGAGGCTCACCGCCGCCGAGGTCAGGGTGATGGGGATGGCGATGGGCAAGAGCTCACGCAAAACAGCCTTGGAGGAAGTAACATCTCCCCCGGAGCGGTCCCGGTATCGGGACCGGCGGCCATAGCACCAGAGCATATAGACCAAGGTCAGCGCCGAGCCCAGGGTCACCCCCAGAATAGCCAGGGCGGCGGCCTGGTCGCCCTTTCCGGCGTTGACCGCCATCATGGCCAAGGGAAGACCAATGACCAGTTTGCCCAGGGCCTCGATGACTTGGCTCACCGCGCTGGGGCGCATATTGCCATGCCCCTGGAAGAAGCCCCGGAAGGCACTGACGCAGCTAACGCAGATGGCGGCTGGAGCTAAGTACCGAATGGCCTGGGCGGCCTGGGTATCGTTCATCCAATCGGCCAGCCAATCAGCGCCGAAGAACATGACCAAAAAGGACACAAAGCCCAGGCCGAAGAAGGCCGCCAGGGCCACCCGGAAGATCTTGGCCACTTGGCGTTCCCGGCCCACGGCGTGGTTGGCCGCCACCATCTTGGAAAGGGCGGCGGGCAGGCCGGTGATGGAGATGGTGAGCAAAAGGGTGTAGATGTCATAGGCGTTTTGGAAGTCGGTATAGCTGTCCCCCAGGATGTTGCGAATGGGGATCTTATAGACCGCGCCGATGACCTTGACGATGGCCAGGGCCACCGCCATGGTGGCCATGCCCCCCAGGAAAGAATTTTTCCGTTCCTTTTTCATGCTATCTCCACCACCCTTCCATGTGAAATAGGGTCTTTGTCACGCGAAAAATTGGTTGTACCACTCAAGAAATGAGTAAATACTCCAAATTCTCTTCATGCCGCCGTTGTGGCCGCCGTGGTGGGTCTCCAAAAGGCCGTCCAGCGCGTCCACGCGGAAGAACTCCGCCGCCTGGGGACTGTGAAAGCGGTCCCGGATCCTGGTATAAAACTCGTCCTGGCGCAGCCAGTCGTTCAGCGGCGTGATGAAGCCGATCTTGGGCATTTTCGCGCTCTTTTCCGGCAGCACCTTCCCCGCCGCCCGACGGAGGGCCACCTTGGTCATGTCCTTGGTGACCCGGCAGCGGCTTGGGATGGAGAGGGCCACGTCCAGCACCTCCCGGTCCAAAAAGGGCACCCGCAACTCCAGGGAGGCCGCCATAGACATCTTATCCGCCTTTTGGAGGATGTCATAGGGCAGCCAGCCCCGCATATCGGCGTACTGCATCCGGGTGACCTCGTCCTCGCCGGCGACCTCGTCGAAATAGGGCTTGGTGAGCCGCCAGGGCTCAGTGCGGTCATACTCGCAGGCCAGATACTGGTCCAACTCGGGATACTGGAAGTTATAGTTGTTGCGCAGATACCGCCGCTCCAGGGGCAGACGGCCCCGGGTCAAAAAGCGCTTGCCGTGGAAGTCGGGCAAATGGGCCGCCACGCCGCCGGCAGCGGAGCGGAGGAACTGGGGCAGCTTCATGTAGCGCTCGAAATCCAGGCATTCCTTGTAGAAATTATACCCGCCAAAGAGCTCGTCCGCCCCCTCGCCGGAGAGGACCACCTTCACATATTTGGCCGCCATCTGGGTCAGGTAGTAGAGGGGGATGGCCGAGGGGTTGGGCAGGGGCTCGTCCATGTGGTACTGGACGTTGGGCACGGCGTCAAAGAAGTCCCGGGCGGTGATGGTGCGGGTGATGCACTCCACGCCGATCTTGTCCGCCAGCTCCTTGGCGTGGGCAAGCTCGCTGTATTTCTCCTCGGCGTAGCCGATGGAGAAGGCCCGCACGTCCATATCGTCCTGCAAAAGCCGGGTGACGTAGGACGAATCCACCCCCGAGCTTAAAAAGCACCCCACCTTTACGTCGGCGATGCGGTGGGCCCGGCAGGAGGCCCGGAAGGTGTCCTCGATGATGGTCTCCCAGTCGGACATGGACTTCGTTTCGTCGATATGATAGCGGATGGTGAAGTAGGGCCGAATGGAAAGCTCTCCCTTGCGGAGGGTGAAGCTGTGACCCGCGGGGAGCTTTTTTACCCCTTCAAAAAGGGTGTCCTCATTGGGCAGGTACTCAAAGCACAGGTAGGTCCCCAGCTTGCTTTGGTCCAGCCGCTTTTCAAACCGGGGGTGGTCCAAAAGGGCCTTGATCTCGCTGGCGTAGAGGAAGGCCCCGGCGTTTTGGTAGTAGTAAAAGGGCTTGATGCCGAAGATGTCCCGGGCCCCAAAGAGAGTCTCGCTCTTGCGGTCGTAGATCACGAAGGCGAACATGCCCCTGAGATGCGTGGGCACATCCTCTCCCCACTCCTCGTAGCCGTGGAGGATGACCTCGGTGTCGGCCCGGGTGGAGAAGACGTGGCCCTTGGCTTCCAGCTCGGCCCTCAGCTCTTGAAAATTGTAAATTTCTCCGTTGAAGGTGATGACCAGGCTCTCATCCTCGTTGAAGATGGGCTGGGTGCCGCCGTCTAAGTCGATGATGGAAAGCCGCCGAAAGCCCAGCGCGGCGGCCTTTTCCACAAAATAGCCGTCGGAGTCCGGGCCCCGGTGGACGATGCGGTCCGCCATGGCCCGGAGGGTCTTATCCCGGTCATAGGACGCGTTTTCATCCCAAAAGCCAACGATGCCGCACATGGCCGTCTCCTCCTTACGCCTTGAATTTCTTGCGCTGCTTGGTCATAAAATAGGCCGGATAGAGCCGCCGGAGGAAATTCTTCTCCCCGGCGTAGGCCAGCGGGTCGTGGATGCAGCTTGTGCGCTGGACCACCGGGTTCAAGGCGGCCCACACGCCAGAGGGGTTGCCCCCCTTGGCGTAGAGCTCCCGCACCCGCTCACGCAGGGCGTCGTCCTTGATGTAGTCCATCAGCACATCCTTGGGGACCACGGTGTAGAGGCTCTCTTCATTATCGGCGATGACCTCTCCCTCGAAGTCCTTTTCGTAGATGAGGTCGTCCACGATCCACTTCACGGCGTTGAAGCCCGAGCCGGTGATGTAGAAGTTGCTCCGGCCCAGGCGGGTGTTGATCTCGAAGAAGCGGAAGGAGCCGTCGCGCTCGTCGTACTTGATGTCGAAGTTGGCAAAGCCGGTGTAGCCCACGTGCTCCAGCAGCCGCTGGGCGTGGTCCATGATCTCGCGATTCACGTCGTTCAAAATGGCCACCGGGTTGCCAACCCCCATGGCGGCGTTGTCCTCCAGCAGGCAGTGGCCGCTGGAGAAGAAGCGGCACTTGCCGTTTCGGTCGCAGTAGACCGTCAGGATACGCATGTTGTAATCCAGGCCCGGGATGGTGTCCTGGATGAGGAATTTGTAGTCGTAGCCTGAGGCGCGAAGCTTATCCAGCATGGCCGTCAACTCTTCCTCGGAGTTCATGCGAAAGACCTTTTTCTTGCCCTCGAACTGGGCGTAGTGGTAGGCCGCCGAGGAGGCGGGCTTGGCGATGACGGGGTAGTCGAAGTCCAGCTCCAGGGGCTGGGGGTTCTTGCAGTCGTAGACGAAGGTCTTGGGATAGGGCACCCCCACCTCGTCGCAGATGGCGTAGAAGCTATCCTTGAGCACCAGACGGTTCAAAAGCTCCTCCCCGATGTAGGGGATGATGTAGTAGGGCTCCAAGGCGGCCCGGTTTTCCACGATCATGCGCACATACCAGTCCCCGCAGGCCATCAACAAGAGCTTTTTCCCCGCCCTCGCCTGGGCGATCTCGATCAGCCGCTCCACAAACCTGTCCGGGGCGTCCATGTCGGGGACGATGACGTTCTCGATGATGCTGGAGCGGGAGACCATCATGCTCTTACGCATGCTCACCGCCAGGGACTTCACCCCGTATTCCTCATGAAAGCTCCTAGCCAGGGAATAGGTGGTGATATCGCCGCCTAAAATGACGGGTAAAAAGTCGATTTCTTTGGTATCCAAGCTGACCGCGCCCTCCCAAAAAGAACTATAGTTACAGATATTATACTCCCTTACGCCACAAATAGCAAGGCCCAGCTCACTCGGTGAGGGCCGCCAGATCCTCCAGGGTCAGCCCCGGCTGGAGCGCTAGGTTCAGCGCCGCCGCCATGAGCTTGGCGCACTGGGCCACCTTGGCGTCGATGTCCCGGGGCGTGACGAAAAAGCCGTCGCCGCCGTCGGCCACGGTGGGCACCCCAAGGGCGATGACGGGCACCCCAAGGCTCTCCTCGGTCAAGCCCAGCCGGTGATTACCCACCCCGGAGCCCGGGGCGATGCCGGTGTCGGAGAGCTGCACCGTGGCGCACAGCCGGTCCAGGCCCTGGGCCGCCAGCGCGTCCACCGCCACCACACAGGCGGGCTCCACCGCGGCGCACACCGCCGCGGCCACGTCGGCGCTCTCCACGCCGGTGGAGCCCAGCACCCCGGGGGTCAGCGCCGCCACCGCCCGAAAGCTTCCGAACTGCTCCGGTGCCCGACGGACCAGATGGTGGGTCACCAACAGATGGTCGCAGCACAGCGGCCCCAGCCGGTCCGGGGTCATGGCCCGGTTGCCAAGGCCCACCACCAGCACCGTGCCCTCCTGGGGCAAGAGCTTTGCCATCTCCCCCGCCAGCACCTGGGCCGAGCGGCGAAAGGCCGCGTCCTCCCGGCGCTCCACCGGGCCCAGGTCCAGCGTCACATACCGCCCCACCGGTTTGCCCAGACGCTCCGCCGCCCCCTGGGTGCGCACCTCCACCGCCGTCACCGGGATATCCTCCACCGCACGCTCCTCACGAAAAATGCCCTGGGCCTCGGTGAGCGCGCCCACCGTCTCCACCGCCAGGTCTGTACGTCCTTTTTCCATGCCCTCAGCCTCCTTTGCGGGATTAGCATACCCACTTGCGGGGCATATAAAAAGATGGTAAAATGTTTTTACAAAAATCAAGGAGGATGCTTGCCATGGCAAAACGGCTTTTGGACTGCACCGCGTCGGATCTGGAGGGAATGGGGAAGGACGAGCTCCTCTTCGCTATGGCCGCCAGCGAGGGCCGGGTGCTGGTGTGCGAGACCATCGGCGTATTTACGCCCCTGGTGGGCGACGTGTCTAATGCCGAGCTGGCCGCCTCGTTGGGGGGCGACGTGCTGCTGCTGAACATCTTCGACGTGCTGGACCCCGTGGTCCAGGGCCTGCCCGCAGATACCCCGCCCCAGGAGGTCATCCGCACCGTCAAGCGGCTCACCGGTCGGGTGGTGGGCATCAACCTGGAGCCTGTGGAGCAGGGCCACGCCTCGGCGGTGGACACCAACATGTGGGACCTGACCCCGGGCCGGGCGGCCACGGTGGAAAACGGCGTCAAGGCCGCCGACATGGGGGTGGACCTCATCGTCCTCACCGGCAACCCCGGCGTGGGGGTCACCAACCGGGCCATCACCGACACTTTGAGCGCCTATAAGGCCGCCATCGGGGACCGGGTCATCCTCTGCGCGGGCAAGATGCACGCCTCGGGCTCCCTCACCGAGGCCGGAGAGTCCATCATTACCAAGGCCGACATCGACGCCTTTGCCGCCGCCGGGGCGGACATCATCCTCCTGCCCGCTCCGGGCACCGTCCCCGGGCTCACCATGGAGTATATCCGTGACCTCATCTGCCACACCCATAGCCTGGGCAAGCTGGCCCTCACCGCCATCGGCACCTCCCAGGAGGGGGCGGACGTGGACACCATCCGCCGCATGGCTTTGATGTGTAAGATGGCCGGGGCCGACCTCCACCACATCGGCGACTCCGGCTTCACCGGCATCGCCGCCCCGGAGAACATCACCGCCTATTCCGCCGCCATCCGGGGCGTGCGCCACACCTACCGCCGCATGGCCATGTCCATCAAAAGATAGGGCCGGGTCCGCTGTATTTTTAGCCATTTTTTTGAAAAAAAGACTTGCATTTCCCGGCAGAAGATGCTAAAATACATTTCTGCTATGATGCGATTGTGATCCTGCCCTCAGTTTGGCATATGTCAGGAGGTGTTTGTATGCCGAATATCAAATCCGCCAAGAAGCGCGTGCTGGTCAACGAGACCAAGGCCGCCCGGAACAAGGCCGCCCGGTCCGCTCTGCGCACCGACATGAAGCGTTTTGCCACCGCTGTAGAGGCCGGCGACAAGGCCGAGGCCAAGACCGCCTACGCCGTGGCCGTCAAGGCTGTGGACAAGGCTGCCGCCCACGGGCTCATCCACCGCAACAACGCGGCCCGGAAGAAGAGCGGCCTCACTCTGCGGCTCAACAAGCTGGAGGGTTGATTTTGGGTAAAAGAGCCGTCTGCACCAAGCAGACGGTTTTTTTATAATCGGGAGGGAACCCTAGGCCATGGACGACTTGACCCTCATCGGGATGCCCGGCTCGGGCAAAAGCTCCGTGGGCGTGGTGCTGGCCAAGGCCCTGGGCTATGGCTTTGTGGACGCCGACCTGCTCATTCAGGCCCGGGAGGGCGCGCTGCTCCAGGAGCTGTTGGACAAGCACGGCGTGGATGCCTTTTTGGACATGGAGGAGCGGGCCATCCGCTCCATTGACTGCCGCAAAAGCGTCATCGCCCCCGGGGGTAGCTGCGTGCTGCGCCCGGGCGCTATGGAGCATTTGAAGTCCCTGGGACGGGTGGTCTATCTGCGCCTTGGCTACCCCACGCTGGAAAAGCGGGTCACCAACCTAGCCAGCCGGGGCATCGCCTTCGCCCCGGGCCAGAGCCTCCGTGACGTGTACGACCAGCGCGCTCCCCTCTACGAGCGCTGGGCCGACGTATGCGTGGATGTGACCGACGACCAGGACCTCTCCGCCACGCTGGCGGCGGTCCGGGCCGCTATGGGAGAGATCCGATGAACGCCGTCAAGCTTGACCCCACGACCTCGTCAAAGACCCGGCTGCGCGGACTGCCCCAGGCGGCGGTCTTCACCTTCCTCTTCGGTCTGGCGGCCCACGGCTTTCGCTTCTTCCGGCTGGACTTTGCCCACGACGCCACTATGGTCTTTCAAAATGACGATATGTGGCAGATCCAGCTTGGCCGGTTCCTCATGCCGGTCTACGCCCGTATCCGGGGGCAGTTGGTGGCCCCCGCCTGGGTGGGTCTGTTGACGCTGAGCTTTTTGTCTTTGGCGGTTTGGCTGGTGTGCCGGCTCTTGCGCCTGGAGCGGCCCTGGGCGGTGGCGCTCACCGCCGGACTTATGGCCACCAGCGCCTCTCTCACCCTGTCCAACGCCTCCTATCTGCCCTGGTCGGATATCTATATGCTGGCGCTGTTATGCGCGGTGGGCGCGGTCTGGCTGTGGCAGCGCTGGACCTGGGGCTTTCTCCCCGCCATGGTCCTTCTCTGCGCCTCCTTGGCCCTCTACCCCAGCTATATCCAGGCCGCCGCCTTCCTTATGCTGGTGGTACTGGCGGGGGATTGCCTGCGAGAGACCTGGAGCTGGAAGGCCACCGTGGTCCGGGGCCTGCGGGCCCTGGCGACGTTGATCGGCGAGCTGGGCAGCTCGGACCTGGCCATGGAGCGGCCGGGCCTGGACGAGCTGGACGGCACCGGACTTTGGGGCTACTTTTCGGTCACCTACTACGGCTCCTACGAGGCCTATTTTAAGCAGGTATTGAGCTACCCCATCAACCTGGTCACAGACCGGGACCCCTATGCCCAGCTTCCCCAGGCCCAGGCCCTGGGGACCTTCCCCGCCACCGACTGTACCGTCCTGCTCCCGGACGGCACGCTGGTCGTGCGGCTGTCCTGAGCCGCGTTTCGGGAGCGAAATCTTTCAAAGGAACGGTGTTATGAATTTCAAACAGTTGGGCCTGAACAGCGCCATCTTAAAGGCGCTGGAGGCCCAGGGGTACGAGACGCCCACCCCCATCCAATCGGGCGCCATCCCCCCGGCCCTTGTGGGCCGGGACGTGCTGGGCATCGCCCAGACCGGCACGGGCAAGACCTGCGCCTTCGCCACTCCCATCCTACAGCGGCTGGCCGCCTCGCCCCGGGAGGGCAAGCGGGTCATCCGCAGTCTCATCCTCACCCCCACTCGGGAGCTGGCCCTGCAGATCCAAGAGAGCTTTGAGCAGTATGGCCGCAATCTGCCCCTGAAGAGCGCCGTCATCTTCGGCGGCGTGGGCCAGCAGCCCCAGGTGGACAAGATCAACCGGGGCCTGGACATCCTGGTGGCCACCCCCGGGCGGCTGCTGGACCTCCACGGCCAGGGGCTTTTGGACCTCAGCCACATCGAAATTTTCGTCCTGGACGAGGCCGACCGGATGCTGGACATGGGCTTCATCCACGATGTGCGCCGGGTACTGAAGGTGCTGCCGGAGAAAAAGCAGACCCTTTTCTTCTCCGCCACCATGCCCCCCGAGGTCCAGTCCCTGGTGGACGCGCTGCTCCACGACCCGGCCAAGGTCACCGTGACTCCGGTGTCCTCCCCGGTAGAGGTCATCGCCCAGAGCCTTTACTTCGTGGATAAGCCCAACAAGTCTAAGCTACTGGCCCATCTGGTGGGCCAGAGCGGCGTGAAGAACGCCCTTGTCTTCTCCCGGACCAAGCACGGGGCCAACAAGATCGCCTCCGACCTCATCAAAGCGGGCGTCACCGCCGCCGCCATCCACGGCAACAAGTCCCAGACCGCCCGGGTCCAGGCCCTTTCCGACTTCAAGTCGGGCAAGGTCAAGGTCCTGGCCGCCACCGACATCGCCGCCCGGGGCATTGACATTGAGGAGCTGAGCCACGTGTTCAACTACAACCTCCCCGACGTGCCCGAGACCTACGTCCACCGCATCGGCCGCACCGGCCGGGCGGGCCACGGCGGCACCGCCATCAGCTTTTGCGACATCAGCGAGAAGGATGAGCTCAAGGCCATCGAGCGGCTGCTGGGCCGGAAGATCCCCGTGGTAGAGGACCACCCCTGGCCCATGACCGATTTTGAGCCCCCCAAGCGGGACAAAAACGGCAAGATCATCAACCCCGAGGACGCCGAAGCAAGGCAGGCTGCCCGGGAGAGGAAAGCGAAGCGCGAGCGTAGGTCCATAGCGACCGATGGACCGGCGACAGGCCAAAAACAGGCGAAGGGCAAAGCCCTGAGCGGCATTTTGGCCGCGCAGCCGGGAAGCGGGAGCGGCCATGGGCCCAACGCGAGCGTGACATCAAAGCGTGAGTCTCCACGCGCCGCCCAGAGCGAGCGTGACAAGAAGCGCCAGCCGAGCAAGCCCCGTCCCGCCGCCGACCAGCGCACCCCCGGCCAGAAGCGTCAGGCGGCGGGCTACAAGGCCAGCAAAAGCCTGGACGAGGCCCTCACCGCCGTGGCCCCCAAGGGTGTGGACCAAGCGGCCTTTGAGAAGTGGATGGCCGAGGAGCGGCGCATCCAGGCCCAGCGGGGCTACGGTGGCGCGCTGGAGGGAGATACCGTCATGGACGCCACCGCCAGGCTCTTATCCTCGAAGCGCGAGGATAGGCGCGCCGCCGGGCTTGGAGCCGACCGCACGGCAAAAACAGGCGAACGCGCCAGCGAGAGCGGCATTTTGCCAAGGGTGGCGAAAGAACCGGCGAAACGCGCGCCCAATCCGAGCGTGACATCAAAGCGCAAACCCATGCCCGCTCAGCCCAGGCCCGCACAAAAGCCCGCCACCCAGCCCAAGGCCCCTCAACCTGCCAAGCCCGCCCAGCAAAAGCCCACTCCTCCGGCCCCCAAGCCGGAAAAGCGTGGCCTCTTTGGTAAAAAGGCCGCCGCGGGCTCCCTGGATGAGCGCAAGCAACGCATCCGGGAGCAGGCCAAGGCCCGCCGGGCCCGGGGTCCCATGGAGGCCCCCAAGTCCGACCACCAAAAGGACTCCACCGAGCAGCCCAGCCTGATGAAGCCCTATTATCTCAACGACGACTGACCAAAGCTCCCCAAGGTGCAAGTTCCTCTTGCATTTTGGGGAGTTTTTTACTATAATAGTGGGCGACATTCATTTGGGAGGGACCACCATGACCAATCAAGAGAAATCCATGGAGAAGATCGTCGCTCTGTGCAAGGGCCGGGGCTTTATCTTTGCCGGCAGCGAGATCTACGGCGGCCTGGCCAACACCTGGGACTACGGCCCCCTGGGCGCGGAGCTGAAAAACAACGTCAAGCGGGCTTGGTGGAAGAAATTCGTCCAGCAGAACCCCTATAACGTGGGCCTGGACGCCGCCATTTTGATGAATCCCCAGACCTGGGTGGCCTCGGGCCATCTGGCGGGCTTTTCCGACCCTCTGATGGACTGCAAGGAGTGCAAAGAGCGCTTCCGGGCCGACAAGCTCATCGAGGACTGGTGCGCCGAGAACGGCTTCACCCTTCCCAAGCCCATCGACGCCTTCTCCCAGGAGGAGATGCGCGCCTTCGTGGAGGAGCACGCCATCCCCTGTCCCACCTGCGGCAAGCATAACTTTACCGACATCCGCCAGTTCAACCTGATGTTCAAGACCTTCCAGGGGGTCACCGAGGACGCCAAGAACACCGTCTACCTCCGGCCCGAGACCGCCCAGGGCATCTTCACCAACTTCGTCAACGTCCAGCGCACCACCCGCAGGAAGCTGCCCTTCGGCATCGCCCAAATCGGCAAGTCCTTCCGCAACGAGATCACCCCGGGCAATTTCATCTTCCGGGTCCGGGAGTTTGAGCAGATGGAGCTGGAGTTCTTCTGCGAGCCGGGCACCGATCTGGAGTGGTTCAAGTACTGGCGGGAGTTCTGCCATAACTGGCTACTCTCCATCGGCCTGAAGGACGAGAACCTGCGGCTGCGGGACCACGACCCCGAGGAGCTTTGCTTCTACTCCAAGGCCACCACCGACTTCGAGTTCCTCTTCCCCTTCGGCTGGGGCGAGCTGTGGGGCGTGGCCGACCGCACCGACTACGACCTGACCCAGCACCAGAACACCTCGGGCAAGGACCTGTCCTATTACGACCAGGAGAAGAACGAGCACTACATCCCCTACGTCATCGAGCCCTCCCTGGGCGTGGAGCGCACCGTTTTGTCCGTTTTGTGCGACGCTTACGACGAAGAGGTCGTGGGCCAGGATAAGAACGGCAAGGACGACGTGCGCGTCGTCCTGCGGCTCCACCCCGCCCTGGCCCCCTTCAAGTGCGCTATCCTGCCCCTGAGCAAGAAGGAGGTCCTCTCCGGCCCTGCCAAGAAGCTCTACGAGGAGCTCTCCGCCGACTTCATGGTGGACTACGACGACGCCGGCTCCATCGGCAAGCGTTACCGCCGCCAGGACGAGGTGGGCACGCCGTTTTGCGTCACCATCGACTTCGATACCGTGGGCGACCCGGAGAACGGCACCCCCGCCGACAACTGCGTCACCATCCGTGAGCGCAACTCCATGGAGCAGGTCCGCATCCCCATCAGCGAGGTCAAGGACTACATCGCCCAGCGCGTCCAGTTCTAAGTTTCAAGAAAACAAGGATACCCGGAGAGGCCGTGGCCCCTCCGGGTATTTTTTACGCCGCTTCCTGGGCGGTCTTGAGCATATTTTCCACCAAAATGCCGTAGCCTGAGGTGGGGTCGTTGACCAAAACGTGGGTCACCGCGCCCACCAAGCGGCCATCCTGCAGGATGGGGCTGCCGCTCATCCCCTGGACGATGCCGCCGGTCTTGTCCAGCAGGTCCTTGTCGGTGATCTTGATGAGGAAATTGCGGGTGTCCTCCGGGTCCTCGGGGTAGACCCGGACGATCTCCGCCTCATAATCCCGGACCTCGTCGCCCTGGATGTTGGTGCGCACCGTCACCTTGCCCACGTGGACCTGGTCCCGGGTGGCCACCGCCATGGCGGGGCCATTGGTGAGGCTCTGGCCCTCGTGGAGCGTGCCGAAAATGCCGCTTTTGGTGTTGGCAAAGAGCGCGCCCATGTCGGTGGACAGGTCAAAGGCGCCCCGGAGCTGGCCGGGCTGGCCCATTTGGCCCTTTTGCACGCCGGTGACGCTGGAATGGAGGATGGCCCCGGAGCTCAAGGGCATGAGCTTTTGGGTGTCCACGTCGCTGACGGGATGGCCCAGAGCGCCAAAGAGCCCGGTCTCGGGGTCCACGAAGGTCACCGTGCCGATGCCCGCCATGGAGTCCCGGATCCACGCGCCCAGCTTATAGCACCCGTCAGCGGAGCAGCGCGCCGCCTGGGCGGTGAGCTCCAACTCATCCTCGCCCCGGAGACAGCGCAGGGACACCTCCTTCCCCGAGGTCTCGGCCAGGATGCTTTGGACCTCCTCGATGGTGTCCACCTCCCGGCTATCGATGTGGGTGATGATGTCGCCCATGCGCAGTCCGCAGCTCTTGGCAGGATTTTCCGCACCCTGGGCTGTGTCCACCGAGCCCAGGCCCACCACCAAAACGCCGTCGGAAAAGAGCTTAATGCCCACGGTGTGGCCCACGGGCACCAGGGTCTTTACCCCGGCGGTCTGGTTGCCGGGCTGGGGCTTTTTGCCCAGCAGGCTGTCAAACAGCCCCACGGTCTGCTCCGGCGCGGCCGCGGCGGTCGCCTTGGGGGAAAAGGCGGAAAAGATCGCCACGCCCAGCAGGCACAGGCAGATGAGCCGGAGCGCGTTGAAAAAATCTACGATACCATGTTCTTCTTTCACTTTTACACCCCCTTTTTTGAAATAAACGCATTTTTCACGGCGGTCTCGCCGCCTTTTTACTATGGCCCATCGGCGGGAAAAAACGCTGGAAAATCACCTTGTCCAGAGCCAACTTTCGCCGTGGAAAAGGCGAAAAAAGCCCGCCGCTTCGAAAAAAAGCGGCGGACTTTTCCATGTTTGGTATGTATTTTCAGCGTGTCAACGTTTAATGTCGAAGTTTTGATCCATGATGGAGCGGATGGCGTCCACGTCGTCCACGATGCTGGCGTCGCCGTGGATGGTGTGCTTGATGACGCTGGAGGCCACGGCGAAATTCACCAATTCATCGGGGGCGTAGCCCTGCATCATGGCGTAGATGAAGCCGCTGGCAAAGGCGTCGCCGCCGCCCACACGGTCCAAAATATTGAAGGTAAACAGCCGGCTCTCCCAGGTCTGGCCCTCGTACCACATGTAGGCCATCAGGCTGTTTTCCGAGCCGGAGTGGGCGTAGCGCACGTGGCGGGCGATGCACTTGAGGTTGGGGTAGCGCTCTTGGAAGGCCCGGTTGATCATGTCCTGCTGCTTGAAAGTGGGCTGCAGCGGCACGCCGTCCTTCCAATCGCCCTGGCTGTGGTCGTTCTCGTCCTTCCAAAGGTGGTAGGGCTCGATGCCGAAGAGCACGTCCACATAGGGCAGGCACTGGGTGCAGAAGTCCCGGGCCTCCTCCCAGGTCCAGAGCTTGGAGCGGAAGTTGCCGTCAAAGCTCACCGTCAGGCCCTTTTCCTTGCCCACCCGGAGCATATCCAAAATGAGCTTGGCGCAGCTGGGGGACAGGGCCGGGGTGATGCCGGAAAGATGCAGCCAGTCGTAGCCCTCCAGCAGCACGCCCAGGTCCACGCCGGAGAAGTCGTACTCCGACAACGCCGAGTGCATCCGGTCGTAGATGACCTTGCTGGGGCGGATGCCGTAGCCCGTCTCCAGATAATAGGTGCCCAGGCGGTGGCTGGGGGTCTCTTCCTTTGTGGAGAGGATGACCGGGGTGCAGTGAACGTCGTTGGAGCGGAGCATCCGAATGGCGCTCTTGCCCAGGGAGTTGTCGGGCACCACGGAGAAGAAGGTGGAGTCGATGCCCAGATTGGCCAGGGCCAGGGCGATGTTGGCCTCGCTGCCGCCGTAGCTGGCCTCGAAGTTGTTGGCCACGCGAATTTTGTCGTAATTGGGCGGCGTCAGACGGAGCATGACCTCGCCGCAGGTGATGAACTTGGGCGAAGAAACGTCCTTGAGCAGCGGATTGCAGTGTTCCATGTCCAAAACTCCTTCCCTCCGGGCCATACCATGCGCCCACGTCGATATAATTATACAATCGCGCCCAGCCAGTGTCAACCAAAATCATCAGATACCACCAACCATAGTCCCCCCTTCGGGGTTGTTTTTCCCCGGAGATGTGGTATACTTTCCTTGTTGAAAACTTTACCAAAGGAGGAACGATCTATGCTGCTCAAGGACAAGATCACCATCGTCACCGGAGGCACCCGGGGCATTGGCTACGCCATCGTCAAGGCCTTTTTGGAAGAGGGCGCCACGGTGGTGCTGTGCGGGTCCCGCCAGGAGACGGTGGACAAGGCCCTGGCCTCGTTGAAGGCCGAGAACGCAGGCTGGAACGTGGAGGGCGCCTGCCCCAGCCTCACCGACTACGACGCCGTCAAGGCCGCCTTTGACGCGGTGGAGAAGAAGTACGGCCGCGTCGATATCCTGGTGAACAACGCCGGTGTGTCCGCCTCGGAGAAGATCGGCGATTACACCTCTGAGATGTTCCAGAAAACCATGGACCTGAACGTTACCGCCGTCTTCAACTGCACCCGGGCGGTGGTGGACGGCATGAAGGAGCGCCACAGCGGCGTCATCCTCAACACCTCCAGCATGGTCAGCCGCTACGCCCAGCCCGGCGGCGTGGCTTATCCCACCAGCAAGTTCGCCGTCAACGGCATGACCCTGGCTCTGGCCCGGGAACTGGGCCCCGACGGCATCCGGGTCAACGCCGTGGCCCCGGGCATCACCAAGACCGACATGGTGGCCGCCCTGCCCGAGCAGATGATCGCGCCCCTCATCGCCCAGATCCCCCTGCGGCGCATCGGCGAGCCTGAGGACATTGCCAACGCCTTCGTCTTCCTGGCCAGCGACAAGGCCAGCTATATCTCCGGCCAGGTGCTGGGCGTGGATGGGCTGGCCAGAAGTTAAGCCATCAGGCTTTTCCCTGTAGGGCGCGGCTTCCCAGACGCGCCGCGCGGATCGATCCGGGGCGTCAAGGATGCCGCCCCCTACACACGATCCGTTATCCTCGGAGAGAAAAAGGTCTCATTGACAAACCGGCACATAAAGACAGCCCGCCTCTTTCGAGGCGGGCTGTTTTTATACTAAGGGCCGAACTTACTTATACAGCTCAATGAGCTTCAGCAGATGCTCGTAGCGGGCCTTGGCCGACTCCTCGTTCTTGGCGAAGAGCTCCTTGGCCCGGTCGGGGAAGGACCGGGTCAGCGCGGAGTAGCGGGCCTCGTTCATCAGGAACTCCTGATAGCCGCCGGCGGGGGCCTTGGAGTCCAGGACGAACTTCTTGCCCTCCTCGCCCTCGGGGTTGAAGCGGAACAGGTTCCAGTAGCCGCACTCCACGGCCTTCTTCATCTCGCTCTGGCAGTTGGCCATGCCGCCCTTGATGGAGTGCATCTCGCAGGGGGCGTAGCCGATGATGAGGGAGGGACCGTGATAGGCCTCGGCCTCCCGGATGGCGGCCAGGGTCTGGTTGGGATTGGCGCCCATGGCAATCTGGGCCACATAGACGTAGCCGTAGCTCATGGCGATCTCGGCCAGGGACTTCTTGGGCATGGCCTTACCGGCGGCGGCAAACTGGGCCACAGCGCCGAAGTTGGTGGACTTACTGGCCTGGCCGCCGGTGTTGGAGTAGACCTCGGTGTCGAAGACGAAGACGTTCACGTCCTCGCCGCTGGCCAGCACGTGGTCCAGACCACCGAAGCCGATGTCGTAGGCCCAGCCGTCGCCGCCGAAGATCCACACGGACTTCTTGGACAGGTAGTCCTTCAGCTCCAGGATCTGGGGGGACAGGGGGCAGCCGTGAGCGGCCGCGCCCTCCAGCACCTTGATGAGCGCCTTGGTGGGTTCGGCGTTGGCCGCGCCGTCGTCCTTAGTGTCCAGGAACTTCTGGATCACCGCCTTATCCTCGGCGGGACCCTCGCCGTGGGCCACCATCTGCTCCAGCATGCCGATGAGCCGCTCACGGATGGCCTTCTGGCCCAGGTACATGCCCAGACCGTGCTCGGCGTTGTCCTCAAACAGGGAGTTGGCCCAGGCGGGACCCTTGCCGTCCTTGTCCACAGTGTAGGGGCTGGTGGCGGCGGGACCGCCCCAGATGGAGGAGCAGCCCGTGGCGTTGGAGACGTACATCCGGTCGCCAAAGAGCTGGGTGACCAGACGGGCATAGGAGGTCTCGGCGCAGCCCGCGCAGGAGCCGGAGAACTCCAGATAGGGCACCTTAAACTGGCTGCCCTTGACGGTCTTGGCGTCGGCCATGTCGTCCTTGACGGAGACCTTGGCCACCATGTAGTCGAAGACCTCCTGCTGGTCCAGCTGGCTCTCCTGGGGCACCATCTCCAGGGCCTTGGTGGGACACACGCCCACGCAGACCGAGCAGCCCATGCAGTCCAGCGGGCTGACGGCGATGGAGAACTTGTACTTATCCTTGCCCGCGCCGGCCTTCACGTCCACGATCTTGGCAGCGGCGGGAGCGTTCTTCACCTCCGCATCGTCCAGAGCATAGGCCCGGATGGTGGCGTGGGGGCAGACGTAGGAGCACTGGTTGCACTGGATGCACTTGGCGCTGTCCCAGACGGGGACGGACACGGCCACGCCGCGCTTCTCGTAGGCGGCGGCGCCCTGCTCGAAGGTGCCGTCCACGTGGTCCATAAAGGCGGAGACGGGCAGGCTGTCGCCGTCCATCTTGTCCACGGGGTTCAAGATGTTCTTGACCATCTTCACGGTGGCCGCACGGCCCTCGATCTTCTCTTCGACCTTCTCGTCGGTGGCGGTGGCCCAGGAGGCGGGGACGTTGAACTTCTTGAAGGCGGTGGCGCCGGCGTCGATGGCCTTGTGGTTCATATCCACCACGTCCTGGCCCTTCTTCAGGTAGGAGTGGGTGGCGGCGTCCTTCATGAACTGGATGGCCTCCGCCTCGGGCATGACCTGGGCCAGCTTGAAGAAGGCGGACTGGAGGATGGTGTTGGTGCGCTTGCCCATGCCGATCTCCTTGGCCAGGTCGATGGCGTTGATGGTGTAGACCTGGATGTTGTGCTCGGCAATGTAGCGCTTGGCCACGGCGGGCATGTGCTTATCCAGCTCCTCATCGCTCCACTGGCAGTTGATGAGGAAGGTGCCGCCGTCCTTCACGTCCCGGACCATGGGGAAGCCCTTGATGATGTAGGCGGGGACGTGGCAGGCCACGAAGTCGGCCTTGTTGATGTAGTAGGGGCTCTTGATGGGCTTGTCGCCGAAGCGCAGGTGGCTGACGGTGACGCCGCCGGTCTTCTTGGAGTCGTACTGGAAGTACGCCTGGACGTACTTGTCGGTGTGGTCGCCGATGATCTTGATGGAGTTCTTGTTGGCGCCCACGGTGCCGTCGCCGCCCAGACCCCAGAACTTACACTCGATGGTGCCCTCGGCCGCGGTGTTGGGGCAGTCGTGCTCGTCCAGGGAGAGGCCGGTCACGTCGTCCACGATGCCCAGGGTGAAGAGCTTCTTGGGCTGGGCCTTGGCCATCTCCTCATAGACGGCGAAGACGCTCTTGGGGGGCGTGTCCTTGGAGCCCAGGCCGTAGCGGCCGCCGATGATGTTGGCCTGACGGCCGGCGTTGGCGAAGGCGGTGACCACGTCCAGGTAGAGGGGATCGCCCTGGGAGCCGGGCTCCTTGGTGCGGTCCAGCACGGCCACGGTCTTGGCGGTCTGGGGGATAGCGGCCAGCAGCTTGTCGGCCCGGAAGGGGCGGTAGAGGCGGACCTTCACCAGGCCCACCTTCTCGCCGTGGGCGTTCATGTAGTCGATGACCTCCTCGGCCACGTCGCAGATGGAGCCCATGGCCACGATGACCCGGTCGGCGTCGGGAGCGCCATAGTAGTTGAACAGCTGATAGTCGGTGCCCAGCTTGGCGTTGACCTTGCCCATGTACTCCTCCACGATCTCGGGAAGAGTGTCATAGTACTTGTTGCAGGCCTCGCGGTGCTGGAAGAAGATGTCGCCGTTCTCGTGGGAACCGCGCATGACGGGCCGCTCGGGGTTCAGAGCCCGGGCGCGGAAGGCGTTGACCGCGTCCATGTCCACCATCTCGGCCAGATCCTCGTAGTCCCAGATGTCGATCTTCTGGATCTCGTGGGAGGTGCGGACGCCGTCGAAGAAGTTGATAAAGGGGACCCGGCCCTTGATGGCGGCCAGGTGGGCCACCGCGCCCAGGTCCATGACCTCCTGGACGTTGCCCTCGGCCAGCATGGCGAAGCCGGTCTGGCGGCAGGCCATCACGTCGGAGTGGTCGCCGAAGATGTTCAGCGCGTGGCTGGCCACGGTACGGGCGGAGACGTGGAACACGCAGGGCAGCAGCTCGCCGGCGATCTTGTACATGTTGGGGATCATCAGCAGCAGGCCCTGGGAGGCAGTGTAAGTAGTGGTCAGCGCGCCGGCGTTCAGCGAGCCGTGGACGGTACCGGCGGCGCCGGCCTCAGACTCCATCTCCACCACCTTCACGGTGGTGCCAAAGATATTCTTGCGGCCAGCGGCGGCCCACTGGTCCACATTGTCCGCCATGGGACTGGAGGGGGTGATGGGGTAGATGCCCGCCACCTCGGTAAAGGCGTAGGACACGTGGGCGGCGGCCATGTTGCCGTCCATAGACTTGGGTTTTCTCTTGATTGCCATTTTGGTCTGGTCCTCCTTTATTAGAGAAGTGTTCGCCTGATATTTTAGCACTTCTTTTTTGGTTTGTAAATCATAAAATCGCATTTCCCACGGAATTTTTTTGTTTCTTATGCCCAAGTTTTCCTCTGGGAAAAAAAGAGGAAAATTTTATCGCAAAACCCTTGCTTTTTTCGGAAAACTGTGCTAGTATAATAGCTCGTCGAGAACTTCCGCCCCCTTCGGGCTTTTACGGAAAGGATGTTTGCAATGTCTCCTCTGATGATCGTGCTCACCGTGGTCTATGTGATCTTCTGCCTGTTCCTCATCGCCGTGGTCCTGCTCCAGTCTGGCAAGTCCGCCGGCCTCTCGGGCGCCATCTCCGGCGGTGTGGATACCTTCCTGAGCAAGAACAAGGCCAAGACCTGGGACTCCCGGCTGGCCAAGATGACCAAGTGGGTGGCCATTTTGTTCATGGTGCTGACCCTGGTGCTGGTGCTGTTCCTGTAAGGTCAAGTCACCCGGCAGGACTTGTTTTTCAAGCCCTCCGACCACCCAGCAGAGCTCAGACGATCCCTTAGCATAAAACGTCCTCCCCGCCGGGAGGGCGTTTTTTATTGAAAAGGGTGGCAAAATAGGAACACTTCCCCTAAGAGAAAGGAATCCACATGAAACTGCAAGGAATCTATCACGCCAACCCCAAGGGGTTTGGCTTTGTCACACCGGAAGAGCCAGACCCCCAGGGCGACTGGTTCGTGGCCCGGCACGACGCCCGTGGCGCCTGGGACGGCGACACGGTGGAGCTACTGCCCACCGACCTGGACCGTCACGCCGGGCGGATCGCCGCCGTGCTCCACCGGGCCAACCCCACCGTCACCGGCGTTTTGCGCCGCTCGGGCCGGGTCTGGTATGTGGAGCCCGACAGTTCGAAACTCACCCACGCCATCCAACTCACCGGCCGGGCCCGCGGCCTGTCCGCCGGGCTGCGCTGCGCCGTCAAGGTGGTGAGCTACGGCACCGGCCCCACCCCGCCCCTGGCCACCCTGGAGCGGCTCTTCGGCCCGGCGGGGACCCTGGAAAGCGCCCAGGAGGCCATCCTCTTCCGCTACGGCGTGACCCCCATCTTCCCCGAGGAGGTGGAGGCCGAAGCCGCCGCCCTGCCCCAGCGCGTGTCCGGTGGCGACCTAGCGGGCCGGACGGATTTTCGGGATGGATGCGTGGTCACCATCGACTCCGCCTCCGCCAAGGACCTGGACGATGCGGTCTCTCTGACCACCGACCGTCAGGGCCACCGGGTGCTGGGGGTCCACATCGCCGACGTGAGCCACTACGTCCAGCCCAAGACCGCCCTGGACGCGGAGGCCTTTGAGCGAGCCACATCGGTATATTATGTAAACCACGTAGCTCCCATGCTGCCCACCGCCCTCTCCAACGGCATCTGCTCACTGAATCCCCAGGTGGACCGGCTGACCCTCTCCTGCCTGATGACCCTGGACGACCAGGGCAACGTGGTGGACCACGCCATCGTCAAGGGGGTCATCCGCACCGCCGACCGGCTCAATTACGACGAGGTCAACGCTTTTTTGGACGGCCAACGGCCCCAGGCGGGTCCTATGACCGACCCCGCTATCCAGGCTCTGGTGACCGCGCTGGACTCCCTGGCCGCCCAGCGGCGCAAGGCCCGCCGACAGCGGGGCGCGCTGGAGTTGGCCTCCGGCGAGTGCTATTTTGTGATGGACGACCAGGGCCAGGTGGCGGACATCCGGCGGCGGGTCTCCGGCCGAGGCGAGAGCCTCATCGAGGAGTGTATGCTGCTGGCCAACGAGACTGTGGCCAAGCATTTGTGTGACAACGCTCTGCCCGGGGTGTTCCGGGTCCACGAAGCCCCCAGCGGCGACAAGATCGAGGGCCTGAAGCACATGACAGCTCCTCTGGGCTACGACCTGAGGGGCGGCGACGGCTTCCAGCTCCAAAAGCTGGTGGACTGGGCCCGTGGCGGGCCGCTGGAGGGCGCGGTGAGCATGATGGTGCTGCGCGCGCTGATGAAGGCCCGGTACGACGGCAAGGACCTGGGCCACTTCGGCCTGGCGGCGAAGCATTACTGCCACTTCACCTCCCCCATCCGCCGCTACCCGGACCTGGTGGTCCACCGCATCCTCTCCACCGACCTGGCGGGCAAGAGCGCAAAGATGTTGGCGGGCTTCACCGTCCAGGCCGCCGGGCAGTCCTCCCAGCGGGAGATCGCCGCCCAGAGCGCGGAACGGGAGATCGAAAAGCTCTATATGGCCCAGTTCATGGCCGCCCACATCGGCGAGACCTTCCCCGGCGTGGTCGCCGGGGTCACCCGCTTCGGGGTCTTCGTGGCCCTGACAAGCGGCGTGGAGGGCATGGTGCCCATCGAAGCCCTGGGGGACGACCGCTGGGAGCTGGACGAGGAGGCCCAGCGGCTGGTTGGAGCTCACAGCGGCGTGGCCTATCAGCTGGGCGCGGCTATGGAGGTGCTGTGCGCCGGGGCCGACCCATCTACCGGTAAAATCGACTTCACCCTTCCCGGCGCAGGTATAACCCCTGGAATATCTGTCCAAAATACGCATACATTGGACAGCAGAAGGGGGCGGCCAACGTGGAAAAAACATGGTGGAAAAGGTTTTCCCGCAAAAAAGGGCAGGAAGAGGAGCTCACGGCGTTAAAGGAGACCATGCGCTCCACCCAGGGTGCGCTGGAGCGGGCCTACGACGGCTTTAACCGCACCGCCGACAGCGACCTCATCGAGGCCTATGTCTATGAGATCAACGCTCTGCGCCACCGCTATTCCTACCTGCTGAAGGAGGTCCGGCGGCTGGAGGAGACGGCGGCGTGCCGGTAGCGGCGCTCTTTGGAGCGCTGGCGCTATGCCTACTGGCCCCGGCCTGCCGCCGGGCGCTGGGCCGGATGGCCGCCCTGGCGGCCCGGACGGTGTGCGCTCTGGGCGGCCTGGCCGCTCTAAATGCCCTGGGTGCGGGAGCGGTGGGCCTGGGCCTGGGGGTCAACCTCTTCAACGCCCTCACCGTAGGGGCCTTGGGCCTGCCCGGGGTGGGGCTGCTGCTCATGCTCAACTGGGTGACGCGGATATGAAAAACGGAGCCGTTTCGGCTCCGTTTTTTGCCTATTCCCAGCCCTTCCAGGTCTCCGGGGCGTAGCCCACGGTGGCCTGGCGGCCATTTCGGACGATGGGGGTCTTCAAAAGCCTGGGATCGGAGAGCACCTTTTCCAGCTTATCCTCGTCGTAGGCCAGGTAAGAAAGCAGCGCTGCGTCGGGGTGCTTGGGGTCGATGAGCGCGTCCAGACCGCCCACGGCCTGGAGGACGCTCTTGAGCTCGCCCTTGCTGATACCCTTGTCCAAAAGGTCGATGTTCTGGAAGGGGACCCGGCGCTCCTTGAAGTACCGCTGGGCCTTTTTGGTGTCAAAACACTTGCTCTTGCCAAAGATCTGGATGTTCATGGACACGCACCTCTCTTTTGGGTCTATTATACCGTCCGAGCCCCTTGGGCGCAACCCTTGCTTTTATGCTAGGCATCACTTTTATCCCAGGCTCTGCGCTTGGCGGCAGCTCTTGCTTTTTATTTCGTTTTGTGGTAAGATAGGCCCACTGAACACAAAGGAGGCTCCGCCATGTTCCCACAGCGCCTACGGACTCTGCGAGAGGCCCGGGGCTATGCCAGCCAGCAGGCCCTGGCCGACGCCCTGGGGGTGGCCCAGTCCACCATCGCCAACTGGGAGGGTGGCCGCCGGGAGCCCAACTACGCCCTCACCGTCCAGTTGGCCGACCTGTTCCACGTGACGCTGGACTACCTGCTGGGCCGCAGCGAGGAGGAAAACGGCGGCGTGGTCACCGACGCCCAGGTCCGCGCGGCGGTGTGGGGGGCCAAGTCCGCCCTGACCCAGGACGTGGAGGACGAGCTGTGGGAGGACGTGCAGGAGTACGCCCGCTACCGCCTGCAGCACTATCGCCGCCGCTGAGCAAAGGAGAGAAAGCTATGAATTACGCCGAGGAATCGTTAAAGCGCCACCGCCAGTGGCGGGGCAAGCTGTCCGTTACCCCCAAGATGGAGATCAAGAGCCGGGAGGACCTGTCATTGGCCTACACCCCCGGGGTGGCCCAGCCCTGCCTGGAGATCCAGAAGGACCCCAGCCAGTCCTATGAGCTGACGGGCCGGTGGAACACCGTGGCGGTGGTCACCGACGGCTCCGCCGTGCTGGGCCTGGGGGACATCGGCCCCGAGGCCGGGATGCCGGTGATGGAGGGCAAGTGCGTGCTCTTCAAGGCCTTTGGCGGGGTGGACGCTATCCCCCTGTGCGTCAAGAGCAAGGACGTGGACGACATCGTCAACACCGTGGCCCTGCTGGAGGGGTCCTTCGGCGGGGTCAATCTGGAGGACATCGCCGCCCCCCGGTGCTTTGAGGTGGAAAAGCGGCTCCAGGCGCGCTGCTCCATCCCCATCTTCCACGACGACCAGCACGGCACCGCCATCGTGGTGGCGGCGGCGGTCACCAACGCCCTCAAAGTGGTAGGCAAGCAGCTACCCAGTATCAAAGCGGTGTTTTCCGGGGCTGGGGCGGCGGGGACGGCCATCTTCAAGCTGCTGTGGTCCATGGGCCTTCGCAACGCCGTACTCTGCGACATCAAGGGCATCGTCTACCCCGGACGGCCCGACTTGGAGGCCGACCCCTACCTCCGGGAGCTGGCTGAGCTGACAAAGCCCAGCGTCCACGACGGCGGCCTGATCGCCGCCTTAGAAGGGGCCGACCTCTTTGTAGGGGTGTCCGCGCCCAATTTGGTAACGGCCGAGATGGTGAAGTCCATGGCAAAGGACCCCATTTTGTTCCCCATGGCCAACCCCACCCCCGAGATCATGCCCGACGTGGCCCTGGCCGCCGGCGCGGCGGTGGTGGGCACGGGCCGCAGCGACTTCCCCAACCAGATCAACAACGTCCTGGCCTTTCCCGGCGTGTTCCGCGGCGCGCTGGACGCCCGGGCCCGCTGCATCAACGAGCCCATGAAGCACGCCGCCGCCAAGGCTCTGGCCGACCTGGTGGGCGACAAGCTCTCGGCGGACTACATCCTCCCCGCCGCCTTCGACCCGGCGGTCTGCCCCGCCGTGGCCCAGGCGGTGGCCCAGGCCGCCCGGAACAGCGGCGCAGGACAGTAAGACTCCAAAAGTGTAAAAAAGAGACGGCAGACTTACATCTGCTGTCTCTTTATTTTCCTGGCAAACTACAGCTACGATCCGCTTCTTGACGGAGATTCCGGTTTCCGAGCGGTCAACCAGCAAAAAAAGTTTCAAAGGTCTCCGCGTCCATGGTCTCGTGCTCCAGCAGGTACTCCGCCACCGCGTCCAAAACCGCCCGGCGGCGGGTGAGGATGTCCTGGCAGGTGCGCTCGGCGGCGTCGATGATGGCGCGGACCTCCCGGTCGATCTGCCCGGCGATCTCCTCGGAGTAGGGCTGGGTCTGGGCCATGGACCGGCCCAGGAAGACCTGGTCGTGGCCGGTGTCAAAGACCACGTTGCCCAGCGCGTCGCTCATGCCGTATTTCGCCACCATAGCCCGGGCGGTGGCGGTGGCGTGCTCCAGGTCGCTCTGGGCCCCGGTGGAGATATCGCCCAGCACCAGCCGCTCGGCGCAGCGTCCGCCCAGACAGGCGGCGATGTCCTCTTGGAGCTCGGTCTTGGAGCGGTAGGGCCGGTCCTCCTGGGGCAGGGAGATGGTCATGCCGCCGGAGGCTCCACGGGGGATGATGGTGATCTGGTGGACGGGGTCGGCGGTGGGCAGGTCGTGGATGACCACGGCGTGGCCCGCCTCGTGGTAGGCCGTCAGCCGCTTGGCCTGGGGCGAGACCACCCGGCTGCGCTTCTCCGGTCCGGCGATGGTCTTCATCATGGCCTCGTGGAGGTCGTTTTGGACGATATACTCCCGGTCCGCCCGGGCGGCCAGCAGCGCCGCCTCGTTGAGCAGATTCTCCAGGTCCGCCCCGGTGAAGCCCGCGGTGGCCTGGGCGGTCTCCTTCAAGGACACGTCCTCGGCCAGGGGCTTGTTGCGGGCGTGGACCTTCAAGATCTCCTCCCGGCCCTTCACGTCGGGGTAGCCCACATAGATCTGCCGGTCAAAGCGGCCCGGGCGCAGCAGCGCGGGGTCCAGGATGTCCCGGCGGTTGGTGGCCGCCATGACGATGACCCCTTCGTTTTGCTCAAAGCCGTCCATCTCCACCAGTAGCTGGTTCAGGGTCTGCTCCCGCTCGTCGTGACCGCCGCCCAGGCCCGCGCCCCGCTGGCGGCCCACGGCGTCGATCTCGTCGATGAAGACGATGGCGGGCGCGTCGTTCACCGCCCGGGTGAAGAGGTCGCGCACCCGGCTGGCGCCTACGCCCACATAGAGCTCCACAAAGTCCGAGCCCGAGATGGACAGGAACTTCACCCCCGCCTCTCCGGCCACGGCCTTGGCCAGCAGGGTCTTGCCCGTGCCCGGCGGGCCCACCAAAAGCACGCCCTTGGGCACCCGGGCGCCCAGCTTGACAAAGCGCTGGGGGTCCTTGAGAAACTCCACCAGCTCCTGAAGTTCCTCCTTCTCCTCGTCGGCTCCGGCCACGTCGGCAAAGGTGACCCGGGTCTCCCCGTCCTCCACCACCCGGGCCTTGGCCTGACCAAAGCGGGCGGCCCGCTCGGCCCGGTCGCTTGTACCGCGGTCCTCTCCGATGCCCGCGCCCGCGCACTTGTCAAAGAGATAGCGCCGGTACCCCCGGGAGAGGAGCACGCACATGGTGATCACCAGCACCACCGCGATCAGGAAGGTGGGCAGCATGGACAGCCACCATGGGATCTGGGGCGCGGCCTTGAAGGTATAGTCCTGCAAAAGGCCAACGCCCTGCTGCTCTTGGATGGTGGGGCCCAGGTCCTCGTAGAAATAGTCCAGCGAGGCCAACTGGTGGTGGAAGACCACCGGGCCATTAGGCAGCTCAGGCTCTTTGAGGCGTAGAGTCAACTCGTCGGTGCTGCTGACCTCAAAGTAGTCCACCTTTCCCTGGATAAAGAGCTGGCGGACCTGGGCATAGCTGAGCTCGCCGTCCCCGGACTCCCAAGTGACGGCGAAGATCACCCCCAGGACGACCAGGATGATGATGAAATAAAAGATCGCGCTCTTGAGCGGCGACTTGTGCTCTGGTGTGTCGTTCAATGATTACCTTCCTTTCCAGCGGAGGCTCAGCCTCCGTACACCTCGGGTTTGAGGATACCGATGTAGGGGAGATTGCGGTACTTTTCCGCGTAGTCCAGGCCGTAGCCCACCACGAAGGCATTGGGGATGTCAAAGCCCACATAGTCGGCCTTGATGTCCTTGGTCCGCCGCTCAGGCTTGTCCAGCAGGGTACAGATACGCACCGAGGCGGGCTTGCGGGCCAGGAGCACGTCCCGGAGATAGTAGAGGGTGTTGCCCGAGTCCAAAATGTCCTCCACGATAATAAGGTCCCGGCCCTCGATGGACTCGCTCAGGTCCTTGAGGATCTTCACCTGGCCCGAGGTGGCGGTGCCCGCGCCGTAGGACGAAACGCTCATAAAGTCCACGGTGCAGGGGATGTCGATGCTGCGGGTCAGGTCGGCCATGAAGATGAAGGACCCCCGCAGAACGCTGATGATGACGGGCTCCTTTCCGGCGTAGTCGGCGGTGATCTGGGCGCCCAGGGCCGCCACCCGGGCCCTCAGCTCCTCCTCGGTCTGCAAGACCTTCAAAATGTCACGTTGGGCGTATCCCATGTCAAGCTTCCTCTCTTTCTGGTTTTGTGAAGCGTACCAAAACAGCGTCCTCTCCCGGCGCGGCCAGGGCCTCCCGGTCCGGGCCAAGGCCCGCCACCGCCAGCAGGGTCTCTCCGGAGACCAGCACTGGCACGGCCTGGCGCTGGGTCCGGGGCACGTGGAGCTCGATCATCCACTTTTTCACGCTTTTCCCCGCGCGTGAAGGCGGGCGCAGATAGTCTCCGGTCTGTCGGCTGCGCAGGGTCAGGGGCTGAACAGGCTTCAGATAAAATTCCCCCGGCGTGGGCGGGGTATCGGGGCACACACACCGGGCGGTCTCCAACGTCCAAAGGGGCGTCTCCACCCGCTGGCCCAGGGTGACGCTCTGAGACTCCAGAGGTGGTAAGGCCGCCTCCTCGCCGCCGGCCTCCCAGGGCCCCAGCCGCTCCAGGTCGGAGCGGAGGTAGTCGGTCATTCGAGCCGCCGCCCCCACCACCTTGGCGTTCAGGCTCTCCAGCACGGGCACCACCTGGTGGCGGATGCGGTTGCGGGCGTAGCGGTCGTCGGCGTTGGTCTCGTCGGTGACGTAGCTTAGGGCGTTTTTTCGCAGATAGTCCTCGATGGCGGCGCGGGGGGTCTGGAGCATGGGCCGGACCACACGGCCCAGCCGGGGCCGGATACCGCACAATCCTTGTAGCCCGCAGCCCCGGGTCAGGTGGAGCAGCACCGTCTCCAGGTTGTCGTTGGCGTTGTGGGCGGTGGCGATGACCGCCGCGCCGATACCCTCGGCGGTCTGTTCCAAAAAGGCGTAGCGGGCCCTGCGGGCGTTGTCCTCCACGTTGCCGGGCATAGCGGAAACGTCCCCACCACCCAGGTAGAAGGGCACTCCCCAGTCCCGGCAGAGGGCCTCGGCAAAGGCCGCGTCCCGGCCCGAGGTGGGGCGCAGGTGGTGGTCGAAGTGGGCCGCCGCCACCTGAAAGCCCTGGTTCTTCAAAAAGTGCAGCAGGGCCACCGAGTCCGGCCCGCCGGAGAGGGCGCAGAGGATGAGGCCGTCCCGGGGAAGCAGGTCCTCCTGGGCGCTGAAGGATAAAACGCGCTCCATTTACGGTTCTTCGTGGATCATATCCAGCTCCTCCAGGTCGATGAAGGAGGTGAACTGGGGCCGCCAGCCCAGGCGGAGGATGCCCGTCTCGCCGTGGCGGTTCTTGGCCACGATACACTCGGCGGCGTCGGGCTCCACGTCGGGGTTGGAGTCGTCTTCGTTGTAGTAGTCCTCCCGGTGCAAAAACAGCACGATGTCCGCGTCCTGCTCGATAGCGCCGGAGTCCCGGAGGTCACTGAGCCGAGGACGGCGGATGGTGGATTTGTCCTTTTCGTTGGCCCGGGAGAGCTGGGATAGGCACAAAATGGGCACCTCCAGCTCCTTGGCCATGATCTTCATGGCCCGGGAGATGTCGCTGACGGCCTGCTGGCGGCTCTCGCCGCCGTGAGACTGCTTGCCGCCGGCAGAGGTCATGAGCTGAAGGTAGTCCACCACCACCAGACCCAGGTTTTTCACCCGGCGGCATTTGGCGCTCATGTCGGCCACGGTGAGGGAGGGGTCGTCGTCGATGAGCATATCGGTGTGGCTGAGGATATTGGCGGCGGCGGCCACCTTGACCCAGTCGTCGTCGCTGAGCCGCCCGGTGGCCAGGGCCCGGTTTTCGATGAGGGACTCCCCGGACAAAAGCCGCATACCAAGCTGCTCCTTGGACATCTCCAAGGAGAACACCGCCACGCTCTTGCCCGAGAATTTGCCCGCGTGGAGGGCCATATTCAGGGCCATGGAGGTCTTGCCCATGCCCGGACGGGCCGCCAAGATGATGAGGTCGGACTTATTGAGGCCGGTGAGGGCCTGGTCCAGCACCTTCAGGCCCGTGGAGATGCCGGGGATCTGCTCCCCCGAGGCCGCCAGCTCGCCCAGGCGCTCCAACAGGCTGGGCACGATGCCTGCCAGGGGCTCCAGGCTGGTGGCGCTGCGGCCCTGGCGCAGGGCGTAAATACGCTGCTCGGCCATCTCCAGCACGTTGGAGCCGGTCTCCTTGCCCTCCCGGACCAGCTCGGTCACCTCGCCGCAGGTCTTGCCCAGGCGGCGCAGCAGGGATTTGTCCTTGACGATGTCCACATAGAGCTCCACGTTGGCGGCGGTGGGGGTGATCTCCATGAGCTGCTTGAGATAGGCCGCCGAGGTCTGCTCGTCGTAAGCGCCGTTTTGCCGGAGCTTTTCCAGCAGGGTCACCAGGTCGATCTTCTGGGAGTAGTTGAACATGGAGTAGATGCTCTCGTAGAGCTCCCGGTCCTGGCGCAGATAAAAGTCCTCCGGGCGCAGCTTTTCGATGACCAGGGGGATACAGTTTTCGTCGATGAGCATGGCGCCCAGCACCGACTGCTCCGCCTCTACCGAGTGGGGGAGCTGATGGGAAAGCAGTTCATCCATGGGAACACCTCCTTGGAAAAAGGGTCATGGGCGGGCCCTTGGCCCGCCCGTTTGTCACGCTCGCATTGGACGGCCTGCTCGGCCCCGCTTCGCCCCTGCGTGGCCAAAATGCCGCTCATGCCTACGGCATTCACCTGTTTTTGGCCTGTCGGGGCTCCATCGGGTCCGGGCCGCCTATGCTCGCGCTTCTATTTCGCTTCCGTCACCGTCACGTGGATGGTCCCGGTGATCTCGTAGCCCAGCTTGCACTTGAGGGTGTAGGCCCCGAAGGCCTTGATGGGCTCGTCCTGGACGATCTTGGCCTTGGGGATGTCCATGCCGTGCTGGGCCTTCAGCGCGTCGGAGACCTCCTTAGAGGTCACCGAGCCAAAGAGCCTGCCGCCGTCGCCGCCCTTGGCCTGGATGACGACCTGGGTGGACTCCAGCGCGGCAGCAATGCGCTCGGCCTCGGCCTTTTCCGCGGCCTCCTTGGCCTTACGGGCCTTGTCCTGGACCTTCATGGTGTTCAGGTTCTCCGCCGTGGCGGGCACGGCCAGCTTCTTGGGCAGCAGGAAGTTCCGGGCGTAGCCGTCGCTGGCCTCGATGAGCTGGCCCTTTTTGCCCTGGCCCTTCACGTCCTGTTGGAGAATGACTTTCATAGATATCCTTCCTTTCTATGTCAAAGGCTTACGCTTCCTCGAAATACTTGTCGATGGCGATCTTCAGCTCGGTGAGCGCCTGGGCCACGGCCTTGTCGGGGAGCTGGGCCCCGGCCACCGCGGCGTTTCCGCCGCCGCCCAGGCTCTCCAGGATCACCTGGACGTTGGTCTTGCCCATGCTCCGGCCCGAGATCATGGTCACGCCGTCGCTGCCGGGGAAGACCACGAAGGAGCACTCGATGCCCGAGATGTTCAGCAGCTCGTCGGCGCACTGGGCCGCCGTCACCCGGCTGATGGGCTCGTTCACCGCCACCAGGACCAGACCGTCCCGGTAGAGCCGGGCCGAGCGGATCAGGTCCAGCTTGGCGATGGTGCCGGCCAGGTCGGTCTGGAAGAGCTTTTTCACCTCGGCGGTATCCGCTCCGGCCCTACGCAGGAAGGCCGCGGCCTCGAAGGTCCGCCCGCCGGTGCGCATGGTGAAGTTCTTGGTGTCCAGCATGATGCCCGCCAGCAGCGCCTCGGCCTCCACCCGGAAGAGGTCGGCGGAGTCCAGCAGGTATTGGAGCAGCTCCACGGTGAGCTCACAGGCGGAGGAGGCGTAGGGCTCGTGGAAGTTCAGCGCCGCCCCCTCGATATACTCCGCCGCCCGGCGGTGGTGGTCGATGACGGCCACCTTGGTGCACTTGTCCAACAGCTTGGGCTCCAGCACCTGGTCGGGGCGGTTGGTGTCCACCACCACCAGCAGCGTGACCGGGCCTGCCATGTCCACCGCCTCGGCCCGGGAGATAAAGCGCTCGCGGTAGTGCTCCTGGGCCTGGAGCCGCTGGGTCATGGGCTTGCCGGGATAGGCGGTGGGCTCGTCCACGATCCAGGCCTCCACCCCCAGCTTGCGGCACGCGGCGCACACGCCGGCGCAAGCGCCGATGGCGTCCATGTCCGGGGACTTGTGGCCCATGACCAGGATCTGCTGGGAGTCGGTGATGAGACCCTTGAGGGCGTTGGCCATGACCCGGCTCTTGACCTTGGTGCGCTTTTCCGTCTCCTTGGCGTGGCCGCCGTAAAAGTCGAAGGTCTCCTTGCTGCGCACCACCGCCTGGTCGCCGCCCCGGGAGAGGGCGGTCTCCACCGACAGCGAGGCGTAGCGGTAGAGCTCCTGGAAGCCCAGGGCCTCCCGCCCCACGCCGATGGACAGGGTCACGGGGCTGCCGTCGGCGGCCTGGATCTGGCGCACGTCCTCCAAAATGGAGAATTTCGCGTCCACGAAGCCCTGGAGATACCGCTCCTCGAAGATGAAGAGGTAACGGTCCCGGTCGATGCTGGAAAAGAGGCCGCCGCTGGGCTCCACCCAGGCCGCCAGCCGCTGGTTGATCTCGCTCAAAATGGCGCTGCGGGCGGAGTCGGAGACGGTCTTGAGGACCTCTTCATAGTTGTCGATGACCAAGAGAGCCACCACCGGGCGGCTGGCGCGGTACTCGTCCCGGGCCTGGGCCATTTCGGTGATGTCCACCCAGTAGGTGGTGGCCAAAAAGCCGCTGGAGCGGCCCCGGTCGTCGGTGCGGACCAGATGGCCGAAGATCTGGAAGCGCCGCTTGCCCAGGGCGACCTCCTGGGGACACAGGCTCTTGCCCTCCATGAGCCACTTGGTGGAAAAGCCCTCCACCAGGCTGTCCAGCCGGGTGTCAAAGAGGTGCTCGCGCTCCCCGGCGGCGTGGAGAAAGCGGTCGTTGGTCCAGATGATCTCCCCCGACTCAGGCCGGAAGATGACCATGGGCAGCGGAGAGTTCACCATAGCGTCCTTGGCGGCCACGTCCATGTCGCCGCTGAGGGAGCTCATGAACTTGACGATGGCCTTCTTGCGCCGGTTGTGGTCGGCCCGGAAGGCCAGGTAGCACAAAAGGGCCACCAGCGCCTCCGCCACCGCCAGGGCGTATTCCCCCATCAGCGCCGTGGCCACCGCGAACAGCGCCAACAACACGAAAGATAGCTGCGACCCAGGGCCCAGGGCCCAGAATTTGTTGGATTTCAAGGCGTGCACCTCCCTACAAAGGCAAAGCGCCAGAGAGTGATACGGATACATCATAGTATTATAGCAAATCCTGGGCAAAGAAACAAGTAAAAGATATCAGTCCGTTTTATGGGACTACATCTCTTCTATAATGACCTTGTAAGCAGGAGGGCACAGCCCGGTTTTGACGAAGGAGGTCAGGAAAATGTATCAATATTATGAAATTCGTTACGTCTGCGGTCATGTGGAGGTCTATCTGGCGGGGGAGTTCCAGTTCTCCGCCGACAGTGAGGCCGAGGCGCTGGCGGAGCTCAGCGCGGCGTAAAAAAGCGGGCCATCGGCCCGCTTTTTTACGTTTAATCGGGAATATAGGCCCGGATACGGAGTTTTGCGCCCAGGCTCTGGGCCATGGCCCGGCATTTTTCGATCTCCTGGGGGGTCTTGTCCTTGTCCACGATGGTCATGACCACGTTGGGCACATGGGCGGCGCAGCGGCGGGTGAAGTCCAGCATGGCCTCCCAGGCCCGCTCCCCGTCCCGGGGCTTGGTGACGGCGCAGTATTCCTCCGCGGTGGAGCCGTTGAGGGAGATGGAGACGGTGTCCACGCGGCCCGCCAGCTCGGGGGTAATATCCCGGCCGTGGATGAGGTCGGCGTGGCCGTTGGTGTTGATGCGCACCGGAGGCAGACCGGGGCGCTGGGCCTTCAGCGCGTCCACAATGGCGGCGATGTCGTCCCAACGGTAAATGGGCTCGCCAAAGCCGCAGAAGACGATCTCCCGGTAGCTCGCAAGGTCCCGCTTGGCGAAGTCGGCCAAGGCCTCGTCCACGGTGGGCTCGTGCTCCAGCCAGAGGTCGTCGGCGTAGATGGAGCCCTTGTGGCCGTTGCGGCGCAGGCAAAAGACGCAGGCGCAGTCGCAGCGGTTGGTGAGGTTGACGTAGAGGGCTCCCTCGTATTCATAGGTAATGGTCATCATGGGCTGGTCGCTCCTTTGAAAAACGTGGGCCCGGACGGCCCGGGTCCACGTTAGTTTACTCTTTTATCCCGAAAAAAGCAAGGGCGTTTTGGTAGGTGGCCTCCGCCGCCTCCTCAGGGTCGATTCCCTTGACCTGGGCGATCTTCTCGGCCACCAGGTGAACGTAGGTGGAGTCGTTGCGTCTGCCCCGGTAGGGCTCGGGGGTCAGGTAGGGCGCGTCGGTCTCGATCATGATACGCTCCAGGGGGGCCCACTCCAGCACCTCGATGGCCTTACGGGCGTTTTTGTAGGTGATCACGCCGGTGAAGGACAGATACCAGCCCAGCCGCACCAGGGTCTTGGCATCCTCCACGCTGCCGGAGTAACAGTGGAACACCCCCCGGGCCTTGGGGTGGGCCCGGACCAGGTCTAAACTGTCGCCGTGGGCCTCCCGGTCGTGGACCACGCAAGGTAGGTCCAGCTCCTCCGAGAGGGTCAACTGCTGGTCAAAGCACCGCTTTTGCAGCTCTTTGGGGGGATTTTCCTTCCAGTAGTAGTCCAGCCCGATCTCGCCGATGGCCACCACCTTGGGCTGCTGGGCCAGGTCCCGGACCGCCTCCAACTGGGCGTCGTCCCAACCGCCGCAGTTTTCCGGGTGTACGCCCACGGCGGCGTAGACGTGGCTGTGGCGTGCGGCCAGCTCCACCGCGGCCTGGGACGCGGCCAGGTCGTCCCCGGGGCAGACGGTCAAGGTCACGCCCTTGGCGGGCAGAGCGGCCACCAGGGTCTCCCGGTCACCGTCAAAGGCGGATGCCACGTAGTGGGCATGGGTGTCGAACAGCCGCATGGGCTCACCTCTTTTCCAAATGTCCCCTTCATCATAGCATCGCTGGCAGAGATTTGCAACAAATCGCTCTTTACGGATGGCGAAAAAACGTGTATAATAGATGAACACTGCGAAAACAAGGAAAAGGAGGGAGATGTATGCCAGCGGTAACGCTGCCTGGCGGCGTGGTCTCGTTGTCGGCGGAGAACGCGGACCGGCTGCTCTCCTTGGGCAACGCCGACGCGGCCTTGCTCTACATCGCCCTCCTGCGCCATGGCGGGGAGCTGGCTCCCTGCCGCCAGAGATTGGGCTGGAGCCAGGGACGGTTGGACGGGGCCTACGCCGCTCTCCTGCAGGCGGCCCTGGTGGGTCCGGCCCCCACGTCGGGGCCCCTCCGGGACAACACGCCGCCGGAGTACGTCACCCAGGACGTGGTGACCGCGCTGGAACGGGACGGGGACTTCGCCTCTCTCCAGCGTCAAGTGGAGCGGGAGCTGGGCAGCCTTCTCTCCCCCGCCGACCTCAAGACCCTCTACACCGTCTACGACTACTTAGCCCTGCCCCCGGAGGTCATCTTGCTCCTCACCTCCTGGTGCGTGGAGGAGACCGAGCGCAAGTACGGCCAGGGCCGGCGGCCCAGGATGTCGGTGCTGAAAAAAGAGGCCTTTCGCTGGCGCGACCGGGGGGTGGACACCCTCCCCGCCGCCGAGGAGTTCCTCCGCAGCCAGAAGGGCCTGGCCCGACGGGAGCGCTCCCTGCTGCCCCAGTTAGGGGTCCGGGACCGGGCCCCGCTGGATAAGGAGCGGGAGTACATCGCCGCCTGGGTGGACATGGGCTTTGACGACGAGACCATCGTCCTGGCCTACCAAAAGACCCTCTTGAAAAAGCAGGCCATGAGCTGGCCCTATATGAACTCTATTTTGAAAAACTGGCACGCCAAGGGCCTCCACCGGGTGGACGAGGTCAAAAAGGGCGACGCACCCGCCCAGCGGAGCGCCGGTAGCATGAAGGCCCCGGCCCAGCCCCAGCAGAGCCAGCGCATGGCCCGAAACATCGCCGCGTTGCGGCGGACGGCCAAAAAAGACAGCCCGTAAGGAGGAAGCGCCGTGTCTTACGACCCCAAACACGTCAAGGAGGCCAACCGCCGCCTGGCCCTGGCGCGCTCTGAGCGCAAGGCCAAGCTGGCCGCCTTTGAGGCCCAGTGCCGCAGTCAGCTGCCCGAGCTCGCCATGCTGGACAGCGCCATCTCCCGGACGGTGACCCAGGCCATCGCCGCCGCCTTGCAGCGGGGCGTGGACCCCACCGCCGCGGTGGAGGCCGCCCGGCGGGAGAACCTGGCCCTCCAAGCCAAGCGCCTGGAGCTCTTGGCCGCCGCGGGCATCGACCCCCAGCGGCTGGAGGACACGCCGTTGTGCCCCATCTGTAGCGACACCGGCTATCACAAGGGCGCGCTGTGCCGGTGCGTCACCGACCTTTGCGCCCAGGAGAACCTGGCCGAGCTCTCCCGCCAGCTGGATGAGGGCTACGCCTTCGACGCCTTTTCCCTGACCTGGTACGACCCGGGCTACGACCCGGCCCTGGGGGACTCTCCCCGTGGGCTGATGGAGACGGTGCTGGGCCTGTGCCAAGACTACGCCCAGGAATTTCCCCGCCACAGCGCCCGGAACCTCTACCTCTACGGCGGCACGGGCCTGGGCAAGACCCTGCTGTCGGGCTGCATTGCCCGTACGGTGGCCCAGGAGGGCCACTGGACGGTGTACGCTACCGCCGGGGCCCTCTTCCGTTCCTATGAGGATGTAAAATTCAACCGGGACCCCAACGGCGAGGCCCAGGAGGACGTGCGCCGCTTTGAAAACTGCGACCTTCTGGTGCTGGACGATCTGGGCAGCGAGATGACCACGCCCTTTGTCCAGTCCGCCCTCTACCAGCTTTTGAACCAGCGGATGCTCGCGGGCAAGCACACGGTCATCTCGTCCAATCTGGATATGGACGCCGTTCGCCAGCGCTACACCCCCCAGGTGGCCTCCCGGCTGGAGGGGGAATTCCAGGAGCTGCCCTTCGTGGGCCGGGACATCCGGCTCCAGCGCAAGGAGGGCTAGGACAACCCTTGGTCCAGCGCCAACAGCGCGCCGCATAGGCATAAAAACTCTTCCGGGCTCTGCTGGGCGCGGTCAAAGGGCAGTACCCACTCCTGCCGCTCCACCGTGCGGCCCGAGAGGGTGACCAGCTCTCGCTGGAGGCAGACACAGACGCTACCGCCGTCCAGGCTGGACAGGGTCAGGGTGTTTTGGTGGCCCAGGCCGTAGCTCACCGCCGAGGTGGCCTGGACCCGGTGGGCCAGGGCCACGCTGTCCCCGGGCAGCAGCGCCAGCCGGGGCCGGACCACTCCCGCGCCCGCCAGGCCCACCGCGTCGGGGGCGATGATGAGCCCGGTGCAGGCCCGGCGGGCGAAGTGGGCGGGATGGTCGCCCCAAAACAGGTCGAACCGCCCGCCCAGGCGGCCCTCCAGCCGCCGGGCCAGGTCCTCCCGGCTGCTCCACACCCCTACCGTCTCCATGACAAGCGCCCCCTCTCCTGGGCTAGTTTGCGGCGTTTTTGAAAAAATACCATGCTCCCCTCTTTTTTTCTTGTATTTTCCGGCGATATGGACTACAATAGAAAGATAGAAACCAGATCCTACCGTGGGCCGGGCCCACGAAGAAAGGAAGGCTCCAGTATGAAGATGATCACCGACAAGGGCGAGATCCGCATCTCCAACGATGTCTTCTCCAATCTCACCGGCGCCGCCGCCACCAACTGCTTCGGCGTCAAGGGCATGGCGGTGCGCTCCAAGACCGACGGCCTGGTCCACCTTCTGCGCCGGGAATCCATGTCCAAGGGCGTGCGGGTGCTGACCAACGAGGACGGCTCGGTGTCCATCCAGCTCCACATCATCGTGGACGCCGGGGTGAATCTCATGGCCGTGTCCCGCTCCATTATGAACGAGGTGCGCTACAACGTCTCCCGCCTCACCGGGGTGGAGGTCAAGAACGTAGACGTGTGCATCGACTCCATGACCAACTGAGGAGGGCCACACCATGACAAAGACCATTGACGCCGCCGTCTTCCAAGCCATGGTCATCCATGGCGCCGCGGTCATCACAGCCAACAAGCAGATGGTCAACGAGCTGAACGTCTTCCCCGTCCCCGACGGCGATACGGGCACCAATATGTCCATGACCATCAACACCGCCGCCGCCGAGATGCGCGCCAAGACCTTCCCCACCGTCTCCGCCGCCGCCTCGGCGGTGGCCTCCGCCCTGCTCCGGGGCGCCCGGGGCAACTCCGGCGTCATCCTTTCCCTGCTCTTCCGGGGCTTTGGCAAGGGCGTGAAGGACAAGACGGAGATCGACGGCCGGGACTTCGCCATCGCTCTGGACTACGGCGTGGCCGCCGCCTACAAGGCCGTCATGAAGCCCGCCGAGGGCACCATCCTGACCGTCTCCCGCCTGACGGCGGACGCCGCGCGCGACCTCGCCGAGGAAAACTGCGAGATCGAATACGTGCTCCAGCAC
>DBFBGR010000012.1:0-17620 GCA_048201935.1 Oscillospiraceae bacterium | reverse complement strand
GCCCAGCTCACATTGGCCCGAGGCCACGGCCTGGGCGGCCTTTTGGGCAAATTCGGGGTAGTCGCAGCTCTCGGCGCTGTCGCAGCCGAAGTCGGTCACCTCGTGGCCCAGCTCCAGCAGATGGGCCTTCAAGGTCTCCTTCAGGGCGTAGCCGCCGTGGTCGGAGCCCAAGGCGATGGTGCGCTTTTCCATGTCAAATGACCTCCATTCTGGGTTTTCTGCCTTCAAAGACGGCGGTGTAGCGAAAGCCGCAGGAGCGCATCAGCTCGTAGGCCTCCGCCACGCCCGCGCCGATGTGCTCTAGGTCGTGGGAGTCGGAGCCCACGGTGACAAGCTCTCCGCCCAGGGCCTTGAATTGCCGCAGCAGGGGCTCCCACTCCGCCACCGTCCGGCCCCGCCAGGTGTTGACCTCCAGGGCCTTGCCCTGCTGGGCCACCGTCCTTAGGATGGCCGCCAAGCGCTCCGGGTAGTCCCCCTGGGCCAGGGAGACCTCCCGCCCGGCCCGGTGCATATAGCGAAGGGGGTAGAGCACGTGGGCCAGGGTGTCGTAGCAGTCGGGGAGGGCGGCCAGCAGGGCCATGGAGTCCAGATAGTCGTCCAAAGCCGCGTGGCACATGGCCTCATCGGAGTAATCGGCGTTATAGAAGTCCTGCTTGTCCATCATGGCGTGGAAGTTGTGGACCGAGCCGATGACAAAGTCCAGCTCCGGCGCGGCAGCCAGGATGGCCCGGGCGGCGGCGGGGTCCTCGTAGGCCTCGCCCAGCTCCACGCCGCGCCGAAGCTCCAGCGCGTCGGGGAGACCCTCCAACGCAGTATAAAAATCCGCGCGGCAGGGAGCCCAGTCATAGTCGGGGCAGAAAACGCCGTTCAGGTCCAGCAGGTCGCAGTGGTCGGTGAGGCACAGGTAATTCACGCCCTGCACCGCCGCCGCGCGGGCCATCTCCGCCATGGGATAGCGTCCGTCCGGCGAACAGCGGGAATGGGTGTGTACGTCGCCGAAAAACAAGGCGTATCGCTCCTTTCCGGGCCCGGCTCAGGGCCAGCTTGGCAAAAACCGCAGGAAGTTGGTGAAATACCACGTGGGCATGGCCAGACCGACGAGGTAGGGGTAGAACATGGCGTAGAGGACGACCGAAGCCGCCGTCACGCCGTATACCGGCAATCGCCAGCGGGCGCGCGGGCACTCCATCAGGTCGTGGAAGAGCATACAAATGGCCAGGATCAAAAACAGCGTGGCGGGGAAGTAGTGGTAGGCGAAGGTGACGCGTCCAATGCACACCCAGGGCAGGAATTGGGCGGCGAAGCCCACGCTGACGAAGACCGCCAGGGCCGAGGGCCGCTTGTCCAGCAGCAGCACCACCGCGGTGGACAAGAGCAGATAGACCGCCAGACATAGGGCCATCAGCAGCAACCGCGTCAGCCGCGCCGGCACGCTCAGGGCCGGGTCAAAGTCGCCGTTTTCCACATGGCCCACCAGCCAGCACACCAGGCAGCAGCCAAAGCCTACGCCCCAGACCAGCGTCAACTTGGCCCACACACGGCGCAGACACCGCCCCAGGCACGTGACCATAGCGAAGGCTCCCAGCCAGGTGGTCAGGGGATTGGTAAAGGCGGCGAACTTCTCCACCATGCCGCCACCCAGGTCCTTGTAGTAGTAGAGGATGGGCCTGCCGTCCACCAGCCATTGATACCACCGGCTGGCGTAGGGGTGGTAGGAGTGGACCTGGTTGTGGTAGGTGAACATGTCGATCTGGTTGCGCCACATCTCCTCCCACAGGCTTTTGCCCGAGGCCAGGGCGTAGGGGATATAGGAGAGGGTGTAGATATAGACAGGCACGGCCACGAAGCACAGCACGCTGACTCCCAGCGTGGCCGCTAGCCACTTCCCAAGCCCCGCCCTGCGGCCCTGCTCGTCCTTGTCCCAGGAGCGGATACGAAGGACCAGGTGGATGAGGTAGAGCACCGCCAGGCCCGCCCCGGCGTAGATCACCGTCCATTTACAGGCGCAGCCCACGCCCCAGAAGATACCAGACAGGGCCAACTGGCCGTAGCCCTGGGAGGTCTTGCCCTTTTTGTTGGGGGTGGCGGAGGCCGTCAGCCAGCGGTAGAAGAAGAGGTAGCTGAGCAAAATGAAGAACACGCCGTAGGTGTCGATGGTGGCGATGCGGGTCTGGGTCAGGTGCATGAACTCGGTGGCCAGGAGGATGGTCCCGCAGACGGCGATGTTTCTCTTGCCGAAGATGTTTTTCAAAAAGAGGTAGAAAAGAGGGACCATCAGCACCCCTAACAGGACGCCCATGAACCGCCAGCCGAAGGGGGTCATGCCGAACATCAGGATGCCCAGGCTCAAAATGAGCTTGCCCAGGGGCGGGTGGGAGTTTTCAAAGGGATACTGGCCCTGGATGTGCTCCAAAGCGGTGCGGGGGTGGTAAATTTCGTCGAAATAGCCCGAATTGCGCCAGGAAATGGTCTGGGGCACGGTGTCGTCCACGGTCAGGGCGTAGGCCAGGTCGGCGGGCAGGTCAGAGCCGTCCGCCATGCGCCACTGGGCCTGGATGGGCTTGCCGTCCTCGCCCAGCAAAAGGAGCTTGCCCAGTTGCAGCGGGCCCCGGTCCACCCGGGCGGTCAGGCGCAGATACTTCACCCGCACCGCTTCAGGATTGGTGGGCGTGGTCTCGGTCCACTTGAAGACGTGGTTGTTGGTCTGAGGCAGAGCGTAGCTGGGGTCCCAGCCCTGGGCGTCGGCCCAGTAGTAGACCGTCTGGTCCCGGCCCCACTGGTCGGGCTCCACCCGGGTCCAGAGCGTAGACCAGCGCTTGCCGTCGGCGCTGACCTCCAAATTGTAGGCCCCCGTGCCGCCCAGGCAGTAGTGCCACAGCCGGTCCACCTGGACCGCCTCACCCTCAAGCTCCAGGGTGTAGCTGGGGTCGATGTCCGTATTTGAAAGGCAGCTACGGACGGAGGCGAACTCCGGGCCCTGGCGGTAGTCCGGGGCGGTGAGGCTGCCCAGGGAGAAAAAGGCGGTGAGGGCGTAGGCGGCGGTGATGAGCAGCACCGGCAAAGTATCCTTGCGGTCCATCTTGTGGCGTTTGACCGCAAAAGTGAAGGGGCGGGGCTCCTGGAGGGCGACCCAATCCAGCGTCCCCTTCCGGGGCCGGAGGATAGAGAGATAATAGACGGCGAAGAAGAACACGCCGGCCAGCACCAAGACCGCCGGGCCAAGGGCGAAGTTCACAGACATCAACTCCCGTGAAAAGGGTGGGGGAAAGGTAAAAAATAGAGGGTAGCTATGCTACCCTCTATTTTACTTTTTTTTCTTGCGTTTGTCAAAGAAACCTTTGTCGGCCTTGTCGCCGCTCTCGCCCATGGCGGCGGCGTAGGCCTCCAGGGCGTCCTTTTGCTCGGCGGAGAGCCGCTTGGGGACCTCCACCTGGACGGTGATGAGCTGGTCGCCCCGGCCCCGGCCTCGGAGCTGGGGGATGCCCTTGTCCCGCAGGCGGAAGGTAGTCCCCGGCTGGGTGCCGGCGGGAAGGGTCCACTTCACCTTGCCGTCCAGGGTGTCGATCTCCAGCTCCGCGCCCAAGGCGGCCTGGGTGAAGGAAACGCTCTGGTCCATGTAGACGGTGGAGCCCTCCCGGCGAAAACGGGGGTGGGCCTTGACGAAGACGGTGACCAGCAGATCGCCCGCCGGGCCGCCGTTCTTGCCCGCGTTGCCCTGGCCCCGAAGGGAGACGGTCTGGCCGTCGTCGATGCCGGCGGGGATGTTGACGGTGACGCGCTTAGGCTTGCGGACCTGGCCCGCGCCGGAGCAGGTGTGGCAGGGAGAGTGGATGACCTTGCCCGTGCCGTGGCACTTTTGGCAGGGGGCGGTCGAGGAGAAGGCCATGCCGCCCATACGCTGCTGGACGCGGACCACGCCGCTGCCCTGACAGTCGGGGCACACCTCGGCGGTGGTCCCCGGGGCGCAGCCGGTGCCGCCGCAGACCTCGCATTGCTCGGTGCGGTTCAGGCTGATCTCCTTTTGGCAGCCGAAGGCGGCCTCCTCAAAGGTCAGCTCCAGCCGCAGCCGCAGAGATTCTCCTTGCTGGGGGCCGCCCGCCCGCCGGGCCTGACCGCCCCCAAAGCCGCCGCCGAAGATGCCGCCAAAGAGGTCGCCCAGGTCCACATCGAAGCCGCCGCCGAAGCCGCCAAAGCCCCCAAAGCCGCCGCCGGGATTGAAGTTGGGGTCCACCCCGGCGTGGCCGAACTGGTCGTAGCGGGACTTTTTCTCGCTGTCAGAGAGGACCTCGTAGGCCTCGTTGACCTCCTTGAACTTGGCCTCGGCCGCCTTGTCGCCGGGGTGGAGGTCGGGGTGGTATTCCTTGGCCTTCTTGCGGTAGGCCTTCTTGATCTCGTCCTCCGAGGCCCCCTTGGAAAGGCCTAGGACCTCGTAGTAGTCACGTTTTTGCTCGGGCATATGTGCTCACCTCTTTTAGACAGGGAAAAACGGGCCGGTCTGGGACCGGCCCGTTGGTTGGCCGTTTACTGCTGGTCGCCGTCTACCACTTCGTAGTCCGCGTCCACCACGCCGTCGCCGGCAGGGGCGGCGGCTCCGCCCATGTCGGGGCCGGGCTGGCCCGCCTGGGCCTGCTGGGCGTAGAGCTTCTCGGCGATGGGGTGGAAGACCTTGGCCAGCTCCTCGGTGGCGGCCTTGATGGCGTCCATGTCGGTGCCCTTCAGGGCCTCCTTGGCCTTGTTGAGGGCGGCCTCCACGCTGGACTTGTCCTCGCTGGAGACCTTGTCCCCCAGCTCATCCAGAGTCTTCTCGGTCTGGTAGACCATCTGGTCGGCCTGGTTGCGGGCCTCGATCTCCTCTTTCTTCTTGGCGTCCTCGGCGGCAAACTGCTCCGCCTCCCGGACGGCCTTGTCGATGTCCTCCTTGGACATGTTGGTGGAGGAGGTGATGGTGATGTGCTGCTCCTGGCCCGTGCCCAGGTCCTTGGCCGAGACGTTGACGATGCCGTTGGCGTCGATGTCGAAGGTCACCTCGATCTGAGGCACGCCGCGGCGGGCGGGGGCGATGCCGTCCAGGTTGAAGCGGCCCAGGGTCTTGTTGTCCTTGGCCATCTCACGCTCGCCCTGGAGCACGTGGACCTCCACGCTGGTCTGGTTGTCGGCGGGGGTGGTGAAGATCTGAGACTTCTTGGCGGGGATGGTGGTGTTGCGCTCGATGAGCTTGGTCATCACGCCGCCCAGGGTCTCCACGCCCAGAGAAAGGGGCGTCACGTCCAGCAGCAGCAGGCCCTTCACGTCGCCCACCAGCACGCCGCCCTGGAGCGCCGCGCCCATGGCCACGCACTCGTCGGGGTTGATGCCCTTGAAGCCCTCCTTGCCCGTGAGCTTCTTGACCATCTCCTGGACCGCAGGGATGCGGCTGGAGCCGCCCACCATCAGCACTTTGGAGATCTGGTCGCCGGAGAGGCCGGCGTCCTGCATAGCCTGGCGCACAGGCCCGGCGGTTTGCTCCACCAGGTGGGCGGTGAGCTGGTCGAACTTGGCCCGGGTGAGGGTCAGGTCCAGATGCTTGGGGCCGGTGGCGTCGGCGGTGATATAGGGGAGGTTGATGTTGGTGGAGGTCACGCCGGAGAGCTCGATCTTGGCCTTCTCGGCAGCCTCCTTGAGCCGCTGCATGGCGACTTTATCGGCGGTGAGGTCCACACCCTCGGTTTTCTTGAACTCCTCGGCCAGGTAGTCCATGACGCACTTGTCGAAGTCGTCGCCGCCCAGGCGGTTGTTGCCGGCGGTGGCCAGCACCTCGATGACCCCGTCATCGATGTCCAGGATGGACACGTCGAAGGTGCCGCCGCCCAGGTCGTAGACCATGACCTTCTGGGCGGTTTCCTTGTCCACGCCGTAGGCCAGCGCCGCGGCGGTGGGCTCGTTGATGATGCGCTTCACGTCCAGCCCCGCGATCTTGCCGGCGTCCTTGGTGGCCTGACGCTGGGCGTCGGTAAAGTAGGCGGGGACGGTGATGACCGCCTCGGTGACGCTCTGGCCCAGATAGGCCTCCGCGTCGGCCTTCAACTTTTGGAGCACCATAGCGGAGATCTCCTGGGGGGTGTAGCTCTTGCCGTCGATGGTCACCTTGTAGCTGGAGCCCATCTCCCGCTTGATGGACGCGATGGTCCGGTCGGGGTTGGTGATGGCCTGGCGCTTGGCCACCTGGCCCACCATCCGCTCGCCGTCCTTGGAGAAGGCCACTACGGAAGGGGTGGTGCGATTGCCCTCGGCGTTGGCGATGACCACGGCCTCGCCGCCCTCCATCACGGACACGCAGGAATTGGTCGTACCCAAATCGATACCAATGATCTTAGACATAACAATATACCTCCAATTATCTTATTAACAAGACCATGCGCGGTGCGTCAAGGATGCCGCACCCTACAATGAAATTTCTGCCCTTTGGTAGGGCGCGGCCTCCTGGACGCGCCGTTCTAATTCGCCACGACTACCATAGAGTATCGTAAAACGCTATCCCCCAGCATAAAACCCGCCTGGAAGACCTCCTTGACGGTATTCTCTCCCAGTTCGGGGTCGTCTACGTGCATCACCGCGGAGTGGACGTTGGCGTCGAAGACTTCGCCCAGGGCGGGGATCTCGCTGACACCCAGGTCCTCTAGCACCTTCTTGAGCTGCTGCATGGTCAGCTCCACGCCCTTGCGGTAGGCCTCGTCGGCGGTGTCCTGTTTCAAAGCCCGCTCCAGGTTGTCGTACACCGGCAGCAGGGCCTTGACGGTCTCGCCCTTGGCGGCGGACCAGGCCGATTCCTTCTCCTTGGCGGTGCGCTTGCGGTAGTTATCATATTCCGCGCACAGCCGGAGATACCGCTCTTCCTGATCGGCCAGTTGTTTTTTTAGGGCCTCGGCCTCGGTGGGGGCCTTCGTGGGAGCAACGGCCTCGGTCTCGACTTCGGCCTCGGGGGCCTGGGTCTCTACCTCCGTCTCCGGGGCGGCCTCGGCGGGCTTTTTGCTCTTTTTCTTGTCGCTCATGATGTTGATTCCTCCTTCTCGCCGGCGGCAGGGAGCTGCTGGCGTTCAAACAGCTGGCTCAGGCCCTTAGCCATGTATTCCAGATGGGCCAGCACCGTAGCGTAGTCCATCCGGGTGGGGCCCACCACGCCGATGACGCCCTTGGTATTGTCCCCCATGTCGTAGGTGGCCAGCACCACGCTGGAGTCCTTCAACGCCTCGTGGACGTTCTCCGGGCCGATGAGCACGCTGGTGGTCTGCCCCTCGGGGACGCTGAGAGCGCCCACATTCTCCTCCTGGGCCAGGTAGCGCATCAGCGGCTGGGCCCGGGATAGGTCCTGATACTCGGGGTGGGCCAGGATGCTGTCCAGCCCGGCGGTGTGGACCAGCTTGCTGCGCTGTTCCTCCAATACCTCCATGGCAAAGGACACCACCATGGACACAAGGCTCTCGTCGCCCAACGCGGCGGAGGCCGCCCGGACCAGCTCCGGGGTGAACTCCTCCAGGGTCAGGCCGGTGAAGGAGCCGTTGAGCAGCGAGGCCAGGAGCTGGAGCTGGGTCCGGTCCATGTCCTGGGGCAGGCGGAACAGCCGGTTGGAGAGGTGGTCGTTGTCGGTCATTACCACGGCGATGAAGGCCCGCCGCTCCACCATCAGCACATCGAAGCGCTTTACCGTCACCCGGGTCTTGCCCGTAGACAGGGCGAAGGCGGGGTACTGGGTGAGCTTGGAGACCACCTTGCCCGCCTCGTCCATCACCCGGTCCAGCTCCCGCATCTTCAGATGCAGGGCCTGGTTGAGCCGCTCGGTCTCCTGCAGGGAGAGCCGGTGCTCGTCCATCAGGGCGTTGACGTAGAAGCGGTAGCCCTTGGGGGCGGGGACCCGGCCGGCGGAGGTGTGGGGCTGCTCCAGCAGGCCCAGCTCGGTCAGGGCGGCCATCTCGTTGCGGATGGTGGCCGAGGAGACATTCAGCCCGGCATGCTCCATCACCGACTTGGAGCCCACAGGCTCGGCGGTCTCGATATAGGTCTCCACCACCGCCCGCAAAATGCTCTTTTGCCGCGCCGTCAGCTCCATGTCCCTCACCAACCTTCCTATGTTGTTTTTAGCACTCCGCTGTTCTGAGTGCTAATGTACCACCATCCACCTGAAATGTCAACCACTTTCTTTGTAAATAATGTTTGAACAAACACCGAAAAAATAATGGTATACATTTCCTAAGAAGTGTGTTATACTATCATTACCTATATGGCTTTCCCGCCTGACATCAGGCGTTTGAAATGACGGTATGTTCCAGGAAACGCGGAAATATCGCACCATCTACCTATGGACCAGCACCCCAGCGTGGACCCCGGTAATCAGACCGGGCGGCCGCGCCGGCTTGTTTTGCTGTGTCTAAACGCGAAAAGGAGTATTTTTATGGCAGAAAAACTGAAGATCATCCCTCTGGGCGGCCTCAACGAGATCGGCAAAAACCTGACGGTCTTTGAGTACGGCAACGATATCATCATCGTGGACGTGGGCATGGGCTTTCCCGACACGGATATGTACGGTGTTGACGTGGTCATCCCCGACTTCACCTACCTCATCCAGAATCAGGACCGCATCCGGGCCATCTTCCTGACCCACGGCCACGAGGACCACATCGGCGCGCTGCCCTACCTGCTGCGCAGCGTCCAGGCTCCCATCTACGCCACCCGGCTCACCGTGGGCCTGGTGAAGTTGAAGCTGGAGGAGCACCGGCTGCTGGACAAGACCAAGCTCATCACCTGCGAGGCGGGCCAGACCGTCCGGGCCGGGCGGTTCAGCGTGGAGTTCATCCACGTGAACCACTCCATCGCCGACGCCGCCGCCTTCGCCATCCGCACCCCCGTGGGCGTGGTGGTCCACACTGGCGACTGGAAGATCGACGCCACGCCGGTCTCCGGCGGCATGATCGACCTGGGCCGGCTGGGCCAGTTGGGCCGGGAGGGCGTGCTGGCCATGCTGTGCGACTCCACCAACGTGGAGCGCGGCGGCTACACCAAGAGCGAAAAGAGCGTGGGCGCCAGCTTTGACGCCCTCTTCCGGGGCTGCGAGCAGCGCATCATCGTCACCACCTTCGCCTCCAACATCGACCGCATCCAGCAGATCATCACCGTGGCCGCCAAATATGGCCGCAAGGTGGCCATCTCCGGCCGGAGCATGGAAAACGGCATCAAGGTGGCCACTGAGCTTGGCTACATGGACGTGCCCGCCAATACCCTGGTGGACCTGGCCCACATCAAGAGCCTTCCCAAGGAGAAGGTCTGCGTCATCACCACCGGTAGCCAGGGCGAGACCATGTCCGCCCTGACCCGCATGGCCTTTAACACCCACAAGCAGTTGGAGATCCAGGCCGGGGACCGGGTCATCATCTCCGCCTCCGCCATCCCCGGCAACGAAAACGACATTGGCAACGTGGTCAACGAGCTCTACCGCAAGGACGCGGAGGTCATCAACGAGCGCGAGCGGGAGCTCCACGTCTCCGGCCACGCCTGCCAGGAGGAGCTGAAGATCCTCCACGCCCTGGTCAAGCCCCGGTTTTTCATCCCCGTCCACGGCGAGCAGCGCATGCTCAAGACCCATGCCAAGCTGGCCCGGGAGATGGGCATGGAGGCCAAGAACATCATCATCGCCGACATCGGCAAGGTCATCGAGCTGACCCCGGGTTCCGCCCGGATCACCGGCTCGGTGCCCTCGGGCCGGGTCTTTGTGGACGGCTACGGCGTGGGCGACGTGGGCAGCGTAGTGTTGCGCGACCGCAAGCACCTGGCCGAGGACGGCATGATCGTCGTCGCCCTGTCCATGTCCGCCGAGGACGGTGGGCTCATCTCCGGGCCTGACATCATCACCCGGGGCTTTGTCTACGTCAAGGAGTCCGACGCGCTGATGGAGGAGCTGCGCCGGGTCACCCTGGACACCATCGAGCACACCTCCACCCGCTACGCCACTGACTGGGCCGCGTTGAAGACCGCCATCAAGGACGAACTCAGTGGCTACCTCTATAAAAAGACCAAGCGCGACCCCATGATCCTGCCTGTGATCCTGGAGGTCTGAGCCGGCTTTTACGCGGCCGGCTAACGACCCTTAGCCAGGGCGGTTTACCCATAATTATTTTGTACACCGCCGGGACACGGCAAAATGGAAAATAGGAAAGATTTCCAATTTGGACAAGGGCCGATGGATGCGGGGTTTTTCCACATTTCCACAAAGTTTTCCACATCTGAGCGTGGGAACGGGAGTGGAAGAACCCGGGAAAATGGTTGACATAAAACCGTGTCAACCCGGTTGGAAACAAAAAGTTACACAAAAATTTGACCCAGGGAGGGAAGGGCTGTGTCAGAGGCCATTGCCGCCATCGCCACGGGCACGGCCCGGACGGCCATCGGCGTGATCCGTCTTACTGGAGATGATTGTATCCCTTGCGCCACAAAGGTTTTCAAACTGGCCGACGGCGGAGCCGTCGGCTCTGGCGAGCCTGGGAAACTGCGCTTAGGCACCCTTTTGGACGAGCAGGGAAGGCCGCTGGACCAGGCCATGGCGGTCTGGTTTCGGGCCCCCCACAGCTACACCGGCGAGGACTGCTGTGAGCTCCATTGCCACGGCTCGCCCACGGTGTTGACGTTGGCTCTGGAGGCCCTCTTTGCCCAGGGGGTCCGCCAGGCCAGGCCCGGGGAGTTCACCCAGCGGGCCTTTTTGAACGGCAAGCTGGACCTGACGAGGGCCGAGGCGGTGGCCGACCTCATCGACGCTCAGACCCCCGCCGCCGCCCGTCAGGCGGCGACGCAGCTCTCCGGGGCCCTTCAGCGGCGGGTGGAGGGGGCCTACCAGACCCTCACCGGCCTTCTGGCCCACTTCCACGCCGTGGTGGACTACCCCGACGAGGACCTGGCCCCCTTTACATCCCAAGACATCCGCCAGGCCCTGGACGGGGCTAGGGCGGAGCTGTCCGCCCTGCTGGAGAGCTACCAGCGGGGCCGCCTGGTCCGGGAGGGCCTGAGCTGCGCCATCGTGGGCCGCCCCAACGTGGGCAAATCCACCCTTTTGAACGCCCTTTTGGGCTATGAGCGGGCCATCGTCACCGACCTGCCCGGCACCACCCGGGACACGGTGGAAGAGGGCTGCGTGCTGGGCGGGGTGCTGCTGCGGCTGGCGGATACCGCCGGGCTGCGCCAGGCCGCCGACCGGGCCGAGGCCCTGGGAGTGGAGCGCTCCCGCCAGGCTATGGAGGCCGCGGGGCTCATCCTGGTGGTCACCGACGCTCCCGGAGAGCTGAACGCCGAGGACCAAGCCCTGTGGCGGCGGGCCCGGGAGCTGGCCCCGGCCCTTTTGGTCCGCAATAAGGCGGATATTTGGGCCGATCCGGGCCCCTGTGAGGCTGTAGAGGGCCTTCGCCTCAGCGCCAAGACCGACCCCCAGGGGGCGGCGGAGGCTTTGGGCCGGGCGGTGGCGGAGCTCTTCCCCCAGGGGAGCCAGCCTGACGGCGAGGCCCTGGTCAACGCCCGGCAGGCCGGATGCGCCCGCCGCGCCCTGGAGGCCCTGGAACGGGCGGGCCAAGCCCTGGAGGCCGGCACGCCGCCGGACCTGGTGCTGCTGGACGTAGAGGCGGCCCTGGCCGCCCTGGCCGAGCTCACCGGCCGCCGGGTCCAGGAGGACGTGGTGGCCGAGATCTTCCAACGCTTTTGTGTGGGAAAGTGAGAAGAGACCCTGTGCGGGTCTCTTTTTTTCTGTCGACCCCTTGACATTTCTGGGCGAGGGGACTATAATATCGCTCGGTGCTGATTTAGCACCACAACGTGCTAAAGTGTACGGCACATCTAAGGAGGAAACATAGAATGAAAAAGTATCTTGCTCTGCTTTTGGCCATCGTGATGGTCTTTGCCCTGGCCGCCTGCGGTGGCGAGGACACCCCCGCCACCGACGCCCCTGTCTCTGACGCTCCCGTCAGCGACGCCCCCACTACCGACGCGCCTACCGGCAGCTACGCCGTGGGCATCTGCCAGTTGGTCCAGCACCCCGCTCTGGACCAGGCCACCCAGGGCTTTATGGACGCTCTGGACGAGGCCCTGCCCGGCCAGGTGACCTTTGACGAGCAGAACGCCTCCAACGACATTCCCATGTGCTCCACCATCGTCAACCAGTTCGTGGCCGACGACGTGGACCTGATGCTCTGCAACGCCACCCCCGCCCTCCAGGCCGCCGCTGCCGCCACCACCCAGATCCCCATTCTGGGCACCTCCGTCACCGAGTATGGCGTGGCCCTGGAGATCCCCAACTTCACCGGCACCGTGGGCGGCAACATCTCCGGCACCTCCGACCTGGCCCCCCTGGACCAGCAGGCCCAGATGATCAAGGACTGGTGCCCTGAGGCCAAGAACGTGGGCCTGGTCTACTGCTCCGCCGAGGCCAACAGCCAGTACCAGGTGGACGTGGTGAAGGCTGAGCTGGAGAAGCTGGGCTACACCGCCGAGCTCTACTCCTTCTCCGACTCCAACGACCTGGCCGCCGTGGTGGAGAGCGCCGTGGCCGCCAGCGACGTGCTCTACATCCCCACCGACAACACCGCCGCCGCCAACACCGGCATCGTGGACAACATCTGCCGTCCCGCCAAGATGCCCGTCTTTGTTGGCGAGGAGGGCATCTGCAAGGGCTGCGGCGTGGCCACCCTGTCCATCAGCTACTATGACCTGGGCGTGGCCACCGGCAAGATGGCCGCCAAGGTGCTCACCGGCGACGCCAACATCGCCGATATGGCCATCGAGTACGCCCCCGCCACCCCCAAGTATAACGCCGAGATCTGCGCCGACCTGGGCCTGACTCCCCCCGAGGGCTATGTGGCCATCGAGGTGGAGGGCTGATCCCGGCACAAAAAATTTCCCAATAGGCGAAAAAACAGAGGAAAAGGGGGTTCCCTTTTCCTCTGTTTTTTGATATAATCTCCTGGGGTATCGACTTTTTTGCCCCGGCACTCTGGACAAGGAAGAAGGAGACGCGTTATGAATCCAGTGGCGCTTTTGAACGCCATGCCCGGCGCCATATCCCAGGGCCTCATCTGGGGCATTATGGCCATCGGGGTGTACATCACCTATAAAATTCTGGACGTGGCCGACCTGACGGTGGACGGCACCATGTGTCTGGGCGGCGCGGTGTTCATCATGACCACCATGGCGGGGGTGCCCACGCCGGTGGCTCTGGTCTGCGCCTTTGGCGCGGGACTGCTGGCGGGGCTGGCCACGGGGCTGTTCCACACCGTGTGCGGCATCCCCGCCATCCTCTCGGGCATCTTGACCCAGCTAGCCCTCTACTCGGTGAACCTGCGGGTCATGGGCAAGTCCAACCAGCCCATCAACGCCAACAACTACGATCTGCTGGTCTCCTCCCGCAACGTGAAGAGCCTGGGGCTGGACAATCCCATCTTCGTGGTGGGTATCGCCGTGATCGTGACCATCGGCCTGCTCTATTGGTTCTTTGGCCGGGAGCTGGGCGCGGCGCTGCGGGCCACGGGCTCTAACAGCGCCATGGCCCGGGCCCAGGGCATCAACACCAGCTTTACCACCGTGCTGGGGCTGATGCTCTCCAACGGCATGGTGGCGCTGAGCTCGGCCCTGCTGGCCCAGTACCAGGGCTTTGCCGACGTGTCCATGGGCCGGGGCGCCATCGTTATCGGCCTGGCCGCCGTCATCATCGGCGAGGTGCTGCTGGGCCGCGTCTTCCGCAACTTCGCGCTGAAGCTGTTGACGGTGGTCATCGGCTCGGTGATCTACTACGTGGTCTACCAGTTGGTCATCGGCTCCAAGCTCCTCAGCGGCGACGACATGAAGCTGGTCACCGCCCTGATCGTGGCGCTATTTTTGGCGGTGCCCTACTGGAAGGGCAAGTATTTTCACGGCAAGGTCAAAACGCAGCTCGGCGGTGCTTCCGTAGAGGCTAACGTGGAGATCGGGGGTGGCGACAATGCTTGAGGTCAAGGGTGTTTGGAAGACCTTTAACGCGGGCACGGTCAACGAAAAAGTGGCCCTGCGAGGCGTGGATCTGACTTTGAACGACGGCGACTTCGTCACCGTCATCGGCGGCAACGGCGCGGGCAAATCCACCCTCTTGAACGCCGTGGCCGGGGTGTGGCCGGTGGACCGGGGGACCATCACCATCGGTGATGTGGACGTGACCAAGCTCCCCGAGCACAAGCGGGCCAAGTACATCGGCCGGGTGTTCCAAGACCCCATGATGGGCACCGCCGCGTCCATGCAGATCGAGGAGAACCTGGCCCTGGCCGCCCGCCGGGGCAAGACCCGGCACCTGCGCCCGGGCATCACCGCCGCCGAGCGCAAGCGCTACCGTGAGCTGTTGGAGACCCTGGACCTGGGGCTGGAGGACCGGCTCACCACCAAGGTGGGGTTGCTCTCCGGCGGCCAGCGCCAGGCGCTGACGCTGCTGATGGCCACGCTGCAAAAGCCCCGGCTGCTGCTGCTGGACGAGCACACCGCGGCCCTGGACCCCAAGACGGCGGCCAAGGTGCTGGACACCACCGAGAAGATCGTCAGCGCCGACCACCTCACCACGCTGATGATCACCCACAATATGCGCGACGCCATCGCCCACGGCAACCGCCTCATCATGATGTACGACGGCAAGGTGGTCATCGATGTCTCCGGCGAGGAGAAGCGCAAGCTCACCGTGGAGGAGTTGCTGGCCAAGTTCAGCCAGGCCAGCGGCAGCGACGAGGCCGACGACAAGCTGCTGCTGGGCTAAAAAAAGACTTGATTCTTTTGCCCCGGCGTGCTATAATACCTCTGCTGCCCAGATACTGGGCAGCAGGTATGCGTCCGTAGTTCAATTGGATAGAGCGTCAGATTCCGGTTCTGAATGTTGGGGGTTCGAGTCCCTTCGGGCGTACCAGGAAATCCGCTGATTAGTTCAGTTTTATGAACTTTTCAGCGGATTTCCTTTTTGCGTCCCGCAACTGTCGCTGATGTTAAGTGGCTTTTGGTGTGATAAATAGTGTGTGATCCATGACTGCCCCCAGCCGCTCCATATCCCCACCCAGGATATGACCGTACACGTTAAGGGTGGTAGATACGTCGCTGTGCCCCAGCCAGGCTTGGATGTCCTTTACGTCACAGCCACCCTGTCGCAGGGCATAGACCACAGAGTGGCGCAGGTCGTGGAAACGGATGAGCGGCAGGTCAGCGGCTTGCAGTTTCTTTTGGAAATGCGGCGTCACATAGTCTGGCCGTATCGGGGTGCCGTTAGGATGGACGCATACATAGCCACTATCCACATAAGCCGTACCCATAAGCTCTCTGTACTCTGCCTGCCGAGCCTGTATGCCTTGAAGGTATGCCCTCATATGGGCGGTGAGAGGGAGGATGCGGTTGCTGGTATTGGTTTTGGTATCGTTGGAATAAATGACTTTACCCTTGGATATGACCGCCGTATGGCAGATGTGGATGGTCCCCTTGCCGAAGTCCACCGCCTCCCAACGCAAGCCGCAGACCTCACTACGTCGCAGGCCATAGGTCACCGCCAGCCGCACCACTGTCTCCAAAGAGTCGCCATTAAACAGTTCTAAGAGGGTTTTTAACTGCTCTGGCGTATAGGCCGTCGCTCCCTGATACTTGCGCTTGGGCGGTAGTTCTATCATATTTGCCGGATTGGTGGGGATCAGTTGGAGCCGGACAGCGTAGGCCAGACACTTGTGGATATTGGCGTGGTGCTTGCGGATCGTGTTTGGGGATAGGCCCGCTCGCAGCTGGGCGTTGTAGTAGCTTTGGATGACAGCTGGGGTCAGAGCTTGGAGCCGCACCCCATGGAAAGGTCGATACTTGGCAATATAGCTGTTGTAAATGTAGTTATACTGGGTAGCGGTTGTCTCCTTAACCCGGTAGATAACTACCTCATCCAACCATTGGCGCATGAAGGAAAGGAAGGAGACATTTTTCTTTTCCAGCGCTGCCGTGTACTGCCCCTCTAAATCTTTGAGCCGCGCATCCAAAAGCGTCTGCGCCCTGCGTTTATTACCTCGCTCGGGGAGTTTTGTGCTCTCTGACATCTGCCGCCGTTTGCCCTGCTCGTCAACGTAGTCAATGACCACTTGCCAGATACCGTGCTTTACTCTTAGGCTTCCTGTTGCTTTCATGTTTACTCCTTTCTCGCAACAGACAGATTGCCTACCATCTGGCTTTCAGTATAGCACATCTCGGCGCATTCTTCGATAAAGTCCTCCAAAAACTTTTTGGGGACGATAATCTTTCTCCCTATCTTGATAGAGTTGATCGCGCCCGTTCTCAGTAGCTCGTAGGTAGTGGTCCGTCCCAATTTCAAGATGTTGGCGACCTCTGTGGGTGTTAGTACATCTGGAACAGAGTCGCTAAAGTATGTAGTGTTCGTTCTTTGGGTCATGCTGTGCTTTGTTCCTCCTATTCGTAGATAGGAGCCGCCCACCTTCGGCGAGGCTTTGATCGCAAATGCGATGGAGTATTCAAGCTCCGTTAATTGTGTGTTGAGGGGTACTTTTCCCAAAAGCTAGGAAACTCAGGGTAACCACGCAGAACTTTTAGAGCAGTTCGCCCTAATGGTCTATCTTGAGACTCCCGTGGTTATGCGGTTTCTTCTTTTAGAAAAAGGATTTTTTGGCCAAAAGAATTCATCTTGACAAAATGGATTTTGGGCTAAACTGTGTGGGCTTTCCACTTTTTAGAAAGGAAGTTCTCCGTCATCGTCATCCAGATCGCTGAATGGATCAGGCGTCCCACTGTCCCGTCCCATAGTATCAATACCAGGAGAAGGAACATGAGGAATAGATTTATAAAGATGAGAAGGATAACCATCAGTATAAGATATACCAGCAGAAGAATTACCAACAACAGGACCAGCAGCATCAAAACTACCAGCAGAGGGACCATCATCCCGAGAAGTGGTGGTAGCCTTCTGCGCTGCATACTGTCGCTGAATTCTATTTACAGTACTTTTGCCTATTCCAGTTAGCTTCTCGATTTCGCGACAAGAGTACTCTGGATGTCTTTCAATGATATCGATGATCTCTTGCCTCCTTTCGTCACTTTCTTCATCGGCAAAGTTTTTACTTCTTCGATCTACACTGCTGTCAATCTGGCGTTCAAGCATAGGCCAGAATATCGACAGTTGCGGAAAATGCTTGAAATCCGGGGCAATATTGTACAACGAATAGTTGGCAATAGCCTTAAATAGCATGTAGGCAGCAGAATTTGTATCCTGTTCAGTCTCCAGATGCTCAATAGTAGAGACCCAATCGCCAAAGACTGTAAAGCACGCCTCGCGAATAAAGGGACGCTTTTCCTTCCGATCCTTGGTGGTGCTTTGTGTTGTAAAAGAATCATTATTCATAGTGTTACCTTCCTTTTTCTAGATTTAATTTTTTGGCGAGACTTCCATTATGAAATCTCCGTTTGTTATTCTTTTGGAGCCATCATAGGTATCCCTCCTGTTCCTTGCAAGGATAGCGAGTATGTTTTTTGTTCCTCCTTTCCATAGTTAAGAAAAGCGCATCGTTCCGGCAATCCATTGTGGCAGGGGGGAGAGAGGGATGTTCTATTTTCAAACATTCTGACAAATAAG